>JBPKMA010000006.1:0-276617 GCA_051293835.1 Nitrospiraceae bacterium | reverse complement strand
CGGTGGCCTGTGGCCATTGGAGGGGAAGGAGCCCGCGCTCTAGAAGGGGCATTGCGAAAAACCCGTGTCGAGTTGCTCGATGACCTGATTCAATTCCAGCGTCGTTTGACCAGATTGTTGGCAGAACAATTCTCCACTCCCCGTTCATAGTTGTGAAGCTAAATTGAGAGGTAATGTCGAAGTGGCTCGTTGGAATGTCTTGAGAGGGAATCGTCAGTGTCGGGGTAAAGAGAGCAGCCGGTTTTGAGGGGTGCCATCGGTCAACCTTCGGGACGAATAGGGCCGCGAACACACCGGACAGGGAAAGTGTAGATCCTGACAAAACTGAGGACATTTCCCAGAAAGGCATCGAGATAACGGGCATGGGGTGGCTGGTTGGCTTCCAGTACAACGGTCCAGTAGGAAGTTTGGACAACATTTTGGAACGGATGTCCAGGGGGAATGTTGGGGCCTGGGGCATCGATGGCTGGTCCCACGAGGCTTCGCATCTCGGCGGGTGAGGGTAAGCGCCATCCCTTTTGGCCTCCAATCACCCGACGTCCGCATGAGATAAAAAAGGGAGATAAAAAAGGGGTCGGGAGTCTTTTCTTGACAAACCTGCTCCAGGTTTGTCAAGGGGCCGGCCCCCGATGGAGTTGGAGGCAGGTGAGCGTGAATGGGCAATGACGTGATCCAGGGATGACGGTCACGCGAACTGGGCTTCGGAGAAAAGACTCCCGCCCCCTTTTCCGTTGGGTCCGTGATTGACTGAACGACGTCTTCCCGACGAGCCAATGTTTCCTCGATAGCCAGCTCAAGGCCTTTTATCTGGGGATGTTCCAAGAGGTAGGCCAGGCGCTCGTCGGTGAGCCGGATCGCCAGGCCTTGATGATCGTGCCAGGTCCTCATCAGCCCGCCAGATCACAGACCACTGTGGATTCGTTCCCGTACACGTCCACGACCTTCATCGCGATGCGTTTGTAGCCGCGCACCGGGAATGGGTCCGAGGTGAGCTTGAGCGTGAACTCGTCCTCCGGAACCTCGACGCCGAGATTCGAGAGCGCGGGCTTCTTCCTGAAGTCGAAGAATCTCTGGCAGTCCACGAAGCAGTCGCCGTCGTAGTCCTTATCGAGGTATCAGGCCGAGACGTACCCCGAGTCGGCCCGCTTGTACTTGGTGGTGCAGCGCTTGCGGTCGAAGAGCGCCACGCCCTTGAGCGTGGCACGCACCGCATCGATCGGCGCGAGGAGGTCGGCGGCCACTACATTGCACCAGCGCTCCACAGGCTGCTGTGGGATCCGACCGGCCTCCACATCGAACACGCCGCTTTCGCCGGCTCACAGGTGCACCAATTGGTGCGCCAGCGTGAACAGCTGTGCGGCCTTGCTATCCGCCACGTTGATAAACACCAGCAGCGCGAGGTCGTCAGCGAGCGCGAAACCGCGAAACTCCGGCACGTCGAGCTTGCGGTGGCGGTTGCTGCCGACGATCGAACTCGCCATCACCAGCAACCCGGCGTCCTCGGCCTGCACGATCAGTTGCCGGAGCGCCTCGGTCCAGGTCGGCAACTGCGCGCGCTCGGCAACGGCAAGGGTTCGCCGAATCGTCTCGGCGGTCCTCACGACGGCGCTCCCCAGCCGCACGCTACCAACGAAAGCGAGCTTCGGCAAGCCGTGGAGCCGTGCGTAGTCGCGGAACCAGTCCTGCCGCTGCTAGCAGAGATAGAGCGTGTCAAGCAGATCCGGACTCGGTCCCGTCAGCCGCTGGTCCGTCAGCACGCGGAAGTCTGGCACCGGCAGCGCTTCCTGTGCGGCTGAGCAAGAAACAGGAAGCGGATCGGCACATGCACGGCGGGCGCGAACTCCTCGAGCTGCTCAGCGTCGGCTGTACCGAGCCCCACTCCCACTGCTCGATCTTTGGAAAGTGCTTGCTGAGCGCCAACGCATCCTTCCCCGCGCGCTCGCGCGTCCAACGCAACATTTCCGGGTTCGTCCATTTCTCGGTTACGGGCATGACATCATTCTCTCACACTTCTGGCTTTTTCCAGGCGGGCGCGGACCCGACTCACCACTGCTCATACACCGCCTCCCGCTCGCCAGCCGTCAAGCGCAAGATGTCAAAGACTACATCGTCCAGGGCTCGACGGTCGGGCGCGTCCTTTTCATCAAATATTGAGATAGATGGTTTCACACGCATTGTTCTGTACGCTGCAAGCAGGGTTTCAAGCATGAAACCTGAAATGAGCCTGAAATCAAATATCTGAACTTCCTTGACTAAACGGTCACGCGAACCGGGCTTCGGCGAAAAGACTCCCGACCCTTTTTCCGTGTCCCTTGCGGGCAAAGACGGGGAAGGTGGAGAGGATGTGTTCGAAGTCGTCGGGGCCGAGGCCATAGGCCTCGGCGACCGAGCGGGTGGCGAGCCTGAGTGGCTCCCGAGCACTGACCACCTGCGAGATGCTCTCTGCGGCCACGGGCGCAGCGCTAAAGGTGCGCACGATGGAGAGTCCGTTGGCGCGCGAGCATCCAGCGTCGCAACTCGCGACATGTACGTAAAGCTCAGGTGCGTTGCGGCAGTACATAGGCGAATCGAAAAGTCGATCGTGGGGTAAAAAAGGGGTGGGGGAGAAAAGGGATCGGGAGTCTTTGCTTGACCGACCCTGCTCCAGGTTTGTCAAGGAGCCGGTCCCCGATGGAGGTGGAGGCAGGAAAGCGCGAATGGGAGGTGACGTGTTCCTGGGATGACGGTCACGCGAACTGGGCTTCAGAGAAAAGACTCCCGACCCCTTTTCTATGTCCCAAAGAAGGGCCTCTGGCACCGGTGTCGTTCCTTAGCCTTTCGCAAGGCACCTGCGCTCGACCAGAGGATCTGTGACGACGAGGCAATAGTGGTGGCCGGAGAGTTCAAACCTGGCCCGGACGCGACGACGCAAGCCTCCGCCGTCGGGTTGGACTTGCAAGCGAAGGTTTGTGGGGCGAACGAGGTAGAGGGAACGAGAGAGCTGACTCAACTTGCTCTCTGGAACGCGGTCGTTCTGTCCGTTTGAACTCGAGTAGCCATTAAGCCACAGCGGACCTGCAGGGTCCTCAACCGCATTCTGGATGTCGCGCCATGTGACCCGACCAGCAAGTTCCCAATAGGAGTCCGCGTCGATGACATGGTTCTCTTGTTGGTAGTGCTCTGGTTCCGGCTGCGTGCACTGGATGTTGACGATGTCGAGAATCTTGACGTCCTGCCCATTTTCATAGCGGCGCTTCTCCTCGGAGACCTCACGAGTCGGGCGCGCGCTTACTGGGCGAATCCACTGCCCAAAGCCCCTATCGGTCACTTCGCGTCCCGCCACACAGCGGCCAGAAGGAGGCTTTCTCGAGTTGGCGAGGCAGACGATCCTCTTCTGGTAGACCATGGGTTATTCTCCGACCTCGAAGGTGAGCCCCAACTGCCGCGCCGCCTCCTTCATGGCCTTGAGGTCCGGGTCGTTCTCGCTCATCATCCTCCCCTCGGGGAGTACCATCTCAAACTGCACGCCGAGCCCCAGCTTCTTCAGGTTCATGCGCGCGGCGGGGCCCACGAAACAACGGAAGAGCTCACCCCAGTTTTCGACCGGAACGTTGCCCCGGACAACGAATCGCCGGACCGTGCCCTTGGCCCCACTTTTCTCCGCCGTAGCCGTTCCACCGCTCTCCCCGGTGGCCGTGCCGGGGGTTGTTCCGGCTGTGGCACCCGACTCTCCGGTGCCGACGCCAGCTCCAGCAGCCTCTGCGCCCTCAGGAACCTTCGCGGGTTCCGGGGTAAACGGCGGAATGATCCAGAGACCGTCCTCATTCGGGTCCAGGGACACCGACTGTTTGCAATACCTGGTCTGAAGCGTCGAGAGGCTTCCACCTCGACCGACGCCCACCAGCCCATCAGCGCAGGCTTGGGCTAGTCCGGCGGTCACCGCCTCCTTGGCCGTCACCATGGGCTTGTCCGTGAACCGCAGGAAAGCCTCGATGGCATCCTTCAGGCGCAGTCCCCCTTCCTTCGGGATCAGACCCGTGCTCTCCAGCGTCACCGAGCCAACGCGCCGAAGAATCCACTCCTCGTCCTCGACGAGGGTCGTCCACACGTAGCCGAGGTGTTCCTGGAACGTCCGGCGCGCGTCCGAGAGGGAACAGGCTTCCACCTCCTGTCCGCGCACTCGGAGGGCAACCGTGTACGCGGGGCCCAATGCTTCAAGGGCCGTGCGGCGAGCTGCCTCCAAGCGCTTCTTGAGGTCCTCCTGCTGCTCTTCGTCGAGCTGATCCCAGTAGTCCGCGCGCACGCCCTCCAGCGCCGCCCGTTCCCGATGGGCCTGCCGCAGCTTACTGATCCCGCGAGCGGTTCCCACGAGGAACAGGAGCGTGTTCCGGTAGAGGCGGTCCTTTCCTCCGCACCGGGTGCTGATCAACTTTACGCGTTCCTGGATCGCGTCCTTCGCTCCGCCGTTCTCGTCCCAAGCGAGCGATGGCGGCAGGATCAACAGCGCGAGAGACTTCTGCTCCGGCAGGTCCTCCGCGGGGTTGACGATCACACGCCACGTCACGCCGGCTCGTGGGCCCTTCTGGGACTCAGCACGAAGGTCCTCGAGGATCTCTTTTTCGAAGTTTTCCTTCGCGCTCTGCTGACGGTACTGGACGACCAGTTTGTTGAGCGTCGGCTTGGTGCCGAACCAGTAGCGCTTCCCCAAGCTCCCCGCTGTGGCCGTGTGGAGGTAGAAGCAACGATTCTCCAGCTCCAACAGTGCTCCATCGCCGTAGTTCCAGTTCAGGCCATGCTTCGAGCACGCGAGCTTCAGGTCCTTCGAGCTGAATCCGCTCCGGCCACCTTGGCCACCGAACGAGCCGAGTAGGATGGCAGATGCCAGCCCCTGCCCGATGGCCTCGCTCCGGTAGTCGCCGCCGCGTTCCTCGTCGAAGATTCCAGCATTGGACCGTCCACCAATCACATCGGCAGCGGCAACGGACTGGTACGGCGTCCCCCAGAGACGCGTCAGAGCCGCCTGGAGAGCATCAACAGACCAGCGGACATGGCAGGGTTGGATGAGGTGCTGGGTCTCGGTGTTCCCCTGCCGGCGTTTCCAGAGGTCGCCGACGATGCTCGCGAGCAGGCGCAGCACACCCCGCGTCCGCTGGAAGTCGGGGTGGCTGCCCCACCGGGTGTAGAGCGCATCGATGAGCAGGGGATGGAATGGATAGGCGCGCTGAAGCTGCTCGCGGTACGTGTTCTTGGCGGCCTCCGAGGGCACTTCGCCGGCGTGGGCCGCGTACATCGCCTGATAGACTTGGGCGACCTTCTTGGGATAGTCCGGCTCGCTTTCCGGCGCGATGGACTCGAACAGCCGGGCCCGGACGACTTCGTAGATCTCCTCGTCCGCGACGGGCTTGACGTCGGCCCCGAGGCGCTGGAAGCGCTTCTCCAGCGTCACGAAGGCTTCCTGTCCCTTCTCGCTCTGAGCGACCTCGTATTTGCTCGCCGGCAGGGTGGCGACCACGACCGCGCCCGGGACTTGCTGCACGCACTCGGTCAACTGCTGGATGAAGGAGACGGTCTGATCGGCGAGGGTCGTGTCGCCGACTGGCACTGCGGCCGCGCCCACGCAGTAGTCGGCCAGCTCGTCCAACAGAATTAGGCACGGCGATGCGGCTTGCAGAATCTCGAAGAAGAGCCCCTGCGGGACCCGCTGGCTCTCGTCATTCGCCCGCACGCGCTCGTAAAGAGCCTTTCCACCGAGCTGGTATGCCAACTCGCCCCACAACGTGCGCAGGTGAACGCCGTCCGAGACCTTGTGTCCTTGGGTCGCATCGCAGGTCTGGTTCGTGAAGACGGCGACGCCTTTCACCTTCTCCGGCAGTCGCCCGCCGACGGCCTTCCGAAGTCCCTCCGCATGAGGGGATCCCTTCAGCCGATCCGCGTGTTTGGCGAGATGCCACAGGGCCACGAGCGTGTGCGTCTTGCCGCCGCCGAAGGCGGTCTGCAGACTGATGATCCGATCCCCGACTTCGCCCCCGCCTCGTAGCGCTCCCGCGACCCGACTGAGCACCGTGGACAGTCCGCTCGTCAGGTAGGTCTTGCGGAAGAACTCCTCGGGGTCGAGGTAGACTTCGGGCGCGGTGCCCTGGACCACCGCCCAGAGGTTCGCCGCGAACACGGCCTCCGCGAGACGCCCGTCGCGGATGTCCTCGTGCGGCGTCGCGATGGCGTACCAGGGTTTGAGTGTCTCGCTCATGATTGCTTTTCACCTCGTTCGTTTAAGAACAGTTCCCGCTGTGCGTCCTTGTATGCCGCGCGCTTGCCCTCCGTTCGCAGCGTCTGGCGCTCGCCGAGCAAGGCGTTCACCAGCTTCCAGTCCTCGAGGTCGCGAGGCAAGACTTCGAAGAGGGCCTGCGCCAGCTTCCAGAAGGGGCCGTCCTCGAGCAGGTTGCGCTCAGAGAGGTACGTGACCAGATCACGCCGCTTCTCGCCTCGCCAGAGCAACATGGCGCGATGCAGGGCGTCGATCAGCGGAGGATTCTGATCCGCACCGAGCCCCTTCCGCTTTTCCCTGTCGACCAGCAGGGCCAGGCGGCACGTCGCCCCGTTTACCACGAAGATGCCGCGCCCACGCGCGACCTCCATGGCGGTGTCCGCGTCCCCGCCGATCTGCACCACGAGGCGGGCGTCGTCCCATGCCTGTTCCGCGGTGCCGTAGAGGTTCGCCCAGACGTAGTAGAGGGTCGAGAGGTTGTCCCCGCGGAACTCGCCGGCGATGGCGTCGCGCGCCGCTTGCTTGGCAAACTCTAGGAGCTCGGGAATGCCGACGGGCGTTCCGTCCGCCTTCTCCACACGCTCGTACTTGCCGAACACACCCACGGCCGGCCCATAGCAGGCGACGATGAGGTCAGC
Organism: Nitrospiraceae bacterium; assembly: GCA_051293835.1. Lineage (GTDB taxonomy): Bacteria > Nitrospirota > Nitrospiria > Nitrospirales > Nitrospiraceae > DATLZU01. The sequence continues at coordinate 269,735 of JBPKMA010000006.1, read as the reverse complement.
CCCGCGGAAGCCGTAGGACCAGAAGCGCCGGACGGTTTCGGCCACCACATCCAATATCTCCTTACGCACGTCCTTAAACGCGGCGGCACGACGGACAGTGCGAGCACGGCAAATGACGGTGATGGAGGATGCCAGGGCCGATGCCCCAAGCGCCACAGACCGCACCTCACGTTCGGTATCTATCGGCCAGGTCGCGTCGATGCTCAGACCCGCATCAAAGAAGGCCTGGATCAAGGCGGTCCATGCTTTCGTGGATTGATGTGCGAACATGACGGAGATCACGCCGTTCGGCTTGAGAACCCGATGTGACTCCGCAAGCACGGCCGCCAGCTTGCGTTTGAAGTGCCCGTCCGCTTTCTCGGCGTCCCCCTGATGACGGTGCTTTAGGGCGGTTGCCTCATCCGACTTAGGGGTGAGCGGCGTCACGAGCGCCTCAGGAATGGCGTTGCCGAGGCCGCGCTTCAACCAGACATAGAAGTAGTCGGAAAGGTCACCATAGGCGATTGCGTCAAAGTATGGAGGATCAGTCACAACGACATCTACAAGGTTATCGGCCACCGCAAGTGCGGCACCATCACCACGCGTTACCGACGCTGGTATTGCGCTTTTGGATTCATGCAGGATGAACCGCTTTATCCAATCAAGCTGGCCTCCTGCGCCACCCGAGGCATCCGCGAAGAGACTCGTCTCGGGGTAGTCCCAGACCATCGGGATAGCCTGCATGCTGAATGGAGCCGCCACGAACTCTCCAGAAGGTTTCCACAAGCCCACGTTGGATTGGAACATCGAGGAACGGCTCACCCACAACCCCAGGTACACGGCCAGGGCGCGGCGATATTCCTCGTCGGCGATCTCGCGCCGCATCACCTCCAGCGCCTCGTGCAGGCACGCGACGAAGGTCTGCATGGCGACGAGCTGGCGCGTGTTGAAGAGCGAGCCCCAGGTCTTGAAGCCGTAAAGGTGGACGCGGATGCCCGTCGAGTTGGCCACGTCCTCGGCGTCCTCGGCATTGATCTCAGGCAGGATCAGCTCCCCCGGCCGCTCGACCTCGATCGCAGCCGCTGCGCGGAGGGCGGCCAGGTCCGTCTCCTCGACTGGCCGGTAGTCCTTCCCGCCAGTCCCTTCGACGATCACCGCCACCATCCGCTCGCCCATGCGGCCCTCGCACCCGGCGGCGCGCACTGCCGCCACTGGTGTTATCTGGTCGCAGTACGGACAGCGCACGTTGCCCTTGGCGAGCATCGTCCCTTCGGTGCGCCGGATCTCCTTGCCGCGCGCGATGCCGAAGCGGACGGTCTTGCGCTCCCGATCCACATCCATGGCGAGCGCGACCTTCTTGTCCTTCTTGTCGCAGACGAGCAGGCTCTTCAAGAGCGGCATCTCTCCGCGGCAGGCGGGGTTCGCGCAGGGTACGGTCCGCGCCCAGAGGTACCCGACCACGGGCCGGCCGTCCTTTCCGGGCGGGTAGAGATGTCCGATTTGCTCTCGTGCTCGTTCGAGAATCCACCGGGCCCACCGCTCGACGTCATGGGCCAGCGCGTTCGGCACCTCGATCTCGCGCTCGACGGTCCTTCCGAACTCCTCGACGTACACCTTCCTTTTGCCCGGTTTGCCATACTTCTGCGGGAACTCGCAGGTCGCCCGCAGAATGAGATAGGCGACGGGGTTGTAATCGTTGGCGATGGCCCGGCACCCGAGCCGACCTGCCTCAAGGGGGATCGCGCCGCCGCCGGCGAAGGGATCGAGCACGGTGAGGACCTCGCCGCCATGGGCGGCCTTCACCAGCTCTCGGGCGATGCGGAGGACCTCCCGTCCCTGGGCATTCTCGGGATCGGAGGTCTCCCACTTCACGAGGCAACGGTCGTCGAGGAGTTCCTTGGACGCGGGGGCGTTCTTGCGCTTCCCGGCTTCGAAGGCCAGGGATTCGGGCGACCACTTGGCGATGAACATCAGAAGGCGATTGCGCAGCGTGTCCGGCATGTCCTCGTAGGGGCGGTAGGGGTCCTCGTCGCGATGAACCTGACGGCCACGGCGGTAATACTTGAGTTCCGCCGGCACGTTCGTCTTGAGATGCCGCTCCACGGCCGCCCGGAAGTCCGCCGGACAACGCGGATCGTCGGGATCGGGCACGAGAGAGGCGAACACCACCGCGCGCGAGGCCGCCAGAGGCCGCCTGGCCCACCAGAGGTGCAGCGTCGAGATATGCCCGTGCCGGAGCGACTTGTCCCGCACGCTCTCCGCCGAGATCTCCCGGATGGGGAGCGCCACCTCGATGAGACGGGGACAAGTGCTAGTGATAGCCTCACTCATCGATTCATGCCTTCCGTTACTTGCTTGACTTTCTCGGACACCCGTTCTTGAGCCGATACCCACTTCGCATGCTCTTGCGAAACCAACGACTCGACTCGTTCAGCCAAGAGCTTCGTAGGATCGTCCACCGCCCTATAAGGGCCAGCCTTGGCCATGAAGAGATACTTCTCGTGCTTCAGCGCCTCGCATGTCGAGCGGTAGGTGATCCAGTTGTGCTGATACTGGTTGAGCTGCTGAATTCCTTCTGCGATCACGATCAAGACTCCAATCGCCCCAGTGACGACAGGATGCCAGGCGAGCCCTGCAGATAAAGGAATCAAAGCTGCAGAAACAATGGTAAAAACTTTGAGGCCTTTGAACCATCGCTGGGCTGTTAGGCTCTTACTGTCATACCAGGCGATCTGGTCTTCCAGTCGCGCCATAGTGATGTTTTGATCAACCATCCTCAATCACGCATCCGCGATAAGTCTCGCGAGATGGTTAACATCCCACGCGTGGAAGGGCAGATTTTTTTCTTTGATCAGTTTGGGTAGCACGGCACTATTGACGTCCTTTAGCGCCATGGCGATGATTTTGTTCCCCTTCTCATCGCTTACGCGGAGCTCCCAGTCCACCCACTTGCTCTTGTGTGTATCCTCGCTGATTAAGCACACCGTCACCGAGGTCCTGTTGATCTTCTCTCGGATCTGGCGCTTGATGTACTCCGAATTCTGGCTGTCGAACGGGGTCCTGACCGATTCGTCGTAAAACTCGATGTCGAAGTTCGGGTTCTTCGCCAGGAGGCGGAGCCCTTGGACACGGTCCTTGTCTTCAGCGATGAAACTGAGGAATACACGTTTTTTCGTGGATTCGTACATACCTATCTCCTCATCGATTCGCTGCCGTTCATGAGCCTCGCTCCTCGACGTCCCAAAAGGCCTCGGCTTCCTCTCCCTGCCTGCCCCAGTCACCTTCTTCGACGACATACTGAATGTTCCGGTACAGCATCTCCGGGTTGAGCTTCGAGATCGGGTCCTGGATGATGCGCAGTCGCGGTTGCTCGCTCTTGCAGAGGGTCACGATATAGAGCCAGGCTCGCTCGCCAAGCTGGCGAAGCTTGTCCACTTCGGGACCCGTCAGAATAATAGCGCCGGATTGGGCGCGCCCCTTGACCTCGATGAAGCGCTTCTCTCCACCAGGCCCCTCGGACCGGATGTCGTAATGCTCGCCATCCCGGCTCACATCCGTGGGCGTCCACCCACGGCTGCGCTCGTAGCGCATCGCCACCGCCATGGCAACGGCCTCGACCTCGTCATCACGGCGCATGGGAACGCCTTTGGATGGCAGTTGTTGGCCGCCTTCGACTGCCGCCACGGGGGCAGGGACGATCAGAGCCTCCGTGAGAATCTCCGGGAGGTTTGCGATTAGCTTCATCATGAGTTCGAGTTCTTTTAGCCGATCGGCTTTCCTGGCCTTCAGGGCCTCGATTCGCTGCCGAAGCCGCTCGATGTCATCGGTATTGTCTTCGCCGTAAAGCTGCGCCTGCTGAAGATCGTTCAGCTCTTCCTGCAGTTCGAGGATGAGATCGGTGAAAGCCGTGTTCAGGTACTCCCGGCGCAACTCGCACTCTTCGGATCGGATGGCCTTCACCTGTTCGAGCTGTCGCTCGGTGATCTGCTCGTAGGCCCACGCCTGAATCTCCTCGGCGGACCTCGACGGCACGTCTGGAGCCGGCACGGCGGACTCTGAAGCAATGCAGTTGAGCAGGTACGACGGCGAGGTCATGCGGAGGCCCATGTGGTCGTGAACCACTACGACCAAACGCTCGTGGGCCGGCGGTTTGCGGCGATCCTGCCGCCATTGCCGACGTCCATCCTCGATGGTCGAACGGACGAGCCAGACCCTCTGGGGCTTGGCGATGTTCGGATCCACGAGGATTGCCCCTTTGGCGAAGGCCTGCCGCGCCTCCCGGATCGCCCACTCGATCAGGGTGTCGAAGAGCGGATGCCCTGGGCCCATGAGCTTGGTGTGCTCGGGGACACGCACCTTGCTGGCGACACTGACGAGCTGTTTATCGAAGACGAAGGGCGTGTCGTAGGTCTCGGCTAGGGGCTGGCGCCGTTCCCGGGCAAGTTCGAGCAGTGCAGTCGGGGTTGCCCCGATGTGCCAGACCGGAAAGTGATCGTCCCTGCGGATGGTGCCCCCGCAGGCGGTCCAGGCGCGTTCGAAGAACCGCTGGATGAACATGGGCTGAAGTCGCCGCTCGTCCGATGCGTCTCGCAGTTCACGCGCGGACCTCAAGTCGAGGCGTGAAGCAAGCGAGGTCTTCTTCTGGAGGACCATGAGCCTCGCGGCTCTTGCCTCTGATGCCGTTGTGAGGGCGGCATCGGTTTCTCGGAGGCTCGCGGCCTCGTCGTCGTTGTCAATCGCACTTTCGATCAGCCGCACCAGCGGCACATCTTCCAGCCATTCGTCGATCACGTCGTAGACCCGGTCGGATCCCATCTGCTCCCGCATGATGTCCAACTTCGAGAGGACCTTCTGGATGACCGATCCCTCTCGAGTGTTCTGGGCAACCAGGTTGTAGACCCAAACGTCGCCGGCCTGACCGTATCGGTGGATGCGGCCCATCCGCTGTTCGAGCCTGTTGGGGTTCCACGGGATGTCCCAGTTGATGAGATAGCGGCAGAACTGAAGATTGATGCCCTCGCCCGCCGCGTCGGTGGCGACCATGATCTTGGCGCGCGTGCGAAACTGGCGCTGGGCCTGCTTGCGCGCGTCAACGTCCATGCTGCCATAGATCGTGGCGACCGTGTACCCCTTCTCCTCGAGGCGCTTGGCAAGGCTGTCCAGCGTGTCGCGGTGCTCGGTGAAGATCAGGAGCTTCTCATCCTCCGCTCGAATCACGTCAGAGGAATCGAGGACAGCAAGGAGTTCGGCGAACTTTGCCTCCTTGTGGTTCTTCAGGCTATCAGCCATGCGGAAGAGCCGTTCGACCTCGTCCCGTTCCTCCTCGACCTTGTTCGGGTCATCGGTCAGGACCTGGCGGAAGATGCGCTGGTCGACCCGTTCACGTTCTTCTTCGGTCAGGTCCTCGTATTCCGTGATGTCGCGCGGATCGCTGGGATCAGGAGTTCCCCGGAACAGTCTCTTCTTGTCCGCCTCTGACCGGCTCGGATCTCGAAGGATGGAGAGGACCTCATTGAGGGCCCGCAGGCGGTTCTCCAGCGTGCGGGTGATGGCGTAGAGGCTGCTGGCCAGACGGCGCTGCATGACCATGAGTGTTAGCTCGACGTTCCGGTTCTTCTTCGCCTTGGCCTCCTTGCGCTTCGAGCGGACGTAGCTTGTCACTTCGTCGTAGAGGGTCTTCTCCTCCGGCGTGAGGTCGTAGCCGATCGTCTTCGTGTGGCGTTCCCTGAAGAGGGGCCGGTTGTCCCAATCGACCATCTCCTCCTTTAGGCGACGAAGGAAGAACCGGTTCCGCGCTTTGCTGATCGGGCGCTCGTCCTCGAAGTCCTCCTCGCCCGATGCTCCGTAGGGCGCTGCCTGCTCGCGGACCCGGTCGGCGACGTGTTCGTCCTTCTGGAACAGGTCCTCATCGAGGAGCAGAAGCAGCCGGCGGAACGTGTCCTTTCTTCCCCGGTGCGGAGTCGCTGTGAGGAAAAGCAGGTGATCGGTCTTGCGGGCGAGGACCTTCACCGCCTTGTACCGCTCGCTCTCCTCCAGCTTGGTGCCGTACTCGTAGGCCGAGAGTTTGTGGGCCTCGTCGACGACCACTAGGTCCCACTGGGTCTCGCAAGCGGCCTTGAGACAGCCCTCGTTCCGGGCGAGGAAATCGATGGACGTGACGAAGATGCCCTCTTCGTAACGGGAGAACTGGCCTGGCTCGGCATCGAAGGACGCGCGATTCACGAGCCGCGCGTACAGCCCGAACTTCTCCTGGAGTTCCTCCTCCTTCCACTGCTTCGTCAGACCGCCCGGTGTGATGATGAGAACCTTCTGGAGTACTCCACGGAACAGCAGCTCCTTGATCAGCAGTCCGGTCATGATCGTCTTTCCCGCCCCAGTGTCATCAGCGAGCAGGAACCGGATTCTCGGAAGTGGAAGGAGGTATCGATAGACCGCCTCGACCTGGTGAGGAAGCGGGTCAACGATGCTGGAGTTGACTGCGAAGAGGGGGTCGAACTGGTAAGCGATGCGGATGCGCTCTGCCTCGGCGCCGAGGAGGAAAAGCCTGGCATCGCCATCGAACGTATGCTGTTGACCGCGAACCCTGACGAGGGCCGCAAGTTCCTCGGCGGCCAGTGGGCGCTTCACCATCCTTCGGGACTGGAGTCCGACACCTTCGACCAGCGTCTTGCCGCCGAAGGGGGCGACGCGCTGGATCTCGACGAGCTCGGAGGCCTCCAGGCCAGAGACCACATCACCCGGGGCGAGGTTGTTGTCGTCCTTCGTCGTCACCGTAGGGTCCTTCTCAGAGAAGGGAGAAAGGGAATAATCTAGCAAGGGAAAAAGGGGGCATTCTACTTTTCTGGTCAGCCGCTCCTCTTCTGTTGCTCATCGGTCGGCATGCCATGCACGGTTCGGTTTCGCTCCGAAAAGTTGAATGTCCCCTTTTCTTTCCCGTTTCTCTCCATCCCCTGGCTGTTTTTCACTGTCTGAGCCCCTCCCGCTCTACGCGAACGTGATCCGCCGTGCAGTGTGAAGCCAAGAGCTTCCAGAGAGGAGCGTGTCGTCTCATTCGGCAACCCTTCGACGAGGTCGGCCGTCTGACCCTAGCTGCGGAGGTTTACATAGCCTACGCAGAATGCACTGGCCGTGGCCGCGGGCAGGACCTCGTGCAGGCCCTTCAACAGTTGCAGTTCAATATTGTCAAAGATTCGTGGCATGGTTCTTCACCTGAGTCAAGGAAAACGAGGATTTCCCATAGCGCTTCCACCTTCCGCTTTTTATACACGAGTCTTCACCTGAGACAAGAGAACCTACGGATTCCCATCGTCGCTGTCGCGCGGTGGCATCAATCATGACGCGCGCATCCTTGGGTGGTGAAACATCCAGACCTGGATCAGCTTGTCCTGCTCGAACACTTCGCGGCCGCGGGCGGCGTCGCGCTCGATCCGGGCGATGGCCTCCAGCATGTCGCGAAGGCGCTCCTTCGGGGTCCCTCACAGTGGCACGGCCTCGCTCAACACCCGATCCCGGATGCGCGGCTTGATGCCGCGATCGCTCACCCCGTCCACCTTGCAACCGGGCAACTCTTGCAGTTGACGCCAGAGCGCCGCGTGGTCGAGCAGGCTGCGCCGGGCTCGAATTCGACCACGAGATTAATGTAATGTCGCTTTGCTCGTCCACTTCTCCGCGGGCCACGGAACCAAACACCCGCACGTTGCGGGCGCCGTGCTTGGCAGCGATCCGCAGGATCACGGGGCGCTCCTCTTGCAGCACTTGGTCAAACGTCATAGCCCAGCTCCCTCAGGTTGGTGGCGACCTGCCTGCCGACGCCTCGGCGCAGGCCGGTGGCGGCCTCCAGCCTCGCGGCCTCAGCCTGCTGCTGGCACAGTTCGGCTCCCAGCCGCGTCATCTTCACCTCAAAGGGCTCGCCGTCGTCCTGGTGAACCTCGGCACCGACGTATTGACTCGGTGTGAGCACGCAGCCGGGCTTGCAGATGTCATCCAGTGTCGCGCTCTTGCAAAACCCTGGGATGTCGGCATACGCCGCCATCCCAGGCGTACCCTCACCCCGTCCCTCTCCCACTGGGAGAGGGTGGCCAGAGGCTGGGTGAGGGCCGAAAGTACGCCAGGCGTGGTAGGTCCTGGCGATCTTCTGGATGTCTTCGTCGGTCAGCTCGCGGTAGGTGCGATCCACCATGCGGCCCAGCTTGCGGGCGTCAATGAACAATACCTTGCCCCTTCGGTCTCGGTATCCCTCACCCCTTCGCCTTCTCCCAGTGGGAGAGGGGGTGACTGTCAAGCCAGGGTGAGGATGGATCCGATCGAAACTTGAGATTTGTAGTCCTTGGGCAGCATGCCCTTGAGCATGGAGAAGACGGTGCTTCGCTGAGTACAGCTCCGATGGGGGCCGGCTTATCTGGAGTCCAGGCAGCCCGACTCCGGCTTGGCCGACTATCGGCCCATGGCACCGGGCAAGGCCACAAGGTGGCCATGGCCGACAACCGGGGTGAGCCATCTTCTCTCGGAGTCCCCGGCCTGCGCAACTGTCATCCGGAATTTCGCCACCGCCCGTGATCGCACTGCGCCCCTCGGGCAACGGATGCTCCGGAGGTCTGACGGTACCGGACTCGATCACCACGAGAGGCCTGACAAGGCTCGACCCCCCGCGGGTCCGCCATCCACATCACACCGATCAAGGCGCGGCTCTGCTGCCGCCGCGCTACCAGAACAGCGTCACTTCCCCCCATCGATCGCCCAATCCTCTCCCCACGACTGTTTGGTTTGTTCGTGAGGTTCGTTGTCCTGAGATTATTTTTCAGTCCTCACAGCGTTTCGCTCCACCCTGATCTGGCTGAGCACGTTCCTACCCGTCCGGAATCCGTTGTTTCCTTGCCCACCTCTCGACCCTACGTTAGACTCAGTGCTACGAGAGCGCGGAGATGGCACGAGCGAAGTCCAGCACCCGGTCGAAAACCGTTCGGGCGATCGAGGAGATCGATCAGGGTATCGAGATGCTCCGCAAGCAGATCGCCAAGGTCGAAGACCTAACGAGCGAAGGGTTTCCCTATCGCGAGGCGTTTCGCGCGCGGGCGGAGCTGCAAATTCGCGAAAGCATCCGCCGCATCTTCGGCGACAAATCCCCCGAATTCCAGGCGTACCAACACTACAAACTCCGCACGAACACGCCGACGGAGATTACTGAGACGCTGTCCATGTTGAACGGGCTGATTGCCAGATTGGAAAGTAAGAAACTCGACTTGCTGGGATTGGGCGCTGGAGAGCCAACGGCCACCGCGCCGCAAGCCGGGACATTGCCAAACGTTCCCTATCCGACATTGGTTCCACCGGCACAGATCGCCGACACGTTGCTGGCGCCGCCTGTCGCACCGCCGGTGGCCATGAACGTCGCCACCCCCACGTCCGTGACGTCGACTTCGACTGCTTCATCCGCGCAGTCAGCCCCTCCGCACCCGGCCCCGGCGGCGGCTCCCTCGAACTTGCCGCGGGTTCAACCCGCTTCCGTCGCATCCGTGCCAAGTTCGACTATGCCGCCGCCCCCCTTTCCAACATCGACGACGGTTTCCCCTGCAGGCAGCCCGGCCCAGTCCGCTCACCCTCCAATTCAGCGGACCGAGATTGCGCCACATCCGTCGCCGCAACCCAACCAGGCGGCTGCGCCGGTCTCTTCTCCATCGCCACCTCTCCCCGGTTCCGGATCGCTTGCTCAATCGGCAACTGCCAAGCCCCATTCCGTGCGGACGCATGCGATGTTGGCCGCTTCGCCAGTTTTCGAAACACCGCCACGAGCGGCCGAGGGGTCACCGACTCCTTTCCATTCCATGAGTCCATCGACTGACACAGCGGAAGCCGCCCCTACAGCGAACGCTTCCTCCGCGACCACGTCACGGGACGGATCGGAGCCAGCTCCCACGGTCAGCCACAGGGCTCCTCCCAGCCCAACTGCCAAACCTGCACCAACGGCAGAACGTCTCGTGCGACAAGCCGAGCAGCCCATTCCAAGCGCCGGGCGAATAGCCGGCAGGCTGGACACCCCGAGAACGGACGCCACGAAGCCGACCCCCTCGGATTCCCCCGTCGAGCCGGATCCGCTGGACCTCGTCAGGAAGATCTGCACGCGTTTTCACACAGTCGTCAGGCAGCTTCGGCTCCGTCGCGAATACCGCGCAACCCTGGACGTGGAAGACGAATACGATGTGCAGGACTTGTTCTATGCCTTGCTGCGCCTGGAATTCGACGAGGTCAGCACGGAGGAATGGATGCCTCCCTATACGGACTGCGCCAGCCGGACGACGTTTTTCTTGCAACGGGGAGATATCGCCATCGTGGTCAAAAAAACCCGGCCGGGCGTCGGTGCACGGGAAATCGCCGATCAGTTGCGGACGGACGCCGAGCGCTACGCGGCTCGCGAAACCTGCAAAACGCTCTTTTGCTTCGTTTACGACCCGGAGGGACGGATCGGCAATCCGCGCGGGCTCGAAATGGACCTCACCAGCGTCAGCGACCGCTATACCGTCGAGTTGCTGGTCGCGCCCAAGTAGACCTGCGCTGCCCGGCAGGATGTGGCCAACCGGTGCCCTTCCGCGCCGCCGGCCGGCGCTTCATCGACGATATTGACTTCCTCACGGCGTATCCGCTACGTTTCTTGCCGTTCCTTGCACACATCGTGTTTTCCCCGCGTCAGAGCGGTAACCAATGGAGTGGAGACGATGCCCGACCGTGCCTATGTGCTGATCAACGTGCTGCCCGGCCAAACCAGCGACGTGGTCCGGGCTTTGTCGGAGATCAAAGAGATCAAGACCATCGATCCCTGCTGGGGAAAGCCCGACATTTTTGCGATCGTGGAAGTCCCGGATCAGGATGCACTGACACAACTCGTCCTCACCAAAATCCACGCCATTGAAGGCGTGGCACAAACGGACACCCACCTGGTGTATCGGCTCGGAAAGTAACGCGCAGGCTTCGAACGACCCCCATGCGCCGCCAGAGATCTACCCCGCTCCTCGTGATCGCCGCGGGTTTGCTGTGGGCGTGTGCCGGAACACAGCCGCTGCCCGAAGCCGACGCCATCGAGGCCGTCCTGCCGGTTTCTGCCGACCAGGTGAAGCAAGCTCTGATCGATGTGTTGACGGCGGACGGCTACGATGTGGAGGAAGAAGAGGCGGGCAGGGTGACGACCGGCTACCGGCATTACCTGCCGACTATGCCGCATCCCTGGAACTGGATGTTGAACTGGCGCTTCGGCGTGGGAAGAAGTTGGGTGGTGGCCACCGTGACCACCCTGTCTGAAGAGAGCACGCGCCTCACGATTCACGTCTCCTATGAAGGAAAGGACGGTATCTTCACCGCATGGAAAGCATCCCCCGTGCCGCTGCCACAAAGCGCAGCGAACCAACTCCGATTGATCAAGAACGCCCTTGGCCTGTTATAACCGAACTCCGCTAGCGATGGTCCGACTCTTCGCCCAGGTCGATTCCGAACCGCTCCGCCATCCGATAAAGCGTCCGCCGGTCGATTCCCAGAATCTTCGCCGCGCGGACTTTGTTGCCCTTCGTCTCTTTCAGCACCCGAATCAGGTGCCGTTTTGCAACCTCGTCGAGGGTCAACAGCTCCTCCTCTAAGGGCGCGTCCGTGGAAGCCGGCTTTTCTTCCTGAATAGAATCGGCATGGCGGATGGCTTCTGGCAGATCGTCCGGCATGATGAACGGGCCGTGGCTGAGCGACACGGCCCGTTCGATGGCATTTTCCAGTTCCCGCACGTTTCCCGGCCAGCGATAGCGCTGCAACAGCGCCATAGTTTCCGGGAGAAATCCCTTGACCGGATGCGTAGCGCCGCCCGTGTACTTGCGCAGGAAGTGATGGGCCAACAGTGGAATGTCTTCGCGCCGTTCAGCCAGCGAAGGCAACACGATGCGAACGACGTTCAGGCGGTAATAGAGATCGTCCCGGAACTTGCCCTCCCTCACGAGGCCCGCCAGATCGCGGTTGGTCGCGGCGATGATGCGGACATCGACTTTGACCGAACTGGTGCCGCCGACCCGGCGGACTTCCCGATCCTGCATCACCCGCAGAAGTTTGACCTGCAGGGCTGCGCCTAGATCGCCGATCTCGTCCAGAAACAGCGTTCCCCCGTTCGCGATCTCGAATAGACCAGGCTTGGCAGATGTGGCGGTTGAGTGTGCACCCTTTTCATATCCAAACATTTCAGACTCCAGCAACGCTTCCGGAAGCGCCGCACAGTTGATCGGCACGAAAGGTTTGTCGCGGCGCGGGCTGTTCGCATGGATCGCTTTGGCGATCAGCTCCTTGCCCGTTCCGCTTTCACCTTCCAGCAGGACCGTACTGCGCCCTTCGGACACCCGCGCGACCAGCTTGTACACTTCCAGCATCGCCGGACTGCTGCCAACCATCTGTGACCATTCTTCCCGGTCCCGCAGTTCAGCGCGATAGCGGGCGTTCTCGCGGACGAGCCGACCATGTTCGAGACTGCGTCGGACCACCAGCTTGATTTCTTCCTTCTTGAACGGTTTGGCCAAATAATCGTACGCGCCCTGCTTCATCGCTTCGATCGCGCCTTCAAGCGAGCCGAACGCGGTCAATAGCACAATCGGCGTATCGGGGCTGAATTTCTTGAACTCCCTTAGCACGGTCAGGCCGTCCATCGCACCCATGCGGATATCGGTCAGCACGAGATCGACGGGCGCCTCCCGTGCCCGCTCGATCGCCTCCGCGCCATCGGCGAAGGCCTCAACCTCGTAGCCCTCCTTTCTGAGCGCTTCGGCAAGCAACTCGCGCGCCACCGCGTCGTCGTCGATCACCAGAATTTTCGCCGACGTTTGCATAAGGTTATGCGAGGGCCTCTCCCGGGAGCTTCTCAAGTCCCGGCAACGCGATCACTACCGTCGTCCCTTTCCCTTCTTCGCTGTCAACCGTGAGCGAGCCCCCGTGAGCGATCACCGTCTCGCGGCTGAGAAACAGTCCCAAGCCCGTTCCTCTGCCTAGGGCTTTGGTGGTGAAAAACGGCTCGAACACCCGTTGAAGATGCTCCTTGGGCATTCCGCACCCGGTGTCGCTCACCGTGATGGTGACCATCTTTTCCACCAGCGCCCGGCTGGCTTGCAAGCCCGCATCCGCCTCGTCCGTTGAGGCCGGCCGGATACCCACCGACACATGAACCTCGCCCCCTGACGGAGTCGCCGTCAACGCGTTGGTGAGCAGGTTGACCAGCACTTGCTGCAGTTTATCCGCATCGGCCCAGACTTGCGGCGGATCGGGCCCCAGTTCCACCCTCAAAGCCACACTTTTTGCGTGAAACGCCGGTTCCATCAGCGCGGCGACCGGTCGGACCAAACATTCGACTGGCAACCAGGTCGGTTCGGGTTTCCGTTGCCGCGTCGACGACAGCAAATCCTGAATAATTTGGACGACACGGTTGATCTGCTCATCGATGATCTCGATTCGTTTCTTCATCCCCGGCGTGACGCCCGGCTCTTCGGCCAGGGCCTGTACATGCCAAGCAATGGAATGCAGAGGGGTTCCAACCTCGTGCGCGACTGAGGCGACAAGCTGGCCGAGCGCCGCCAACCGTTCCGATCGGTTCAGCTTATCCTTGATCTCGACCAACTGCGCGTTGGCTCGAAGCAGATTCTCCGTCTGGAGGGCCAACGCGGCCCGCGCCGCTTCTTCCCTGGCCTTGCGTTCCTCTCCCGTCATGCTGACATAGGCGACGATCCCCAAGACGCACGCCACGACCGTCCGGTTGATGAGCGCCGAGACAAACCGGCCCGGCTTGGTAGGCCGCAATAGGCCGATGTACGTCGCGATGATGCAAAGCAAGAGCGTCAGATACATCAGTTTCCGGTTTCTGACCGTCGCCACCAGCAAGATCGGAAGCACAAAACCATACGCCCCGACGACGTTGGCGGGGATGAACGTCTCCATCACCACGATGCCGAGAAACAGCACCGCCGCGACGCTCAGTACTAGACAATTCTTCTGCTTGCCACCGGCCACGATTCCCTGCTTTGATTTTATCTTGTGCTCGCCTCCCCTGGCACCGATCCCCCCCGGGCCTCCCTTAGCGCCGCTCCCAAGTCGTGGATTCGCCCGTCCCGGCGCAATTCGTCCAGATCGAGAGCTAGCTTACGCGACCAATTCGGATAGGCCTCGACAGTGCCAGGGAGATTGACCTGCGCTTTCTCTCCGATCACATCTTCCAGAGAAGCCAACACGAGCCACGACGGCGTCCGCCCGAGATACACATGAATCGCCCGGCACAGCGCGGGCGTCATGTCCGGAACAGAGACCGGATCGATCGTGATCCCGTCCGGCAGAAGCCCTTCCGCCTGCAAGGCCCTCAAGATCGCAGCCTTCTCCCGCTGCCGCTCTTCCCACGCCTCCTGCTTCGCACGCTCATCGGTATAGAAGCCTAGTGAAGCCCGCACGGCCAGATCCTCTCCGGCCCAGAACCCAGCCAGTGTCGGAAGATCGTGGGTCGACACCACCGCCAGGGACTGTGCCGGGTAGTCAGCCGGCCGTTTCCATTCCCCATCTCCGGTCCGCTCGAAATAGAAGACGCGGTAGGACAGCACCTTCGCCCGCCCCAGCCGTTCACGCACCCAATCGGGCACCGTGCCCAAATCCTCCCCGATCATCACCGTCTTGGCCCGGACGCTTTCGAGCGCCACGATCGCCAATAATTCCTCCGCCGGGTAATGCACGTAGGCGCCGGCAGAAGCGGGCAAGCCACGGGGAATCCAGAACAGGCGGAAGAGCGCCATCACGTGGTCGAGACGAATGGCGCCTCCGTGCCGAAGATTCTTGCGGAGCAACTCGATGAACATGCGGTACCCGGTCGCGCGCAAAGCCACCGGGTTCACTGGCGCAAGGCCCCAGTTCTGCCCCTCCGGCGCGAACGGATCGGGGGGCGCGCCACAATCGGCTGCTAACGCCAGCACGTCTTGAAACGCCCATCCGTCCGCGCCGGACCGATCGCTTCCCAAGGCCAGATCATGATACAGGCCGATCGGCATGCCCAGACATCCGGCCTGTTCCACCACTTCCTGCAACTGCCGTTCGGTCTCCCACTGGACATACTGATGAAACCAGACCCGCGTGCGATATCGCCGGGCGAATTCGCTGACCTGGGCGGAAGCCGGATGCCGATAGCCCTCCGGCCATTCCTGCCAGATCCACACCGGGGGATCGAGGCGACGCATCTCCTCATCAAGCACC
The DNA here is from genome assembly GCA_051293835.1 of Nitrospiraceae bacterium. Classification (GTDB taxonomy): domain Bacteria; phylum Nitrospirota; class Nitrospiria; order Nitrospirales; family Nitrospiraceae; genus DATLZU01. Next base: position 254,522 of record JBPKMA010000006.1, on the reverse strand, counting down.
TGGTAGACGGCGAACCGCTCTAATGCTTCGCCCTGCTCCCGCACATATCGCATGAAGGCCCGGCCCCGTTCCGTCGTCGGCTCCAGCCGCTCGCCAGCTTCGGAGAAATGATCTTGGAGAAATTGCGCAAAGAGGTGCTCGAGCACCGAACGCTTGGCCCTGGCGACGGCGTCGTAGTCCACCAGATCGCGCTTTCTGAGGTCTTCCAGTGTCATCCGAAACCGGGCGCTGCGCACCAGGTTCCTAGCCGCCACCGAGGCGGCGAATTCCGGGATGCGCTCGATATCGAGATAGATGTCGTTCAAATACAGCCGGCTGTTCGGAGAGTAGGGGCTGATGTGAAACGGCCGGGTGTTTTTCAGCGCGTGAAGCGGATTGAGGCCGATCACCCCGGCTCCCAGGTCGTGGGCCGCCCACTCGACGAGGTTCGTGAGATCGCCGAAGTCTCCGATTCCCCAGTTTCTCGAAGAACGGAGTGCATAGAGTTGCAGCGTCACACCCCACATGCGCCGCGCCTCTTCAAAGAAAGGAGGCACATAGCAGTGTCGGGGGGCAAGGATGAGGAGAAACGATCGCTCCACGCTGGGCTCGATTCCTTGGGCCCTCGCGGTCACGTTGTAATAGCCCATCGCCAGATCGCGCGGCAGCGGCACTTCGACCCGGATATACCGTCGGCCGCTTAGGAAACGCACTTCGCGCGGCGCCAACCCGGGTCCCGATTCATCTTCATAGCACACGCGACTGGTTTCATCGCAGATCCGCCACACAATCCGAAGATGCGCTTGCTGCCGCTCTTCGACCGCCAGGCGATACGACCAGCACGCCGACTCGTCACCTTCTTGCACAACCACAACCGGGTCGCAGGATTGTCGCCAAGCTGCTTCGTCCCACTTGCGCAGTTCCTCCTCCAGGTCGTGGACCGATTCGACACGGAACCCCATCGCCGAGAGAAGGGCGCGCTTGGTGTGTTCCGACGTCACGTGCCGTACCCCGTTCACGTCGTAATACTCCGGGGCGATCCCGGCACGTTCCGCCAGACGATCGAGCAACTCCCGATCCATAGCATCAGACATCGCGGTGAGTCTGAGTGAAGACCCAGTTCAAGTCAAGGTGAACTGTTTCCAAGTCTACACTTCATTGTAAAATCCGGTGCATGACTGACTTCATTCTGCTCCGCGGACCGGCACCCATCGCCGGCCTCCCACCGATCTGAGAGGCGGCGGTTCAGAATTCCGTGAGCGACGTTCGCGACCGAGTTCGGTTTGGCACCAGTTCTTGGGCCTATGAAGGCTGGCGAGGCCTGGTGTACACGCGATCTTATCCCAGAACCCGCTTTGCCAAGGATTGTCTGGCCGAATACGCGGCTTATGAATACGATGGCGCGCCGTTGTTCAAGACTGTCGGCTTGGATCACACATTTTATCGCCCGCCCGACGCTCATCTCCTTGCCCATTATGCCGCCCAGGTCCCGGCGGACTTTCACTTCTGCTCAAAGGTATGGGAGGACATCACCGTGCCCGCCTTCGCCGACCTGCCCCGGTACGGCCTGCGCGCCGGCAAGCCGAATCCCCGATTTTTGGATCCTGGGCTGTGCGATGAGTTTGTGCTTCGCCCTTGGCGCGAAGGGCTCGGCGCCCGCGCCGGCCCATTGATCTTCGAGTTCCAGCGATCCGGTCCGGACTCCGATGAGTTTCTCGCAGCACTCGACCGGTTCTTCGCGAAGCTGCCAGTCGGTCCGCAGTACGCGGTGGAAGTTCGCAACCCGGCGCATCTCGGCCCGCGTTACCGCGACATCCTGAAAGCGCACGGGGTCGCCCATGTGTACAACCACTGGACCGCCATGCCGCCCCTGCTCGAACAGCATCGGCGACTCGGCCGTACGCTGACGGCCGGGTTCACGGTCATCCGGCTTCTGACCCCGCTAGGCCTGGCCTATGCCAAGGCGGTCGAGCGGTACGCGCCGTATACCCGTATCGTCAAAGCCCAACCCCGGATGCGCCAGGACACCCTGTCGCTCATTCGTCAAGCCCTGACGGACGGCGCCACCCCGTACATCCTGGCTAACAACCGGGCGGAAGGGAACGCCCCCTTGACCATTCAAGCGTTGGCTGACGCCCTCAAGGAAGCCCGGAGCCCCTCGATTGCCGACCTGTGAAATCACGTGGTAGCATGACATCACTCCCATACGAGAAAGGAGGAAGGCGGCCATGCGGTGTCCGAAACAGACATCCGGTGTTCATTGGTTGCTCTTGCTCCTGACGGGCGGCATGCTCTTGCCGTTCACGCAACAGGCATGGGCACAATCAGATCGTATCGAGATCGTAGGTGATTATCGCTATGCTTACCACGATCCTGAAACGCCGACCGAGGCGAAAGCGACTGCCTGCCGGGAAGCCCTCAGACTCGCGGTCAGCACCTGGCCTTCATTCCGGGAAGAAACGGCGGCGATCGTCGATTCGGCCTTGTTGAAAGACATCGTCCAGACGATCGCCTCCTCCTACGTCAAGGACGTGCAGGTGATCGAGCAGGCGGAAAAAGGCCGAACGGTGTACTGCAAGGTGCGGGGCGTCGTGCAGCCGGGAGAAATCCGGAAAGTGATTCAAGCTCCGCTCGGCGGCGTGGAAAACACGCCAACGGCCATCGAGCAGAATCGTGCCTTGCGCGTGCTTAGCGTCCGCGAGGATACGGACGGCACGATCTCCGTGGTCTTCAGGGCGTTGAAGCGGCTGGACTGGCTCAACACCGCCTACGACGGCAGCTTGCGGGAACATGCCGCCCTGATGGTCGACTTCTACGACGAGCAGGGAACGCTGATCAGGAGCGAGCGCTACCCGGCAAGGAAAACCGAGTCCGGCGACGACGTCATGAATCCGGGCGAGATCGGTGTGCGCAAGATTGCCAAGCCGCTCAACGCGAAGTCCTATCGCGTCTGGGTGGTCAAGTAACGATCGGCGCCTCGAAGCGGACGCTTCGAGGCACCGCCCTCGCACTTGCCAAACCGTCTCATTTCTCCACGCCGAGCGGCGGGATGTTGATGCCCACCCGTTCGAGCCCCATGATAACCGTCAGCGCGGTCGGGGCGTGCTGGACGATCTCTTTCTGCACCTCGATCCGCCGCAGATCTACGAACTCCGGGGCCGTCAGCCCCAACGCCTCCCGATAGGCCCGGTCGGCGATGCCGCGTTGCCGTTCGGCCTTCTCCCGCGCCTCTTCCGCCTTCTGAAACTCCACCATCGTAATTCGCCGTTGCTCCTGGATGATGGTCTGAGCCGTCTGTTCCAGCACCCCTTTGGGCGGCATAATACTCCCGACCACGATACGCACAAGGCGAATCGGCAGATTCTGCTTGTCGATGATCTTGGTTTGTACTTCCCGCCCGATCGCCTCTTGGAGCTTCGTTCTCGTGGTCGGATCGGTGGTCAACTGAAACAACGGATACTTCTGCACCTCCTCGCGTACGAAGGTGCGGAAGGCCTCCTTGACGTTGTTGTGGTACCAGTTCGGGCCGAACCGGCTGATCAACTCCGGCGAGCGGCCTTCGATCACACTGGCAATCATGAACGCGTCAAACGAGACCGGGGCGTTTTCCGCCGAGATGATGTCGAAATGCTCGGCGTACTGGATCGGCCGCACGTCCACGTCGATCACCTGGGTGGTCAGCGCCACCGCGACACGGCCGGTGGTCGCTGGAACGGGATCCACGCCGCCGTGCCCGAAAAAAAACGGCTTCTCGACCAGAACGCCTTCATGTCCCGCATCGATCGCCACCAACGCGCAACCCGATGTCATCAGGCAGAGAGCGGCCGCGCCAAGCCACTTCGTGAACCAATTCCCGTGCCATGCCATAGCTGCCTCCTTTTGGAACCGGTGGCTCAACACGGACTAGCCGCGAATACGGACTCACGATCGTCCGGAGCCACGATGACCTGTGTTTATGGGATAGATGTACCTTACGAATCGCGCGGCGAAAATGTCAAACCGCCGGATGCGGGCGCGCGAGAATCCGCTACGCATGGATCCAACGAAACAGGAACAACACCGAATCTTTAGTTGATGCCCGCCTGGCGCTGGAGCCAGCGGATATAGCGGGTGATCTGATCGACGTCTTCGGGCGTGACCCCATCGATCTTGGGCATATTGCCGAAGTTCCAGTGATGGGCGCGAACACCGTTCGCGGCCGCTCGTTGGAAAGTGATGTCCGGATGGTGATTGGGCTCGTAAATCTTGTGGACCAGCGGCGGACCGTGATCGGTGCCTGCACCCCGCTCGCCATGGCAGCGCGCGCAGTTGGCCTTGAACTTGGCCTCCCCGACCCGCAATTCTGGAGGGATGGCCGCCGCGTCCTGGGTGGCTGATCCATCGGTGCACGCGGAAGGGAAACCGGCCACTAACAGCCACACGGCCAATCCTACCCGAGCCGACACCTTCCGAGCTCCAGAACCGCTCGCCGCGACTTCTCGCCTCGCCTGTTCGCTCATTCAGGTTTTCGCTCCGGCACTTCGGCACGGCCGAATTGCCGCCGCAACATCTCGGTCGTCCGCTTCATCGTCGCACGCCGATAGAGACGCGCGGACACCGGAACCAGCACGATCAGTGCGATCGTCAAATACATGAAGAATTCTTCCGGAGAGACGGACATTGGGCTCGACTAACCTATCGCATACTGCACGGGATCGGCAACTCCGGCCTGCCGAAATCCTTCCCGGCGGATCTGGCAACTGTCGCAGCGCCCGCAAGCCAGACCGGACGACACCGGATCATAGCAACTGTGGGTGAGGTGGAACGGCACCTTCAACGACACGCCAGTTCGGATGATTTCGGCTTTGGACAGATAAAGCAACGGGGCCCGGATCGTGATCATTCGCCCTTCTACTCCGGCTTTGGTACCGAGTCTCGCCACGGCTTCGAACGCGCGGATGAAGTCCGGCCGGCAATCGGGATAACCGGAGTAGTCCAGCACGTTGGCGCCGAAGTAAATATACGGCGCATCCAGCACTTCCGCATAGGCCAGGGCGAGGGACAGAAAAATGGTATTGCGGGCCGGCACATAGGTCACCGGGATGCCCTCGGCCCGGTCGGCCTGCTTCCGATCCTTGGGCACCGCATCGGCGCCCGTAAGCGCGGAGCCGCCGAAGCGTCGCAGGTCCAACTCGAGCACGACGTGATCGGCAGCGCCCAAGGCCCTTGCAATCTCGCACGCCCGCTCGACCTCGATCTGATGCCGCTGCCCGTAGGAAACCGTTAAAAAATAGAGCGCGCAGCCGTCTCTCTTCGCGACGGCCGCCGTGACGGTGGAATCCAAGCCGCCGCTCGCGAGCACCACCGCTTTCATCGTGAATCGACCCCCTCTTGGCCCTTGCCGTGGCCTCCGGCTGCAGACAGCATTGTACCCCATCGCTCGGACGAGAGTCAGCCGGTGTCAGCGTCGGGGGGCATTCGTGGGGGGAAAACGCTCAAGAGGGGACAGCGCAAACCGAGCGGACGTGAGGTGGAAACTTCTCAACCAAGGCAGCCGATCGAAGCACGGACTATTCCCGCTCCTCCTCCTTTTCGATCTTCTCCAGCAATTCCTGTTTGGACTGGCATTCGATGCAGAGTTTCGCGAAGGGTACCGCGGCCAGTCGCTTTTCGCTGATCTCCACACCGCATTCGGCACACACGCCATAGGTGCCCTCGGCTAGCCGGGTCAACGCTTCGTCGATGAGCTGACGCCTGCGGTTCCGCATCTCCATTAACGAAATGCCCAACTCCCGCTCTAAATCCATAAGTGCCTGGTCGCCGACGTCGCGCGCTGACTCAAGCCGCCGTCGTTGATCTTCTGTCAAGGACTGACCGAGGTTGTCCTCGATCTCTTTCATGATTTCCTGTCGTTTATTCATCAGTATGCGATACAGCGCTTCCCGTCGTCGCTCTTGTTCCTCTTTCTTGCGGGTGGATTCCTTGTCCTTGTCCGACCCGAAAGGGGGTTGCGACTCAGGTTCTATGATCTCAACACTGTCGGTCGAGGTGCGGGGTTTCGCCGCGGACTTGCCGGGCGTCTTGCTTTTGGACTGGGCTTTTTTCTTGGCCTGCACTTTATCTGCCATGTCGTTTCACCTTCACCGGAATCGGCCGGTCGGCCGAAAAAGTTCAGCATTCATAGCACGGCGTCGATGATTGTGCAAGACCTAGCTCAGGCGGAAAAGTCAGACACAACCGAGGCAGAAGGAGGTGGGGTTTGGAGCGAGCAGGGGCGTCTCTCTTCGGGCAAACGCACCGGCAAGCAGATTCGCTGGCACCTGGAAGAATCGGAAATCAAGGATAAACGATGGTCGAATGGACGTCGTAACCGCTGAGCTTGTCGCGCCCGTTCAAACTCTTCAGTTCCACCAGGAAATCCAGGCCGGCGATCTCGCCTCCCAGTTGGCGGACGAGATGGACAGTGGCGGCCGCCGTTCCGCCGGTGGCCAACAGGTCGTCGACGATCAGCACTCGTTCTCCGATGGCAATCGCATCACGGTGGATTGCCAGCGAACTCGCGCCGTACTCCAGATTGTATTTGATCTCGAAGCTGTCGGCCGGCAACTTCCCCGGCTTCCTGACCGGCACGAACCCCGCGCCGAGTTGATTGGCGAGGGTCCCGCCCAGGATAAACCCTCGGGACTCGATACCGACCACTTTCGCGATGCGCCTACCGCTATAGCGCGCCGTCAGTTCCTCTACGATGCTCTTGAACGCGCGGGCGTCCTTAAGCAGCGTGGTGATGTCGTAAAACAGAATGCCCGGCTTGGGAAAGTTCGGCACTTCACGAATGAGCGCTTTGTAGTCCATCGATCGCCCGGTCCTCTACAACAGATCGTCCTGTCTCATCATCCGCTTCTCGATCGAAGTCCGGAGCTTCACCAGCGCCGCGGTTTCGATTTGCCGGACCCGCTCCCTGGTGAGACCGAGATCCTTGCCGATTTCCTCAAGGGTCTGAGCTTCCCCACCGTCCAGACCGAAGCGAGAGATTACCACAGTTCGCTCCTTCTCTGGCAACTCCTTGACCCACGCCATCAACTCTTCCCGTCGTATCACCCCCTCGGCCGTCTCCTCGGGGGAAGCGCTCAGTGGGTCCTCGATAACGTCGCGGAGAAACGTGTCGCACCGGTCGTTGATCGGGCTGTCGAGCGAACAGGTCGTACGGATCAGTTGCTTGAGATCGAGCACCTCCGCTTCCGAAATTTTCATCCGCCTGGCGATTTCGTGTGTCTTCGGCTCGCGTCCCAGCTCCTGGCCAAGCTGTTCGACTTTGGTCAAGTAGCGGTTGAGCCGCTCGACCACATGAACGGGGAGCCGGACCAACTTCCCCTGATTGATGATCGCCCGTTCAATATACTGCCGGATCCACCAGGACGCATAGGTGCTGAAACGAAACCCCCGTTTGTAGTTGAACTTCTCGACCGCCTTGATCAGCCCGAGGTTGCCCTCTTCCACGATGTCGGCGAACGGGAACCCCCGGTTCATGTAACGCTTGCCGATACTGATCACCAGGCGCAAGTTGGCTTCGATCATCTGGTCGCGGGCGCGCATGTCGCCCGCCATGACGCGTTTGCCCAATTCCTGTTCCTGCCGGAAGGTCAGAAGGGAATTATGCCGGATTTCCCGGAGATAGGACTTGAGCGTATCGAGTCCTTCGGCCTTCCTTTCCTTCCGCCTGCGGACTTTGACGCCTCGGCCGTTGAGCAGGGGCGCTTCATGCAGTTCCCCGTCCTCCGCAACGTCCTTGTCCTGGGCATCGACCGATTCGTTCTGGTCGTCCTCATCGCTCACGATCATCGTTTCCTTTCACCCGCTGCCGCTGTCTTCAGTGCCAAATCCGAAAATCCTGATACCGGCCTGTCGCTGCGCTCCATGTCACGCGAAGATCATCGACGCGCGCCAATGGAGGGCCCTCCTTGAGCACCTCGAGGAACGCCGCGATCGACTCTTGTTCACCCTCGACCTCGACCTCGACGCGCCCATCGTCCAAATTTCTGACGCCTCCGGTGAGGTTCCGTCGAACGGCCTCTTGGTGAGCGAACGCCCGGTAGGCGACTCCCTGCACACGCCCGCTCACGAGAATTCTAGCTCTGACGAGCGACTTGCCGCGCGGTTCGGTCATGGCTGAACACGTGCGCCGCCGGATCTACCGAGAAAAGACCGTTCAAGAAAGGATATTCTCATACCTTCGCTCACGCGTCACGCTTTTCTTGAGAACATGCGGGGGGAATCGGCGTGAAAGCGACAACATCACACCGAGGACGCATCGACGTTGCTGATCGCCAGCGGATGCATTCGCGGAAGAAAGCAGAACGGATTGGAAGCAGTTATCCCGATCGTCACAATCGATCGCAGAGACTCACGAAGTCTACTCTCGTGCAAGAACCGTTAGACAACACTCGACTTGGCAAGCGAGGTCTGGTCGGGGCGAGAGGATTTGAACCTCCGACTCCCGCGTCCCGAACGCGGTGCGCTACCGGGCTGCGCTACGCCCCGATCCCGTCATCCAAAGTCTGTCGGCACACTTAGGTCAGAGGCTCAAACTTCACACCGTGGGCCTCGGCGACGCCTTTGCAGGTCACCTTGCCATCCATGAGATTGACGCCCTTCGCCAGGCCCGGGTCAGAGCGAATCGCGCGTTCAACCCCCTCCGAAGCCAGGCGGACTATAAAGGGTAGCGTCGCGTTGGTCAAGGCCAAAGTCGCCGTCCGAGGCACGACGCCCGGCATGTTAGGCACGCAATAGTGCAGCACACCGTCCGCGACATAGACCGGATTAGAATGGGTCGTCGGTCGCGTTGTCTCGAAGCAGCCGCCTTGATCGACGGCTACATCCACGACAACCGATCCCGGTGCCATTCTAGAGACCACCGCGCGCGACACCAGCTTGGGAGCGCGAGCACCCGGCACCAGGACAGCGCCGATGACTAAATCAGCGGTTTCCACCGCACGGTCAATATCAGCCTGGTTGGCGGCCAACGTCACGACACGTCCCTGGTAGAGATCATCCAAATAGCGCAAGCGTTCCACATCTAAATTAATAACGGTCACCTGGGCACCCATCCCGACCGCGATCCGAGTTGCGGCACTGCCTACCGTACCGGCTCCCAAGATCACGACCTTTGCCGGGGCGACGCCCGGTACACCCGCCAACAACACCCCGCGCCCGCCAGGCAAGCGTTCCAGGTAGCGGGCGCCGATCTGCACCGCCATGCGCCCGGCGATCTCGCTCATGGGCTTGAGCATCGGCAGGGTTCCATGCCTGTCCTCGGTCGTCTCGTAAGCAATAGCGGTGACGCGCGCATCCAGCAGGGCCTTCGTCAGTTCCGGCGAAGATGCCAAATGGAGGTAGGTGAACAACACTTGCCCGGGGCGGAAGAACCGGCACTCGGACAACTGCGGCTCTTTCACTTTGACGATCAGGTCGGCCTTCTGAAAGACTTCCTCTTTCGAGGCCGCGATCTGAGCGCCGGCTCGCTGATACGCTTCATCCGGAAACCCGCTCCCCTCTCCGGCCGAGGTTTCCACCCATACCCCATGTCCGGCCTTAAGCAACGCCCGCACGCCGTCGGGAGTGACACTGACGCGATATTCGTGGTCCTTGATCTCTTTGGGAACGCCGATGATCATCTGCCCCTCCGCCGCCACAGACCGGTGTTTTTGAACATTATACTCCGACCCGCCTTGAACCGTCCCACACGAGGTAGACACCCCGCAGAAGCCTGGTGTAAGATGGCGCCCGACTGGCGCGGTCGCGATCGAGTCATTGAAATAGGAGGGGCTGGATTTGTCGTCCGATGGCTGTCATGCCTGCGGTGCCACCAACAAGCCGTTGATGAAGCTCTCGCTCGGCAAGGACTTCTTCGGGCGGCCTTACGATCGCCTGTCACCGTCCGCCGATCAAAACCCGCGGTGGTATTGCGAAGTCTGTTCCTTGCACAAAAATTTGCAGCGGGCACAAACACGGTTGCGGGAAATCGCGGCGCTTCTCGATGGGCGAGAAGGCGGCTCTCCGTTGATCAACGTCGGGGAAGTCACTAGCCTCCTGCACCGTCTTCAGCATCAGCCCGCAGCCTTGACGACGTAATCGAGGACTCTCCATTGTCAACCTTCAAACATCACATTTTCGTCTGTGTAAACAAACGGCCGAAGGAGGACCCGCGCGGCTGTTGCGCCAACCACGGTTCGGAACAGCTGCAGGCGTTCTTTAAAAAGGAAGTGGAGCGGTTGGGGTTGAAAGGCATCGTCCGGGCTAACAAAGCTGGTTGCCTCGACCATTGCGAATACGGTCCCAGCGTTGTGATTTATCCCGAAGGCGTGTGGTACTGGGTCGGCTCCGAAGCCGATGTCACGGAAATCATGGAACGACACATTGTGAAGGGCGAAATCGTGGAGCGACTGCTCATGCCCGATCATAAACCGCAGCCCCCAAAAAGTTAAGGTCAAGCTTCAGGCTAAGGCAGAAGCCGGTTCCGTCAGTTCCCCATTCTCTCCTCGCATTACCTTGACCTCAACCTCAGCTTAGATCAGAGCGGAATGATCATGCCCATCGAGGAAAAATGGAAAGCCAATCAGGAGAAAGTCGCCTTCATGAAACGCTTCCCTGGGCTGACCCTGTCATGGGAACACGCAGCCGGCAAAACGATCGCCACCGTGATACCATTGACCGGTAAACCTGGCTCGGCGGTCCTGATCTTTCAGGACGGGTCGTTCATTGTGGCCCCGCCACTAGCTCCGGAACCTTGGGAATTGGGCGAGGCTCTCCGCTGCGCCAGAAGTGATCTAGAGCCCCAGCATCCTGAAGCGTACGCCGAATACGACCGGCTCGTTCGCCGGGATAAAGAGGCGCTTCGATCGGCACGGCTGGAAAAAATTATCGGCGCGATTGAAAATAATCTCGAACAGATCCCAGAGCTGAAGGAACGCCTCCGGCAACTCGTAGATCGGTGGAAGTGAGAAGAGCCAGTCATGAAGAACATGCTGGAAATCTTTTCCCAGGCTTTGTTTGAAGGAGTGAAACCTATGATGGTTGTCAGAGATCACCTCGTCCGGCACCCTGACCGTTGCACACATAACGCGATCTGCATCCCCGTCTGTCCGACCGGCGCCTGGCTCTCCACTCCACCCTTCAAGTTCGATGCCTCCCGCTGTCTGGAAAGTTGCCGTCTCTGCCTCGACGCCTGCCCGGCCCAGGCGATTTACGCGGTGTTCCGAAAAGGGGACAAACTGCTGGAGCCGCAAAAGAAGTAGAAGACGGACTGGATGCTCCGGCTCTGCCCAAGCGTTTCGGCTTGACCGTATGACGTTCTGTTTCACACCATCTGTTTCCGCAGCCACGCCCAATAGGCCGTGCCGATGTAGCCGCAACCTGCTGTCAGGGTAGTCAAGGCCATGACACGGTAAACCGTGCCGCGGGAGGCTTTGATAGTGACAGCGGGATTCAACAGGTCTTCGGACGCGACAACCAATCGTAGCGTTTCGCCGGCGAGGAGGATCGGCCACATGCAGGCGAGGCGCAAACGCACCTCGTGCCGGGGAATCGCCATCGTGTAAACCCATCCCTGGTCGAGATGCCCGCGCGCAATCGCGACCAGCTTGCGCAAGACAGGCCTAAACGCAGGCAGCGTCTCCATTCGAAGGAGATCGGCCGGAACCAACCCCGCTTCCTTTAAAAGTGCAGCCGGCACATAGCAACGTCCACGCTGGAGGTCGCGAGCCAGGTCCCTGAGGATGTTCGTGATCTGAAGCCCTTTGCCGAACCGTACGCCAAGAGCCGACATCCTGGCCTCATCCCACTCGGCCAGCGATGACAGATGCGCACACATCATACGGGTCCAGAATTCCCCGACGCAGCCGGCGACGCAATAGGTGTAGTGGTCCAACTCATCCATCGTCTGCAACGCGGTCAGGTTGCGCGCAACATCACCAGGAAAGCGCGTCAGATCCATTTCCATGCCGTTTGGTAGGGTTCCCATCAAGCCTCGGATGCGGGCACGGTCCTCGGACGCAAATTCCAGATACAACCGAAAGCAGTCTTCGAGCCTCTTGAGGAGGATGCGCTCAGCCAAATCGGTGTGATGCGGAATCAAGGCCGATTGAATCGCCCGAATTTCTTCCCAGTCGACATGGTCTTCGGCAAACTGAGCCCTGAACTGTTTGAGGAACAACAAACGTTGCCCCCGGTCGATCAAATCAGTGTCCGCGATCGTATCAGCCGCGCGGGCGAAGAGATAGGCCAGCCCCATCTGATTTCGCACCGCGGAAGGGAGGACGGCAAGGGTCAGGTAAAACGAACGGGAGACGCCTTTGAGAATGTCGCGCAACAACGGCTGTCGGGAAAGATGTGGGCGCGTGGCTGACCTCTAGCGAACTTCGAGCTTGCCTTCCATCCCCTTTTCGCGATGGCTGGCAAAAAACAGCAGCTTTTTGTCGCAATAAAAAGCGTAGGTTCCCGGTTTCATTGGAGTGAAACGGATTGTGACAGTCTTGCCAGCGCTCACATCTTGCTCCACCGCCAGTCCGGCCGCCGCATCTTTCAGCACAAAGTTATGGGGTGTAAGCAGTGTAACGCTGGTGAGGTTCAGCTCGACCAGCTTTCCGGCTTCGACAATAAGATGACTCGGCTCATACGAATAGCTGTCGAGCGTGAGGGATGCGCGCTGGATCCCGTCGGCACCGAGCGCGGCGACGACCGGCTCGCTCAGCTTCTCTTGATCGGCGAGCGCGCCGTGGCCACAGACTAGCCCAACGGCCACAATTAGCACCCTCATCATAAGAAGAAGAGTCCGCATGGTTCACCGACCGGATTCCACGTGAGGCGTTGTAGCAGAAGGAGTGTCGCGGGTCAACAAGTCTCGCGACCTCAACAACTTACAGGACGCTCGGCACCGGTGCGCCGTGCCTTGACCGCTGCGCAAGGAGTCTTATCAATAAAAAACAAAATAATCCGATGCGATCCCCTGAGGAGCTGGAGGATGCTATTCCCGTCGAGGCGTTGCATATTGTATAGTTTTGTATATTAGGAAACCATCAGCGGTTTCGCACCTGAACTTGCGAACCCGCATGGTTAAACAAGCAAGGATATGACCAAGGAGGAGATGCATGAAGTGGCTTAAGGGAATCACGCTGCTCCTGATCGCGAACGTCTTGATCTTTGTCACATTGTCGTTTTCGTTCAATCTGTTGGTGAACTTTATCCTGCCGGCTTTTGGCATCGATGTGCGAGGCGTCGTCGATCAGCAGGATCTGGTCTGGGCGATGGTCTTCGGATTCGGTGGCGCCTTCGTCAGTTTGGCTTTTTCGAAACAATTGGCCCGCTCCATGCTGGATTGTTACCAGATCACGCAACCCCGATCTCATGCCGAGCAAGTCGTGTACGGCGCCGTGCAGGAGATCGCCCAACGCCTTCGGATTCAGATGCCTGAAGTTTGGGTCTACGACTCGCCGGACCCCAATGCCTTCGCGACCGGTCCGAGCAAGAACAACTCCATGGTGGCGGTCTCGACCGGTTTGTTGAACAATCTGAACGAGCAGGAAGTCCGGGCTGTTTTGGCGCACGAAATGGGCCATGTGTTCAACGGCGACATGTTCACGACCACAGTGTTGGCCGGATTGATGAACACCTTCGTCTATCTGATCAGCCGCTGGGTCTATCGGCACTTGGCTGACCGCAACGAAGCCCTGGCTGTGGGAGTCTATTTCTTCCTGCAATTCGTGTTGTCGATCCTCGCCATGATTCCGATCAGTTGGTTCTCGCGTCGTCGTGAGTTTGCGGCTGACGCCTTTTCAGCCAGGGTTTACGGCAAAGAAGCGATGATCTCGGCCCTCCGGGCAATCGATCGATGGATGTCGCGGACTCAATTCGAATATTCTGTTCAAGACCCCTTGGCCACCATGAAAATTTCCGGTAAAACCTCCGGTTTTCTGGGGCTGTTTGCCACGCACCCACCGATTGAGGAACGGATCGCCACACTCCAGAGGCTCTAGCAAAGGTGCGTTCTTTATATCACCGCTGAAACGCGAGCCTTCGTGGTTGGTCTTGGAATGCAGGATGGTCGGCGGATGAGGGGCTGCGTGTTTCCTTCGTGATCGGCTTTAGCCCCCTGAAGAAAGGATGGGGGCGACTCTTCAAGCGTCTATGATTTCACGCTCGACGACATCGACAGCAAGCCCAGTATCACTGAGCCAGTTTCGCGGCAAGATACTCCTGCTGGTCAACACCACCAGCTTCTGCGGGCACACACCATAGTCTACCGACCTGCAGAAGATAAAAATACCGGGGCCAAGAGTTGGAGATCCTGGCGTTCCCCGTCAACAACTGCGGCCAGCAGGAGCCGGGGACCAAGAAGGAGTTCACGAGCTTTTGCTCCACCAAATACAGTCTCACATTTCCCCTGTTCAGCAAGATCAACGTTTAGGGCCAGGACAGACACCCGCCCTCCCGGTATCTCACGGAGCAAAGCTCGTTCTCCGGCGAGGTGGAGTGGACTTTTCAGAAGTACTTGGTAGATTGATCAGGCCGGATGATCGCGCACTACCATCATCGGACGAAACCGCTCTCGGAAGACATCGGTTAAGGGAATCGAGACGGCGCTGGCCCCGCAAGCGCGCTAACCTTTCTTGATAAAACTGATGTGCGAGCGATATTCCTGGATCGCCGCGGCTAGAGCTTGCCCTCCCAAAGGGATATTCGCTTCGAGCGCGGCTTCGACATCTTTATCATCGATCACCACCTCATAACGATCCTGGAGATTCGTACGCACAGGTCCGTGTTTGACCTCCCGCGGCAGAAACACCTCGGTCCAAATCTCTTTTTCAACTAAACACACATCCTTGAAGCGCTCGTACAAGAGCGCAAGCTTCTGCGGATCCGTCTCTTTCATCTCTCCTCATTCCCTTGGTTTTCCAGGCGGTCTCCTGTGAGTGCCCCCACCGGCACCCTCAATGTTCGTGGCCCTTCCCTCTGCCACACGGTCCTTCCTCCCCGCCGCCGGGCATTTGCGTCAGCGCCGGAATACCCGTGATGTTGAGCGGAGTTGGGTCAGGTCTGGAGACGCCGACTGGGCCTGACCGAGCGGTAAAGGAGGAGAAGACCCGGCGAATCGGCGCACCGCAATCACGGCAGGCTGTGGGCGGAGCGGCCGTCACCGGTTGGAGGTACTCTTTTTTCAACGAACAACTGGGTTGTCGGTCGCACCGCTCGGCGAGATACTCATAAATCGGCATCGCCACCCTCGAAATTCAGTGATCTCCAGAGAAAACAATATCCGCGGCGGGCCGCCCTACTTCTGAGCAGCGGGAGCGGCTTGTGCGGGCTGATCTGAGATCGTAAACCGCATGGTGCCGACTTGATTGGCCGCGTGGAAGGGCTGTTGGCCAAGCGGAGTGACGTAAATTTTTACCAGGTAGTTGCCCTTGGGCCAGGCACCGTCTGGCCGTTTCAATTCCAGGTATCCATACCGTGAGTGACCCGGCACCTCCAAGGCATCCTTGCCGATCGGGGTCTCGGAAAGTTTTCCGCCTTCCTCCTCCAGGAACCACTGCGCACTGAACTGCGCAGGGTCTTCGAGAGGCGCCACTTCGAACACGATATAAATGGCCGGGGTGTCCGGGGTAAATACGGTCGTACCGGCCCCGATAGGCTTCAGCCGCGGGTCCTGCGTGTACCACCCCTTCCGACCAAAACTATCCCATTCCTCTTCAAACCCCTTGGCGAACTTGATCCACACAAAAATAGACTGTGGAACGCCTTTCTTCTGGGTGTCGAACAAGGGAGAGGACGTCGGATCCACTTCCGTTTCAGACTGCTCCTTGGGCGTCATCAACTCCCTGGCATGACTCATCGAAGGGAAACCGATTCCCACGAACGAAACCAGGGCCAGGATGAGCATCGCCATCGTGACGGCAGGCGGAGTCGGGCCATGATCGCTAACGCTCATGCCGCACCTCCTTTCCCGGATCAAACCGGGCAAACATGGTGAGATGTTCCGTTCACCTTATCAGCCTACTGCATAGCCCCAGGTATTTCAACGGTGGGTGGGCCCTGAGGAGCGGTCTGCTATAATGGCGCGGAGACTGCGTTCCGTACTTTGTCGCTTGCACCGAGACGGATTCATTTGACTTCGTGACCTCATCGACATCTGAACAACCTGCCGAAGGGCTTTCCGGCACCGTCATGGATAAACCGGCCTCCTCGCACGAGCGCAACCGAAGGTACGGCATCCATGAGGGCGCCTTTCAAGCCATCGCTCAAGGGTCAGGCGAGAACTACCTTTCGGCCTTCGCGCTCTTTTTGCATGCCACTCCTCTCCAGATCGGCATTCTGTCATCGCTCCCCCAGCTTATCGGAACCATGGCTCAACTGCTTTCCGTGAAAGCGTTGAGCCGCGTTCCGCGAAAACCGTTGATCCTACTGGGAGCGGCGGGACAAGCTGCTCTGTGGCTGCCGATCTTCTCCCTTCCGCTCCTCTTTCCCCGGGCAGCTCCCTGGCTGCTGATCACCCTAGCGACCATCCATATGGCAATAGGCCATTTTGCCATTCCCGCATGGAACAGCCTGATCACCGATTTCGTAGTCCCGAACGGGCGGGGCGTCTATTTCGCTCAGCGCGCGCGTCTCATGGCGATCGCTAGCTTCTGCGCGTTGTTCGCAGCCGGGCTCCTTCTCGACGCCGGACGATCTTCAGAGGCGACATGGATCGGGTTTGCGCTGATTTTTCTGGTGGCCGCAGTGGCGCGCAGCCTGTCCGCCTACTGTCTGACCAAGATCGACGATCCGGTGGAGTCGACATCCCAGGAATCCAGCGGGCGCTTATTCGATTTTCTCAGACAACCGTCGAGCCGTGACTTCAGACGCTTCCTGCTGTTTTCCGGACTTATGCACGTGTGCGTCTTTATCGCCGGTCCGTTTTTCGTCATCTATTTGCTTCGCGATCTCCACTTCAATTACCTGCAATACGCCGCTTGGCTGGCAGCCGGCACGTTCGGGCAATTCATTGCGCTCACACACTGGGGGCGCATCATCGACCGATTCGGCAACAAGAGGGTGATCGAGGTAACTGGCTGGTCAGTGCCGTTCCTGCCGATGTTGTACTTGCTCAGTACGAATCTGGTGTTTCTGTTGGCCGTGAATTTCCTGGGCGGCGTGATCTGGGCAGGCATGACCCTTGGACTGCAGAACTATGTTTTCGACGCGGTTCCCCCCCAAAACAAAGCCAAAGGCGTCGCGGTAACCAATGCGATCAACGCGGCAGGATGGATCGTCGGAGCCCTGATCGGAAGTTGGCTGACAGTCGTGACGCCCTCAGCCGTCCCCGTCGCTTACTTGCCTTTGGAGGCTCATCCGGTCTCCAACCTTCCCATCGTCTTCCTCATTTCCGGCTTGCTCCGGCTAGCGGTATCCGCAGGCTTGCTGAACACCTTCCGCGAACCGCGAGCTGTCGAACCCGTTTCCCCCACCCGCCTGTTTCGGGAACTAGCCCTGACCACGTGGCTCGTTCAGCTCTTCAGCAGGAAACGTTCCCACGCCTGACGGCGGCCGGCTCTGCCGAACATGATGCCTATCGCGGCATCGCCTCGCCGTTTCCAACTCGTATCTGTTCTTCCTGTTTCAGCTTTTCAAAGGCCCGATCGGCGTTGCCGCGGACCTGCTGAGGCGTCGGGTGCATGGACCCTTTCGGCTGCTCGCCCGCGCAAGCCACCCACCACAGACACACGCCGAGCGATAGCCCCGTCGCCCCGATCTTCCGCGCCCACCCTTGCGCGCCTTCCTTCATAAGTGATCCTCCTTAGTTTATTGTGCGCAGTGGAATGATCCGACCGAGCCGCCTACTGAAACGCCAGCCGAAGATTCGCCACTGTTTCAGCTATGCCCCGCTCTAACGCGGCTCGACCCAATCGCTGGAAATCCTGTGAATCGGCCGACGCTACACTCCAACCATCCGACTGCTCCACCCGCGCTGTCACGACGTTGTGAAACACGACTTCGGCGCTCTCAACCCGGATGATCTTGCTGGTCACCGTGTACGGGGGCAGATCCTCATGATGTCTGGCCCAAAGCCGCTCTCTCAGCGTGGGGCCCTCGATGCGATAAATCAGCACACTGTCCACGCCCAGCAACCGGCCAAGCCGGATGGCTGACTCTTCGGACACCGCTCCCCCTAATTGGAACCGTTGCTCGTCAAGCACCGTGGCGAGGTGGAACCGTTCGATGATCCTGAGAGACGGACGTTGCGCTTTGAGCTGAAACGCCGCGCCCTCCAGGCGTATGTAGGCATCCATCAACTCACGATCGGACGTCTTCGGATACAAGACAGCCAGTCGCTGCACGTCGGGCGGGACAGTAAACAAAGGAGGCAAGCCCCTGGCGGTGGCGGAAACCGGAGCAGCCGGCGGCGTAGGCAAGTAGCATCCGATGAGCGCAGGCAGGATCATTGCCGGGAACAAGCCCGTCAGTATGGGTGACCGAACCACGGCGTGCGCCCTTTCGTGGATCAACCTTCCCAGCTCGCCACGACCGCAAGGGAGGGCGACGCACATACATCTTACTCCCCTTCCGAACGGAAAACCATTGCGCCTGGCACGACGCGCTCCGGAGCTACGCGCAAAACCCGCGCCAGGCGTCTCCGAGCGTAGAACCAATGACCAAAGCGGCAGATCGATTGACGGAATCGGAACATCGGGCTATTCTGTTCTTGTCGACCACACCGGCAATTTCCGCAGTCGACAATCAACAAGTCAACAGGAGCCCCATAACGCTCCACGATCGTCTCGGCGAAGACCTGAAACAGGCCATGAAAGCCAAGGTTCAGCTCCGTATGGACGTCATCCGCATGATCAAGGCAGCAGCCATGAACAAGGAACTGGAACTCAAGAAACATCTGGATGACGCGGAGATGACCCGCATCATGACCTCTTTGGTCAAGCAACGCAAAGACGCCGTCGAACCCTACGGCAAGGCCGGGCGGGAAGACTTGGCCGACAAGGAACTCAAGGAAATCGTGATCATCCAAAGTTATCTGCCACACGCATTGACCGCGGAGGAGGTCACCCAGATCATCGATGCCGTCATTCAAGAAACAGGCGCGACCTCGCTGAAAGACATGGGGATTGTCATGAAAACCGTTATGGCTCGCTTGGCCGGCCAAGCCGTCGATGGAAAATTGATCAGCGACCTGGTCCGGTCGAGACTTCGCTAGCCCTGCTATACTGTTCTGAAACTCGATCGAGTTCGGGCGATTCGGAGCCCCGAACGCCCCGTGCGCCGTTCACCGTGCCCAGCGCCGTTCCACCGGCGTGTTCGGATTTCCCGGTCACGTTCAGAGAACCGTGTACGCATGAGCATTCTGATCGTGGATGATTCCCAGGACCAACGTCTGTTGCTTCAGACCCTCCTCCACCAGGCCGGCTATCTCGACGTGGTGACGGCCGAATCGGCTGCAGCGGCGCTGGCGAGATTGTCCGAGCCGCAATCTCCAGCCATCGATCTGATTCTGATGGATTATCTCATGCCGGAGATTGACGGCGTAGCCGCCTGCCGTCTGATCAAATCCCGCCCGCACCTGCGGGATATCCCGATTATCATGGTGACCGCCAAGAACGATCCGTCGAACCTCAAAGAGGCCTTCGATGCGGGCGCGACCGATTACATCAACAAACCGGTTAACCGCGTCGAGCTGCAGGCCAGGGTCTCATCGGCGCTCGCCCTGAAGCGCGAGATGGACTGCCGGAAGGCCAAGGAACAGGAACTCCGCGCTAGCAATGAAGAGTTGCAACGAGCACTTCGGGAGGTGAAAACTCTGCGCGGCCTGATCCCGATCTGCGCATCATGCAAGAAAATCCGGAACGACCTCGGGGCATGGCAGCAATTGGAAGAGTACCTGCAGGAACATTCGGAAGCGGAGTTTAGTCACGGGCTCTGCGCACCCTGCATCAAGAAGCTTTATCCTGGTGTTTATGAGCACTAACTGCTACCATCCGGCTCGGTGGACGTATCTACGTAAGCCGACCTCGCGAAACTGGGCGCCTCGATGGGCATTTTAATCGTTGACGATTCCCAGGACGACCGTCTTCTCTTGCAGTCGATCCTGAGCGCAGCCGGTTATGAAGACATCGTCGTAGCCGATTCGGCCGCCGAGGCCTTCCGCCACCTCGGCTTGGACGGGGGGAGGCAGACCCTCGCCCGCGTCGATCTCATTCTGATGGATATCATGATGCCGCGGATGAATGGGATCGAGGCATGCCGCCAAATCAAGGCCGTCGAACGGCTGCGCGACATTCCCATCATCATGGTGACGGTCAAGACCGATCCGGTCGACCTCCAGTTGGCGTTCGCAGCCGGCGCAATGGATTACATCGGCAAGCCGATCAACAAGGTCGAACTCCTCACGCGCGTTCGTTCAGTACTGCGGCTGGTCCACGAGATCGACCGCCGCCGCGCCCGGGAACAGGAATTGCTCGAAGTGATGCGCCAACTCCAGGAGGCCAACCAGATGCTGCTGCGCCTTTCCTGCCTGGACGGCCTCACCGGCATTACCAACCGACGCCAGTTCGACGATTTTTTGGATCAGGAATGGCGTCGCGCTGTCCGCGACGCGACCCCGCTCTCCCTGATCATGCTCGATATCGATCAATTCAAATATTACAACGACCGCAACGGCCACCAGGCGGGAGATGAGTGCTTGAAGCAGGTTGCCAGCATCATCTCCAGCGCGGTCAACCGGCCGGGCGACCTGGTCGCCCGTTACGGCGGAGACGAATTCGTCGTTGTGCTCCCGGGTACCAATGCGGATGGAGCGGCCCAGGTGGCTGAAACGCTGCGGCGGAAGGTGGAAACGGCAGGGATTTCTCATTCGACAGGAGAGCAGATCACCATCAGTCTGGGCGTCGCGAGTGCGATCCCCACCCGCGCGGCATCGCCGACCGACCTGATCAGAGCGGCCGACCAAGCGTTGTATCAGGCCAAGCAGGAAGGCCGGAATCGTACCAAACAGGCAAGCCTTTTCTCGCTGGTCGAGGACTCGCACAAAGACTAATCCTACAGAAACCGGAGCCATCAGATTTGTGCCGATCGCGACTTCCTCCCGCTTCTCACCTCCCACTGTGGCGATGCCCCTCTCGCCTCTTTCCGGCGGCTGGCGCGGCTTTGATCCCGCGCGGTGCAGTTGCCCCCTGAGCGAGGTCCCAGGGAAACACGCTTAAGCCGGAACGAGCCGTGGGAAGACATCACTTGGCTAATAGGAACGAGAACCCCGAAATCGGAACGATGGCCAGAAAAGGCATCTCCGCCCGCTCTAAACGACTCGTGACACGCGCGACGCGCTCCGATCGTCTCAGAGAAGCGTTGCGGCTCGAACGGGCCGCCCGCAAGCGAGCCGAAGAAGCCTTGCGCAGGATATCGGCCAAATTCGCCTCGCTCGTCCGGGCACGCCCGCCGGAGCCGAATCGGTCCGGTGCGACACCAGACCGGGAACGTCGCAAACGAGCGCGAAAGGAGAACGGACCGAGCGCCTCCGAGAAAGAATGGGAAGCGCGCGTGCAACGAGCAGTGGCGGAAGGAACCGCTTCCGTGACAGGGAGCGAGTTTTTGGCCGCGCTCGTCCGGCATCTCGCGCGCGCGCTCGGCGTGAAATACGTGTTCGTGACGGAACTGGTGGGCAGCGACTCATCATGCATGCGTACGCTGGCTTGCTGGACAGGAAACAAGCCGGACTTACCCGAGGAATACGCTACGACCGGAACTCCCTGCGAGAATGTGATCAAACATGGCAAGGCCTATTATCGACATTCGGTGCAAGAGTTGTTTCCCAACAACAAGTTCCTGGCTGATCTTGGAGTGGTCAGCTATCTAGGAATCGCAATGGTTGACCGGTCCGGCCATACGATCGGGCACCTCTGCATCATGGACGACAAACCCCTCAACGGCGAACACCGCATCACCCCCATCCTGAAGGTCTTGGCTTCCCGGGCCGCGGCGGAAATCGAGCGGATGCGGAGCGAGGAGAATCTGCATCTCTACCGGGAAATCATCACGCACACGGAAGATGCGATCGCGATTCTCGACTTGCAAGGGCGCTTTTCGTACCAGAACGCTGCGCATGCCGCATTGACCGGCTACGCCGACAGCGAATTGGTCGGCAAGACCCCCGCGGCTGTCCTAGGTCTGGACACTTTTGCCGCGATCCTGCAGCGATTGGAGACCGCGGGAGGTTACCGCGGCGAAGTCAGCGGACGCACGAAAGACGGAACCGAGAAGACCTTCGAGGTATCGCTGTTCGCCATCCGGAACCCCGCCGGCTCGCCGGTCTGTTACGTCGAGATCGCCCGCGACATCTCAGAGCGCAAACGATCCGAACTGATCGAACAACGACGGGCGAGCAGCTTGCAGCGATATCAACATGCACTCCTTGAATTGACCAAGAGCGAGGCCGTCAGCGGCGGAGACCTCGCACAGGCCTTTCAGGCGGTGACCAAGATCGGATGCCGGGCATTGGAAGTCGAGCGGTCCAGCATCTGGCTGTACAACGAGGACCGCTCGATCATCCGGCTATGCGATCTCTACGAGCAGTCCCGCGATCGCCACTCCTCCGGCACAACCCTATCAGCCCGCGAGTACCCGGCATATTTTTCGGCATTGGACCGCGAAGATCGCGCCCTCGCTGCCCACGACGCGCACCGGGCCCCCAGAACCCAGGAGTTCTCCCAATCCTACCTGCAACCGCTTGGCATCGGCGCCATGCTGGATGCGCCGATCCGCCGAAAGGGGCGGGTCGTGGGAGTGCTGTGCTATGAACATGTTGGCGGACCCCGCCAGTGGACTGCGGAAGAAGAACAGTTCGCCAGTTCCCTGGCGACTATCATCACCCTCGCCATGGAGACGAGCGAACGGCGAGAAGCGGAACAGGCCTTGCGAATCGCTAAGGAGACCGCCGAGGCGGCAAATCGGGCCAAGAGCGAGTTTTTAGCCAGTATGAGCCATGAGATCAGGACCCCGATGAACGCCATCATCGGCATGGCCGATTTGCTGTGGGAAACGGAGTTGAGCCCGAACCAACGAAAATTCGTCCGCATTTTCAGGCGGGCCGGCAGCAATCTCCTGTCGCTCATCAACGACATCCTGGATCTCTCGAAGATCGAGGCTGGGCATCTTGAACTGGAGACGATTGAATTCGACCTCGTCGAGCTGATCGATAAAGCCATCGAGATTCTGGCAATGCGCGCCAACGAGAAAGGGTTGGAACTCGCCTGCCACATCGCCTCCGACGTACCCACTCGCCTGCTCGGCGATCCGAATCGTCTGCATCAGATCCTGGTCAACCTGATCGGCAACGCCATCAAGTTTACGGATCGTGGCTCCGTCGTCGTCCGTGTTCTCAACGACCCGGACAGCAACCAACCCGGTACCATTCGTTTCTCCGTCACCGACACCGGCATCGGCATCCCGAAGGACAAACTCGAGGCCATCTTTGAAAGTTTTACCCAAGCCCATGCATCCACCGCGCGCAAGTACGGGGGGACCGGATTGGGCCTTTCCATCTCCAGGCATTTGGCCGAGCGGATGGGCGGGAAAATCTGGGCCGAGAGCACCGAGGGCCAAGGCAGCACGTTCCATTGCGTGGTCCGGCTCTCCATCCCACCGCAGCCGCCAAGCCCCAAACCGCCCCTCACCCACGATCTGGCCGGTCTCCGAACGCTGGTGGTCGACGACCATCCAACCAATCTGCTGATCCTGCGCGAAACCCTGACGGCGTGGGGCGCCGTCGTGACGGAAGCTGGGAACGGGCAGCAGGCCTTGACCGAACTTCAGCGGGCCGCGGACGCCGGCAGGCCGTACCAGCTCCTGTTGCTGGACTGCCGGATGCCCGACATGGACGGATTCGAGGTCGTCGAACGAGTCAAAACCATGCCACCGCTCCAAGGCTTGACGACCATCATGTTGGCCTCCGATCAGTGGGCCGATGATATCGCACGCACGTACCAACTGGAACTCGGCGGCTATTTGGTGAAACCGATCCGACGGTCGGACCTGCTGCAAACCATCAGCATCGCGCTCGGCCGCACTAAAGGTCTGTCGCCCGCGCCTCCCGACCCACCTTCCGCCGCACCTGTAAGCCCGGCCGACTCGCTGCGCATCCTGCTCGTCGAAGATTCGCCTGACAACCAGCTTCTGATTCAATCCTACTTGAAGTCCACCCCACACACGCTGGATGTAGCGGAGAACGGGCAAATCGGAGTGGATCTATTCAAGGCGGGTCGCTACGACCTGGTGTTGATGGACATGCAGATGCCCGTAATGGACGGTTACGCCGCCACCCGCGCGATCCGCCAGTGGGAACGGGATCAGTGCCTTCCCGGGACGCCGATCGTCGCACTCACGGCGTTGGCGCTCAAAGAGGAAGTGGCGAAAATCTTCGAGGCGGGCTGCACCGCACACATGACCAAGCCGATCAAAAAAGTGACGCTGCTCAACATGCTGGCGACGTACAAAGGACGCAACGCAACATGAGCGGCCCCCACACGCCTCCTCGCGAGAAAATCGTGGTCCGGCTGGATCCTGATCTGGAACCCCTGATCCCGCAGTTTCTGGAAAACCGGCGCAAGGACCTCGCCGCCATTCAATCCGCCCTCCAACGGGAAGATTTTGAAGAGATCCGGCTTTTAGGCCACCGGATGCGAGGAGACGGCGGAGGCTACGGCTTCCACACCATCAGCGAAATCGGAATGGCACTCGAACGCGCGTCGGCGCACCGTGATGCGGGAGAGATTAGCCGGCACGCTGACGCCCTACTGGCATTTCTTGACCGTGTCGAAGTGGTGTATCGAAGATAAGTAACGTGGCCCGCCCCTTCGCAGCCTCCGGTCTGCGGTTTCAAATACGTTACGATGGACCGCAGGGAAACAACCGGCACGAGGTAAGCTCGGTTTGAGGGCCTCTCGTCGAAACTCCCCGTCGTGGATTCACCTCGGGAATGCAGGACGTGCGCCGTGAGAAGGAACAGATCCTGAAAGGTTTTATCCGGTGGTGTCCCATTCAATCAACCGCACACGAGCCGCTGGCTCAACCACAGGTTGGTTTGGTGGAGGGCACGGGAGTCGAACCCGCGACCCCGACGTTGCGAACGTCGTGCTCTCCCAACTGAGCTAGCCCCCCACCTTTGGTGGTCAGCGAAGAGCCGAACTTTGTGCTGTTAGCTGCTCGCTGTAAGCTGTTCGCTAACAAAGAAAGCGAGCGCCGAGTTCTTGACCGCACGTGCCGCCAGCACGGAATCGCCCAGCCTGCTTGGCTGCGGGGGAGACGAGGAGGAAGAACGGCGCCCGCGGCTTGAAATCGCCGAGATTATACACAACCGCTGCCGGCGACTCTACCAAAACTTCGCGCTAATTGAGCGAGTCGGCGACACCCCACTCCGCCCAAGCTCGTTCCTGCAGGATGCGTTCGAATCGGGGCCGCAACACCAATTCGAACACCTGCTCTTTCCCTGGAAAAAGATCGAGAATCTCCTGTTTCGTGCGCTCAATCAACGCCGCTGCTTCCTCCCGGCTCAGCCGCGCAACACGCAATCGGTAACACGTGAGATCCACGCGCAGGCGGAGCCGCAGCATCCGAATCTGTTCCTCGCGAATCTCATCCAGAGTCGCCATACTACGCGGGATTCCGTATCGCCCTCGCCGCATCCGATGCGGCATCGGCCACACGGACACAACGTCCTTCCACGTGCAGACGGCCTTCGGCATAGAGCTGGACTGCTCGGGGATAAATCTGGTGCTCCTGCTCCAAGATCCGCGCGGCCAGGGTTTCAGGCGTATCCCCTTCCAGCACCGGCACTGCGGCCTGGATGATGATGGGTCCCTCATCCACCCCTTCAGTGACGAAATGAACCGTGCAGCCGGCGAGCTTGACTCCCCACTCCAAGGCTTGCTTTTGCGCGTCCAAGCCTGGAAAGGCCGGCAGCAGCGACGGATGGATGTTCATCATGCGGTTCTGATACGCATTGATCAGGACGGGAGTGACGATTTTCATATACCCCGCGAGGAGCACCAATTCCACGTCGTATTTTTGCAGCACCGCCAGGATGGCACGGTCGTAAGCCTCTCGGCTGTCCGGCCGGCCGGCACAGGGTTTGGGATCGAGAAATACAGCGGGCACCCCGTGCTTGCTCGCCCGTTCGAGCGCCTGGGCGTCCTGCTTGTTGCTGACCACCACCGCGATCTGAGCCGCCAGCGACCCGGCTTCGATGGCGTCGATGATCGCTTGCAGATTCGATCCCCGTCCGGAGGCCAAGACCCCGAGGCGAAGCGGCGTCGTGCGCTTACCCGACATATTCAACCCGCGGCACATCCGACTCGGCAGCCAGGATCTCACCGATCTGGTACGCGGGATCTCCCAGTTGCGCAGCACGGGTGATCACTCCTTCGGCGGCCGCTTGCGGCAGGATCAGCACCATTCCAATCCCCATGTTGAACACGCGATACATCTCGTCCCGATCGATGCGCCCGCGCTCCTGAATCGCTCCAAAAATCGCCGGCACCGGCCAATCCCCACGCCGGATTCTCGCTCGGCATCCTTTGGGCAACACCCGCGGCAGGTTCTCGGTGATTCCGCCCCCAGTGATGTGCGCCATGCCCTTGATGGGAAACTCACGCGCGAGCGTCAGGAGCTGTCTCGCATAGATGCGCGTCGGCGTCAGCAGCACCTCGCCGAGCGGTTGCGTCAATTCAGGTAAACGGCTGTTCACCTTCAACCCGCATTCTTCCAGCAATACACGCCGCACCAATGCATACCCATTGCTGTGCAGCCCCGTGGACGCCAACCCGACCAGCACGTCACCGGGAACGATGTTTCTTCCGTCGATCAATTTCGGTCGATCGACCACCCCGACCGCAAAGCCAGCCAAATCGTACTCCCCTTCGGCGTAGAAGGACGGCATTTCGGCGGTCTCCCCGCCGATCAATGCACAACCCGCCTGCCGGCAACCCTCGACGATGCCGCGCACGATCGCCTCGGCCTTTGCCACGCAGAGTTTTCCGGTCGCCAGGTAATCGAGAAAAAAGAGCGGCTCGGCGCCGCTGACCGCAACGTCGTTCACGCACATGGCGACCAGATCGATGCCAACCGTATCGTGGCGGTCCATCAAAAACGCGATCTTGAGCTTGGTCCCAACACCATCAGTCCCTGAAACCAACACTGGGTCGGTATATCTCTCAGACTGAAAGCGGAACAGCCCCCCGAACCCGCCCAGATCGGTTAGCACTTCCGGCCGAAAGGTGGAACGCACAAGTGGCGTGATCCGGCGCACGAACTCGTTGCCAGCTTCGATATCCACTCCGGCTTGGCGGTAAGTCGTCATGAGGAAGGGCATCTTAGCGGAGGGGCACCGAGGCGGTCAACGCACGAGAACCGCCGTGCACCGACCTTCACTCGCCGTTCGCAACCGGCTCCTTTATTCCGCCGCTTCCCCGGTGACAACGACGGTTGCGCTCGGATGCGTCACGCGTACCAACTCCACCAACGTTTCCAGATGGGCGGTCTGGGGAAACATGTCGAAGGGCTGGACCCGGACAATCCGATAGCCGCCGGTGCAGAGGCGGGCCAGGTCGCGGGCCAGAGTGGGCGGATCACAGGAGAGATACAGCAGCCGGTCGACGCCGAGACGCACCAGTCCTTGCACGCAGGTTTCGCTTAATCCGGTGCGCGGCGGATCGACCAGCGCCACGTCATACTCGGCGAAATGCACCGTCTCCAAAAACGTTTCCGCCGACTCAGCCCGGAACCGGCACCGGCCGACGTGGTTGATTTTCGCCGCACGTCGCGCATCGGCCATCGTCCGGTGGTTCCCTTCCACCAGCGTCACCAGAGCGCCATGCCTCGCGATCGACAACCCGAACGTGCCGATTCCGGCAAACAGTTCGAGCACACGCAGTCCCGGCGACGGCGCCGCCCATTCAACGACCGTCCGCGCAAGCACCTCGTTCAGCGTCCAGTTGGCCTGCATAAACGACTGATCGCCGATCCGGAACATCAGACCGCCGAGTCGATCGGCGATCCAATCCTGACCAGTCATCCATCGCGTTCCATTCCGGCTGACGACGACCTGGCCAACCACGTTCAGGCTGTCTCCCCACAGATCCCAGAGTTCGCGAGCCTGTTCCCGCGTTGCCGAGCCGGCATGCCAGACCAGCAGGACCGAACCGAATGCGACCGAATATTTGACCTCCAGCGTCTCCAGCCGCACTGGCAAACTCCGCTGAGCGGCCAACCCCTCGCTCACCTGAGCGACAAGGCGACGGACCGGATCCGGCACCAGCAGGCAACAAGACGCCTCAACCGGCTTATGCGAGCCTTCCTGGTGGAAGCCGAGCGCAAACCCGCTTCGCTGACGAAACACGGTGAAGCGAACCGAACTGCGGTACCCGTACACGTTCGGCGAAGGCACGACCGGCGCGATGTCCTCGACCTTCACCTTGCCTACCCGTGCCAAGGTCTCAGCCAGCATGTCGCGCTTGAGCTTGAGTTGTGCTTCATACTGGATATGCTGTAGCTGGCACCCTCCGCACGTGTCATAGACCGGGCACGGCGGCGCGACTCGATCCGGCGACGCCCGCAGGACCTCGTTGATCACTGCCTCCCGATAGCCTCTCCTCAACGCCCCTTCGGTGACCGCCACGATCTCCGTTGGAATCGCCCCGCGTACGAACAAGACCTGTCCATCGTGCCGCGCCAGTCCCTTCCCGCCTTGCACCAATTTTTCAATGGTCACGGTCACCGATTCGCCACTCATGGTTTCATTGCTGACTCGCTGGCGTTGAGCATGCGCGCTGCGATACACACCACATCAGGCAGGCAGCCCGCGTCACGTTTGCGCGCGCCGTCGAGTAGTGAGGCAGGGGAGCGTCCAACAGCGACGGAACCTGCGAGCCACCCCCCTATCCCTCCGGCCGCATCTCCACTTCGAGCAGCTTAATCTTTCGATGCAGGTGGCTGCGTTCGATTTTGAGGTCGTCGGCAGTTCGCGAGATGTTCCAATTGTGCTCGCGCAATTTCCGGGTGATGTACTCTTTCTCGAACGCATTCCGCGCGTCGCGAAGTGAATCATACTGTTTGGTGAGCAACGACGCGGCAGGAGCGGCCGCTAAAGTCGCGGCAGCGGGGCGGGGGTGCAGGGACATCGCGACGTGTGACGCCTCGATCACGTGGCCGGGCACCATGATCAGCAGGCGCTCGATCAAATTGCGGAGCTCCCGGATATTGCCGGGCCATTCGTATTGCATGAGCAGGTCCATCGCCTCGGGCGAGACCTGCTTCGCTTTGAGCCCCTGTTCCTCCGCATTCAGGTGCATGAAATGCCGCACCAGCAACGGAATATCTTCCCGGCGTTCGCGGAGCGGCGGCACCTCGATGGGCACGACGTTCAGCCGGTAGAACAGGTCCTCCCGGAACGTTCCCTTTTCGATTTCTTTGGGCAGATCCTTGTTGGATGCGGCCAAGACCCGCACATCGACCTTCAGCACACGCGTCCCGCCCACACGGGTGAACTGCTGTTCTTGCAGTACGCGCAGCACTTTCGCCTGCGTGCTGAGACTCATGTCGCCGATCTCGTCGAGGAACAAGGTGCCGCCGTCGGCCTGTTCGAACTGCCCGCGTTTCATCGAAATGGCTCCGCTGAACGCCCCCTTTTCATGGCCGAACAACTCGCTTTCGATCAACGTTTCAGGAATCGCCGCGCAATTCACAGCGACGAAGGGCCGATCCGCGCGCGGGCTCTGTTGATGGATGGCGCGGGCCACCAACTCCTTCCCCGTCCCGTTTTCACCGGAAATCAAGACACGGCTGTTGGTCGGCCCCGCGGTCGCGATCAATTGGCGAAGCCGCTGCATGGCCGGCGACGTGCCGACCAGCTCAAACCGCTTCTCGACTTTGATTCGCAGATTGAGGTTTTCTTGTTCAAGCCGGTGCTGATCCAATGCGTGCCTGACGCGAAGCGTCACGTTCTCCAGCGACAGCGGCTTCTCGATGTAATCATAGGCGCCCAGCTTGATCGCCTTGACCGCGGTCTCGATAGACCCGTGTCCGGACATCATCATGACCATCGCCTGGGGCGCCAACTCGCGGATCCGGCGCAAGGTTTCCAGGCCGTCCATCTCGGGCATCCAAATATCTAGCAGCACGAGATCCGGCGGATCCGAAGCGAAGATCTTGAGCGCCTCGGGGCCGCTCTTCGCCACGACCACGTCGTAGCCTTCGTCTTCCAGGATGCTGCTCAGCGAATTCAGGATGGAGACTTCGTCATCCACGATCAGAATCGTCGCCGACATTCCCCCCTCATTACACGTCACGCGTGACCCGCGACACGTCGCGAACGAGAACGGCGGGCCCTTTTCGGCCGATTGGCCTATCGCCCGTCCATTCTACGCCGCATGTCACGGTTTCTACACCGGCAATTCGAACGTAAACACCGCCCCTTTCGGGTGGTTGTGGCTCGCCTGAATCTGCCCTTCGTGATCCGTGATGATGCGGCGCACGATGGCCAGGCCTAACCCTGTTCCGGTTTTTTTGCGAGAAAAGTACGGCACAAACAATTTGTCCTGATCCTCGGGCGCGATTCCCACGCCCTCGTCGGCCACACTCACGATCGCCCGGCGCCGCTTGATATCGTAGCGCGTCGAGACCCAGAGCCGGCCCTTCTGATTCATGGCCTGCACAGCGTTATCGAACAGGTTCACAAACACCCGCTTAATCTGCTCGTAATCGAAATTAAGTGTCGGAAGATCGCCGTCTAGGCTCAGCACGAATTCCACGTCGCGATGGGCTCCCTGATAGAGGGTGACCACTTCTCTGATCACGTCATGGAGAGAACCCGGCGCCAGGCGCGGCGCCGGCATCCGGGCAAACTTGGAAAATTCGTCCACCATCTGCTTGAGACTAGCGACCTCATTGATGATCACTTGGGTGGACTCGTCGAAGATTCGGTCGAAGTCCGGCGCCTTGTCGAAGAATTTTTTCCGCAGCCGCTGGGCCGACAGTTGGATCGGCGTCAGCGGATTCTTGATTTCGTGGGCAACCCGTTGCGCGACTTCCTGCCAGGCTGCCGCCTTTTGGGCCTTGATCAATTCGGTCAGGTCCTCGAACACCAACACGAAGCCCAGATCCTTGTTGGCCTCGTCCCGCATCCGTGAGCAACTCAGTCCGATGGTGAGAAATTTGCCCTGCACCTCTACCTGTCCCTCGATTGCCAGGTTGTCCCGTTGATCGGCCAGCATTCGGTCGTAGACCGTTTGAAACAGGTCCAGCCCGAATTCCTTGAAGGCTTCATTGGCCGGCCGGCCGCGGAACCGATCTCCCCACAGGCCGAGAATGCGCTCGGCCGACGGATTGAAAGTCGTGATAGTCCCGTGGCGGTCGATCGACAGCAGGCCGGCCGCGATCGTATCCACCACGGTCTCGATGTAGGCACGCCGGCGATCGAGCTCAAGGTTCGACTGGCGGAGCGAGATGTTGGCCTCTTCGAGTTTCGATTTGCTAAACCGCAGATCCTCTGTCATCCGGTTGAACGAATCCACCAAGGTTCCGATTTCATCGGCGGCCTTGACCTGGATGTTCACGTTCAAGTCCCCCTGCGCGATGGCCTCGGTCGCTTCAGCCAACCGCTGGATCGGCACCGTAATGCCACGCGCGACGTAGAAGCCGAACCAGGTTGCACTGAACAGAATCAGCACCGTGATGACGGCGACGAAGAGGTACGCGCCCGCCTTGATGGGATTTTTCATCGCCTTGAGCTGTTTGTACTCGGCGTACTGTCGGCCGATGCCTTCCATCTTAGCCAACAGCGATTCCGGCACGTAGACGTCCACCACGACCACGCCGTCGATCTCGCCGCGTCGGGCGTTCGAGGCGATGGGCACCCCCGCGCGGATCAGCCGCCCGTTCTGCGCTTCCTGCACGGACGTGAGCTCCTGTTTTTCGTTCAACACCTGCAGGACCAGTTGGCCGATCGGCAGATCCAGCACCATCGCGGGCACATCCGGGCTGAGGGCCTTGGTGAGGGTCTCCATCTTGGCGGAGAAGACCTCGACGCCAGCGACGTTGTATTCCACCCGCTTGCGCGCCATCGTCGCCACCAGCAGATCGCGCTGCTCATGCGTTAGCAGGTCTTCCCGGTAAATTTCGTGGCTGATGGCCCGTGCGCTGTTCACCGCCAAGGCGATGTGGCCCGCGTGATGCATTCTGGCTACTTCGTAAGAATCCTTCATCACGCGCTCGATCTGATCGCTGAACCACACATCCACCGCCTTGTTCACCAACCCGCTTGCCACAAACGCTAAGAGCACGGTCGGGATCAGCGAAAAGCCGATGAACGCCGCGACCAGTTTGGCGCGGAAGCCCGATCCTGCCAGCCGGTGCCGTCGTTCGAAATAGGCTTTGATCAGGTTGCGCGAGAGCAACAGAACCAGCACAACCAGACCGATCAGATCAAGATTGATCAACAACAGCACGAAGGCGTACCCGGTGCTAGGGAGGAACGAACCGGAGTCGGCGGTCCCTGGCACGTACTGGGAGTAGTAGACCGTAAGGACCAGGCAGGGAATGAGAAGAATCAAGACAATCCACACCGGCCGCAAGTGCCTTATGCGGCGATCCGACTCGGTAGAAGTTGCTGACTCCTGGCCGATTGGACGAATGGCCGCCTTTGCGTCGCTCACCGACGGCGAGGTATCGCCCGGCTGATCGCCGGAACGCGTCAGCGCCGCAACCGGCGTTTCGGACTTGCCGACTTCGAACGGTTCCGACATCTGACCCTCGGAACGGCCCCTGCACACAGCCACGTCACGATAGTGAATTCACAGGATCGTCTCAAAAGCTCTTCGCCAAACCGCGACAGTACAGGAACAGCGTCGGGCACGACGATGACAAAGGACAAAAACCCGGCGGAAGGAACCGGCAACCAGGGGTACCTTGGCGTTTACGGCGTGTGGATCGCGTGTTTGCCCGTCGCCAACTCGACGTACTTCATACGCAGAGCGTAGAGCATCTCGCTCAGCACCCCCTGCTCCTCCGCAGTCAGGTTGCCCTTTGTTTTAACTTCCAGAACGGATAGGAGATCAATGATCTCTTTGGCTTGCGGAAGGTTGACCGGAATCTTTTGCTGCTGAGGATCCACCTGTTCGCCCATCAGCATAAAGGCGGACGTACCGAGGGAGATAACGAAGGACGAAAACGTGACGGGAACATTCGACCCGGCCGATTGTCCCGCAGCCGGCGCGGAAGCGCCCGTTGAACGGACCTCCGACGCGGTATCGGCCTGACTGGCGGACGAGGATTCTTCCGAACTTCCCCTTCCCCGGCGATCTCGGATGACAAAACCTCTCTCCTCCCCTCCACTCATCGTCGCCACCGTCATCCAGGCAGAGAAAACGAGACGTAAGCTATCACACGTTGAGTTGGGGCGCAAGCCACGGGTGGGCATTGAAGCGGCAGCGGAAGTCGGTATAATGGGGTCCGCATTGCCGCGCTTCCGCTGGCGGATTAGGTCCTTCGCATGTCGTACAGTTTCAGCAAGCTCGTGGAATTGATGGCCGCGCTCCGAGCGCCGGACGGCTGCCCCTGGGACCGCAAGCAAACGCATGAGTCGTTGAAGCCCTATCTCCTGGAAGAAGCGTACGAGGTCCTGGAAACCATCGATCGGCAGGACATGATCAAGCTTAAAGAGGAGTTGGGTGACCTGCTATTGCAGGTTCTGTTTCACGCCCAAATCGCGGCGGAAGCTGGCGCCTTTACGATCGAGGAGGTCATGCGGACGCTGGCCGACAAGCTCGTCCGCCGCCATCCGCACGTCTTTGCCAAAAACCATCAGGGCGAATCAGCGGTCAGCGTCGATCAAGTGTGGAGCCGCTGGGAAGACATCAAGCGGGCCGAGCGCGAACAATCCGGAGAGGCGCGCTCGGTCCTCGACGGCGTACCCATCACCTTGCCGGCCCTGCTGCGGGCCTACCAGGTCCAGGCTAGAACCTCGCGTCTCGGCTTCGATTGGCCGCACACCACGCAGGGGATCGAGCAGGTGCTCGACAAGATCGAAGAAGAGATCCGTGAACTGCGGGCCGAGCTGGCTTCTCCGCCCCCCGGCGACGCTTCGTCCTCGCCTGAGGGTGCCGGGTCCGCGCCGTCTGAGGCCGTGGCGATGGAGTTCGGGGACATCCTGTTCGCGCTGGTGAACCTGGCCCGTCTGCTTAACGTCAATCCGGAAGACGCGCTGCGGCGAGCCACGAACCGGTTTTCGGAGAGATTTCGGCACATCGAGGCGGAGGCGATACGCCGGGGCCGGCCGCTCGGGGACCTGTCACTCGCCGAACTGGACGCGCTGTGGGAGGAAGCCAAACATCACGAAGCGAAGACGGCCGTCCGACCGGATGCCGGATCGTGACGCCGCATCAGAACGCACAAGGACCTATGGAGCGCGAGGAGAACTCCTACCGGGAAGGAAAACGCGCCGGCGTGCATCCGCTTATCGTCGTCTTCGGCGTGATCTTCGGATTGTGGATGTTTATCGCCCTCATTGTCCCGAGTTCCACACACAAACAGGCCGCGAACCCCGAACCGGTGCCCACCGCGACTCCCGACGACGCCGACGCTGCGCCGGTCATCTTCAAAGTTTACGCCACGATTCCGGACGTGAACGCTATCAGCATCGTGATTCCCGCACAGGCAACCACTAGCCAGATCATCGGCTTGTTGAAGCGGTTCCGCGATGCACGGCTCTCCAACACCCTGTCAAACCTGTTGCCACCGACAACGCCCGGCCACCAACTCGGCGATCACGCCGTGGCGGACATTTACATCTTTTCCGACCCGAAATATGCGCAGCCCGACGCGGTGCGCGTGCTCGCCCGAGGCGCCCATGCCCCCGGCGAGCTGTACCCACGGGCGATCCCGTTCGAAGACGCGATGGAGCAGGTCCGCGGCCACTATCGCATCAATCTACACGACACCGGGCAGCCCGACATCGCCTCGCTCGGCTTCGCGGATGAGTCGGGAGTCCATTCCAAGCACTACCGCCGTATCTTCTGATCCCTGAGCACAAGCCCACTGCCAGCGGAAAATCCGACCTCTTAACGCGCATTCTATCCCCAGCGTGTTTTGTCGTTTCCCGCTACCCTCGTGAATTTCCCTGCTGAAAGATTTGAACCACAAGATCTTGTAGGCCGAGCGTCAATTAGCCCAATGCCTAAAAGTTGGGCAGGATGCTCGCGGGCTCGCCGTTGCTGCAGATCATCGCGCGGAAACTCGGTTATCCACATGGTTGTCCACAGATTCTGTGGGTTGATCCTCGATGCGGAATCGCCTCTTCCGAAGCGCGAACTGCGTTACAGACGGACCCGCTGCCGGATTTCCGCTCTGAGCGCCCCCTGCTCATTGTTGAGCCAGGCCTCCAACCGTGGAAACAGATGGCTCAGCGGACCGGTGAAGGGGCCGATCAATACGTCCTGGCGCTCCGACAACATGCCTTCCTGATCGGCAATCCGCAATTTCTGATCGGCGATGCAGCGGGTGAGCACCTGATTGAGCAGCAGTTGTTGTCCGGGACTGCCCATGACCTGCCCCAGCAATTTCCCCTTCACATAGTCCAGTTCGTCGGCGATCGAGATCTTCACCCGGACGCCGAACGGGGTGGCCCAGGTCGGGCGCTGGATCGCATAGTCATAAGAAAAGACCGGTTCGTGCGGTTCCCGGTAGGGACCGCTCACATTCAGGATGGTCAGCGTGTTATCCATGGAGAAACCGCGCTATACCAATAATCCGGATTTGCCCCCCGTCAAGTAATGGATGGCTGTCCCCGCGACGGTGAATCCGTCTTTGATGCAATCCGGAATGCCGACCCCCCGATAAGCGGCCCCGGTCAGGAACAAGCCGGAAAATCGACTCAGCGCCATCTCGATGTCCTTTAATCGATCGAGATGCCCCAACGTATACTGGGGCATGGCGCGGTTCCAGCGATGCACCTCGACATAACGCGGCGGCGCCGCGAGGCCAGTGATGGCCAACAGTTCCTCGCACACCGTCCGCACGATCGTTTCGTCGTCCGCCTGCACAATCGTTTCTCGTCCGACGCCACCGAGATAACACCTGACGAGCAGCATATCCGGCGGCGCACGGTGAGCCCACTTCAGGGACGTCCACGTCACAGCGATCAGGTTGCGGCCTTCAACGCGCGGCACGACGAATCCGAACCCTTTCGCGCAACCTTTGCACTGGCCGGCGTCGTAGGCCAAGGAGACCGTCGCCGTGGAGGCGTAGGGG
The DNA here is from genome assembly GCA_051293835.1 of Nitrospiraceae bacterium. Classification (GTDB taxonomy): domain Bacteria; phylum Nitrospirota; class Nitrospiria; order Nitrospirales; family Nitrospiraceae; genus DATLZU01. Next base: position 218,237 of record JBPKMA010000006.1, on the reverse strand, counting down.
ATCCTCTCCAATAGTCCCGCCGCCGACGGACTGAGCGGCCTGACCAATTCGGCCGACACATAGGCAGGCGTGGCCAAGACCACGACGTCGGCTGTCAGCACGGTTCCGTCGTCGAACAGCACGTCATATACCCACTTGCCGACTTCCCGGGAGCGGACCTGCAGCGCAACCGCCCGGGCGCCGACCCGGAGGCTCACCCCATCCTTCTGCAAGCGGTTCGACAGCGCCGTGACCAGATCACCCAATCCGTTCCGCAACGCGACAAACATCGTGCGGCGACGCTTCGGCTCCGGCGATCCCATCTGAGCGGTCTTGCGGGCAGCCAGCATCCCGCGAATGAGACTCCCGTACTCTTGTTCCAGTTCGGGAAACCGCGGGAACGTCGCGCGGACGCTCATCTGCTCCGCATCGCCCGCATAAATGCCGGCCATGAGCGGTTCAAACACCCGCTCAAACGCTTCACGCCCGAAACGGCGGCGGAAGAAATCCGCCAGCGATTCGTCACCCGTGGCACGGCGGGGCGGCAGCACCACATCCAGCGCCATCCGTGCAAGCCCCTTCCAGCTCAGCAACCCGCTTCTGACGAACGATCCGATCTGGCCGGGGGCAATCACGACCAAGCCCTCGGGCAGCTCGCGCAGGCGCCCCCGCGAATACACGCAGGCCTTCGCGCCGGTCTCGTTCATGTTGATGAGCTGATCGGCCAATCCAAGTTTTTCGCATAACCGGACGCCCCATGGCTTTTGGGAGAGGAAAGAATCGGGGCCCGCCTCGATCACGAGGTCGCTCGCACGATTCGTCCGGATTTTTCCGCCCAAAATCCGATCCGCATCGGCGACGGTGCAGACGAGCGACAGACCGGACGCCCTCGCCTGTTCCTGAAGGGCGAAAGCCGTCGCAAGTCCTGCGATCCCTCCGCCAACTACAACGACTGTTCGGGGCGTTCCGGTCACGGAGACCGCATCAACGGACCGGCGCAGCTTCGTGCGCCCGGACCACAGAGGCGAGAGTCTCGATCAGCGCCACGGATGCGTTCAGCATCGGAATGCGTTCCAAGCGCATGCCTTTGGCCTGCGCGGATCGTTTGAGTTCGATATCGATGTCGTAGAGCACTTCCAGATGATCCGAGACAAACCCGATCGGAGCGACGAGAACATGCTTGTGGCCTTCCCGATGCAACTCATCCAGCATGATCGCGATGTCCGGCCCCAGCCATTTTTCATCCGATCGCCCCCGACTCTGGAATGCCAAGCGCGCGGTCGCTGGCCGGACCCGTTCGCAGACCGCCTCCATCGTGCCCCTCACTTCGTCGGGGTAGGGATCCTTCATCTCGACAATCCGCTCTGGCAGGCTGTGCGCCGTGAACAGGATCGGCACTTGAGCGCGCACCTCGGAAGGAAATTGCTGGAGGCTGAGCTGAATATTGTCGGCGATGGCTTGGATGAGCCTAGGATGTCGATGCCAGCTTTCGACATAGCTGACCGGACACATGCTGCGGAGCGCCCGCCGTGCCTCTTCGACCTTGCCGATATAGGCTCCGACGCTCAGCGAAGAGTACTGCGGCGCCATGCACAACCCGATCACCCGCTCCGGCCTCTCATCCATCAACTCCTCGTACGCCTCCCTGATAGAGGGACGCCAGTGCCGCAGACCGACGGCGACGCGGTACCGCTCGCCGCCGGAGCCGTTCAGCTTCTGTTCCAACTTGCGCGCGACCTCGCGCGTGATCTCCAAGACCGGTGACTTTCCGCCGGTAAGCCGGTAGCGCTCCTTGATCTCTTCTACCAGATCCGGCGGCGCGGGCCGACCGCCACGCACATCGCAGAGATAGGGCTCCACGTTCTCCACGTTATCCGGTCCCCCCATGGCCATGAGCAGCACGGCGATGGGCCTCTGCGGTTCAGACATACTTCTCACCTACCCGAGTAACGAACAGCACCAGAGGCCCGGCAATCAACCTCTTTCTCCGTTCGCTACTCGCCGTTCGCTATGAGCTATTCGCCCTTCGCTTCAAATTCATCGCTGGCTGAGCTTGTGCACCATCGCGATCGTCGCTTCCACCGATTCTATCGGCGTGTTAGGCAGAATCCCATGGCCAAGATTGAAGATGTGTCCCGGCCGTCCATCGGCACGCCGTAAAATGTCCTCCACCCGCCGCTCAATCTCGTGCAGCGGCGCAAACAACGCGACGGGGTCCAGATTGCCTTGTACCGCCACGTCATATCCGACCATCGCCCAGGCCTCATCCAGAGGGACGCGCCAATCGACGCCGATGACGTCGCCGCCCGCCTCCCGCATCAGACGCAGGAGCGACGCGGTGCCGGTGCCGAAGTGGATCATCGGCACACCCTCGCGTTTAAGCCCGTCGAAGATCAGTTGCACATGCGGGAGGACGTATTCGGCATAATCGCTGGGCGACAGACAGCCGACCCAACTGTCAAACAGTTGCACGGCCTGCGCACCGGCGCGGATCTGGCGTCGAAGGTAACCAGTCACCACGCGCGCCAGCTTGTCCATCAGCCGGTGCCACGCCTCCGGCTCTCGATACATCAACTGCTTGGTCAACACGTAATTTCTCGACCCCCCACCTTCAACGGCATAGCTGGCCAACGTGAACGGAGCGCCAGCGAACCCGATCAACGGCACCCGGCCGTTCAGCGCGCGGCGTGCGTGGCGAACTGCCTCGGCGACGTACTCCAATTCGTCCCCGTCCACCATCCGCAGCCGTTCCACATCCGCCCGGTCTCTGACCGGATTGCGAATGACCGGCCCCTCTCCTTCCGTAAATTCCACCTGAATGCCCATAGCTTCCAGCGGCAACAGGATGTCGGCGAAAATGATGGCGGCGTCCAGCGGGAACCGCTCGATCGGCTGCAGCGTCACCTCGGCGGCTAGCTCCGGCGTCTTGCACACGTCGAGGATCGAGTATTTAGCCCGCACCTTTTGATATTCGGACATGTAGCGGCCGGCCTGGCGCATGAACCAGACAGGCGTACAATCGACCGGCTGCCGACGGCAGGCCTTGAGAAAACGATCGTTCATGGGTCGGCATTCTAGAGGGCAACGCGAAAGGGTGTCAAACGCGGCTAGATCCACTCGAAGTCGTCGCAATCACTGGTCGAACGAACCTGATCGCGCAAGTCCTCACGGATGGAGCGGCTGTCGGCATCGAGCTCGACGGCTTCCCGATCGCTTAGCACCCACGCATCTTCCTGAGCCAGTTCGATGCGGTAATGGTTTCTCCGGAGCGAAAACCATTCGATGTAAGGATGGGGTGGGAGCAGCGGATGGGGATCGAACGAAATCAGACCCACTTCGCCGACCTGGGGCACCTCAAAGTCCGCCAACGCCTGCGCGGCCAATTCCTCATCCGCGAATCGACTGTTCTGGAAGCGGATAGCCTTGCCATAAATCTCGCCTTTGAAGTTCCCGACCAGATAGAACGGAACCGCTCCCACCGCGGCAAACGTGATCCGTCCGACCACACACCCTGCCACCCGGTTATCCAGATATCCCTCTCGGACCCAGCGACCGTTGCCGAATTTCTGTGCCATCGCAATCCGCTTATCTCCTCTTACTCTCTATCTTACTCTCTCTCTGCCTCACCCCCTCGCGAATGGCTGCCCCCGGAGGTTCAATCACCTTGGCTACCTTTGGATCCATGCTGCCGAGCAGGACTGCTCCCAGAATCATCCCGCTCCCAAGCCAGCCTGCGGCATCCAGGTGCTCATCCAAGAAATGCCAGGCCAACCACGCGGCACAGAGAGGTTCCAGAGCGAACAACAACGCCACCTGTTGAGCCGGCAGAAACCGTTGCGCCCAGATTTGCACCGCAAAGGCGCCTGTCGCAAGCAGGCCTGTCACCAGCAACCCTACCAGCAACACCCCGCTCGGGGCCAGGACAGCAAGCGTCGGGGCCTCCCATAGCATCGCGGGCAACATCGCCGCTGTGACAAACAGCAATTGCCACATGAAGAACGAGGCCGAATCGCCGACCCGTGTAAACCGCTCCACGCAAGCGATGTGCGCCGCAAAGGCGGCGGCGCAGCCTACTGTCAGAACGTCGCCCTGATTGGCCGTGAAGGTCGGTCGGACGAGAAACCAAAGGCCGATCGTCGCCCAGGCGGCCGAAAGCCACACGCGCCACCCACGCCGGCGCAAAAAAAGCGGAACAAAGACCACATAGAGCGCGGTGATGAAGGCGGAATTAGAAGCCGTCGTGTAGCGCAGGCCGATGGTTTGAAGGAGATAGCCCAGAAACAACCATACGGCGGCGATCATGCTGATGCACAGCATGTCCCGGTCGAACCGGAGCCGTCTGCCGAGCACCGCAAACACACCGACAACCGCCAGTGTCCCCAGTAGGAAGCGGAGGAACAGAAAGGAGAGCGGTGGAACTTGATCGAGAACAGCCTTGGCCGCCGGAAAAGTCGCCCCCCAGATCATGGTGCTCAGCAGGAGGGCCACTCGGGGCATACGTGAAAGCGAGCACTGAGTTCTAAGCGTGAGAGTTCTGCGTGTTCAATTCCGAGTTTGACCACTCAGAATTCAGAACTCAACACAACAAGCTTACGGCTTGCACAACGGGCACTTCCGCTGTTCAGTCGTTCCCGCCTGCTCCATCGCCTGGAGCGCCCGCTGCTTATCGGGATAGTCGAACCATCCACCTTCCCAGAAGTCGCTGCTGGTCACATTCGACGGCACTTCCGAGCAGCGTTCACGATGCAACGTAGCCCGATCGATACCGCGCGCGATATGAACCCAGTAGATCATGGTGCCGAATTCCCCACTTAAGCCACCCATCCACGTCGCCCTGCATGGGCTTGACCGGCGGAATAACGCGATTCCCACGGTCACCACGGGGGGCCAGCGTTCGTCGACTTAGGCTTCGAGGGAACGGAAAGACGTGCACAAGAGGGAGGAGTTACGGCAGAAGTTGCCACTCATCCTTTTCGATGAACACCTTGGCTCCGGATTCCAGTTTTTTCAAATCTTCTTTGTCGAAGATACGCATATAGCGCTCGATGCGGTCCGGGTCATCGATGCGCTCTTCCTGCATCAGCCCACTCGACATCCTGTACTTACGAATCAGCACCGGCATGTACGCCTCCCTCCCTTGCCGACATCTCTCCTTGCAGCCCTTGAACTATGTTACAATAGTGCAAACTTGAGCGGTCGGTCAAGCCCCGGAGGTGGGGCGAATGTACGACTTCGCGGCAAGCGATTCGGTCCGACACTCCGAAATGATCACCCGCGTTCACCGGGAGTATTCCCATGCCGATGTATGAATACCGCTGCGAGGGCTGCGGCGAACGGTTCGAGATCGTCCAATCCGTACACGCGAGACCGGAAGACACCGTTTGCCCACACTGCAAAGCCCAGAAGGCGACCCGTCTGCTCTCCTCCTTCGCCTCGAAAGTCGTCGGCGACCATAAGCCGACGTATTCAGAGATGAAGGCATACAGCATGCTTAATGAACGAATGCACAAGTTTTCGAAGCTGCCGCCGATATTCGGCAAGCGAACCGATCCTCCACCTATAGGAACGTATATCGGGCAGCAGGACCCGTCTCCGACAACCGACCGCGGTTCGGAGAATGCCTGACCTCGGTTGTGACGGCCACCTCCGCCCCTTCTCTTTTTATGACCACCCCAGTACAGCCAACGTTCTTTTCAGTCAACCATGAGACACGCTGAGAAAGGAGGGATCATGCGCGCGAGAAGCCTGCTCGCGGTCCTTTGCGGGCTTACCCTGGTCGGGATGCCACTTTCGTCCAGCGGCGGCGACGAGGTCTCGGGTTCCCTCGTTATCGCCGGCAACGGCCCGGAACTGCAAACCATCGAAGCCCTTGTCAGAGCGTTCGAAAAAGTCCATCCGCGCGCCTTCGTTGATATTCTTTGGGATGAGAATTCCAAACCCGTCGAACTGGTGAAATCGGGCCGCGCGCATCTCGCCGTGACCGGAACCGAGGATCCGGAACTCGCGGCTACCCAAATTGCCTGGGACGGTATCGCCATCATCGTCAATCTTTCCAATTTCACCAAAGAAGTGACAAAACAGCAGGTTGCCGATATCTTTTCAGGCAAGGTCAGGATGTGGTCCGACCTGGGCGGACCGGAAACCAAAATTCTGGTGATCGACCGGCCCCGCAACCAGAACATCCGGGATGCCTTCGAAGCGCAATTGGGCATTGAGGGCAAGATCCACAATTCGGCTAAAGTGATCGGGCGCGACGACAAGGTCATCAAGACCGTCGTCGGCACTCTCCCGCCCTTGTCAGCCGTGGCCTATGTGTCGTTGGGACAGGCTTTGGCAGCCGTCACAACGGGCGTCGCTGTGCGGTTGCTTCCCGTCGACAAAGTTGAACCAGAAATGCCGACGGTGAAAGATGGGCGCTATCCTCTTCGCCGGCCTGTGCTGCTCCTCTCGAAGAAGGAACCCAACCCGGTGGTCGATGCGTTCCGGGAGTTCGCCCTGTCCGACGCGGGTCAGAAAATCGTGTCCGAAACCTACACGCCGCTCGCGAAAAAACAATCCTAGCAAGGAGGTTCGTATGTGGAAGCGCGTCTCTCCGGTTCTCGCACTGCTGCTCATCACGGGATTCGCCGCTGTGCCCACCGGCGTCGCCCGGGGCGAAGGCGCTAATGTCGAGGGGTCCGGGTTCTCCCTGTTCGATATGGAGTCTATCAAGGGCTTTGACGCCCAAAAGGTGGAAAAGGATCCCATCTGCGACCGAACCAAGCGCCCGAAGATCCTGAAGGTCGAACCGGACGAAGCGAAGCCCGGCGAGAAGGTCATCATTAGGGGCGAGAACTTCGGCACAAAAGAATGTTTCCATGGCGTGGCCTTCAGCGCCGTCGGATCCGCGCAGATCGAATATAAGTTCGTGAACGAGACCACCATCGAAGCGGTCGTTCCGGATGCGAAGGCCGGCATGTCGTTTATCGATGTGGTGACGGGCGGGGGAAACGCCCGTTCCAAGGCATTTCTGATCAAATCGAAGTAGACCGTTCTTGTTTGCCGGTCAGAACGAGCGGTACGACCGGGAAGGCGGATTGCCTTCCCGGCTGCGCCGGCGGACAAGCCTGCCGCATGAACCCCTTTCCGGTTCTTCCCTCCGCGTCTCGACAAGACTCTTGATGCTGTGCTAGGTTACGCGATCTTTCGATTCCTCGGCGGCCGCGCCGCCAAGGGTGTCGCCGCATCAGCGAGCGAGAGGCCATGTTCAAGAAAATCCTAGTCGCCAACCGGGGCGAAATCGCCATGCGGATCATCCGTGCGTGCCGCGAACTGAATATCGCAACAGCCGCCATCTATTCCGAAGCGGACACCGCCGGCATCTATGTCAAGAAGGCCGACGAGGCTTATCTGGTCGGTCCCGGCCCGGTGAAGGGCTTCCTGGATATGCACCAGATCGTCAGCCTAGCCAAACGCATCGGGGCCGACGCCATCCATCCCGGCTATGGATTTCTCTCAGAAAACGCCCAGTTCGCTCATCTCTGCCGGGCTCACGGCATCACGTTCATCGGCCCGAGCCCCCAAGCCATTCATTTGATGGGCAACAAGGTCAAGGCACGGGAATTGGCCAAGGAAGTCGGGGTGCCGATTGTGCCCGGAACCGACGGCGGCGTGACCAGCGTGGAGGACGCACTGGCCTTTGCCCGGATGGTGGGCTACCCGGTCATGATCAAAGCCAGCGCTGGCGGAGGAGGGCGCGGGCTGCGCGTCGTCCGGTCGGACGCTGAACTCCGAGAAAGCATGGAAGCCGCCGGCCGAGAAGCCGAGGCTGCGTTTGGCGACGGGAGCTTGTTCATCGAAAAATACATCGACCGACCGCACCACATCGAATTTCAGATCCTGGCTGACCAGCACGGCAATATCATCCATCTGGGGGAGCGGGACTGCTCGATCCAGCGCCGCCACCAGAAGCTGATCGAGATCGCGCCTTCGCTGATCCTGACGCCGAGACTCCGGGCAGAGATGGGTGAAGCCGCAATCGCCATCGCCCGCGCGGTCGACTATGACAACGCCGGCACGGTAGAGTTTCTGCTGGATCAGGACGGTCACTACTACTTCATCGAGATGAACCCGCGTATCCAGGTCGAACATACGGTCACCGAGCAGATCACCGCAATCGACATCGTGCGGAACCAGATTTCGATCGCCGCGGGCAAGCCGCTCGACATCCGGCAGGAAGATGTCACCCTCCAGGGCCACGCCATCCAATGCCGCATCAACGCCGAGGACCCTCGCAACAATTTCCGGCCCTGCACCGGCACTGTCACGGCGTACCTCTCTCCAGGCGGGATCGGCGTCCGGATCGACGGCGCTGTGTATAAGGACTACACGATTCCCCCCTATTACGACGCCCTCCTAGCGAAGCTGACGGTCCGGGGCCGCACGTGGGAAGAAGCAGTCAGCCGAATGCATCGTTCATTGGAGGAGTACGTGCTCCGCGGGGTCAAGACCACGATCCCCTTCATGAAAGCGATCATGGAAGAGCCGGATTTTCGGGCTGGCCGTTTCGACACATCCTATCTGGATACACACCCGGAGTTGTTCAATTACGAGGAACGGACCGAACCCGAGGACCTGGTCCTGGCCATTTCCGCGGCGATCGCGGCGTATGAAGGGCTGTAGTGCAGCATGGTGCAGCGCCGAACCAAGACACCGGTACCGAAGAAAGCCTCTCAAGGCGCCCGCCGCTTTCGACCCGTCGGGCCGGCGCCTCGCGAGGCGCCGGCCTTTGACCTCAAGCCGGTGCCGGGCAAGAAGCTCCTGATCACGGACGTTGCCCTGCGCGACGGCCATCAGTCTTTGCTCGCGACGCGAATGCGGACGGAGGACATGCTGCCGATCGCTCAGCAACTCGACGCCGTCGGTTTTTGGTCGCTGGAAGTCTGGGGTGGCGCCACCTTTGATACCTGCCTGCGATTTCTGAAGGAAGATCCCTGGGAACGACTCCGCGCCCTCCGCGCAGCGATGCCCAACACCAAGTTACAGATGTTGCTGCGCGGCCAGAATCTCGTCGGGTACCGCCATTACGCCGACGACGTGCTGGAGAAATTCATTGAGCGTTCAGCGGCCAACGGCATCGACGTCTTCCGGATTTTCGACGCGTTGAACGACGTTCGCAATCTCGAGCGGGCCATTCGAGAAGTGAAGATCTGCGGCAAGCACGTCGAGGGCACGATCTGCTACACCGTCAGTCCGGTCCATAGTTTGGATCGTTTCGTCGATCTCGCCCGTCAGTTGGAAGACCTGGGAACCGACACGCTCTGCATCAAAGACATGGCCGGCCTGCTGGCGCCGTTCGACGCGTATGCGCTCATCCGCAAGCTAAAAGCCGCCGTTCGGGTCCCCATCCATCTGCACACGCATTACACATCCGGGATGGCCTCAATGTCGTCGCTGATGGCGATCCTCGCCGGGCTCGACATGCTGGACACCGCGATTTCGCCGCTGGCCGGAGGCACATCCCATCCGCCAACGGAGAGTGTGGTTGCCGCCTTACGCGGCACACCATACGACACCGGTCTGGAATTGCGGTCGCTGGAACCGATCGCCGAGCATTTCCGGACCGTCCGCAAGAAATACCGCCAGTTCGAAAGCGACTTCACCGGCGTGGACGCGGAGATCCTCACGTCCCAGATCCCCGGTGGGATGCTCTCGAATCTGGCCGCGCAATTAGCCGAACAGAACGCGCTCGACCGGATGAAGGAAGTCCTGGAGGAAGTGCCGCGCGTCAGGAAGGACATGGGCTATCCGCCCCTTGTCACGCCGACCAGCCAGATCGTCGGTACCCAGGCCACACTCAACGTGCTGACTGGCGAGCGGTACAAAGTCATCACCACGGAAACGAAAAACTATTTTCTGGGCCTATACGGACGCGCGCCGGGTCCGGTGGACCGGGACGTGATGGCCAGGGCAATCGGCGATGAAGAGCCGATCAAGGGGCGGCCAGCGGACCGTCTCGACCCAGAACTGGACGCGATCAAGCGCGAACTGCCTGCCACGGTCAGATCCACTGAGGATCAGCTTTCTTACGTGCTCTTTCCGGCCATCGCGCGGGAATTCTTCGAGGCACGCGAGCGCGGCGAACTCTCACCGGAGCCGCTGGAGCCGCCTGCAGCAAGCGGGCCGGCCGTTGCGCACGAACTGCACCTGGCGCCGGTGGAGTTCAACGTGACCGTGCACGGCGAGACCTATCACATTCGGGTCTCCGGCTCGGGGCGCAAGATCGACGGACGCAAGCCGTACTACATCCGCATCAATGACAAACTGGAAGAAGTGCACTTGGAACCCCTTCAAGAGGTGCTGGCCGGGGTACCGGAACTCCCGGAGACCAAAACTGGTGGGAAACCCAAACGGCCGAAACCGACGAAGCCGGGCGACGCAGCGCCCCCGATGCCGGGGCGGGTGGTAAAACTCTTGGTGGCTCCAGGCGATGCGGTGAAAGCCGGAGATCCGCTGTTGATCATCGAGGCCATGAAGATGGAAAGCCGCGTGCCCGCGCCCATCGATGGAACCGTCGCCGCTGTGTATGTCGCGGAAGGAGACCACGTGAAGACAGATGAGACCCTGATCCAACTGGAGTGACTCCTGTGCATCCCGCGGCGTCGCTTGCGCCTCCGACGGGTCCGTCTCCCTTTATTGCCGTGCTGCCGGTTCTCATGGCTGCCATCCTTAGTGGTTGCACCACCGCTCACGAGATTCCCCGCTGGTTTGACGCGATCGAACGGATGCCAATCCACACGGTCCTGGTAGACGGTCATCGCATCGCTTACCTGGACGTGGGCGAAGGCCCGCCGGTCGTTCTGATTCATGGATTCGGAGGGTCTCTGTGGCAGTGGGAATATCAGCAACGCGCTCTATCGGCGGAGCATCGCTTGATCACGTTGGACGTACTCGGTTCGGGGTTCTCCGACAAGCCCAATCTCGAGTACCGGCCGGAACAGTTGGTTGAGTTCTTCCGGGGCTTTATGGACATGCTGAACCTGCCGCGTGCGTCACTGATCGGGAACTCAATGGGAGCCGGGCTGGCGATTGGCATGGCGTTGACGTATCCCGAGCGCGTGGACCGACTGATCCTGATCGGCGGGCTGCCGGACCGGATCGAACAGAAGTTGGCAAGCCCATTGATCCGGCGCGCAATCGAGACGCGGGTGCCGACGTGGCTCGCCTCTTTGGGAAATTGGCTGCTGGGCCGAAACCTCACCGAAACAGTGCTGCGGGAGATCGTGTATGATCCCTCACTTCTGACCCCTGCGGTGATCGACCGTTCGCACCGAAACCGGCGCCAGGCCGGTTTGATCGGCCCCTTGCTGGCCATCGCCCGGAATTTGCCGCTCTGGGAGGACGGATTCGCCAAACGCCTGGGCGAGATTCGTCATCCGACACTCATCCTGTGGGGTTCGCAAGACCGAGTGTTTCCCCCGCAGGTCGGCCATGACCTGCACCGGACCATTCCCGGTTCGACCTTTGCGGTGATCCCGAACGCCGGCCACATCCCGCAGTGGGAACAACCGGAAGCGGTGAACCCGGTGCTCATCAAGTTTCTGCAACCTTGACTTGGTCGGAACCTGCCCCTATATAAACGGAGGACGCTCGACCTTCTCGTCGTCGCTTCAATTTTCAACGCATGGAGGAGAGGATGAATGGGCTCCGATTTGCTGCTCTTGTCGGGTGGATGCTGCTGATATCGATCGCGACCGCCGGCTGCGCAGGCATGGATCGATCCGTTGAATCCGGCTTCATGTACAAGAACCTGCCGATAGCGACCGGAACCGTGGCCGCCGGCGAGGGCAACAGCGTGCGGTTCCAGGGCACCTCCCTCGCCCTGTCCGGATCAGGCGTTAAAGTCGGCGACCCCCTTCGAGACGTGAAGCTGACGCAAACGGACTTGTCACAGATCAGCATCCTTGACACCAAGGGGAAAGGCAAGGTCAGGATCCTCAGTATCGTGCCCTCCCTCGACACTAAGGTCTGCGAGCAACAGACACACCATCTCAGCGAGAAAAACCACGGGCTCGACAAAATGGTCGAACTCATTACCATCAGCGTGGATACGCCGTTCGCGCAAAAACGATTCGCCACGGAGGCCAACATCAACAACGTGACGTTCCTTTCCGATTATCGCGGGGCGGAGTTCGGCAAAGCCCACGGTCTGTTTCTGAAAGAGCTGCACATCCTGGGGCGCGCGATCATGGTGGTGGACACACACAACATCATCCGCTATCTCCAGATCACGCCGGAGCTGGGGCAATTGCCGGATATGGATGCCGCGTTCCGGTTCGCTCGGTCGCTGGTGACGGCTAGCTAGACAGCACCTCGGTTGAGGGTGAGGCCCAGATGTAGGTCGAGGCCCGTCTCCATTCCGCCACTCCCACTCCACCTCAGCCTCAACCTTGACCTTCCTTATGGGCGAGCGATGGCGCACTACGACATGTTGGTGATCGGCACCGGCCCGGCTGGACAGAAAGCCGCCGTCCAGGCAGCCAAGCTCGGCAAAAAAGTCGCCATCGTCGAGCGCAAAGAAGTTGTCGGTGGGGTCTGTATCAACACTGGCACCATTCCCAGCAAATCGTTGCGCGAGGCTGTCCTGTACTTGTCCGGCTTTCATCAGCGCAGCCTGTATGGGACCAGCTATCGGGTCAAGCAGGACATCACGATGGAAGATCTGGTCTTCCGCGCCAACCATGTCATCAAACGCGAAATTGAAGTCATCCGCGACCAGATGGCGCGAAACCGCGTAGAAATGATTTTCGGCACTGCCAGCTTCGTCGATTCGCATCGGATCCGCATTGCCAAGCCCCATGAGATCCTGGAACACACGGCCGACTACATCGTCATCGCCGTCGGCACGGTGCCGGCCAGGCCCGGTCATATTCCATTCGACGGCCAGACGATCATCGACACGGACGGGTTGCTGAACCTTAAACGCTTGCCCAAGTCCATGACGATCGTCGGTGGTGGGGTGATCGGGACGGAATACGCTTCGATTCTCGCCACCATGGGTGTGCACGTCGTGCTGATCGAACGTCGCCCGCGCCTGCTGGAATTTGTGGACATGGAAATCATCGAGGCGCTCCAGTACCAGATGCGCAACATCGGCGTCACGCTCCGTTTCAACGAGGAAGTGGTAGCGATCGAGAAAGCCGACGATCAGGTGATCGTGCGACTGAAGAGCGGGAAAGAAATCGCCGCGACTACGGTCATGTATTCCGTAGGCCGTCTGGGCGCCACCGACGGGCTGAATCTCGAGGCGGTCGGCCTCAAGCCGGATGAGCGGGGTCGCCTGCGCGTGAATGAGCACTTCCAAACCTCCGTCCCGCATATCTATGCCGCCGGCGATGTGATCGGGTTTCCCTCCCTGGCCTCCACGTCCATGCAACAGGGGCGCCTGGCGGCCTGCCACGCCTTCGGCCTACCCGCCAAGATCCAAACGGAGTTGCTGCCCTATGGAATCTACTCCATTCCGGAGATTTCCATGGTCGGCCGCAACGAGGACGAGCTGACGCAGGCTGGCGTGCCCTATGCGGTCGGGGTCGCAAGATATCGCGAGATTGCGCGGGGCCAGTTGATCGGTGACGAAATCGGCATGCTGAAACTGCTGTTCCACCCGAAAACGCACGAGTTGCTGGGCGTGCACGCGATCGGCGAGGGAGCAACCGAGTTGATTCATATCGGCCAAGCCGTTATGGCCTTCCACGGCCGGATCGAGTACTTCATCGACACCGTCTTCAATTACCCCACGCTCGCGGAATGCTACAAAGTCGCCGCGCTGGACGGCATCAATCGCCTGCCGCGACCATGGGCCCCCGTCAAGCCGATCGGCTCGGCTTGACCGCTCCTGACCGGGAGGAATTCCGCTTGGCTCGACTCATCAGTAACCGCTCGCGGCGTCCGGTGCTGATCACCCTGGTTCTCGAACGGTTTTTGAACCCTGATCATCTGCCGCTCGTCGTGGCCAAGGAGCACGGCTTCTTTCGCGACGAGGGTCTCGACCTCGCCATCCTCGTGCCAACCGTTCCGGAGGAATCGCTGGACCTCGTCGGGCGAGGTAAGGCTGATTTTGGCGTCGGCGAACAGACCAACGTGATCAAAGCGCGAGGCCAGGGCCAACCGCTGATCTCGATCGCGCCGGTGCTCGACCACACCGTCGTCTGTTTGATGTACCTCAAGGACGGCCCGATCAAACGCCTGGAGAACCTGCGGCACCGGCGCGTGGGCTGGCCGGGGCCGGAGATTGCTCTGCCGATCCTCGGCACCATGCTCGAGGCAGCCGGGCTTGCCTACGACGAGATCCTGCCCGTTGATGTCGGATTCGCGCTGACCGATGCGTTGCTCACCGGCAAAGCCGACGCGGTGTTCGGAGCCTTTGTCAACTACGAGCAGGTGGAGGCGCAAATGCGAGGCGCCGACATCGAGTTCGTCAGTCCCATGCAATACGGCGTGCCGGATCTGTATCAGCTCGTCATGCTGACATCCGACCGGATGACCCAACGCCATCCCCAAATTGTCCGCGGCTTCTGCCGGGCCTACGCGCGCGGGCTGGCCTTCACCCATGACTACCCGGACGAAGCCCTCGGACTCTACTTAAAAGCGAACTCGATGGCCGACCCGACGCTGTCCGCCAAGACGTTTCACGCCACCCTGCCCTATTTCCCCAAAACCCTGCGGCAGGAATCCGCTCGGTGGCAGGCGGTCCACGATTGGCTACTGAGCCGACAGGTCATCGAGAAAAAGCTACCGCTGAACCGGTTGTTCACCAATCAATTCGCACCGAGATCATAAGTGCCGGCTATGAGCTAAGCTTTCGAGGAGTCTTCCATGTCGTTTTCCGACCACCTTCGTCGACTGGCCAAACCAATCTGGGACGCGCAGTTCACGCATCCCTTCGTCGTCGCGCTGGGCAAGGGTACGTTGCCGGAGCGGAAGTTCAAATATTACATCCTCCAAGACGCGCGGTTTTTGAGCGATCTGTCCCGTGTGTTCGCCGCTGGTGCGCAGAAAGCGCCGGATTCCGAATCTGCCATCCGCTTCGCCAAGTTGGCCGAGGAAACCCTCACCGTCGAACGGAGCCTCCACGAGAGTTACGGCCAACGTTGGCGAATGACGCCGCAACAGATGACGGCGGTCCCGATGGCCCCAACCAATTATGCCTACACGCGGCACCTGCTGGCGGTGGCCCAATACGGTACTGCCGCCGAGATCACCGTGGTCGCGCTTCCTTGCGCCTGGATTTATTGTGTGGTCGGACAGCACCTTTTAAAAGACGGCCCGCCGCGCGCCGGGCATCCGTATCGCGACTGGCTTCTCCTCTACGCTTCTCCAGAGTTCGCCAAGGTTCAGCAATGGATGCGGAAGAAAGTGGATGAATGGGCGAAGCGCGCGGGACGGGCCGAAAGGCAGCGCATGGAAGAAGCATTCGTCATCAGCTCGCGGTATGAGTGGATGTTTTGGGAGATGGCGTGGAACGAGGAGCAGTGGCCGGTGTAGTTTGGCAATCGGAGACAATGAAAAAGAATCGAATGAAAAGGGGTCGGGAATGTTTTCCTTGTTCAGCGAGCTCACTTCGGAGTGTGAGCTGCTAACCTGGTGTCTTGCTCAGAAGCGCTCAGAAGTGCACCAATCGCAGAGAAAAATCGACGTGGTGAGGCACGGGGAAAGCTACTGGGTGATCACGGTGCCGAAGGCGGCGAAGAGTTGGCCGCTGAGATAGGGAATCCCGTCTAAATCGCCGAATCCTTTCCGGCGCAGATAGTCGTTGAGCACGCGCCCGTCGCCGGCGCGGTGCCTGTCCGGACTCTTCAGGTTCATCCGGTATCGCTTAATTCCCGCTGAGACCTGGCTGACGAAAAGCACGGTGCCGTCCGACTCGACCGTCTCCACTACGCCTACATGGGTGAGCGGATCGTTGAAGGAACCATCCCGGTTGAAATCCCAGGTGTTGTGGAAAAACACCAGGTCGCCGGGATGGACGGTCGGGCCGTAGTGGATCCGCCCGTGCCTCACGACATGCTCGTAAATGCGCCCGACACCGTTCCCGCCGTCCAACTCCCCCAGACCGTCGTACAGATCGATTCCTTGCGCAGCATACACAGCGCGGGCCAGGCCGGAGCAGTCGAACGGGAAAAGCCGGCCGTTCACTTCGATCCGCGATCTTCCGAGGAATCCAACGGCCACCTGCGCCAGCGCTTGCTGTCTGACGGTCCCAAGGCCCTTTTCGCAACAGGGTTGTCCAGGCATCCAATTCATAAGGACGGCACCGTCGCGGACTTCATCCGATCTTGTTGTGTCCGGCTGAAGCCCCATGACGCGGTTGTCCACGGTGCAGCCTTGGAGCGAAGCTGCAAGGAGAACGGCCAGGAGATAAAGCATTGGTGCCGAGGACTCGCCCGGGGAAGCCATCCTACAAGTATAGCTCCGGACATCTGCAACAGAACACCCCCTTGCGTTTCCAGAGCACCGGCTTTTTGATAGAGTGATTGCCGGCACACTTAGCCGATCCAGCGGGCCGACGCCTCCCTGGCATCCGGTCTTACAGTAACTTATTGCCGCGTCTTTGACTTTGACTTTGCGATATTGCTCGCGCGATCGTCCGGACTCGACATCCTCGGCGAACAGGAAGGTAACCGTGCGTTTCGGCTGCTCGTCGTTTTGCTCTTCTGCAGTGCCGCGGTGTCTTGTCGTCATCTCGGGAGCCCATACTTTCGGGACAAGATCAATGATGTGACGCAGGAGAGGGTGCTGGAACGGTATGGAGTGCCACACGACCAGCGATCACTCGCCAACGGCAGCACGGTCTGGACCTCCTATGAACGCGGCAGTGCACCGGTCGGTGACGCAGGTCCTGCGAGCGGCGACTCCTGCCCGCGTATGTGCTGACTTTCGACGCGCGAAATGTGTTGCAAGAGTGGAAACAAGAGACCTGCCGGTGAGCGTGAACGCTATCTTCCTTTTCTGATTGCCTCTCCGCGAAGTCCACTGCCGCTAGACAGTTTTCCCAGGCCGAGTATAATGAGCCCGCACGGAGCATTGTAATGATCAAACAAGTGTTGACGATCGCCGGATCGGACTCCGGCGGCGGAGCGGGGATTCAAGCTGACATCAAAGCCATGTCGGCGAACGGCGTGTTTGCCCTGTCGGTGATCACGGCTATCACGGCCCAGAACACCGAGGAAGTCACCGACGTGTTCGAGCTGCCCGCTTCGATCATCGAAGCCCAACTGGACGCCGTCTTTGACGACTTCGACATCGCCGCCGTGAAGACCGGAATGCTGTCGTCGGCGGAGATCATTAGAGTCGTGGCCAATATGCTGAAACCGCAGAACGTGACGAACCTGGTGGTCGACCCGGTCATGGCATCCAAAACCGGCCACGCGTTGCTTAAGCCCGACGCGATCGAGACGCTGAAAAACGAGCTGTTCCCGCTGGCGCTGGTCGTCACCCCCAACGTCCACGAAGCGCAACAGCTTTCCGGCATCGACATCAAGTCCCTGGCCGACGCCAGACGCGCAGCAAAAGTGATCCATCAGTTCGGCTGCAAACACGTCCTCATCAAAGGCGGCCACCTGCTTGCCGAACGGGCGACGGATCTCCTGTACGACGGGCGATTCTTCAATGTTTTCAAAGGGGAATACATCGACACCCCCCACACCCACGGCACCGGCTGCACCTTCGCCTCGGCGATCGCCGCCCAACTGGCTCGAGGCAAGTCTGTGCCGGATGCGGTCCAGACCGCAAAAGCCTATCTGACGGAAACGATCCGGCACGCACTGGCGATCGGTCACGGCAGGGGACCGACCAATCATTTCTACTTTCTGGAGGGATAACATTCGACGATGGCACGACTGCAAATCCGTCCTTTGATGTTTCTACTGACCGGTTTTGGCTGGCTGGTACTGTCTTCGCTCTTGGGTCTAGCAATTTTCATCGGGACCGTCCGCGGAACGCCGCTCCCACCCTGGCTCCGCCTGTTGCATGTCCACGGGGCCTTGGTCGGCGGCGTCGCTCAGATGATTTTGGGCGCAATGTTGGCGTTCATCCCGCCGCTCCTCATGACAGGGCACCACCGCCACAGTTCGCATCCGTTTTTGTACCTCGCCGTCAACGGTGGAGCCATCGGGATGTTGACCGGTTTCGCGCTGCAACGCTATCTGATCGTCGGCATCGCCGGGCTGTTGGTCTTCGCCGCTTTTATCTCATTGGCAAGCGATGCGCTTAAACAGGCGCGTCGCAGCCTGAACTCACCCCCGCTGAACCTTCTCTTCTACGGATTGGCGCTACTGGCGTTGTTCGCCGGATTGGCAGTGGGGGAAGGGATGGCGTTTGAGTTCTTCGCTCCGACTTCCGTCGCCCACGCTCGATTGGCCCATATTCACCTTAACTTGTTGGGCTTTGTCGTGCTCACCATTGTGGGCACCATGCACAATCTGCTGCCGACGGTGCTGCAGGCCTCACTTTACAGCGCTGTTCTCGCCCGGGCGGTCTTTCTGTTGTTGCCCGCAGGCATCATTACGCTGGTCACGGGATTTTTCCTCTCCTCGCTTTGGACGGAGATCGCCGGGGGCAGTGTGTTGGTCATCGGGGCCTCGCTTTACGCCTACAACATGCTGCGCACCTGGCTCGCGGCCGGCAAACCAGGCGGCGCCGCTTCGGACCATTTGCTCGTCGCCACGTTTTTTCTCCTTCTCGCCGTCATCACGGGCGTCCTGGTAACGGTGAACTACCTGTGGGACCCGCCGGCAGTTCCTTTCGGCACCTTGCATGTGGTTGCCTATACCCATCTGGCGCTCGTCGGGTTCGTCCTCCAAACCATCTTCGGCGCGTTGTCGCACCTGTTGCCGGTGAGCTTGGCAGTGGCACGGGTGGCAAGCAACAAAAAGCGCGGTCCCTACCTGGAACGGCTTGTACAGATCGTCGACCGTTGGCGCGCGATTCAGATCGGCGCCCTCAGTCTGGGAACGCTGGGGTTAGCTGTGGTGGCCTCTCTCACGTGGAGCTTCCCGCTCAGTTCGCTCGCCGTTCAAGCCGCCGCCTGGGCCAGCCTGAGTTTGCTGCTGGTGAGCTTTCTTTTGTTCGCGGTGAAGATCGGTCACCTGCTGGGCACACGCCCGGCAGCGTAACGGAGCGGGCGCTCCCGAACATCCTTTGTCTTGAACTTCGCCATGATCCTGGTCACTGTGTGCCCGGTGTTCAATATTCCGTTCAAGAGCCTGCAGGAAGTCATCGCCCCAAGAGAACTTTTGCCCAGTGTCCGGTGAGCACCAAAAATGACGCCATGAGAACCTGTGCCGAATCGTCAGGACCGCATTCGTGACCGCCGTCGTCATGGCGGCGACCTTATTCGGCTGCGCCGCCCAATCCGATAAACCACGGGAGCCCAACTCCACACTGTTCATCGGCGTGGACGCCAGCGGTTCATTCGGACATTCGGGCCACTACGACCGCGCCTTGTTGTTCCTCATTCATTACAATTTACGGCCACCTCAACGAGTTGGGCGGGTCGGACAGGCCGCAGGCGTTGTTCGTCGCCAGCGTCGGGGCAAGTTCTCGGCGAACCGAACACCTTCCACCCGATCCACGACTTCGAAAGCAAGGATGTGACCAGCATCGAAGTGGATCTCCGTACCTGGTTTCCTCCCACGGACACCGTCGCGGACTTTGGTACAATGTCCCCGTGGAACAGGCTCTTTTCTTTTCTGACCCGTACCGCCGCAAGGTCGCCGCGATCCTTGCGACGCCCGAGCAACCGACCGACCACATCGTCGTGCTGTGCCATGGGTTTCTCTCTCACAAGAACAGCACAACCAACACGACACTCACCCGCCTCCTGACGGACAAGGGCATCGCGACGTTCCGGTTCGACTTTTTCGGCATGGGTGAAAGCACTGGCCCGTTCGAAGACCTCACAGTTGCGGCGGCCGTCGACCAGGCGCTTGCCGCCCTCGAGTACGTGGCTGATCGAGGGTTTCGCCGCATCGGACTGGTCGGCTCCAGTTTCGGAGGGTTGGTTTCCATCCTCGCGGCATCGCGCTGGCCAGGAACAACCGGGTCGCGCTTGGCTTGCCTGGCGCTGAAGTGTCCGGTCGTGGATTTCGCGGAGGAATTACAGCTGGAATTCGGCGACGACGAGATGGCGAAGTGGAAAACGACCGACACCATCCCCAACATCCTGGGTGGGTCCGGTCGAATCCCACTGCGTTACGCTTTTTACGAAGACTGCCTGCGGCACATCGCCTATGATCCAGCTACCTCCATTACGGCACCGACTCTAATCGTCCAGGGGGACCGAGACGAACATGTGCCGCTGCATCAAAGCCGCCGCCTGTATGCGGCGCTACGGATCGAAAAGCGTTTGGAGATTGTGCCCGGCGCCGATCACCAGTTCACCAAGGCAGAAGACTTCCGTACCATGACGCAGTTGATTTCGGAATGGCTGATCCGTCACCTGTCGCGAGTTGAAGAGTAGCCTCATCGGCCTTCCGTTCACACGCGCAGTAGGAAACGAGCCGATAGCCCAAAGCTATTGGCTGTTTGCTGCTGGCTACTCGCATTTTCGCGAGCAAAGGACGCCCGATATGCCGGCTCTAGGGGAAGGAGAACTGGAGGTGCTAAAAATCTGCATCTGACTGCCTTTGCCAGCGCCTTCCTCGTGCTGCTTCTCATGACCATGTTGGCCGTCCCGGTCGGGCCTCGCCGAGACGGGACCGGGATATTGTTCGCTGCGACCAGCGTGATGCTGTTCTCGGGCGTCCTCGGCTATTTGATCCTCCAGCAGCGCGACCGTCACCGGATGGCCAAACAAGCGCTCATCGAGATTGAGCGAGCACTCGGCCTCTACGAAGAAGGCCTCTACCTGCCGGACAAACCCCTCTATCCGGAACGCTGAGAGACGGCCTGGCTGGGTGATCGCAGCGCCACCGTCTACCCTTCGGTATTGACTGCGCTGACCGTGCTGGTCATCACGGCCGTCCTTCTTCGTACCTGATCTTCATCCACTTGCTCGCGCTCACAAATTCTCTGCTTCACCCAACTCCGTACCAGCCGGTCGCCAACCGTAGAGATATTCCTTCGGTCAGACACGGCACTTTGCCCGACGGATGGTCGACGGCAGGCGCGGCTAAACAAATCGGTCACCTGAACTCCAAAGAAAAACAACGGGATGACGATAAATCAGGCATGCATGGTGTTCAATGTGATGCGGATTTTTCATACCGTTCTCGAAGGGAAGTCGGGTGCTGGGCAGGAAGACACGGAGAAGTTGTCGCCTGATATTGATCGCGATGACTTTTGCCTACGCACCCAGCGGTTGAGCCAGCGAGCGGCCCTTGTCATTGATCAGGCCCGCTGCCTTGCCGCCCCCAGCCGGCCGTTTCCACCCTCCTGCCGCCGGTGGGGAGACAGGAGCGGAACCCGCCGGTTGATTCACCGGCCACGTCGATCGTCCAGACGCAGGAATTGCGGCCGGCAGAGGCCAGGAAAACCACGCCACCTCAGCCGCATCGCCTCATCCGGCAGCCGCCGATGTTACCGCTGCCGGACCCGCCACGCTCAACGACCCTTCGAAGCCGCTCAGCCGGAAATTGAGTGAGACAGTGGTCTCCCGCAAGCGGGCCCTTCTGACGTTCATCCGTCCCTTGAAGCCCTTCACGGTGTTAAGCCCCCGAGGAGCCACGAAAGGCTAAACAGGACCAGGAATTAGAAAGGTGAACCGCCGCGTTGTCCCTGTCCCGGTCCTTACAGGTTTCGTTCAGCACTCACTTCGTAATAGTTCGCTCCGTACCAGTCCTGCCCCCATTCCCAGGCGTTGCCCGCCATGGCAGAGAGCCCCTCCGGGCTTTCACCCTGCTTATAGTAGTCCACCGGCATAGGGACCTGGCTGTAGCTGAACCGCGCGCCCAGCACGAAATTAGCCAAGGACGCCGTCGGCATCTGGTTCCCCCGGGAATAGAGGCACTCGTCCGTCCCCCGCGCCGCTTTTGCCCATTCTGCTTCGGTCGGCAGCCGTTTGCCGGCCCAGCGGCAATACGTTTCGGCATCTTCCCAATTCACGCCGATCACCGGCCAGTCGCCATGGACGAACAGGTCCACAGTCTCCCACCGCCGGGGCAGCTGGCGCTTGGTTGCAGCCAAAAACCGCTCATGCTGGGCGGTGCTGACTTCGAACAGATCCATCGAATCAGGATCCAGCCAGCCACGATGGCGAGAACGCTCGTCCTCCACAGCCTCGGTCCCATCGCGTCCCATCCAGAACGGTCCCTCTGGAATCAATGCTATAGGCGTCTCTTCAACGGCCGGCGCAGCTTAGATCCTCCCTCTCACTACCCAATGCCGGTCATCGATCACATCGACTAGCAGACGGGTCAGATTCAAGTCGGCCAACTGTGCGGCGACCTCATCCTTGGTGAACGCCGCCCGCAGCGAGTTATAAAAATCCCGCCGCAGGATCGCTGGCTCACCCGCGGCGTACCGATCGACGATGGCCTGGGCCTCCTCCGGCGACTCGGGCCGGAACAGATCCATCACCAACACACAGCCGCCGGGTTTGATCACTTGCTTGAGCTTGTACCAGAACTGCAGAGGATCCGGGAGATGGTGCAGCAAGCTGTTGGAGATGACGGCCTCGGCTGGCTCCGGCAATGTCACCTGTTGAATGCGCTCACACCGCAGCGTAATGCGATCCGCCAAACCGACCGCCTGCACGGCTTCGCGGGCCAGACAGATCATGGGGGCCGACGCGTCCACACCGGTCACGCGGCACCGCGGCAAGGCGCGGGCTAGGCGAATGGGAATATCGGCCGGCCCGCACCCCAAGTCCAGGACATGGCCTTCCGTCAGATCAGAGAAATATTCCCGGAACAGCGCGACGAAAGTTTGATTCTCCTTCTCGAAATTCGCCCGTGCATAGGCTGCCGCCTGCTCAGGATCGTCCATGATTTCGGGTTCGAGAATCCGATCCATGCCCTCCCGGCCATCGGTTATCAGCTATCAGCTTTCAACCACCAGTTCGGAATTGGACTCGCTGCCCCCCCGGGTGAACGCTGATGGCTGACAGCTCATTCGATGAAAACAGGGTCCCCGGTTCGCACCAGCCCTTCAACCAGCACCCTCGCATACAACCGGCTCCAGCCCGGATGGTGCTTCTGAGAGATCCGTTTATAGTCGCCGCCGAGAAACCAACGGGCGTTGTGTTCACAGGGCGCCGTATAGTTAGTAATTTCCAGCCTCACTCGGTCACCGACCCTCAGCCGGTCGCCCGGCTTCAGTTGAGCCCAGTCCAGTCCGGCCACCGTGAGATTCT
Organism: Nitrospiraceae bacterium; assembly: GCA_051293835.1. GTDB lineage: Bacteria > Nitrospirota > Nitrospiria > Nitrospirales > Nitrospiraceae > DATLZU01. Next base: position 194,929 of record JBPKMA010000006.1, on the reverse strand, counting down.
CACCAGCCGAGCCGGGCGCGATCGAATGTCCCTCCTTCTGCAACGCCTGGATGACCTCCAGCGAATAGAGGCAGACCGCCCGCTCCGGCCCTCCATGAATCTCCGGGCTCCGCTGCCGGTCGCCGCTTAGCCCGCGGACGGTAATATGCGCTTCCGGAACCGGATGTTTCGGCACCCCGCCGTCGGAGACGTTGATCTGATGTATATGCGGGAAAACCGGTTTCCCCGAGCGATTCATTCAGGGACTTCCTTCGCATGAGTCCGGCGCAAGTATCTCCAATGCCAGCCAACCGTCCCGCTCGCGCTGGCTTCGGACGTACGCCCCCACGACGGCGAAGGCTTGGGCGATCTCTGTCTGTTGGCCGACCAGGATGCCGGAGAGCAACAATTTGGCGCCGCGGTGCAAATACGGACCGAACGCCGGCGCCGACTCGACCAGCGTATTCCGGTCGAGGTTGGCCAAGACCCAGTCATAGGGCGGTGCGGGTGGATCGAGATCTTCCAGCCCAATCGTCCGCAACTCCAACTCCGAACCGAAGCCGTTTATCACGGCGTACTCGCGCGCGCACTCGACGGCGATCGGGTCGATGTCGATCCCCCGGGCGCGCCTTGCGCCGAGCCGGAGGGCAACCATCGCCAGGATGCCGCTCCCCGTCCCTACGTCCAACACGGACTCTCCGCCGCGAATCACATCTTCCAGCCATTCGATCAACATTTGCGTGGTGGCATGGTGTCCCGTGCCGAAGGCCCGTTTCGGATCGATGACCAGTTCCACGTCGCCGGCTTGGAGATCCGCTCGCCGCCAACTCGGTCGGATCACGATGCGGCGGCCGACGCGGATGGGTTGCACGAACTGCGCCCAAAGCTGGTTCCAATCGCAATCCGGCAACCGATCGATCGTGATTCGCCCTTCCTGTTCCTGCTCGCCGAGTTCCTTCAACGCCGTTCGCAGATCTTGCAAGACATTGGGATTCCACTGCTCGACCGGCCAGTAGAGATGAATCATGTCAGGCTCTTGCCACGCGCCCTGCACAGTCGGGTCGCTGAGCAACGCCACCAACTCTCCTGAATCGACCGACGACCGGATCCGCACTTCAATCCATTCGCTCGGCATTTGGCTCACTAAACGATATGGCTCTGGGCGATGGGCGAGAGGCAGCATCGCCTCGCGCTATCGTCGGGGTTCACTATTGACCTGATCGTACGTAACCGGTATCGCCGCCGGCATGCCACTAGCGGCACACCCACAGCGGCCCGGGCCGAATTGCGATCGCCTGTTGCAGCGGCTGTTGGCAAAAGCCGACCGTTTGCAGCAACGAGGCATGGACGTCAGTGCGCTCGTGACTCGCCGGCCTCTGGCCATCTTCGTCGCGAGCGTGCTCTGCACGGTTATCCCCTCCAAGCTGGGTTGGTATCACGTCGGCAACGAAGCGCCGGCGTTGTTCGTCGCCGTGTTCGCGGCGGTGGCGTGCTATCATAACAGGTTCGAGGACCGCTTGCATCGGCTACGGCTGTGGCGGGAGATCAAGCAAGCTCATCTGGCCCGTGTGGCCCTGAACGGGGACGAGGTCCCGGCCAAGCGATCGCCGCTCATGGATCGTCATCCGTACGCCATCGACTTAGATCTCGTCGGTCCGCACTCGCTCCTGCATCTCCTCGACACCTCGGTGTCGTCGAACAGTCGCAAACGCCTGTCGGTATGGCTGCTCTTCCAGCCGTCGATCCTACCGCCTGGAGAAACCGGCAGGCGCTGCTCAGGGAATTCGCCTCGTTGCCGATGCTTGCCGGCGGCTTCACGCCGTTCTACACACACCCGTCACTCTCCCGGTCTCGTGCCTCTGTTGGACATCCAGACCGGGCTGATGGCGATCACGCTGCTGCTGGCATTGATCCTATCCTTCGCCGCCTATGCACTGGTGACATGCTATTCGCCGGATGCAGCGAAGAAATCTTCGAGAAAGCCGTCTACGCGGAGGTGAAGCGCCTCAAAACCATCCTCGACGAGACGCACATCCGGTCGGCGCCGCCAGTGCTCTTTTTAATCGATGAAATCTTTTTTAAAGGCACCAACAACCGGGAACGATTGATCGACGGTCGCGCCTATATCAGCGCGCTGGCCCGCGGCAACGGCTTCGGATTGGTGACCACCCACGATTTGGAGTTAACCGAGTTGCACCAGCAGATCCCCCCTCTGACCAATGCGCACTGTCAGGAAACGGTGGCTGCCGGCGCACCCAAGTTCGACTCCCCGCTCCGTCTTGGCCCCTGCCCCACCACCAACGCGCTCCGCATCATGGTGCTCGAAGGGTTGCCAGTACCCAAGCGTCGCGGTTGAGGCGCCCTGATCCTCGCCTCAGTGATCCTGCAGCAACCGCGCACCCCGAGAGAACAGATAGATTCCCGCCATCTCGCCGCTGCGCTGGACGACTGCCGCTGCAAACGCAACCAGGATACCTCCGACAATCCACAGAGCGCTCGGTTTCCGACGCACCAACCCCGCATGGGCCTGTAGCGCCAGAATGACCAACAGCGTCACCGTATAGTCGTAGATCACGTAGCGGAAGTCGTCATGCGCGCCCATCAAGGCGGCGTAGACCACGAGTTTATGAGGAACCGCCTGGGCGGTGCCGGAACGGAGGCCATGAGGGCCCGGCGAAGAGATAGAAGCCGCCGACGCCGACAGCATAGATCGTGACCTTCCATAAAGCGTGCAGAGCGGCCTGGGTCAGGACTTGGGAGAATCCATGGGACGTGCCACCCGCAAGCGCAGCTACACCGAGACCGGCGAGTCCGGCACCCCAGTACCGCACGCTCATCCGGCCCTGTTCTTTCCCAGCCTTCCACAACCACCACGCGAACAGACCGGAGAGCCCGTAGTCCGTGAGCATGGTGGATGGTTCAGAGAGCGGCATGAACGGCCTGCCGATCAGTGTGCGGATCGTCGCGTCCGGTGATAGTACCCGAACGCGATGATGAAACACGCCAGCACCCAGTGGAACACGATAAGAATCGCACCGCCGAATCAGCGGGCCTCCGGATACAGGCTCGTGCGGATCAGTACCGCAGGATCATGGCTGCCAGATACACATAGCCGAACAGCACCACACCCTGACCGAACAAGAGCCGGGGGTGAAGAATCCCTCACCGCTACCACTCTGTCATCGGCGGCAACCAGGTCACGCCGGCGAACGCCCCAGCGCCTGCCCGAGCACGCGGAGGCAAAAGACGAAGAGAAGGGCCCACAGCAGCACGACCAGCTTGCGAGGGGAGCGGTCACAGCACATCCGCGAGCATGGCTGCGTAGCGGCGGTACCACTCGCTCTGAAAGCGCTCCTGCGGGTCGTACCGCTTCTTGAGTCTCAGAAACTCGGGGAACTGCGGGTAGCAGGCCTCCACTTGTTCGCGGGTGGCCCACCTGTGATACGTGAGGTAATCGCTGCCGCCCCGCTTTCTCGCCAGATCGATGAGCCGGCGAAAAGCCTCCGCCGCGCGCTTGATCCCCTCCGGAGTGTGTTCGACGTGGAGATTCAGCACCGTACACGCCCAGCGATCCTTGCCCATGCGAGGAACGTCTCGTCATCGCGCTCGATCAGACGAATGGCCCGTAGATCACGCCGGTCTTGTTCCTGCGGAAATCCTCTCGCGCCTCCGCGAAGAACGACGCCAGCTCCGACCGCGGAACATACACCTCGGTGATCCTCTCCGATCCCGCCGACGGCGCGCGCAGCCGCCGATCCCGCGACTTGTGGTACGCGTCGGGGTAAAAGCTCATCTGGTGTGTATCGGACCAGTAAATCTGGCCGTTGGTCGCGAGATACTCCGGGGCGTAGGTCTCGAACGCCTGCGTCTTGTCGGCGTGCGCGAGATACAAGAGCTGTAGCCACTGCTCCTCGGCGATCTCCCGCTGACCTGCAGGGATGGGCGATGTCGCCCACGAACGGCTTGAGCGTCAAACCCCGTCCATGAATGCTGGCGGCCAACGAACCGCCGAGGCTGAGCCGGTCCGCCCCCGTTTGCCTCTGAACGATGCCCCATTGGTTGGACGCGCCCTTCTGTAATTCCAAGGTCGCCTTGACGAGGTCCGGCCACTGGATGCCTGCTTCCACTTCGATGAGCCCGCTACGGCCGTCGAAATTCAGGACGCGGTTGAACGGCCGCGTATCCAGATGGACGGTATCCGTCCCAAACTGTTGGCCCCCCATCGCGTGCCGCCCGCCGGCCACGGAGACGGCCTCGCCCTCACGCGCAGGCCGCTCAATCGCGCGCCGGATATCGTCCGGAGATCGCACCGGCACGACCTCGCTGATTCGGGTCGGGTCCAACCCCGAATGTAGATCGTTCAGCATCATCCCCGACGGCGGACGACTCCACCGGGCGCAAGCCCACGGCAGCGCCAGCGCGATTCCGGCCGCTTGGAGGAATTCCCGGCGGTTCATCGTCATGCTTCCAACAGCGCAGTTCCCTTAGGAAACATCGAGGGCAAGAACACCTACTGGACAACCGCAACCAGCTTGTGCGATCTCATCAACCAGTTGTGCGATTCCGTTCCTTTGATCTTTCCTTAAAGTTCCTCCATAGTAATGGCATGCCGGCAAAAGCCCACCGCGCGAACATGTCCGATTTACTGCGCCATCCCCTCCGCGGCCTGTTGATCGCCCAATTCTGCGGCGCGTTCAACGATAACGCCTGGAAACTGATCGTGGCGCTGCTGGGGATCAGGGCCGTCGCAGCGAAGATCGGCTCGTCGGGACCGGCGTTTGAGGCTGCCGCCCAGACGCACACCACATTGGCCTTTGTCGCAATCACCCTCCCGTTGATGATCGTCTCCCTGATCGCCGGCGTGGTGGCCGACCGCCTCAGCAAGCGCACCGTCATAATCGCCATGAAGGCCGCCGAAGTGCTGCTCATGGCGGCTGGCGCAGTCGTGCTGTTGCTCAATCCTTCCACAATCGTCTGGCCTCTCTTCATTCTGGGGCTCATGGGAGTCCACAGCGCGCTCTTCAGCCCGGCCAAGTACGGGATACTGCCGGAGGTGCTGCCGCACGAACGCCTATCGGCCGGCAACGGCGTCCTGGAGCTCTGCACGTTCCTCGCTATCATCCTGGGCACGGCGGCGGGAGGCATGCTGCTGGATCTCACCGATCCTTCGCCGTGGAAAGCCGGATTGATTCTGACGGCGAGCGCCGTGGTGGGCTTCATCGCCTCCTGGACAGTTCCTCGCGTCCCTCCGGCGCGATCCGATGGCGGGCTCGCCGCGACGCTCCGTGGAGCCTGGTTGGCTATCCGGGCGGATCGCGTGCTGCGGCTCGCCGTCGCGGGCGCCTTTTTCTTCTGGACGGTTGCCAGCCTGGTCGGCCAGGACATGCTGGTCTACGCCAAGGCCGCGCTCGGCCTCTCCGACAGCTTCTCAGGCACGCCGTTGGCGGTATTTGCCATCGGCGTCGGAGGCGGCGCCTTCCTCGCGGGAAAGTTGTCGGCCGCAAAGGTAGAGTACGGTCTGATTCCGCTGGGCGCCAGCGGCCTGGCTCTGTTCCTGGGCCTGCTCGGATCGATCACGCCGAGCCTGCCGCACACGCTCGCCCTCATGGCGTTGCTCGGCGTGTCGAGCGGGTTTCTCATCGTGCCGATCAACGCGCTGATCCAGTGGCAGTCACCGGGGGATCGGCGCGGAGCCGTGATCGCGATGAGCAACACCTTTGTGTTCGGCGGGATTCTGATCGGCTCGCTGGCCGCCGAAGCCTTGTCGCGAACCGGATTGTCCCCTAGCGGCATCCTCCTCGCCGCGTCACTGGCGACCGTCGCGGGAACCGCCTGGGCCCTGCGGCTCCTGCCCGACGCCTTCCTCCGGCTCGTCCTGGTATTGCTCACCCACACCGTGTACCGGCTGCGTGTCATCGGACGGGAACATGTTCCTGAGACAGGCGGAGCGCTGCTCGTTCCCAATCACATTTCGTTCGTGGACGGGTTCCTCCTGATGGCCAGCTTGGACCGGCCGATCCGCTTTGTGGTCGATGCCGCCCATGTTAACCATCCCCTGCTCAAGCCCTTCATGCAGGCCATGCGGGTGATTCCGATTTCCTCCTCTGGCGGGCCGAGGATGATTCTCCGCGCACTCCGCGAAGCGGGACGGAGGCTGGACGACGGCGACCTCGTCTGCATTTTTCCCGAGGGCCAGATCACGCGGACCGGCGCCATGCTGCCGTTCCGTCGGGGCTTCGAACGGATCGTGAAAGGCCGCACGGTCCCGATCATTCCGGTCCATCTCGACCGGATCTGGGGCAGCATCTTCAGTTACGTCGGAGGCCGGTTCCTGACCAAATGGCCGGAACGGATTCCCTATCCGGTGACCGTCTCCTTCGGCTCGCCTCTTTCGCCTGACACTCCGGCCTACCAGGTGCGGCAGGCCGTCCAAGAGTTGGGTGAAGCCGCCTGGAGGTTGCGCAAGCCGGATTGCCAGCCGCTACACCGGCGCGTTATTCGCGCGATGCGTCGGCACCCGTTCCGCTTCGCCATGGCCGACGCCACGCGGCCCCGCGTCACGTGCCTTCAGGTGTTGATCGGCGCGATCGCCCTGGCGCGGGCGCTCCGTCCTCATTGGGACAACCAACCGCACGTCGGTCTGCTGCTCCCGCCCTCGGTCGGGGGCGCGCTCGCGAACGTGGCCGCCACGCTCTGCGGGAAGACCAGCGTGAATCTCAACTACACGGTCGGCCGAGCCGGCTTGGAGTCCGCCTGCCGGCAGGCCGGCCTTCGGACCATCGTCACCAGCCGTCGTTTCGTGGAGAAAGCCAAACTGGATAGGCCAGAGGGTGTGACCCTTATCTGGCTGGAAGATCTCGTCAAGACGATCGGACGAGGTCAGCGGCTTGCAGCGTTGTTGCTCGCAATCCTCGCGCCCACCCGCATCATTGAGATCGCCTGCGGCCAGTCGCGCAGAACCACCATGGATGACCTCGCGACGATCATTTTCAGCAGCGGCAGCACGGGTGAGCCGAAGGGCGTCATGCTTTCCCACTTCAGCATCGACTCCAATGTGGACGGAGCAGCCCAGGTCCTGCACGTGGATTGCAACGACATCGCCTTGGGCATCCTCCCGTTTTTTCACTCGTTCGGCTATCTGATCTTCTGGTTTGTCGTCACCCACGGAGTCGGCATTGTGTTCCATCCCTCTCCGCTCGACGTCGCCGCAATCGGCGACCTGATCGCCCGCTACCGCGTCACCTTGCTCGTTGTCACACCCACCTTTCTTCAACTCTATTACCGGCGGTGCACGCCGGAGCAGTTGAGCACGTTGCGGGTCATCATCACCGGGGCGGAGAAGCTGCCCGAAAAATTTGCCCAGGCGTTCCACGATCGATTTGGCATCAGGCCGGTGGAGGGCTACGGGGTCACAGAGTGCGCACCGGTCATTTCGACGAATGTGCCCGATTTTCGGGCTTCGGGCTTTTTCCAACCGGCGTCGCGTCGAGGCACGGTCGGACAGCCACTCCCTGGGGTATGCGTCCGCATCGTGGATCCCGACACGTTCGAACCGCTCCCTCCTAATACCCCGGGCATGTTATTGGTGAAGGGTGCGAACGTCATGAGCGGGTATCTCGGCCGCGAGGACCTCACGGCGAAAGCCATGCGGGACGGATGGTATATCACGGGCGACATCGCCCAGGTGGACGAAGACGGCTTCATCACGATCACCGACCGTCTCTCCCGCTTCTCAAAAATCGGCGGCGAAATGGTACCGCACGGACGGGTGGAGGAAGCCTTGCATGAAGCGGCCGGCGTCGATGGCCAGGTCTTCGCCGTCACAGGCGTCCCGGACGAACGCAAGGGTGAGCAGTTGGTGGTGCTGCACACGCTGGACGACAGAATGATCCCGGAAATCCTGGACAAGGTTGCGGCGACCGGCCTCTCCAACCTGTTCATCCCGCGCCGGGACCACTTCATCAAAGTAGACGCGCTGCCCGTGTTGGGAACCGGCAAACTCGACCTGCGCGCGCTCAAGCGTATCGCAATGGAACAGCTTGGCTCGAAGAGCTCGGCCTAGCTGTTCGACCAAGAAGCAGGTCCCCGTGGCTGAACGCCGCATGATTTGCTTCCTATCCGCCCAAAGACGCCGGAGGCTCTACGCGGAGGAGAAGAAAAGGGTCGAGCATCCCTTCATGTGCCCAGGTAGCTCTTGCTCCTCTGCGCTGCGCTGATCATTCGATATATAACTTAGGTAAGAGCACTGAAATGGGATTAGTCACACTGAGCATAGCCGTGCGTGCTTTAAAGACTCCCGACCCCTTTTCTTGTGCCTTCTTGTGCCCCTCGACCCCTTTTCTTGTGCCCTTGGGTGTAGTCTACGTCCACCCCGACCTTCCACACGCGCTCAGCCTCCCGAAGGCGTCCAGACCTCGGGCAACAGGAAATTCGCGGAGGCGTCGGTGCCCGGCGCTCAGCCGGAGAGCAGTTGCCCGCGCACCGGCAAAACCGCTTGGCTGCGCCACACGCCGGCGAGATTCACCCGCAGCGGTCCGCCGTGCCCATGAGCGTGTAGAGCACACTGGCGTTCAGGCCGGCGGTAGTGCCCTTACCGTTCAACTCCACACGGCTGCCAGCCGGGATGCCGCCCGCGCCGGATGAAATGGACAGGGTTTCCGTTTGCCCCTCGCCGATAAAACTCGCGAACGTGAAGATGTCTGTGCCGAGCCTGAGCGAGAGGCGATCCGAAACCTTGTAGGCTACGGTGGGCTTGATGTCGAGCAGCGGAAGGCTGCCTTCTCCGCCCACCGACGAGACCTAGAACCCGTCCATCCCGATCGTCCTGATCGGTCACAGCTACGGTGGGGACGCCGTGCTGCAGGTCGCCAAAAGAATTAACGAGAGGAAGGTCGCCTTTCTCGGCGTCTTGGTTGGCGTGGGGAGAGGAGGATTGCGGAAGTATCGGGACTCGGTCAAAGCGATTCCCCAGTCGTTGTCGCATGGAGAAGTTCCCAAGGACAAGTGCATCCAAAAGAAGATGAAGAAGATCCTCGCTCAGCAGGTCTTTTCTAAAGTCGCCGGAGAAGGCTGAAGCCTGAATCCCGTGGCGCAGGGCACCATGGATCGCCGTGGGTTAAGGTCCTTACGGGAGGCGTGTCGCCGTACATCGCGGCGTACCGGTCAGGGAGTTCCGGCAGACTTGATCGGCCCTCCCATACGCCTTATTCTAGGCGGGGACGCGCAGCGCTCCAAACAACTCTGAAGGGAGGAGGAACCACGATGCGTACACTCACCCGCACTCTGCTACTCCCGATCACGCTTGGGACCCTGACCATTTCCCTGCCGGCTTGCACCGTGAAGGCGACTCTGGATACCACGTCCGACGGGATCACGAATTTCCTGTCCTCGACCTCTGGCAAGACCTGGTTCACGGAGGACGGGCTGGTGCGGGACGACCTGAAAGTTGAGGCGTTCGTTTGGATGAACGCTGAGAACCTGAAGCAGGACATGGCGCGCGGAAACGGAGAATATCTCTCGTCGCTCGGCACTTTGATGAATGTGTCTCCCGACCGGCAGACGGAGTTCTTGACCTTCGTTCAGGACCGCTACCCGATCCTCGCAGGCACAGATCAGCCAAATCCTCTGGCAATATTGGCGGCCTTGAAACAAGGATGGGCGGCGCGCTCAGCGGTTCAATGATCAGGCCGCGCCGATAGAGACCACCGCCGAAGCCGCACCGGCCGGGACAATCTTGCCGTCCCGGAACACGACAAAGTTAGACGGCTGGGCCGAAATCCGCGGACCCGGGAGAATGACGCCCGCCAGGTTCAACGGATCGGCGGCGGACAGTTTGATCTCCTGCCCAGCAACGCCGCTCCCGCCGCTCTTCCGTAACGCCCGCAGCGATTCCACCGCCTCCGGCAAGGCAAACTGTTCGCCGGTAAACCCGCTGACAAACCGCCCGCCGCGCACCTCGCCCCGCAATTCGAGCTGCCGATACTGGACCACCAAATCCCGCCACGGGAGGCTAAGCGCTTCCCGGCCGAGCAGGTCACGGAACACGATGCCGTAGCGTCGAAGCAACAGGCGGGCGACCCGTTCGGCCTGGATATTTGCGGAGAGCGAATAGCCGGTCGCAGATAGCTCAGAACCACCGTTTGCTTGCTGTTCGCTACTCGCTATTTGCTGCCGGTTGTCGGCTTGTCGCAGCAACGACCACCGTCCGGCCACGTGGCGCGGCCGTCTCATCCGCTCGCGCCCCTCCGCCCGCCGGCGACGCGGGTCCAGGAGGGCTCGCAGGTTGTCGAATCCATCCCCCGTCACCAGTCCGGCCGCGACCAGCTCCCATAGGCCATCTTCGACCTCCGACGGCAAGTGCCCGGTGCCCTGGACCAGATCGGCGAAGAAACTTGCGCCGTGCTTCCGCAGGTGCGTGTAGAGATCCTGTGCCACCGCGCTGAGGCCCGACATGTCATCCGGCCAGCGCCGTTCCTCTCCGAACACCTCCAGAAGCCAGGCCGCTTCGTCGCGCGGGAACAGACTGATCGGGGCCACGCTGGTTGGAACGATGCGCTGCCCGCGTCGGCCAGGCTCCGGTTCCCTTCCCTCGGCCAACCGAGGATGTGGCGAGAGTCGCCCCCAACTCACAGCTCCGCTGAGACAGAGCCGGTCCAACAGTTCCGGCTCATACTTGGCCATCCGGACCCGCAAGATCTGCGATTCCCAGGCCGACGCAGCCGCCTCGAACCCGGCCAGTTGCTCGATGACCTTCAACAAGCCTGGTTCCCCATGTTGGCGCGAGCCCGGTGCCACATGCTGCCATTGCAACAGAAACCGCATGAATTCGGCGGCGGTCACAGGTTCGATCTCCTTCCTGAGCCGTCCGACCGTGAGCCGATGGATGCGGGCCAGGAGTCGGCGATGGCACCACTCGACCGGCACGACCTCGGTCGCACCAGAGTGCTGAGTCGGCCGGAATTGCCCGCGGAGGACTAGGCCTTGAGATTCCAATCTGAACAGCGCACCTGTGACCGCATCGACAGAAAGGTGCAGCCGCTCCGCCAATTCCGCCGCCGTCGTCGGGCCGATGCTTTCCATCCACCCCAATACGATGGCGGCCAGTGCCGCCTCATCGCCGCCGAACGCGCGCTCAACCGTTGCACGATGCTCGGTTGCTACCCACCCCCTTGTCTCATGAGAGGCGCGAGGCGCGGGGCGAGGGGAATAGGAAACGGCGCGACCTGTTTCAACAAGCGCCGACAGATCATGCGCCCACTCGGGCGGAATCGGTTCAGGCATCCAGATCAGCGTCAGCAGCGCATCGTGCAGCTCGTCGGCGTCGCGGACGACGGGCCAGGCTTCCTCGACCACCTCGGCAATGGCCGCGGGGTCCAACGCGCCCACATTCCCGGCCAGTTCTGGCGGCAAGGTCCGGCGCATTTCGACCGCGCGGGCGCGCCGCTCTTCTAACGGCGCATCATCCAGGTAGGCGTAGGGATTGGCGTTCAGGATCTCGTGACAGAAGGGCGACGGCACCGGCGTATCCACCGCGACGCAGCGGATCTCGCCTCGCTCGATCCGCTGCAGGACCGCGATGAGCCCGTCGGCATCCATCGCCTCGGTAAGGCAGTCCCGGATGGTTTCCTTCACCAAGGGATGATCGGGCAGGTCCCTCGGCGCATGCGGGTCCCGCATATTGTCCTGGCAGGCCAGCGCGGCCGGAAACACGGCGGCCAACAAATCTTCCGCGCGCATCCGCTGGATTTGCGGGGGCACGCGTTTGCCGCCGGCGAACCGGGGCAGCGCCAGCGCGCGGGTGGCGTTCCAACGCCACCGGCTGGCGAACATGGGCGCCGTGAGCACCGCCTGTGTGAGCACCTCGCGCACGGATTCCGATCGCACAAAGCCGAAGACGCTCTCCAGTGGAAAACTGTGCCGTTCGCCCAGCGAGATCACAATGCCCTCGTCCGTGGCGGCGGCCTGGAGCTCAAAATCGAAGGTCACGCAGAACCGCTTGCGCAGCGCCAAGCCCCAGGCACGGTTCAGCCGCCCGCCGAACGGCGCATGAATGACCAATTGCATCCCGCCGCCCTCGTCGAAAAACCGCTCGGCGATGACGGTCTTCTGAGTCGGCACCGCGCCGAGAATTTGCCGGCCGGCGAGGATATAGGCGACCGCCTGTTCCGCGCCACTGCGGTCGAGACCGCACTCTTCCCGCAGCCAGCGGACAGCCGAGAGCGGACAGCGCAGCGCCGAATCCGAATCGCCGATCGCCGAGGCATCCAGCCGCTCCGCGATCGCTTGCCGCAGCGCCGCGACTTCAGCCGCCAGCTCCGCGGTACGCGACGGGGCTTCGCCTCGCCAGAACGGAATAGTCGGCGGGGCGCCATGCGCATCCTCCACCCGCATCTTGCCCGTCTCCACGCTGCGAATGCGCCAGGATGCATTCCCCAGCAAAATAATATCGCCGGCGAGGCTTTCCACCGCGAAGTCCTCATCGACCGAACCGATCACCGTTCCGTCCGGCTCGGCGATCACCGTGTAATTGGCTGTGTCCGGGATGGCGCCTCCCGATGTGATCGCCGCCAAGCGCGCGCCGCGCCGCGCTTTGATGCGCCTGTTGATCCGGTCGTGATACAGATAGGCGCGGCCGCGGCCACGATCAGTCGGGATTCCATCGGACAACATCCTCAGCACCGCGTCAAACTCCCGGCGGTCCAGCTCGCGGTACGGATACGCTCGCCGGCACAGAGCGAACAGCTCATCCTCGCGCCATTCCTGGGTCGCGGCGGCCGCCACAATCTGCTGCGCCAGAATATCCAGCGGCGCGGTCGGCACGTCGAGGCGATCCAGCGCGCCGCTCCGGATCGCCCGCACCAGGGCAGCACATTCGATCAACTCATCCCGGGTCGTGGCGAACAGCCGGCCTTTCGGGACGGCTTTGATCCAGTGTCCGGACCGACCGATCCGCTGCAAGGCCGTCGCGATGGCGCGGGGCGAGCCGATCTGACAGACCAGGTCGACGGTGCCCACGTCGATCCCCAGTTCGAGCGACGCAGTCGCCACCACCACGCGAGTCCGCCCTGTTTTCAGCCGTTCCTCGGCGGACAGCCGAATTTGTCGAGACAAACTGCCGTGATGCGCCGCTACCACCTGCGCGCCCAGATGCTGCAAGCGCTCTTCCAAGTGGTAAGCCACCCGCTCCGCCAGCCGTCGCGTGTTCACGAAAACGAGGGTAGACCGGTGCTGCTGCACTAGTTCGGCCACCCGATCGTAGACATCACGCCAGATCGCGTTGGTGGCCACGGCGCCCAACTCATCCTTGGGGACCTCGACCGCCACGTCCATGTCGCGCCGGTGCCCGACGTCGACGACGATCACCTCCCTTGTGGTTCGGATCTCGTCGTTCGTACCCTCTAACCCGGCAGACGCTTTACGCTTCACAAGGGACACGGCTCTCGTCCCCACCAAAAACCTCGCCACGGTCTCGATCGGGCGCTGAGTCGCGGACAGCCCGATGCGGACGGGCGGCGAAGCGGTCAGCGCCTCGAGCCGCTCAAGCGACAGGGCCAGATGGGCGCCACGCTTGTTCGGCGCGAGGGCATGAATTTCATCGACGATCACCGTCCGCACGTCGCGCAGCATGAGCCGACTCTTTTCAGCGGTCAGCAACAGATACAGCGACTCCGGGGTCGTGATCAAAATGTGGGGCGGACGGCGGAGCATCCGCTGGCGGTCCCAAGCCGGCGTATCGCCAGTCCGGACCAGCACGCGGATCTCCGGCATGAGGAAACCAGACGCCAGGGCGGCCTGCCCGATCTCCGTCAAAGGTTGCTGCAGATTTTTTTGGACGTCATTGCTCAATGCCTTGAGAGGCGAGACATAGACTACCTGGGTGCGGTCCTCTAGCTCACAGGCGAGCGCCTGCTTGAAGAGCACATCAATGCAGGAGAGAAAGGCGGCGAGCGTCTTGCCCGATCCGGTCGGCGCGGCGATCAGGACGTGCGCTCCGGAGGCGATCGCCGGCCAACTACGCACCTGCACATCCGTCGGCTCGCCGAATCGCGTCCGAAACCAGTCGGCAATAACGGGATGGAAGCGGGAGAGCGGCATGGGCCCGGATGTTACCACGCCGCGCGCACGGCGCTCCACCTGAGCTGTCCGGCCCGGCTTGCACCAACGTTGCTGAAGGTCAGATCAGGACGCTGAAGACGGAGGGCCCGATTCGCTGACCGTCAGGACCCCGCGCATGATGGGATGCAGCCTGCAGTAGTACCGGTAATTCCCGGGCGGCAACCCGGGGAGCTCATAACTGCCCTCCGGCGGCACAACGCCGGAATCGAAAAGACACGGCCCGCCTGCCTCGCAACTCTCGTGGGTGATCGTGTGATGGGTGCCGGTCGTGTTATACCATTTGACCGGCGTGTGCGCGGACACCGTCGCCGCTTTCGGGAGGAAGTACGGCACCCCTCCGTCGATCGTGATGAGATACGGAGCGGAGGGAGCGGCCATCACCGCTGCCGCGATCAGCCGCCACGCCCCCGCGCCGACGAAAGCCAAAGGAAACGCCCACAGTCTTCCGGCAAGATTCTTGTTCTCAGGCAGCTTTCTTGACATGACCACCCGCTTCAGCCTCCCTCGCCTTGCCGAAGAACCGCTCCCACAGGCTGCGGATAAAAGCCCCAAACGCCAGAATGAGCAAGAGCCACATCAATCCTTCCATCCAATTGGTATTGAAAATCGACATGGCCTTGTCCAAGGTTGAAAGGAAATCCATAGGGCACCTCCTTCCATACTAGGGTTATAGCAATCGTCAAATAATCACAGTTCACGAACAGTAAAGAGATGGCAGGCGACCCGGACAAAAACGGCTGCCAGTACAATGACTTCTAGCTGCCAGACGGAAAACCAGCCCGAGGTCAGAGGCGAAGAGCAGAATCTAGAAGCGCAGCAACGCGATGACGCTCAGACAGACGAAAAGGTTGTTGGCCGCATGGGCGATCATCCCAGGCAGCAGGCTGCCAGTCTTTTCATAGGCCCAGGCCCACACCACGCCGCTCCAAAATACGCTCAGAAATCCGACCAGACCGTAGCCGTGCGCGACGGCGAAGAGGCCCGCACTGATGAGAGCCGACTGTTCCCAACCGTAGCGCCGCCGCAAGACCGCGAAGAGCAGGCCGCGAAAGGCGAGCTCTTCGAAGACGGGCGCGAAGATCACATATTCCAGCAAGCTGATGCTCATAACCGACGGAGAAGCCCAGACCAAGTCGGCATCGAACCACTCCGTCCAGTGACTGGAGAGGTTGAGCGATTCGATCACCTTGCCCAACACCCAATCGCCTAGCAAGCCCGCTGCCATAATGGCCGGAACGACTGTTGCGAACCGAGGCAGGTCCCGTCGGGCAGGTTTCAAGCCGAAGCCTTCGGCGAACCCCAGCCCGGCCGGTTTCAGCAAGTGCCGGCGGGCCAGCAGCAGCAACGGAAGATTCGTCAGCGGGATGACCAGCACCCGAAGCGAAGAGTAATCGATTGCGGCGAACAGAAAGGCGACCGTCAGCACCGCGCCGATCGCGCCGCCGCGCAACAAGACCGCCGCACCCACCCCGCCCGACCACCGCGGCGGCAACGAAGCCGGCCCCACTCGCAGCGCATCTGTCCGACACCGACGAAGCCAAGCCGACACCAACACCGTGCCGCCAACCAGCATGACGGCCAACTCCGCGGCCACCAGCGCACGCGAGCGCCACAACAGCGCCTCCCCCCGCTCCGTCGAGGCCGCCTCCACGGAGGCGAGCAGGGCATGATCGCCGGCCTGCCTCGCCAGCCTGATTGCCAACCGATCGTAGAACCATCCGGCGGGAAGCAGTTCCGCCAATTCCGCTTGCAGTCCTTGTTCCTCCTCGATGCTGATCCGCTCGCCCTGATACGCCGCCTGTAACAGCCGAGCGAACAGGGGGAATGGCGCCTCCGCGTCCATCCAACCGCCAGCCTTGTTCATCACCTCGGAGAGCCGGCCTGATTCTGCCTCCAGGACGGCCAAGTTCAGATGGACTGCCGGGTCCTCAGAGTAAGACGAAAGCTCTTCATACCAGGCGATCGCCTGGTCGCGCTCGTTGGTATCGCTACCGACGGCGATTTCGTAAAAAACGCGCTCCCACTTCGGAGCCCGAAGCAGGGCTTCCTCGACGTCCATCATCCGACTCACCATCAGATGAAGCGCGCGCTCAGGCGAAGCTACCCGGTCCAAGCGGGGCAGCGAAAGCATGAACCACGCGAATAGGCCGATCGACGCGCACAGCACGATCGCCGAAAGGATCGTCACCACACGCGAGAAATGAGGGTCATAGGGAAGAGGAGCCGTAGGCGAGTCGCCTGTGACGCAAGGGAACGTATCGGTAAGGGAAGAATTAGAACGCACAGTTGTCTCGCGTGCGAGGCAGTATACCATGCACTCTGAGAGCCAGAAAACGCAGGGCACGTCCGCGGTGGCGAACGCCATCGCCGGCCTCCTCGTGTTAAAGTCGGCACACAGCCCGCTCTTGGCGGATCGATCAGGAGTTGGCTATACTGCATCGGCCTTGCGTAACTCTCGAGGAAGAGAGCGGGGACCATCTGCTGCTGGAGAGCTCGTCCGCTTGGCCTTTCGGAAATATCCCGGTCATGACTTCTGAACCCATCACTTCTGAACCCATCGGCGAGTTTGTGCCGCCGCCGCGGCTGCTTCTGGGACCTGGCCCGAGTATGGTCCATCCGCGCGTGCTGCGCGCCATGTCGGCACCGTTGCTGGGCCATTTGGATCCGGTGTTCCTGGCGCTCATGAACGATATCCAGCGTCTTCTTCGGCACGTGTTCTGCACCGCAAATCCCTTCACGATCGCCATTTCCGGCACAGGTTCGGCCGGCATGGAAGCCGCGTTGGTCAACCTGGTCGAGCCGGGAGAGACGGTCGTCGTCGGAGTCAACGGCGTCTTCGGCGCACGCATGGCGACAATGGTGGAACGAGCCGGTGGCAAGGCGCTCAGGATTGAGACGCCGTGGGGACGCATCATCGAGCCCGAGGATGTCCGCGCCGCACTCGCCCGATCGGGACCGGTGAAAGCCGTCGCGCTCGTCCACGCTGAAACGTCCACCGGCGTTTGGCAACCGCTCGAAGAGATCGGGCGGCTCTGCCGCGAGTATGATGCGTTGTTCATCGTCGATGCCGTGACGTCACTGGGCGGCGTTCCCCTTGAGGTCGACGCCTGGAACATCGACCTGTGTTACAGCGGCACACAGAAGTGTCTGAGTTGTCCGCCCGGCTTAGCCCCGCTGACGGTGAGCGAACGGGCGCTCAACGCGATCCGGCGGCGGCGGACGCCGTGCCAGAGTTGGTACCTGGACTTGGCATTGGTGGCAGAGTACTGGGCCGAAAACACAAGGGCGTATCACCACACGGCGCCAATCTCGATGCTCTACGCCCTGCGGGAAGCGTTGCGCCTGGTTGAAGAAGAAGGGCTGCCGGCGCGATTCGAACGGCACCGGGTGAACAGCGCAGCGCTCTTGGCCGGCCTTGCCGAACTCTCGCTGACCCCGCTGGCGGCAGAAGGCCAGCGCCTGCCCACCTTGAACTGCGTCACGCTCCCGCCGTACCTCGACGATGCCGCGGCGCGGGCGGCGCTCCTGCGCGAATACGGCATTGAGATTGGCGGTGGCCTCGGCCCGCTCAAGGGCGTGGTCTGGCGCATCGGCCTGATGGGTGAATCGTCCACGCGCTGTCATGTGGAGACGCTGCTCAACGCGTTGGAGGAGATCGTCGCGCGCTCCGGCCGGCTTTCGCAACCGGGAGCGGCGGTGCAGGCAGCCTCTCGCGTGTACAGCGCGGCTTCTCCCTCATCACCAAGGAGGACCGAAGCATGAGTCGGCCCGCTGCATGGATTCTCGCCGGCGCCTCGTTCGCGTTCGTCGCCGTCGTGACCTATTGGACGATTGCCCTGGTCGTCGCGGAAGCCAGAAAACCCGACATGGTCCCGCCGGAGAAGGTCATCGAATACCTTCACGCCGTTATCGAAGCCAACCGGAAGAATTACACGAAGAACGTCGTGGAGAAGCTGCAGGAGCAAGGCGTTGTGGAGGCGGTGGAACATTGGAAGGATGAGAAGGGTCTTCCCTTGCCTGCCCAATTCTTGATGGACTCTGGTCGCTTGGTATCCGAAAAGGGGCACAAGTTCAGTTATCGGCTGGCCAGCTTGACCCCTATTTACGTCTGGAACGGTCCCACCAGCGACTTTGAACGCCGGGGCCTGGAGGCCGTGATGAAAGAGCCGGACAAGCCGTTCATGGGATTTGTCAGGATCGGCAACGCCCGCTACTTCCAAGGAATATACGCGGACCGGGCAGTCTCCCAAACCTGCGTCACCTGTCACAACACCCACCCTAACAGCCCACGCCGCGACTACAAGCTGAACGACGTCATGGGCGGGATCGTGATTACGATTCCGATCGGCGAGTGAGCGCCGTAGTGCTGGTCCTGCGAAATGTGCGGCTAATCGACGGGCTCGGCCGGTCCCGCGAACGAGCGACCCTCGTCGTGCGCGGCGACCGCATCGCAGCGGTCGGCGACAACCGAGACATCAGCACCCCCCGCGGGGCGCGGGTGATCGATGGGCGGGGGTGGACCGTCCTGCCCGGCTTAATCGACTGTCACGTGCACCTGTGCCTCGGCGGCGAACCGGATGTCGTGGCGACGATCTCCCGGGACATGCCGGCTTTGACCGTGCTCAAGGCCGCGCAGTTCGCCCGCCGGACGTTGGAAGCCGGCTTCACGACCGTCCGCGATCTCGGGTTTCGCGATCATTCCGTGTTCTCATTGAAGCGCGCCATCGAGTCAGGCCTGATGCCGGGGCCGCGTATCTTGGCCGCCGGACTCGCCATCTGTATGACCGGCGGCCATGCGCGGTTCATCGGCCGCGAAGCCGACGGACCGGTCGCCGTCATGGCGGCGGTGCGCGAGCAATTGGCCGCTGGGGCCGACGTCATCAAGGTCATCGCGTCAGGCGGGGTGCTCACGCCAGGCACCTCACCCGAGTCAGCGCAGTTCACCCCAGAAGAGCTGAGCGCGGCTGTTGCGGAAGCCGGAAGAGCTGGGCGGCGCGTCGCGGCACATGCGCATGGAGCGGGCGGGATCAAGAATGCCGTTCGGGCCGGCGTCCATTCGATCGAGCACGCAACGCTGATGGACGAAGAAGCCGCCTCGCTGATGAAAGAACGCGACGTGTTCATGGTGCCGACGCTGTCGGCGCTGGCCACGACCGCAGAGCACGGCTCGGCCTGCGGCGTGCCAGAACACGCGGTCACCAAAGCAAAGACATTGCGCACGCGCCATGAGACCGCGTTCAAGCGAGCCCATCGCAGCGGGATTCCCATCGCCCTGGGCACCGACGCCGGAACACCGTTCAATCACCACGGTGACAACGCGCAGGAGCTGGAACGAATGGTCGCGCTCGGCATGAGCCCGATGGAAGCGCTACAGGCCGCAACCGTGTGGGCGGCCCGGCTTCTGGGAATCGACGACGCGGTTGGGACCATCGAGGCTGGCAAGTTGGCCGACCTGGTCGTCGTTGCCGGTGATCCTTTGAAACGCATCGCCCTGCTCCGCGACAAGGAGAAGATCGCGGGGGTCATGCAAGCGGGGCGGTTTGTCTCGGGCCCGCTCTCCACGTAAACGACAATGGGAAGAAGAGATGACGAATGAGGAACGGCACGTGCACAATCCTGGACATTCCTCAATCCACATTCCTCATTCCGCATTGCAGCGTCACCGCCGCTGGTAGAACAATTCCAGCGCGGCGGTGAAGCCGCTCATCCTGCCTCGGCGGATCATGTCTTCAAAGCGTCCCCGCAGCTCCCTGGCCTGTCCCTCGTCGCCTTTCTGGATCACGCCCTGCGTCGCCATCATCTGCACCGCGACATCCACCAATCGCTTCTTGCGGTTCTCCATTTCCGGACTCAGAAACTCCTCCATGATTTCCGCCGCCCGATCCGCCACGAGATCCTCGCGGAACGTGTCGTACCCCTGCACCGCCACCGTGCGTTCGCGGATGAGCGCCAGTTCGGTCTTGATCCGTCGGACATCCTTGATGAGGACGGCGAACAGTTCCTTGCGCCCCTCCTCGAACAGTTTGTTTTCCATCTCTTCGCGGAGGAGCGACGGATCGACGGCCTCCTCACGCGGCTCCGCGCCCCAACGGAGCCGGTCGTAGGTCCGGCGGCTCTCCGGATCACCGATGACTTCGTAGGCTTCGTTGATCTCTCGGATCTTCGCTTCGGCATCGGCCTTTCCGGGATTCCGGTCTGGATGATGCTGGAAGACAAGTCGGCGGTACGCTTTTTTGATGTCCTCGTCGGAGGCCTCGCGCGGGACGCCCAGGACTCGGTAGTAATCGATGCGCGGCATGACAGCGTGGAGACTATAACACTCGCTCGCAGTGGCAATCGAGCCCCCTGGCCTGATTCTCGCCTTGACTCCCGGCGTCGACTCGGCTTATAGCCGGTAGCCGACAGTCGAAAGCCATGCGGACAGGAACGTGGGAGCGCGCGGATTTGCGGCTGTCCACTGTTTACCATTCGCCGCTCGCCCGCATGTGCAAGGAAGAAGGAATGACCGCGAGAGCGTGGCGAGAAGGAGTGAGTCGCTACCAATGGCTTGTGCTGTTTGTGGCCTGGCTCGGATGGGTATTCGACTCGATGGATGCCACGATCTACGCCATTGTCCTCCATCCGGCGCTCGAAGAATTGCTCCGATCGCCGGCCGGCACGGTCGATGCGGAACAGATCGGTTGGTACGGCGGCATCATCTTTTCGATTTTCCTGATCGGCTGGGCGATCGGCGGCGTGTTGTTCGGGATCGTCGCCGACTTCGTCGGCCGGACGAAAACGCTCATCGCGACGATCCTCATCTATGCGCTCTTCACCGGCGCAGCAGCGCTGTCGCAGGAGTGGTGGCACCTGGCGCTCTACCGGTTCCTGACCGCGCTCGGCATCGGCGGCGAGTGGGCGGCGGGCGCGGCGATCGTCGCAGAATCATGGCCGGAGGACAAACGCGCCAAGGCAGCCGGCATCCTTCAATCCGCCTGGGCGGTCGGCTTCTTCCTGGCTGCCGCGTTCAATCTGTGGCTGGGTGAGTACGGTTGGCGGGCGCTCTTCGTGGTCGGCGTTTTCCCGGCATTCGTCAGCATCGCGATCTTTCTTTGGGTCAAGGAGCCGGACCGGTGGGTACAAGCACGCACGCTGGAGCGACGCTCGGGGACAGCCTCGACGATCAAGTTGCCGGAACTTTTTCACCCCAACCTGCGGAGATCCACGCTGGTCGGATCGGTCCTGGCGTTTGTCGCGGTGTTCGGCCTTTGGGGCGCCACCAATTGGACTCCCACCCTGATCCGAACCTTGCCCGATATGCAGGGGCTGGATCACGCGGCGCTTGCCAAATACGTCAGTTACGCCATCATGGCGCTGAATGTCGGAGCCTTGGGAGGATATCTGAGCTTCGGCCCGCTGGCCGAGCGATTCGGGCGCCGCCCGGTCTTTGCGCTGATGTGCACCGGCAGCCTGTTGATGTTGCCGGTGGTGTTCCTCACACCACACGTGTACCCCCACGTCTTGGCCCTGCTGCCAGTCCTCGGATTCTTCAACAATGGCATCTTCACCGGCTTTCCCATTTATCTTCCCGAACTTTACCCGACCCGCCTGCGGGCGACGGGTGCGGGGTTTTGTTTCAACGCCGGTCGCGTGTTGGCTTCGGTTGCGCCATTCCTCACCGGTTTTCTGGTAACCGCCATGGGGACCTTCGGCAAAGCCGCGAGCACCGTGGCGCTGATCTATTTGGTGGGGCTGCTGGTGCTGCCGTTGGCGCCGGAAACCAGGGGGAAACCATTGCCGGAGTGAGCGCGATGCCACACGATCCGTGCATTCTGCCGCTGGGAGACGTTGGATTTCTCGTTGAGTTCGGCGACTCCATCGACCCTGCTGTTAACGACCGGGCAGTGAGTTTCGCTCGGGCCGTCGAGCGCGCACGTCTTCCCGGCGTCGTTGAAGTCGTACCGACTTACCGGTCGGCTGCGGTCTACATCGATCCGGTGGAAACGGACCTCGCCTCGCTCCGGAAAGCGCTGAAAGTTCTCACTGGCGACCTCCCGACAGAGCCGGCCGGCGGGCGGCGCACCGTCACGATCCCAGTCTTCTACGGCGGCGAGGCGGGACCGGACCTGCCCGCCTTGGCCGAGCGGGCCGGCCTTTCGGTCGAACAAGTGATCGCCCTGCACGCTTCCGTCGAGTATCGCGTGTACATGTTGGGGTTCAGTCCTGGCTTTCCTTACCTCGGCCCGGTCCCTGAGGCGATCGCCGCGCCGCGTCTGCCTGAACCCCGTATCCACGTCCCGGCCGGATCGGTCGGCATCGCAGGCCTGCAAACCGGCATTTATCCGCAGGACAGCCCAGGTGGCTGGCGAATAATCGGGCGGACGCCGCTGACACTGTACAACCCGACGCGGACCAATCCCTTTCTGTTGGAACCGGGCGATCGGGTCCGGTTCGTTCCCATCGATCAGCGAGAGTTCGAGCGGCTGAAGGAGGAATTGACCCGTTGACAAGAACGATCGATCTGAACTGCGATGTGGGTGAAGCGGTCGAGCCGGCTCGATTGGAAGTTGAGGCCCGTGTGTTGGCGCACGTCACCTCGGTGAATATCGCCTGCGGCGTTCACGCCGGCGATCCGGACCTCATGCGGCGAACGGTGCACCTGGCGTTGGCCCATGAGGTCGCGATCGGCGCCCATCCCGGCCTGCGCGATCGGGACGGACAGGGGCGCCGCGAGCGCTCCCTCACTCAGGCCCACGTGGAAAATTTGATTGCCTACCAGATCGGCGCGCTGGCAGGCATCTGCGCGTTGGCAGGCGCGCGTCTGGTGCATGTGAAGCCGCACGGTGCGCTCTATACGATGGCGGCCCGCGATCGCCGGTTGGCCGATGCCGTCGCGCGGGCGGTCGCGACGGCCGATCGGCGCCTGATCCTGGTGGGACTCGCCGGCTCGCAGTTGATCGCTGCCGGCCAAGCGGCCGGCCTCGCCACGGCGGAAGAGGCCTTCGTCGATCGCGCTTACCAGGTAGACGGCTCGCTCGTGCCGCGAGATCAGCCCGGAGCGCTCATTTACGACGAAGCCACAGTCGTCGCCCGTGCGGTGAGCCTCGCGCGGGACGGCATCGTGCCAAGTCTGGATGGTTCTCCGATTCGCCTGCGCGTTGACACCCTTTGCCTGCACGGAGATACGCCCGGCGCGGACCGGTTGGCTCGCGCGGTCCGAAACGCGCTCACCGACGCCGGCATCCGCATAGCCCGCCTGACCGATGTCCAAGTCTGAACGGGCCGCCTTGCGCGTCATCCGACCCGGTCTCCTGACGACGGTGCAGGACCTGGGTCGCTACGGTTTCAGACGCTACGGTATGCCCCTTGCCGGTGCGATGGATCACCTCGCACTTCGGGTCGCCAACCGGCTCGTCGGCAATCCCGATCATGCCGCTGGCCTGGAAATTACGATCCTGGGCCCCGAGCTGCGCTTCGAAACCGACGCGCTAATCGCCGTCACCGGAGCGGACCTGTCGCCAGTAATGGACGGTGCGGTTTTGCCTCTTTGGACCGCCGTCGCCGTGCGGGCCGGGAATGTCCTGACCTTCGGCCAGCGCCGGACCGGCGCGAGGGCCTATCTCGCCATAGCCGGCGGTCTCGACATCCCGTTGGTGCTCGGTAGTCGCTCCACCCATCTCCGCAGTCGGACTGGCGGCATAGAGGGACGCGCCCTGGTGAAGGGCGACGTGTTGATTGGAGGGGAGCCGTCGGCCGGTTGGCGCGATCTCGCCGGCCGCTCGGTTCCCGACTCTATGCGCCCGCGCTACAGCTCCGCTCCCACTGTCCGCGTCCTCTTCGGCCCTCAGCAGGACGCGTTCACCACCCAAGCCCTCGAAACGTTGAGCAGCCGGCGCTACAGCATCTCGCCCGACTCGGACCGCATGGGCTACCGACTGGCGGGCCCGGCGCTTCCCCACTCCGGTCTGCCAGAGATGGTGTCCGACGCGACGGCGCCCGGGGCGATCCAGGTGCCGCCGAATCAGCAACCCATCCTCCTGATGGTCGACTGCCAGACGACCGGCGGCTATCCGCAGATCGCCGTCGTCATCTCGGCCGACCTGCCCTTGGCTGCGCAGCTCATCCCCGGTGACACGATCGGGTTCTCCCCGGTAGAGGCCGCCGATGCGCAGGCGATCGCCCGTACCCAGCGTGCCGATCTGAATCGACTGCTCCCTCCGGTTGGGGACCGGACCTGAGGCGAGGGACCTTGACTTCCTTGGCTCCTGCGCTATCTGGCCGGTATGCAGGAGCGCCCGACAGAACGGCTGCTGACGCCCGACGAACGAGCGGCCGCCGAGGCGGCGTTCAGCGGCCGGCCGTTCAATCCTCGCTGGTCCGCCTCAGCCCGCGCCGTCTATGAGGGTCTGCTCAAGGTGCTGCCGCGGCCAGCCGAGTTGGACGAAATCGAGCGGATCGAGCGCGCCGCTGCGGAAGGTCGGCGCCATGCGGCGCGTCCGAAGCCGCACGAATCTCCGCCTGCGCTTCTTTCCCAGCCATCGCCAGGCGCAGGCGCGCCGCATCATGCGCCGCCTCCCGCCACTCAGTTGACCAGAGAAGAAGCGTTGAAATCCGGCGCTTTGATCGACGTGACGCCGATTGCACGGCGGCTCGGGTTCTCCTATCCGGTCGCGCTTACCCGTACGCTGTGGCAGATGGCCATCACCGCCTCTGATCAGGTTCCCGAACCCCTGATCGAAGGTCGCGTCCGCGATGTCCTGATGGCCCTTCGTCTCCGCTTCGAGACGATCCAGGTGGTCTCGCCGTTGATTGGTTTTCCGGCTTTGCTGGCGATTCCGCCGCAGGAGATTCCCCAACTCTATCCGTTGTACGCTCTAATTCAGCCGGACCACGAGAGCCAGGCAGCCATCACGCTGCTTCACCCCAGCGAAGTGTCAGCGTCTTCGCCCCGGCCCAACGAGAAAGACGAGCAAGACCGTAAAGAAAAAGAATAACTGCTTCACCGTCCGCGTCGCCCGTACCGACACCCATCTTGAAGCCAGCCTCTGTCGGTGTGTAGAGTAAAAATACCCTCGACACCGGCAACGAGGGTAAAAAACATGGCGGCTCGACTCTCGCGTTTCAACGTGGCCCTTCCCCTTCTTCTGGCGCCGTTGCTGATCGGCCCGCTCGGTGGCTGTGCGACAATCCCGTTCGATCCCGCTCCCGTCGTGGCGACTCCCCACCAACTCCCCTATTCGGTCAAACTCAAGCTCGGACCTCTGGGCGCATTCATCGTCGAGCCGGGCGCCACGATGATCGCCGATCCCGGATTGCAGAACCATGTCCTTAGTCCAGTCGACTCGTTGGTTTCGCCTCGGGAGCAGTGGGCAACGGCGATCTTTCAGTACGTGGCTGCCCGACAGACATTCCGCCGGGTTGTCAAGGAGGGCGTGGCGGACCTCGACCTGGAGCTATGGGGTACCATTTACATCGATCCCAGCCAAGCCTTCGATTTCAACTACATCTATGCCGCCCGAGTCGATGCCTTTTTCAAAGATCCGCGGAACGGCCGTCTCCTGAAGAGCTATAGCGGGTTCGGCAAAGCGGTCGGCGAAGTGGCGCGAGGCGGCAAAGACGACGACAAACGGCCGGTCAACCGGGCTGTGCACGCCGCGTTGAATGACCTGTTTGGCAAGATGGAACAGGATCGGCGACTGGCGTCGTTGTAGCCTATCGTCATTTGCACTTCAAACGAACACTCTCCACCACAACTGTTTCGGTTCACGCTTCACGAGCAACCGGCTAGCCGTTTCGCCAGTTCCCGTTCTTCCGCTTCCGTGTTGACGTCGCCGTTCAGGCGGGCATCCAGGAGCGCATCGAGAATTTTCCGGTAGAGCGGGCCAGGTTTGAGGCCCATCGCCTGGAGATCGCGGCCGGTGAGCGCCGGTTTCACATGCCGGTAGGTTGTGAGATAGGCAGAGACCTGACGCTTCACCGACTCCGACTTGTCCTTGGCCATGATGAAAATCAGCGTTTCGTCGGCGAGCCCCGTCAGC
This sequence comes from Nitrospiraceae bacterium, assembly GCA_051293835.1. Classification (GTDB taxonomy): domain Bacteria; phylum Nitrospirota; class Nitrospiria; order Nitrospirales; family Nitrospiraceae; genus DATLZU01. The sequence goes on along the minus strand of JBPKMA010000006.1, from coordinate 168,818 downwards.
AGCCGCATGGTCTCGGCCGGGCGCGGGGGCGGCTGCTTCGCCAACCGTCTCTGCAGCGCGCGCAAAGCGAACCGCGCTGCCTTGAGTTTCTCAGCTTCCTGCTCCGTGAACGGGAACCGTTTGAGCAGGTCCGAGACCGCGCGACCCGGCAGCACGTCCAGGAGCGCCATCATACACACCAGCCAGGAGTGCATCGGCCGATCCAGATAGAGCAGGCGATACCAATCGAGCGCTTCCTCCACGCCGGCGAGCAACTCATCCAGCCGCAGTGACCAGGAAAGCTTGGGATGAATGAAGCGCAGCAGATCCAATTCGGCCATCCGGCTCACCGCGCGGCGCAGCTCCCGCTCGGAAAACAAGAGCTTGAGTTCGTCGAGCAGCCGGTGGCCAGACAGCCGGTGAAAGAGGTCCATCTTCACCGCGCCCTTGATAAGCGCCAGCGTTTCTTTCCCCACATGAAATCCAAACCGCAGTTCAAACCGGATCGCACGGAAGACGCGCGTCGGATCCTCAACGAAACTCAACCCGTGTAAGACGCGGATCGTCCGCTCTTTGAGGTCCCGTTGGCCGCCGTAGAAGTCGACCAACTGACCGAACGAACGGGAATTGAGCCGGATCGCCAGCGTGTTGATCGTGAAGTCCCGCCGATAAAGGTCCTTTTTGATCGAGCTCCGCTCAACCGTGGGCAGGGCCGTCGGGTACTCGTAATATTCCGTGCGGGCCGTTGCGACGTCGACTTTGAATCCGTCCGGCCAGATCACCACAGCGGTGCCAAATCGTTCATGGGTCTTAACCCGCCCGCCATTCATCCGTGCCAACGCACGGGCGAACGCGATCCCGTCACCTTCGATGACCAGATCCACGTCGAGATTTGCGATGCCGAGCAACAGGTCCCGGACGAACCCACCCACCACGTAGGCCGACACATCCAGCCGGTCGGCGAGTTCTCCCGCTTGCTTGAGCAACCCCACCAAGTGGGACGGCAGCTTGGCTTCCAACATCCCGGCGACGTTTCGCCGGAACGTCACCCCGGGACCAGCCGTCTCCGCATCCTTGGCCTTGGGTGGGGCGCCGGCGAGGATGTCCTCATGCAGCGCGCGCAGCAGATCGGTTCTGGTGATCACCCCGACCACCTTGCCACCGGAGAGGATCGGCACGAACCGTTGGTTCTGCTCGATCATGCGGGTCTGAATCTCGTGGAACGGCGTGTCCGGCTCGGCGGTATAGGCATCGGATTGCATGAACTGTTCGACCGGCGCATCCGCCAATCCGTGGAACAGCGCTTTCTGCACGATCTCGCGGCTGATTAGCCCTCGATAGCGTTCCTTCCCGTCCAGCACAGGCAACACGTTGACGCCGTATTTGGTCAGGCACGTCTCGGTTTCGGCGATCGTGGCATCCATGCCGATCGATTGGACCGGCTTGGTCATCACGTCTTTTGCCAACAGGGTGGGGCGATACCGTTCGGTGAGCAACTGGACGACCCGCTCTCTCACCTCGACCAAGGTCTTCCCTTTGACACTCGCCGCCGCGGCGACCGCGTGCCCGCCCCCGCCGAATTCCCGGGCGATCCAGCTCACATCGATTTCCGGACGGCGGCTGCGTCCGATCACCTGCACCTTGTCCTCCATCGCGAACACCGCCACCACTGCGTCCAACCCCTCTAACTCCGCCAGCTTGTGCACTAGTCCTGCCAGATCGCCCCGGTACCGGTCGTAGGCGCTGGACGCGACGAGGACCTTGCGACCTTCCAGATAATAGGTTTCGCTCGACCGCAACAGATCGTTGAGCAGCGCGACCTCGTCCGGGTCCAACGGGCGCCGTAGCATGTCCGACACTACATTCAGGTCTGCACCGGCCCGCAAGACGTAGGCCGCCGCGTACAGATCGCGTGGTGTCGTGGAGATGAACATCAGCGAGCCGGTCTCTTCATACAAGCCCAACGCCAGCACGGTCGCCTCAAACGGCGTAATCGCTATGTGACGCTGCCGAAGCTGCTCGACGAGAATCGTCGTCGTCGCGCCGACCGGTTCGATGACCGACTGTGCGGAACGGCCGGCGCAGGCCGACTCCGGCTCACAGTGGTGGTCATAGACCACTACTTCCACGGCCGGGTTTTCGATGCAGGATTTGAGGGGACCGAGGCGGGAAGGGTCCTGGGTATCAACCAGAATCAGACGGCTGACTTGATTGATATCAAGGTCTTTCAGTTTGGTAAGGCCCAGATCGTGAACGGCCAGGAAATTGCGCACCGTTTCTTGCGCCCCGGCCGGCAGAACCGGCTTGGCGCCCGGAAACAGTTTTCGCGCCGCCACCATGGAGGCCAGACCGTCGAAGTCGGCATTGCTGTGCGTGGCGATCACATCCATGCGTGCATTCTAGCAGGGTGAGGCAAGACTGGAAACGCATGATCCGTCAGAACCGTGGCCTCGGGACAGGGGAAAAATGTAGGGGCGAGGCGCCGCTCATGAAAAGCGGCGCCGTTTGCGGTGCGATTGATCAGCGATGACGCGCGCCTTGACGATCGTGCTTCTCACGGAAGATGTCGCGGGAGGCGCGGTCCTGCATGGCCTTGATCCGGGCCCGCTCCCGCGCGGTCACAACCCCGTCAGACTTGGCCCGGTCCTCCATGCGATTGATCCGATTCTGCTGCCGTTCCAGCCTGGCCGCCTCGCGCTCGGTCAGTTGCCCGCTGGCAATCCCTTGGTCGATTCGCCTTTCCTGATTGGCCTGACGCTGATCGATCACGGGCGTCTCGCTCTGCGCAAAGGCTACCGATCCGACCAGCACCAGCCCCGCCAACACGCCGAGAATCGCGTTCTGCATATACCGGCTCCTCTCTTTGGTTTGATGTGGATTTGCCCGACGACTTGCCCCATCAAGCGCATGGCCAAGCGATCGGTTGACAGCGAGTCTGCAGACTTTTTAGCACATTGAGCCCCTCGGGAAAAGACGTTTCCGAAAAGGAACCACCTTCGTAGCCCCCTCAGAGATGGCGCAGTAGCACGTAGCAGAAGGCCGATCGTATTGATACGTATAGACTCGAATAGCCGGCTTCTCTACACTACGGATTCCTCCGGCATCTGTAAAAGCTCAAACCGACTTGATGAACGAGACCGGATCGTCTCTTCCGATCGGTCCGAGATAATCGAATCCCCATGAAATCCGTCTATCTTCGCGATTCCCGATGGCTTGTCCGGAGCAATACGACGCTCGGAACACGCGTCGCCCTCCGCCTGGAAGACCTCGTGACCGGCGAGACCATCGAAGCGCTCTGCCCGCCGGATGAATTCGAGCCGCTCACCGAACGGGAACCGACGCTCAATCGCCGCGCGCTCACGCCGTTCAGGCACTGGTGCCCGCTGCATGAGGCGCTTTGGCTCCAGACTCCGCTCGATAGCCAGTACGCCGCCTTCGCGGCAGCCCGTAATTCGCCGGAGCCCTACCAGTTCGCGCCGCTGCTGGAAATCCTGATCGGAGACTGGTGGGGACAGAACAGCACCACGAGACCTGAGCTGGTGGTACTCTTCGCTAAAGAGGGTCAGCCTCGTCGCATGAATCCGCGACGAAGAAAGGGAGGTGTGCCTGATGGCGACGAAGAAGACGGCGAGCAGAAGGACATCCGCCGCGCGCAGCGTGCGTAAAAAGACCAACGACAAGCGCCCGATCGAATCGTACGAGCACCGGGGCAAGCAGCGCCTCAACAACCCGCCCGTGGGGCTGGTGACGCCGGAGACCGACCAGGACGCCGGCCAGAAGAAGCGGTACGCTTACGACCCTCACCTCGACCCCCAACTGGTCTGGGCTCGGAAAGGCCGAGCACACCTCGTTTGAAGTGCCCACTGTCTTGCTGCATGTCCACGAGCGGATCGAACCACGCTCCATTCTGGAGGCAGTGCGCAAACGGAATGGGAACGGCGGGCGAGCGCAAATCCCGCTGTTCGAGGCCGAGCGCAAGGAACCCCTGCGCGAGGCCATCGAGTTTTACCAGCACAAGCATGGCTGGAGCAACCGCCGGATCGCCGGGGATTCCCTGCTGGTCATGAACTCGCTGCTGGAGAAAGAGGGGATGGCTGGCAAGGTGCAGATGATCTACATCGACCCGCCCTACGGCATCAAGTACGGCTCCAACTTCCAGCCCTTCGTCAACAAGCGCGACGTCAAGGACGGCAAGGACGAGGACTTGACCCAAGAGCGCGGAGCAGATCCGCGCCTTCCGCGACACCTGGGAGCTAGGCATCCACTCCTCCCTCACCTACCTGCGCGACCGGTTGCTGCTGGCGCGCGAACTGCTCACCGATTCCCGCAGCATCTTCGTGCAGATCTCCGATGAGAACGTCCACCGCGTGCGCTGTTTGATGGATGAGGTGTTTGGGGCGGGGAATTTCGTGAGACAAATATCTTTCCGCAAAACATCGCCTCTTGGCTTTGGAGAATTACCGAGAGTTCACGATATCCTTATTTGGCATGGGGAAAATAGGGAAGGCGTGAAATATAGGCAGCTTTACTCAGAGAAGAGTTTTGATGAATCCTGGTTTGGATTTGCAGAGCTGCCGGATGGACGAGTAAAACCAGTCCGTGCATTGTCACCCGAGCATGGAGAAATCGAACAATCAAAAAGGCTAGTTTTGGGTGACCTGAAGTCTTCTGGTTACACCGAGTCTTGCACCTATGACTTTGAGTTCTCAGGCAAGATCATTTCAGCACAGAGGAAGAGCTGGCGCACACATATGGAAGGAATGCAACGCCTTATTACGGCTTGCAGACTATACGACACTGGCAACATTCCAAGATACAAGCAATACTTTGATGATTTTCCTCTTCAACAGATTGACAACCTTTGGAATGACACTGCCGCGGTGGCTAATATATTCGTGGTTCAGACTTCGGAAAAGGTGCTTGGGCGCTGCCTCCTCATGACCACCGACCCGGGCGATCTGGTCTTCGGCCCGACCTGCGGCAGCGGCACGACAGCCTATGTGGCCGAACAGTGGGGAAGGCGCTGGATCACCTGCGACACCTCGCGCGTAGCACTGACCCTCGCCCGCCAGCGCCTGATGACCGCCGTCTTCGATTACTACGAATTGGCACATCCCGAGGAAGGTGTGGGCAGCGGCTTCCAGTACAAGACCGTGCCGCACGTGACGCTCAAGTCCATCGCCAACAACCCGGAGATCGACGGCATCTACGCTCGCATGCACCCGGCCATCGAAAAGGCACTGGCCGACCTCAACGTAGCGCTCAAAGGCAGCAAGGTGAGGTGCAGGGTCACCACCGGCGGGCGCGAGGGGCAGTTTGTGGATTTCTCCGCGCCGGATGCAGTCACCTTTACGATGCCGAGCGGCCAGGTCGTCAAGGTCAACGAACTTATGGAGTGGGAAGTCCCCTTTGAGTTTCCTGTAGGTTGGCCTGAGTCCGCTCGCCGACCCGTTGAAGCTTTTCACGCCGCCCGTCGTGCCATGCAGCAGCAGATCGACGCCGCCATCGCCCGCCATGCGCCGCAAGAGACGCTCTACGACCAGCCGCTCGTGGACAGGAAGAAGGTGCGGGTAACCGGGCCGTTCACGGTAGAGGCCGTGCCCGCGCCGACGGTGAAATCAGTGGATAGTGTATTGGGCATAGTGGATAGCAAAGACGAACCAGAAACTAGCCACTTCGCCGATTTGAGCGTGGCGAGAATGGGCGAAACATTGCGCCAGGGGGAGTGGTGCGATGAACTGCTGCGCACCGGCATACGCGGCAAGGCCGGACAATCCATCCGCTTTGCCCGATTGGAACCGCTCCCTGGCTGCCGGTGGCTGCACGCGGACGGCGAGGTAGTGGATAGTGGAGAGGGGATAGTGGCTAGCGGAGAGAAGCCCAGTGGCAAAAAACGATTCACTGACCACAATTCACTGACCACTAACCGCGTGGTGGTCTCCTTCGGCCCGGAGCACGCGCCGCTGGAGCAGCGCCAGGTGGAGCACGCCTGGGAGGAAGCCCGCACGTGAGTCCCGCGCCCCAAACTGCTCGTCTTCGCGGCGTTTCAATTCGGCCCCGAAGCAGCCAAAGACATTGACGAAATGAAGCCCGAACTTGCGGGCATGCAGTTTCTCAAAGTGCAGATGAACGCCGACCACTTGACCGACGATCTTAAGAAAAAGCGCGCCAGTAACGAGTCCTTCTGGCTTATTGGACAACCGGACGTGGCAGTGGATAGTGAACAGTGGTTAGTGAATAGCAGAAAGGAGATGTTGGCGCCCTATGACCTCGTTGCAAAGTTATCGGGAGTTGATAGTCTAGCAGAAATCAATGGCCTTGGCCGAGAGCATCTATCGGTTCTCATCGCAATTGCCCAGAGAAGAGACCTATGGGCCGCGGTCGCAACTGACCAGAGCGGCGGTGTCGATTCCGGCGAACATCGCGGAAGGACAAGCACGGCACGGGACAGGGGAGTTTCGGAACTTTCTGGGCATCGCGAGGGGGTACCTGGCCGAATTGGAGACGCTGCTGGTTTTGTGCGGGAACTTGAATCTCTTGGAGAAGCCGACTGTCGAAGAATTGTTGAACGATTGCGCGGAGGTCGGGAAATTGTTGACCGGGCTCGTCAAATCGCTGCGTCGCTGACGCTCCCACTATCCACTATCTACTATTCACAAGTCACTATCCACGGCTTCGACTACTACAACACCAAGACCGGCGGCGTCGAATCTGGCGGCGCAGACAAGATCGCCGTCTGGCTGCTCGACACCGACTACGACGGGCGCAGCCTCTACCCCCGTCAGGTCTTCTTCCCGCTGGCGGGGGACAACGAAGGCTGGGCGCGGCTGGCAAAGAGCCTGAAGGCTGAAATCGACGAGGAGCTGATCGAGGCCTACCGGGGCACGGTATCGCTTCCCTTCGAGCGGGGCGAACACCGACGCATTGCGGTCAAGATCGTGGATGACCGGGGCATCGAGAGTCTGAAGGTAATGGAGTTGGAATAATGCCCCGCGCCACCATCGACCGCCTCATCATCAACTCACCTTACGAGGAGCCGGCACGTTACTGGCGCTACGACCGGGAGACGAGGACGTTTGATCTCATAGAAGGCCGCCGCCCGGCGGGCTACGTGGTGGCTACGCCGGGTTCAAAGTCCTTTGATGACCCTGGGATCTTCGTCGAGATTCCACTGGTCAATCAGATCCGCCCGCGCGTGAAGGCCTGGCGCGAGGCGGGCTACCCTGGGGTGGCCACCATCACCAAGCGCCGCCTGGAGCACTGGCGCGATCCCGAGGAGTTCGATTCGCGCCGGTTTTTCTTCTGCCAGCTTGAGGCGGTGGAGACGCTCATCTGGCTGGTAGAAGCGCCCACCGCCGAGCGGGTGGGCATCGAGATTCCCGGCGACGGCGGGGACTTCGTCCGGCAATGCTGCAAGATGGCGACCGGGTCGGGCAAGACCGTCGTGATGGCGATGGTGATCGCCTGGCATATCCTCAACAAGGTCGCTGCGCCGCAGGACGCCCGCTTCTCCAAGAACGTGCTGGTCATCGCGCCAGGGCTGACCGCGAAGAAGCGGCTGGCCGTGCTGGAGCCGGCTGGGGCTGACAACTACTACGAGGCATTCAACATCGTGCCCTCCGCCCTGCTCGACAAACTGCGCCAGGGCAAGGTGCTCGTGCGCAACTGGCACGCCCTGGACTGGGAGAGCGAAGAGCAGATCAAGAAAAAAAGAAGTGTGGACAAGCGCGGGGTCAAAAGCGATGAGGCTTACACGAGCGAGGTCCTGAGCGAGATGGCAGGCGCCCGCAATATCCTGGTCATCAACGACGAGGCGCACCACGCCTGGCGCGTCAACTGGGAAGCCGAGGGCAAATACCTGCGCCAACGTGACCTCAAGGACAGCGCCGAGGAGGCCACGGTGTGGGTCGGAGGGCTGGACCGGCTCCACCGCTCGCGGGGCATCCTAAAGTGCTACGACTTCTCCGCCACCCCCTTCACCCCCTCTGGCAAGCAGAGCAGCGAGGAGGCCCTGTTCGGCTGGATCGTGAGCGACTTCGGCCTGAACGACGCTATCGAGTCGGGCTTGGTCAAGACCCCGCGGGTTGTGGTGTGCAACGATGCCGTTCCCGACGCTGGGACTTACAAGTCACGCCTGTACCACATCTACCACGACCCGGATGTCAAGGATGACCTCAACCGCCGCGCCAGCCCCGAAGAACCCCTGCCCGACCTGGTGCTCAACGCCTACGACCTGTTGGGCTACGACTGGCGCGAGGCATGGAAGGCGTGGCGTGCTGCCGGGATGCCCACGCCGCCCGTGCTGATCACCGTCTGCAACCGCACCGAGACCGCCGCGCGCGTGAAGCACGCCTTCGATACCAAGCGCATCCACATCGACGAGCTGTGCGACCCGGAGCGCACAAGTGGAGAGTGGACAGTGGTTAGTGGATAGTGATGAGGGTGCCGAAATCGCCCACACTAAAGACTCACCACTAACCACTGCTCAAAGGGCGGAGCTCCTTCGCCAGACAGTGGACTCGGTCGGCAAGATCGGGAAGCCCGGCGAGAAGATTCAAAATATCATCGCTGTTGGGATGCTCTCCGAGGGCTGGGATGCCAAGACGGTTACCCACAGCATGGGACTGCGGGCCTTCACCAGCCAGTTGCTCTGCGAGCAGGTGGTGGGACGGGGCTTAAGGCGCACCTCCATCTTCGGCGTGCCCTTCACCTTCCTGCCGCATGAAGGTGGAGAAGACGGCCCGCCACCGCCCCCAATGCCCAAGACCGCCGTCGAACCCGATCCGCCAAGGCGGAATTCGAAATCCGCTGGCCGAACGTGGTGCGCATCAACCGCATGTTTCAACCCATGCTGATGTTGGATTGGTCGAAGGCGCGGCCGCTGGAACTGGACGCGGCGCAGACCGCACAGGTAGCTGAACTCGCCCCGATTCTCGAAGGCAAGCCGGATGTGACCAAGATCGAGCGCATCGAGTTGGAACGGTTAGCGCGGGAGTTTCGCACCCAGCGCATCATCTTTGAAACGGCGCGTGACGTGTTTGACCAGATGAAGCACGCTTGGAAGGGCAGCCGCGAGGTCTTGCTGGCGCAATTGGTGAAGATCGTCGAGCAGTTCATCGCCTCCGATCGGATCACGATCACCCCGCCGCTCTTCTTTCAGGACGAGCTGCGCCGTCGGCTGATCATCACGCTCAACATGTCGCGGGTCGTGCAGCATGTGTGGGAGGCGGTCCGGCAGGAGAACACCGAGCGGCTCACCCCCGTCTTTGACCGCGATCATCCCCTCCGCTCCACGCAGGACATGCGCCCGTGGTATACGGGCAAGCCGTGCGAGCGAACGCGCAAGTCACACATCAACGTCTGCGTGTACGACAGCACCTGGGAGGCGTCCGACGCCTTCGTGCTTGACCATAGCGACGCGGTGTCCGCCTGGGTCAAGAATGACCATCTGGGGTTTGAAGTGCTCTATGGTTATATCGCGAGGTCGTACGGAAGTATCACCCCGATGTCCTGCTGCGCCTCAAGAGCGGCGATTACCTCGTGCTGGAAACCAAGGGCCAGGAAACGGAACAGGACCAAGTGAAGCGCCGCTATCTGGACGAATGGACACAAGCCGTGAATGCGCACGGCGGCTTTGGCCGTTGGCGGTGGGCAGTGGCGCGGCACCCGGGCGAGATTCGGGATGTGCTCATGCACCGCGAGGGTGCGAGGACGGAAGGCTAACAACAGCATGCAGCGGACGGCGCTCCGCGCCACCGCTGATGCTGGGCGTTAGACAGCCTGGGCGTATGCTGTGGGAGAGACTACCGGTGAGAGAAAAGAGGACATTCAGCTTTTCGGAGCGAAACCGAGCCGTGCATGGCACGCTGACCGATGATCTTGAGCGCTGACAGGTAGAAGGCCGTGAGCAGGGCAACCAGTGCGCGTTCGCGGGTGGTTTTGGGCGAGTGTTTGGCGCCGTCTCTGAAACCCGCTCGCTTTGTGTTTCGGGAGCCTGAGGGAAAGGTTCTGTTCCAGGTGGAACAGGTATCGCCGTTTGGGTTTTGGAGCTACACGAAGTTCCGTCGGATTTTGCGCTTGGAGTTGGCCTGGAGCGCCGTTCCGGGGGGCCGTGATCTTTCCCTCGTGCGCCCCGGGGGATGGCGGAAGGAGGGGTGGGAGCTTCGAGAGCGCTTTGGGGGCGAACTTTTCCGCTTTGCCTCGGGCTCTTTTTGGGGAACTTCGTGGACAATCACCAATGCGCAAACGGGGGCTGGGGCCGTGGCTAAACTGAAGAACCCGTTTGTTGTTGGACCGCAAAGTGGGGCCATTGCGAGCCTAAGCGGCCAAAGCTTGGCAACGTTGCAATGGGGCGAGTTCTCTTGGCGCTTGGGATGCAAAAGCCAGGTGCGAATTGAGCTCCTAGAAGACGGCTGGGACCTTGCCGCCATGGCTTTCGCCGTCATTCGCTGGGCGGCGCACCAGCAGCGATAGACTTCCTTCCCTCCTTTTGGTGCCATCAGGGAAAACGCCGGTGGTCGAGCGGCGCCCAGGCGGCTCCGTACGCCACGGTTCATTCGGAGCCCGGGGGTTACCGTCAGAAAAGAGGGCCGCGGAAGGCTTGGTGAAGCTCTCCACACGCGCCGGTTCCGGCGCACGTGACCGGTCAGGCAGAGATCAAGACCGAACAGGCCGATAGAGTGATTACGATCTTTGACTTGGGTCTCAGATCAATTTTGAAGATACGTGTCGGGAGGCAGAGCAATGAACCTGGGTGGCAAGCAATTACGCGGTCTTGTGAATGGGTTGCCCGTGGGTCTTTGGGCCGCGCTTGCGATGGTCGGTCTCGGATTTTGGCTCCACTCCACCGGGACCCTCGTGCCGATCGCAGGGGCCGCCGTAGCTGGCTCCGTTCTGTTTTTCGTACTGACCAACTTTGGCGTTTGGGCACTGGGTTCGTTGTATCCCACGACGGGGGATGGCTTCTCGCCTGCTCCGTCGCGGCGATCCCGTTCTTCCGCACCACCTTGCTGGACGATGCGGTTGATGCCACTGTGCTCTTCGGCGGCCTCGCGCTCGCCGAGAAAAGATTTCCGGTGGTGCGCGGACCAGAACTCAGCCCAGCAGGATAGGTGAGGAGCGGCCGATGAGGATCGTTTCGCTGCTTCCCAGTGCCACGGAGATCATCTGCGCTCTCGGACTGGAAGATCAGTTGGTGGGGGAGCACCCACGAGTGCGATTTCCCGTCATTCGTCAGCCACCTACCTGAGGCTACGCGTACGCTGATCCCAGCCGAGGCCCAGAGCCCTGAAATCGATCGCCTGGTTTGGGAGCGCCTGCGGACCCATCGCACCTTGTTGACCCTCGACCTGCCCACGCTGGAACGGTTGCAGCCGACCTGATCGTCACGCAAGCATTGTGCGACGTTTGTGCGGTTGCCGAGGATGAGGTTCGGGCCGCCGCTTGTGCCCTCCCCGGAAGCCCCCCGGTGATCCACCAGGAACTGCAAACCCTTTCCGAGGTCTTCGCCGCAATCCGCCAAGTGGCGAAAGCCGCGGGTGTTGGCCGCAAGGCAGATAAAGTTGTTGGAGGACTCGTGGCCTGCTGGAGGCGGTCGTGACGCGCTCGGCCGGAGTGCGGGCCCGGCCGCGTGTCACCTTGCTGGAGTGGCTTGACCCGCCTTTTTTCTTTCCGTTAGCCAGCGCGTCCCAACGCGGTCTCCATCGCACAATGCGCGCTGGTAAGGAACGAGTGAAAACTACCGTTCGCCCTGTTGCCTTCGGCGAGTGCAAGCGATATCAGGGCACTGGCGTCCAAAGAGCCGCCACCTGTCCAAGCCTGGCGAAGTGCAAACGAGCGCGTCCGTTCGAAAGCACGCGCAAGAGAACTGGCAACTGCGGGCAATGGCAGGGCAGGACGGAAACCTCCATCACGAGAAACCACCTCGGCGGGGTGATACTCAGGGTAACTCCTCCGACACAGGAGCGCGTGGCTTGCAACGTGACATCGGGCAAGCAAGTTAACAAACCCCAGGTGCGTGTTTCACCGCATCTGGCGAAGCCGAGAGCAAGTAGCCCAGCAGAGCCTTAAGTGGCAAAGGACAAACGCTGGAAGCGGGCGTGAGCGTTGTCTGACGTAGCAGGGTTGAGCAAAGGCATGCGCCTTGTAGGAACGAGAGGCGCGCAAAAGGCGATGCGTCTTTCCAAATGCGAGCGCTGGCTAACCAGCGTTTCCAGCCGAGAGCGCTCCGCGCTGCGGGCTACCATCCGCTTTCGTCCGGCGCTTGGCGACGGCCATCCAGCGGCTGCATCGGACGATCGTCCACGCGAGCAAGCTCGTGCGTCCGCCTGCCGCTGACACTGGGCGTTAACCTCGTGAAGGAAGACCGTATGAAATACCTAAGGCTCATCATCCTTGCGTTTGCCTTTCTGGGAACAATGCCCTTGGTCGTGCATGCCCAAGGCGCCGGTATTGGGTGGGACACCCTCAACCAAGAAGCCACGGAGTTGTCCCGTGCACGGCCAATATGACCGCGCGGTGGTGGCCGCGCAGCAGGTCCTGCAGGTCGCCGAACAAAATGTCGGCCCCGACCATCCTGCTGTGGCTACCAGCCTTGAGAATCTTGCGGCTTTGTATCGGGCCACAACGCACGGGTCTGAAGCGCGAGGCATTGGAGCCGCGCGCGACGAAAATTCGCGCCATGAAGAGATGAACTGACCAACAGACGCTGTACCAAACGGCAATTCCGCTACGCTCATTGCTGCCGCTAGGTCAGTGAGGGATGTGAGCCTGACCAGCGCTCGATCCGACCCGAATCGACGTATAACCCCCATCCTGGGATTAGCGTAGAGCGGTGATGCGAGAGCCGGACGAGCGCACATGCTAGCCCTCCGATCCCTCTAGGAGCATTTGACCGCCTCCTCGATCCCCAAACCGGTCCGTTGCGGAACGAGGAACGTCAGATCCCCGCACAATGAACCGGCTGCGTACCATCATTCAGCCGGTGCACAAGTTATGTGGAGCCCAGCGGATAAGATCAGATCTGTCGGATGGATCTGATGGATCTAATGGATCTGAAAAGAACGATCCGGGTGAGGGGACTATCCCTATCTCATCGCCGTCTTGAGGGATGTGACGAACTCCGCCACCTGCTCGACCATGTCGGGGGCCTGTCGGCAATCCTCGATCCGCCGCACGACCGCCGAGCCGACGATCACGCCGTCGGCGAAATATGACACACGGGCCACGTCTTCCGGTGTCGCCACGCCAAAGCCGACGGCAATTGGGAGGCGGGAGACTTCTTTGATCTTGTTCACATTCTGGCCCACATTGGTGATATCGGTCAGCTTCGCGCCCGTGATGCCCGTCAACGACACGTAATACAAAAAACCCTGCGAGTGGCGAGCGACGAAAGTCCGTCGGGCACTGGTACTGGTCGGCGCCAGCAAGAAAATCAACCGTAATCCCGCTTCTTGCGCCGGCCCTTTGAGCGGACCCGCTTCATCCGGTGGCATGTCAGGCACGATGATACCATCAACGCCAGCGTCTTGGGCCGCCTGACAGAAAGCCTCGTAGCCCATCGCGCAAATGGAGTTGTAATAGAGCATCAACACGATGGGGATCTTGGTCCGCAGGCGAAGGGATTTGACCATCGCCAGGATGGCACGTAGCGACACCCCGTTGGCCAGCGCCCGTTGGGCCGCCCGCTGAATAACCGGCCCATCGGCGATCGGATCCGAAAACGGCACGCCCAGCTCGATGATATCGGCGCCGGCCTGCTCCAGCGCCAATACTAGCTTCTCCGTTGCTTCAAGACTCGGATCGCCGGCCATTAGATAAATGATCAGGGCCTTTTTGTTCTCGGCTTTCAGCCGCTCAAAGGTCGCATCGAGCCTGTGGGGCACAGCCAGACCACGCCGGGCAACCGAGGTGTTCTTCTCGGCAGGATCTGCCGATTGAGCCGGCCGTCGCATGCGACCGATCATTTTCCCTGTCTTCATGGTCATCTACTCCGCAACTTGGAGATTACAATGTCACTCCCCTCATCCGTGCAATCTGCTGCACATCCTTGTCACCCCGGCCGGAGAGATTGATCAGGATGATTTGCGATTTTCTCAACTTCGGCGCGAGCTTGATCACATGGGCCACCGCATGGGCGCTTTCTAGAGCTGGCATGATGCCCTCTTCCCGCGTAAGGAGGTCAAACGCTTCCAGTGCTTCTTCATCGGTGGCATAGACATATTCGATGCGTCCCTGGTCATGGTAGAAACTGTGCTCCGGTCCGACGGCGGCATAGTCCAGCCCGGCCGAGATCGAATGGGTGAGATTGATCTGCCCATCCTCGTTCTGCAAGAGATAGGTCATCGTGCCCTGCAAGACCCCCGGCTTCCCTCCTGCAAAACGGGCCGCGTGTTTGCCGCTCACAATGCCAGCCCCCCCCGCTTCCACTCCCACCATCTTGACCTTTTTATCTTGCAAAAACGGATAAAAGAGGCCGATGGAGTTGCTGCCCCCTCCGACACAGGCCACAAGGTAATCAGGCAGTCGCCCAGCGGCCGCTAGGATTTGTTTGCGGGCCTCTTGCCCAATCACCGACTGAAAATCCCGGATCATCATAGGATAGGGATGGGGCCCCAACACCGAGCCAAGCACGTAGTGGGTCGTGCGGACGTTCGTCGTCCAGTCACGCATCGCCTCGCTGATGGCATCCTTCAACGTGCGACTGCCCGTATCGACCCCGGTCACAGTCGCCCCCAGCAGTCTCATCCGGAAGACGTTGAGCGCCTGCCGCTGCATATCCTCAGTGCCCATGTAGATCTCGCACTGGAGCCCAAACATTGCGGCAGCCGTGGCCGTCGCCACCCCATGCTGGCCGGCTCCGGTTTCGGCAATGACGCGCCGCTTCTTCATCCGCAGAGCCAGCAAGGCCTGGCCGATCGCGTTGTTGATCTTATGCGCTCCTGTGTGACAGAGATCTTCACGTTTGAGATAAATCCTGGCCCCCCCCAGCTTAGCGCTCAACCGGTCGGCTCGGTAAAGACTCGTAGGACGTCCAACATACCGTTGGAGATAATCGGCGAGTGTGGCTTGAAAGCGACGGTCCTTTTTGGCCTTTTCGTACTGGGCTTCCAACTCAAGCAGTGCCGGCATCAAGGTTTCCGGCACATAGCGCCCCCCGTAGGGCCCAAACCGGCCATGACGGTCAGGCAACGTGGCGGTCATTCTCTTTCTCCTCTGAAAGTGGATGGGTGGATCGATAGCGGCACCGTCTTCCTTCCTGGCTTGGCGTGGCAGTATAGAATTATTACCGCTCAACGCACAAGCTTTGCCGCCTCAACAAACGATTTGACTTTCACTGGATCCTGTTTCCCCGGCTGGACTTCCACCCCGCTGCTGACATCCATGCCGACGGGCCGCCCCGATCGAATCGCCTCGCCAATGTTGTCCGATGTCAACCCTCTGGCCAAGAGTACCGGTGCCGTTCGTGCGATTTCCGCCGCAAGCGTCCAATCGACAGGCCGGCCGGTGCCGCCATAGGCTTGCTCAGAGAAGTCGTCGACCACGACCCCTCGCACTCCCGCTCGTCCATGAAATTCAGCCACGGCAAGCCATGAATGGCGGTCCTTGATCCGAACGCCTTGATCGCCGGCCGGCCCAGCGTCTCACAATAAATAAGACAAGGTTCGTCTCCGTGCAGTGGCGCGAGGGCCAGACCACAGGCATCTATGAGTTGTCGCACCGTCTCCGCCTGCTCGTTGACAAAGAGGCTGATCGGCACGACGAACGGTGGCAGCGAGGTCACGATGGGGAACTTTTTTCGCAAACACCCCCTGCCATAGGGAGGCACCGCCTAACCGGTTGCTCGAGCGGGAGGCTTCGCCTGCTGCGCAGGCTCGCGTCTCTGAGCTAGTACGTTCGGCCGTTTCCGTCCATGTCCACCCTTTTCGCCCTTCCGTGCCGTCCCACCAGCGCCGACTTTCGTGCTCCGTCTCAGACGTGGGGCAGGTTCTCCGTAGGCCGGTCGCCAGCGGTCTCGCACCGCCGTGCTTTGTTCGCCCCTCGGCCCTGTCGCGAGCTGCCTGGGTTTCGGACTCTTCGTTCGCCGCGGCCGCTTGCTGCGTCGGTCGGGCTCTCAAACGTTGGCGCTTCTTGCGAGCGCCATCGTCTTACACTGCGCTCCAGCGGGGCGCAATGTTAGAGACCAACATCTCACAGGGCTCTTGGAATCGCCACGTAGCGGGGTGCTACGTATTCCCGCTCGCGGGAAACAGATTCTTTGCGACAATCCTGAAAGCATTGACGTCAAGTTTCTTGAGCGCTTTCCGCATGGTCTTCGCGGAGGGCATGCGATGGAAAGCGCGGAGCGGCACCGGCAACGGCGTGGGCTTGTATCGCCTTGGACGGTGGAGCGAGTCGAATGGGACGGAGCGCGGCAACATGTGCCAGTGTATGCCGGTCCCCCGGCTGGGCAACGCGTTGTCTGCCCCGAGTGCGGACGGGCGCTGGGCGCCTACGGCTACCAAGCCGAGCGGGGCTGGCACCACCTGGACAGCTTCCAGTTCCTGACCCACCGGCACGCGTGGCCGCCGCGCGTGTCGTGTCCGGAGCATGGCGTGCGGCACGTGAGCCTGCCGTGGGCGCAGGCGGGCAGCCGCTTTCCCCACCGGTTCGCGGTTCTGGCCACCGACATTCTGCGGGCTACCGACGGCAAGAAGGCGGCGGCGCTGCTGCGTATCCGCTGGGACGCCGCCTGGCCCCTGATGGAGCGGGCGGTGCTGCGCGGGCGGGCAGTCCAGGGTGGTAGATCCCCACGCCCCTCGGCATCGACGCGAAGGCCATCGCCAAGGGCCACCGTTCCATGCCCCGGGGTACGACCTGAAGGCCGCCACGGTCGCATATCTCGGCGAGAGACGTAAAGAGACGAGCCTGGTTGCCTCCTTCGAGGCCTTCCCACCAGCGGCGCGCGCGAGCATCGAGGCGATGCAGTCTGGCCATGTGGCGGCCGGCCTACCTCAAGGCCGGCCGGGACCAGGTGCCCGGCGCAGAGGCCAAGCGGGGCTTCGACCGCTTTCCGATCATGCGCCACGTCGTCGAAACGGTGGACAAGGTGAGGAGTGCCGAGCACAAGGCGTTGCGGAAGACAGGCAATGATCGGCGTTCCCGAAGTAAGTCCCGATGGCTGACCAATCCGGAGACCATGCCAAAGAAGGCCAGGGCGCGCCTTGAGGAGCCGCAATCGGCCGAACTGAAGACCGGCTGGGCGTGGGCGCTGAAAGAGGTCTTGCGCGCGATGGAAGTGCACCGCGGCCACGGTCTCGCAAGATGCAGGCGGGGATGCGGCGCTCGCCCGGTTTGCGAGAGACCTGTTCGATGAGCCGTTCGAGCTTCAAGACATTATCGGCGAGCGCTATCGGAGCACCCCAGTGCCCGGAGCCCCTTACGACCCGCCGCTTGTTGAATTGTCTGAGGAAGAGGTGCGGGGACTGTCGCAGACTGACGAAGAGGGGCTACTCAGAATTGCGGAACGGCTCTGTGGACGCCAGGCGCCGGCCTCCGGTTCGACGCACGAGAAACTCCAGGCACTCTTAGCCGGCAATCACGTGATCTCGACTCTTTTGGAGGCTACTGTACCGCGCACGTTTGATGAGCTGGCCGATGCGCTCCGTAAGGCCATTGCTTCGCTCGGCCACATGTCACGGGAGGCGCTGATGCGCCTGATCGAAGCCTATCTCCTGCTCGGCAGTTACGGGGATGACGAGCACCCGCCGCTTCTCCGCCCCAAGCTTCATACCTTCTTTCATGGTGTGTACGATGTCGGGCTTTGCATGAACCCAGCCTGCCGCACGTTGACTACCGATGGGGCTGATCGCTGTCGTTCTTGTGGGGGCGCGGTCCGCCCGGCCGTGCTGTGCCGGACCTGCGGCCAGGACTTTGTGAAGGTCCGCTTCGACCCCGATCACCCAGAACAGACCGTCGCCAACGACGAGTTCTTGAGCGATGAGGAGACCGCCTTCCTCACGCCCTTTCTCATTGGTGAGCTGACTGTTGCCGCCGGGCCAGTCTCGATCCTGCGAAGGGAACGGTGCTCGCGCGCGCGATGCTCGATTTCATGCGCCGGAAGCGCGCTGTGTCCTTCGACTTCTATCAATCGTTTCTTGATCCGAAGCAAAACCGTGGAGCTGGTTGACGGCCGAACCCTACAGCTTGTCGGTCGCCGAGCATGAGCGCGGGGCCGTCTTCTTCATGCTGGATCGGCCCGAGGCGCTGCGGAGCCGGTCGGTCTCCGGCATCACACTCGAGCCACTGGTCAAAGACACCGAACGTGGGGCGGCGGGAGGGATTGCCAAACTGGTGTGCGAGAAGGCAGGACTCGGCGCCACACTCGGCGACGAGTGAATCAGGCGAGTGGTCGAGCTGCTGCGCGACTACGAAATACTGGAGTCTCCACCGGTTCTGCCCGAGGCCATCAGGCGGCATGGACGTGGGCAGCGGCCTCTCCAACTCGCCAAACGCATCGTGCGCCTCGTGCCAGCCAAGCACGGCTGGCGATGCCGCAAGTGCTCGATCTGGCGGCCCTATTGCACCGATGTGTGCCTGACCTCCACCGTCTGTTCAGGGCATGGTGAGGATCTCCAACCGAGCACAGCGGACCGAGAGACCTACTATGTGCGCCTCTATACTGCCGACCGCCCGCGACGGCTACGCGCGATGGAGCACACGGCCCAGATTGATCAGGACACCCGGGCCAAGCGCGAGCAGGAGTTCAAGGACGGCAAGCTCGAGGTGCTGGTCTGCAGTCCCACCTTGGAACTCGGCGTGGACATCGGCCCTCTGTATAGTGTCCTGCTGCGCAATGCGCCGCCTACGCCGGCCAACTACGTGCAACGGGGGGGCCGTGCCGGCCGGCGGCTTCGCATCGGTTTCATCACCACCTTCTGCGGTACCGGCCCACATGACCGGCATTGCTTCGAGGACCCGGCCTGGCTGGTCCGCGGGGAGTTCAAGCCTCCGGTGGTCCGGATGACCAATGAAAAGATCCTGGCCCGGCATGTGCGCTCCTTTGCATTGGAGGAACTGAACGAGGACTTTTCCTGGCTCATGGGCGACCTGCTGGCAGACATCCAGAACCCCGAAGTACTCAAGCGCGATCGGTATGCCCACCTCCTCGACAGGCTGCGTGCGCAGAGGACCGCCATTGCCGCCAAGGTGATCGACGTGTTCGGCAACAAGGAACACGTTGCCACGGTCGTGGCCGACTTCCCGAACGAGTTCGAACGGACCGTGGCGAGATGGCACGAACAAGTGAAACGTCTGCGCAGTGGGGCTTTGCGGCCAGAGAGGTCGTCAACCACTGCCCGCACTGCGGGCACCGAATCGCCCGCCACGCTGAAGTCGCGCTGATCGATTCGTTCGAGGCGGAGGAACACACGCAGATTACCTCGGCCGAGGACAGCCGGCAGCGCCTCACGTTCAAGCGCGAAGAGCATCTGCTGGATGCGACCGGCGCCGATGTGAAGCTGTACCCCTACGAGTTCGTCACGCTCGGATTCCGGAACCATGCCAATCTCCTGGTCACGAATTGGGGCAGACAGCGCCGTGAGAGCGCTCGTGGCGAGCAGTTCGATTTGTGCCCGCTGTGCGGACGTCACCGACCCCCTTGATTGACAGAGACCAGGCTGGCACGGTGGGAAAACAGCATCGTGGTTTCTGTAGCGGGGAACCCAGGCCCTTCATCCTCGGTTATGAATTCTTCGCCGACGTGCTGCTCTTGCCTCTTGCTCCAGGAATTGCTCCTGCGGACAATGATGAAGCCGTGGCGTTCTGCCGGACGCTCGGCAAGGCGCTGGTGGTCGGGACGCACGAGCGGCTCGAAATTGAGCAGGACGAGATCGCCTCTTTCCACCATCCGGATGGGGCTGGGGGGGTGGACAATCTATTGTGACGGGTTTGCTTATCACGGTAACCGGGAAACATTGGAAAGCGACGCGCACAAACGCAATCTATTGCAAGCGATGGGCTGGGCGGTGTTGACATTCTGAGGCCGCCAAATCTTGCGGGACCCACTGGCCTGCGAGGCGCAAATTTGGCAGTGCTATCAATTCCGTTAAACTTGCGCCCTTAGCAATCTATCTTCCGCTGCCGGATCTGTCAGGCCGTTCAGGACGCTCGAGATGTTCCAGCCGTTCTGGCCGGCTATCGGTGCGGGAGCCGCGGTCTTCGCTGAGTCGCTCTCCGCGACCGCTGCGGTCCAGCCGGTTGCCGCCTCCTCCCGGCCCCCGCCGGTCCTCGCGGAAGATTTGATCCGGCCGATCGCCGCGCTTGACCGCCTCCTGCACAGCTTGCAGCGGAAGTCCCCCTTCACGCCCGCGCCGCTTGAGCTCGCGGCTCAGATCAACCAGCTCCGAGGGGCGAAATCCTTGCCGCAGCGCCTCGGTGACGAGAGACAGTCCTTCACGCGAGGGGACGCCGCCTTCCTTCATGACCGCCAGGCTTTTTGCCCCGGACGCGAGCGCCTCTTGCGTGAGTCGCAGCCTGCCCTCTCGGGCCAGCCGCCCGATTTCCCTCACCTCGTCGGGCACGACGCCCCGCGCCAGCGCTTCAGCCAGCACTTCAACCGCCCGTTGGCGTCCACCGCTCCCGGCATCGACCAGCCCTCGCCCGCTCAGCTCTTTCAAGATCTCCTGCGCCGTCTCCAAACGGCCGGCCATCTCGCGGAGCACGGGTTCGATCCGCGCAGGCTCGATACCCTTCGCTAAGCCTTCCTTGATCTTGTTGACGAGCGGTCCAGGCGGGAGGCCACGCTCGCCGGCTTTGTTCGCCAGCTCGATCAGCGGCTTGATCTCCTCGGCGGAGCGGCCTTGCGCCGCGCTCAGACGGGCGATGTCGTCTAAGTCTGGCGGGAGAATGGATTGTCCAAAGGCAGTTTCAGCGCCATCCAGCCACAGTCCGGCCCCTACAACCAGACATGCGAGCATCGCTCGCGTCGAGGACAACACGATGGGCCGGCTTCCTTCTATTCCCATTGACTTACGGCACCACCACGACACCATTGAAGTTCCCAAATCCGTCCCGCACGAAGTCGTCCGCCTCCGGCGGCGTGAGCCATCGCTTGCCGTCGATGACGTACATGAACCGATACTCGCCCTCCGGAATCGCTACGACCCCGCTCCACACTCCATCGCGCCCGGCAGGCTTCAGCGGATGGGCCGTTGTCGACCACCCGTTGAAATCACCGGCCACCGCGACCGACCGCGCCCACGGCGCCACCACCGTGAACCGGACGCCGTCGGCTCCCGCCCGCGGCATTTGCGACACCGGCGCGGCGCAGGCCGCCAGAACTAGTCCCAGTGCCAACGCCAGGCCGATTTCTCGAAACCGATGCGCCATCCCTCCCCTCGAACGCGTGCTCGGCGAGAGGGTAGCGCAGCCGCTCTGAGCGGCGCAAGCGTCGGCGGCGCCGACTTACAACGGCGGTTCGATGTCCAGCACCGCATTGTGCGATCCGAATCCATCCAGACTTTCCTCGCGCGCGAAGGGGTCTGCAATCCACTGCGTGCCATCCACCACGTACATATAATGGTAGCGACCGGGCTTGAGCGGGATGGTCGTGGTCCAGACGCCGCCATCGACGCGGGCAAGCGGCGTGCGCTCCGGACTCCAGCCGTTGAAATCGCCGGCCACAGCGACCGAGCGAGCCTGAGGCTCCAGCAACACCAGCCGCACCAGCACGGTCGGTTCGGTTGAGGCTTGAGGCGCCATGGGCGGCGCGGAACGATCGATCGCGACACGGACGACCCCACTCATCACCGCCAGCGCAATAACCGCGACAGCCAGCGCCCCGGCCGGACTCCAATGCAGCGAGCGCGGCGTGAGGAACCAGTCCTTGATTCGGCTCCCCCTGGTTGCGCCGCACTCGCGCAAGCGGGCTCGGACCTGTGCGACGAATCGGCTCGACGGCGCTAATCGCGGCAGCCGTCTGGCCTCCGCGGCAAGCCGTTCGATTTCCAGCAGGCGCCGGCGCAGGGCTGCATCCTGATCGAGCACGGTCAACAAACGGACGCGCTCGTTCGGCGTGAGGTCGTTGTCCACAAACCGTTGGAGCAGCAATTCGGCTTCATCCATCCCTGTTCCTCCCGCACATCATCCGGTCTGCTGTAACGCACCCAGCACCCGGCAGAGTTGAGTCCTGGCCTTATAGACCCGCATCTTCAGGGTGTCGCGATTCACGCCGACGATCTGTTCCATCTCTTCGTAGTCGAGCCCTTCGACATGCTTGAGCACGAACGCCTCGCGGTAGAGAGGCGGCAGCTGCTGAATAGCGCGCTCCAGATGATCGGCGATCTGCCTTTGCGTCAGTGTGCGTTCCGGTGTGACCTGATCCACCGCCAGTTCTGCCCAAGCTGCTTCACCCTCCGACTCGACGGACCCCTGTCCCGCTCGGCGTGCACGGAGCCAGTCTTTGCACTTGTTCATCGCGATCCGGTACAGCCACGTCGAAAAGCTCGCATTTGCCCGGAACGTGGGCAACGCCTTGAAGGCAGCGAGAAACGTTTCTTGCGCCACATCCTCGGCGTCGGCCCGGTCCCCCACCATCCGATAGGCCAGGCTGACGATGGAGGAAGCGTACCGCTCCACCAGTTGCCCGAACGCGTCCGGGTCCCGGCGAAGGCTGCGGGCCAGCAGATCGTGTTCATCGGGGGCCGTTCTACCTGCTCCCATCGGTCCATCCACATCCGGCCGCCCGTGGGCGTCACCGCCAAATCCTGGTCTTCTCCAATGACATTAGACGGCGCTCAGCCGCTGCGGTAAACGGATTGTACAGGATTCTCCCGAGCCGGAAACGGGAAGCCGTGCCGCACACCACACGGAAGGACCACAAGGCTTAAAACCGCCAAGCGATTCCGCCGGTGAGCCCATAAGCCGGCGCCCCGTCGGAGAGCCCGACGAGCAGCGAGGCGTTGAATCGAAGCGCGGCTGTGGCTTTGTAATTCAAGGCGAAGAGGAGGTCACGCGGGTTGGAGAGGGTCGGAATCAACGCGCGATATTCCTCGTAATACGCGCTGAGTAAGAGATTCTTAGTGGCGTTGTATCCGACACCGACATCGTAGTACCACTGGTTCTGCAGGTCCACCCCCGGAGGATCGCCGATGAAGGTATACCCGAAATCCAGGAACCCCACCCAGTTGCCGACCAGTGTCTTGTTCATCTCGATGCCGAAGCCTTCATCGAACTCGCCGGTGCCTAGGCCGCGACGTTCGTCCGCGGTAGGAAACTTGATCCGTCCCGTCACCGCGATCGTAGGGACCCAATCCCGCTCGTCCACCAGATAATAGCGGCCGCGGAGAATCAGGTCGCCGATCCCGCAGTCCGTGGAGGCGGTCGGTTCGACGTTGCCCGGACTCTTACCCCTTCCACTTCCCCGCCCGCTGCTGCCGCCGGAAATGCCGACCGGAATACCCCCTCCCGGCCCGCTGCTGCCGGAGCCGCTGCTCCCCGACCCGCTGCTCCCCGACCCGCTCCTCCCGCTGCTGCTGATTCGGTTGGGCACCCCGCTCAGCAATGTCACCGCGCCGGTGCTGCTGATGCAAATGTAGGGAATCGTCAGGGTAAGATCGCCGTCGTCAAAGAGCCGTCGAATCGACAGCGGGAGATAGGTGATATCAGTCGTCGTATCCGTGCCGTATTTGCCACTCGAATAGGTCGGCGAGAAACTGACCTGCCAATCCGACGCTCGCTGGTCGTTCTTCTGTTCGGCGGCGACGCCCGTGACCGCATCGACCAACAGGACAAGCACCCCTGCTATGGCGGCCATGCATCTGAATTCTCTGCCCGACATCGTTCTTCTCCTGCGGCACACTTCGATTCCTGCCGCAGGACACAGCAAGGCGGCGCCGGGGCCTCACCCGCCGCCGCCTTGCCTGTCACACAGCGATTAAAAGACCGTCATCCGGCCCGACGCCCCTGGACTAGCGGCCAAACCGCTCCGGCCTGTCTCCTCCGTTAAGCACCTTCTCCCGAGCAATGTCGCGGCCGTGTTGACCCGCCTCGCCTGCCGCCTGGTCCACGCGGTCCAGCCTTCGCAGCCCGCTCCGATTGCTTCGCTCGGTATCGCCCAGCGGAATGGTTGGCTCTTCTGGAGCTTGGGCCAAGTTTACCTCGCCCATACTTCCTCCTTTGGGTTATCGATTGCTTCGTTCCGGTTTTTCCGGCCGTTCCGGACGCTCAGGTCGCTGGGGGCGTTCCGGCCGCTCCAGCCGCTGCGTTCGCTCGATCCGTTCCAGCCGAGCTTCCCGGTTCCCGTTTTTGCGCCCATCAGTCTTATCGACCCGTTCGGCCCCGGCCTGCCCGACCCGCAGATCACGCCGGAGATCGTTCAACGACCGCCGAATGTCGCTGACAATTGGCCCGAGCTTGAAGCCCAGTTCCTTCGCGATGTGGCCCCAGCCACTGCCGTTGTTCCGTAGGGTCGCAATCCGCTCCAGTGCATCGCTGAGCGTCGGGAAGTTCGCTGGATCGGTCTTCACCAATTTGTCCGCCAACGCCAGCCGGATGGTAATCTCTCCCCATCCCTGTCCCGCGCTCCGTAACTTCTCGATCTCGCCGACAGGCAGTTGGAACTGCCTGGCCAGAAGTTCCGCCTGCGCCTGTTGCCCCCGCTTGGCCGCATCTTCCTCGGCCTCCCGCTGCATGGCCTGCATCCGCACTTCGTCGGCATCGGCCTGAGCGAAAACCTGCTCGGCGACGCAGACGGCTGCCAGAACCAATCCGACCAACAGAGAGAACCGCGTCGTCATTCCGCACCTCCTCTGACGTGCTAGCGCGCCCCACGCACTGATACTCGAAACTCGCTTCAAGGAGCGATACATGGTAACTGATCCCGTACCACGCTCGTTATCGGCGCCCGGAGCGGTCCGGTCGCTCGATCCGTTCGATCCGCTCAACCCGTTCGACCCGCTGGTTCCGCTCAATGCGCTCAACCCGTCCCTCGCCTTGCCGATCAATTCGCCGGTCTTCAAACCGGTCAACGATTCGTTCGTCGCGCCGGTCCATCTGGCGATCCAACCGGCGATCGTCCCGCCTGTCCTCTTGCCGCCCATCTGCCCGCACCGACCCGCCATCCGGTCGGCCACGGCCTTCACTCTTCACTTCGTTTCTTACGAGACCGTTGTCCACGCGGAATTCCGTCCGGACACGGTTGCCGCCGCCGTCAAACCCTTCGAGGCGGATCCGCTCGAATCCCGTTTGCCGGCCCAGGCGCTGGACCAGTTGCTCACGGTCGGCCTCGCTCAGTGTTCCAACATTGAGACCCTCGATCCTCGCGTGCAACGTTCCGTCTTCCTGGCGCTGCACCCGGGTTTCTACCTGCCGGCCGTCGACCACACCTCGAAATGTCACGGTCCGCTCCACCCCGTCAGCCGGCAACGCAGCACCGACGTGAGCCAGCAGGTTCTGATTGCGCTCGACACTCAGAAGCAAACTCCGGCTTTCCTCCACGTCGAGCGTAAAGTTGCGGAACTGAACCTCTCTGGCACCCTGGGCGAATCGACCGGCGACGGCCTCTCGCACTTGCGCCAAGTCTACCGCGCCGCTCGGCGTTCGGGGTAGCGCGCCACGGATTGTCACCTCGCCCGATGATTGCGCGAAGCTCGGACTGGATGCCAGACTCCATCCCAACAGAAGGAGCGCCGTTAGCTGAACTGCCCGTGCTGGTACCAATATCTTCTTCATAATGGACTTCCCCCCCCCTCACTCATCGGCGGATGCCCGTCGTTTGAGGTTGGCCGCGCGGTCTTGACATCAGCCGTCCACGACACATAGGCCGGACACCACTGCCAGATCCCCAACGTGATGCTGCGGGTCAGCCCGGCCGGGATGCAGGCGGCTCTGGTCACAGTGACATTGCGGTTGATTATGCGAGCCAGCTCACCGCACCGATTGAGATATTCCGCGCCCTTAATCTCGTTGAGATCCACATGCGGCACGAAAAAAGCCGCCACCGGCACAGATAGGACGGCGATCGACGAGTCGTCCACCCATTCGCCTCCAGAGCAATACGCTTCCGCGACCGTCGTCCGCTTCACGTCGTCTCGCACCAGGGTCGAAATGTCCTGCTGCCTTGCAAGTTGCAAATAGCCAGCAGCCAATAGTGAACCGCGAGCAGCTTTCCCCCCTCCCATCCCGCCCCCTCGCCCGTTTCATCGGTCCGTTGCAACGAAGCGCAACGGGAATCCTGGAGGAAGGGTCTCGGGAAGAGATGCCTTCTGTTACAGCGTGAACCCACGGCCGATGAAGACCATCGTGTAAACCGTCACGTAATTAGACGAAGCGTGACGGAGTTCGTAAACAGAGATTTTGGGGTTGAACCGCCGAAAGGTAGCAATGCTCAGCGGCTGTCTTGGAAGAACACACCTGAGCAGGACGGGTGATAAAAACCCCCTCTGTTCTCGAAAGTCGGCTGGCTGAGACAACTGATGGCGAATATGCGCATCCACCCGATATTGCCGTAACAGGCGGCTTTCAGAACAGAATTGAACATTCACGGACGATTTTTCCGCCTCTTCCTTCTCAGCACAATCAGTCCCTGCTGCAACTCTTCGCCTAACTTTCCAAGAAATCACGCGATTCGCACCGCAAGGCACACGGCATAACGTTTGCTGAGCCCTCCGCTCTGTTTCTATGCACGGAAACAAATGGGGGCCGGAGCCCATGGCGTCGGTCTCTTAACCAGGGCTGAAGGAGGGTGAACATCATGAAGAAGAAAAAGAAGAAGACGATCGGCATCCTCTGCCTCGCTGTCCTCGCGGGATTCTTGACCGCCTACCTAGCCGACGCCGCCGGTTCGAAATCTTCGAAGTCCACCCCGCCCCCGTCAGTCGCCTCCAAGCCGGCTCCGATGAAGATGGACACCAAGCCAGGGCCGGCCTTTCAAATGGTCGAGGGCAAGCTCAACAAGATCGATGGGGATATCTACGTAGTGGAAGACTACAACGGCAACGAGGTCCGCTTGTACGTTGGCAAGGAAACCAAGAGGCTGCGCGGGGACAAGAAAGTGGGAGACACAGTCCGTGCGGAAATCACCCGCGGCGGCTTCGCGAATTCGATTCAATAACACGGGAGCTGCGAACCCGCCCGAGTCTTGCGGCATTTCTCCATGGGCTGACCGGCACCCGGTCAGCCCATCGTCTTTTCGCAGCCAACGGATTGCCCACACCCGCTCCGTTGCTTCCGGTCATCATGCGCTGATGCAATCCAACACATGTCGCTCTGCGTCGACCCAGCCGGAGACCATGGATCGAAAGGGTCTTCGTCCTCACGGCGCGGCTTTCCTGAACACAATATCGCCGTAGTACGCCGTGGCCGACTCAAGCGTGTTGTCCGAATCGGTCATGATGGCCACTCCGGAGATCATCGGCGGTTCCTCGCCGAAGGCCTTCTTGTAGTCCTCGTACAGGTTGCGTTCCTCGTCGATCCATTGATTCAGCCGCTCCGTGCCGCTTTCCACGACGACCATCTTGACCCTGTCGGTGTAGGGATTGGGCACGATGGTGCCTTTGGGCGCCTTGCTTTCCCAGATGTAGTTCAACGCACCAAGCGGCGGATATTGCCCGTAGAGCAGCCTGACGGCTTCATATTGCGCCTTCTCGAGGAAGCCGACCCGCGAAGAATCATATTCAAAGGTGATGTAGAGTCGGGCTGGATAATCATCGCCTTCTTTCTTGGTCACATCGCCCTTTTGGTAGACGTTGGTCACCTTCCAGCGCCAGGAAATGATCGAGTATTCCTTGGGATCGATCCTGATCTCTCTGGTCAATCCCGCTGAACCCGCCTCGCTCGTCGCCTTCACGACCACCCGATCTCCGTCCCGGACCAACTCGTACTTCGTGTGCCGTTCGATCTTTTTGAACGTCAGCGGTTTCCACCCGTCCGGGAACGCCTGCCCCTCCTTCGCCACCGAAAACTTCCCCACCTCCAGCACTGCCCCAGAATCACCGATTGAAGAAATCGGCGCGAGCGCTATCAGGAGCGCAAGGGACACGAGGCATATAGGCTCGACGAATCGCTTAAGGGCAGCCATCCTGCCGGAGATGGGAGACGAGGCCATCCTCCACTGCGCGTATCGAACGCGCACCGCCCATCGTTTGAAAATGCGAAATGATCGTGTGTGCGCGCTCTGCGAGCACAGAGGATCGCCTCGTCCCACCATCATCCCTTTCTCGTCCATTCAAACCACTTCCTCAACATCCGCTTCTGCCCCTCCGTAAAATGCGCCTTCCGCCACAGGTTCACGACCTTCTTGTTCACCTCGGCCTGCGTCGGATACGGATGAATCGTCCCGGCCAAGGTCCGTGCGCCGGCACCCGCCTGCATCAGCGCGGTGAACTCGCTGATCAGATCGCCAGCACGAGCCGCGACGACGGTAGCCCCCAAAATCTTGTCGGTGCCTCTTTGAATATGGACACGGGCAAAGCCTTCTTCCTCACCATCGAGGATGGCGCGATCCACCTCGTCCAGCCGGTAGGTGTAGGTCTCAACCTCGATCCCCTTCGCCGTTGCCTCCGCCTCATACATCCCCACATGCGCAATCTCCGGATCCGTGTACGTGCACCAAGGAATAATCAGCGAGTCGGTGCCCGCATAGGCCAGCCCAAACGGGTGCGGGAACAGCGCGTTCTGGATCACGATCTGCGCCATCGCGTCAGCGGCGTGCGTGAATTTGTAGCGCGAGCACACGTCTCCGGCGGCGTAGATCCGCGGATTGGTGGTCTGGAGCCGGTTGTTCACCTTCACGCCGGTCTTATCGTAGTCGACGCCGACCGTCTCCAGACCGAGCCCTTCCACATTCGGAGCGCGGCCGACGCCGATCAGGATCTCATCGACCGTGATGTCGTAGCGCTGGCCATGCGAATCGACCGTCAAGCGTTTGCCGCTCTCCGTTTTCCCAACGGTCAATTCCTTCCCGCAACACAGCAGCGTGACGCCATCGCGGAGCATGGAGGCATAGACGATGTCCGCCGCGTCGCGATCTTCGTTCGGCAGAATGCCGTGCAGGGCTTCGATGAGGTAGACCCGGCTGCCAAAGCGGGCAAAGCTCTGCGCCAGTTCGCATCCGATTGGGCCAGCGCCGATCACAGCCAGCCGTTGGGGCAATTCGGTCAGCCAAAAGACGGTTTCATTGGTCAGATACCCCGCCTCTTCCAATCCGGGCGTGGGCGGCGCCGCCGCCCGGGCCCCGGTACAGAGGGCCGCCTTGGCGAAGCGCAGCGTCCGGTTCCCGGCTGGCCCTTCCACTTGAATCGTGTCCGGTCCCGTGAACCGGCCGCTCCCGATATATACATCGACACCCAAGCTCCTATACCGGTGCGCCGAATCCGTATGGCTGATCCGAGCCCGCAATCGTCTCATGCGCGCCATCGCGGCGCCGAAATCGTATTTGACCCCGGGCGGGATATGGAGACCGAATTCCTCCGCCCGCCGAAGCTCTGCCCAGGCGCGCGAAGCTCGAATCATGCCTTTCGAGGGCACGCACCCCACGTTCAGGCAGTCACCCCCCATAAGGTGCTTCTCGATCAACGCCACCTTCGCGCCGATCCCTGCCGCAATGGCCGCAGTCACCAGGCCCGCGGTTCCCGCGCCGATCACCACCAGGTTGTACCGGCCGGAGGGTTCGGGGTTGACCCATCGGCTCGGATGTACATTTTCCACCAGCCGTTGATTATGCTCATCGTCAGGGAGCACTAAGACATCCTCACGCGTGTTCATCGGCTGAGCCCCTCAATGTCGGTGAGTCACCACCGCATGTGTCTCTGTGGTTGAGAACCCCCGGTCTACTCGCGGCGTCCTGCTTCTGTTTTCCCCGCGGCAAATTTCCGATAAATGATCGGCGCCAAGGCCAGTAGCCCAAGCAGAGTAAAAGCGAGGAGCACGTTGGGAGAGGCGATTTCCGTGAGCGAATTGATCGTGCCCAGTTGGCGGCCGGCATAGGCGTACACAAAGCTGCCGGGAATGATCCCGACGGCCGTGGCCGCGACATAGGTTCCAAGGCTGACCCGTGTCAGCCCGGAGACCATGTTGACCAGGAAGAACGGAAACAGCGGGATCAGCCGCAGCGTCATCAAGTAACTGAACGCGTTCTTCGAGAACCCTTCCTGAATCGGTCCCAGACGGCTTTCGAATCGCTGCTCGACCCAATCCCGCAGGAGATACCGCGACGCCAGGAACGCCAAGGTGGCGCCGGTGGTGGCCCCGATGTTCACCAACACTGTCCCCAACACGCTTCCAAAGAGAAACCCGCCGGCCAGCGTCAGGATGGCCGCGCCGGGCAGGGACAAGCTGGTGACAACGCAATACGTCGCGATGAAAATACCGACGGCGGTGGCAAAGTTGGCGTCGGTGAAGGCCAGCAGCCAGTCGCGGTTCTCCTTGAGCGCATCCAGTGTCAGGTAACGGCCAAGATCAAAATACAAGAACGCGCCAATGGCCAACCCCAAGAGCACCGCGACAACGAGTCTGCCAGTATTGGACCCGCTCGCCGATGATGTTTGCACCGTCGTGGTCATGGTTGTCTGGTCACGTATCATGGTGCCTCCCCTTCCGGCTGTCAATGCTGCCAACCGGCCTATGTTTTCTCTCTTCAGAGGCTAGAAGGACATGGTCCTGGTTGCCACCCAGCCGCAGAACTCAGCTCTCGCTGTTTGGTCATGACGTGCCGAGCCATCTGGCAGGGACAGCCAAGAAGACATGGAACGGACCGTTCATTTCTTGAAGATCAGACGCGGCACCTGTATGTCGCCCATCGCCACAGCCACGAGCTCCCAGCCGGCATTGCCGTAGTCATTCAAGATCGCCTGCACAGATTCACCAGCAACAGCACCCCGACCACAACATGCTCCTCAGGCATGGGCTTGAACCCCATTGCTCCTCCTCCGCCTAGGAACATCTATGGACGCAGTCTCCTACTCATTGTCACGAAACCTGTACCAGGCGCCCACGATCGTTCGGAATGTTGTTGACCGAGGGCTTGGATCGCACGGCAAGATGGATTGAGCCGGGCATACCGAGCTCCACACCGATCGATCTTCCCCACACCGCCGGAGTCCGGCAAGAAAGCCTTGTCAGGTCACCGGATTTTGCTCTACTCTTGCCCGGGACGCCTTTCCGATGGAGGCGAACGGCTGATCAAAGCCAAAGAGAACTGGGCACGGGCACGCCGCAGTGGCAAGGAACGCGAAGTCGTTGAGGCGGGCAACGCCCGGCTGCCGCCGGGCCAACATCTCATCGAGACTTGGCCCGTGCTCGACCTGGGTTACAGGCCGGACATCCCGTTACCCGAATGGAGGCTCACGGTCAACGGCTTCGTCGCCAATCCGATCGCCTGGACATAGGAAAAGTTCCTCACTGAGGCGACCTTCACGTCGGTCTGGGATTTGCACTGTGTGACGAGTTGGAGCCGGTTCGACAACGAGTGACAAGGGGGTCAACTGCAATTGGAAGGTGCGCGGCTATTCGAACTCCACCCTGCCGTGGCGGAACGACCGATACGGATGACGGTCACCGTGCGGCCGCACTCCATCAGGATTAACGTCACCTGACCCCAGTATTCCTCATCGCGTGACGACCATTCGTACACATTCCGACGCCATCACCAAAGTCGAGCTCTGGCCGGTCGACATCCCGATCACCGATCCGTTCGTCGTCGCAACCGGCAGCCGCGTCGTCGCGCAGAACGTGTTCGTGCGGATCACTTTGCAGAGCGGCGCGCAGGGATACGGTGAGATGGCGCCGTTTCCGGAGGTCGGTGGGGAGGATCAGGCAACCTGTCTCTCGGTCGCAACCCGACTCGGGAAGGCGCTCCTGGGGCAGTCCGCGGCACAGTACAGACACTTGGCCGACCTGTTGCAGGACCTGGCACCCTTGCACTCGGCCGCGCGCTGCGGACTGGAGACAGCGGCGCTCGATGCCTTTTGCCGCGCCGCCGGAATCCCCCTCTGGGCTCTGTGGGGCGGCGCCGATGTGCGTGCACGCGAGACGGACATCACCATTCCGATCGCCGATCTCGATCGCACCGTCGCACTGGCGCGCGGCTGGCATGCCAAAGGGTTCCGGCTGTTCAAGATGAAAGTCGGAAAGGACGTCGATGGCGACGTGCGCCGGCTGGAGGCCGTGCATCGGGAGCTTCCCGACATCGCGTTCATCGGAGACGCCAATCAAGGCTTCAACCGCGAAGAGTGCATCGCGTTTGTCAACGGCGTCAAGCGATTTGGTGGGCGTCTAGTCCTGTTGGAACAGCCGGTCGCGCGGGACGACCTAGACGGCTTGCTGGCGCTGCGTCATCTGACGGGCATCCCGGTGGCCGCCGATGAATCGGTCCGTTCCCTGGACGATGCGCGGACCATCCTGGAAAAGCAGGCGGCGGACTACATCAACATCAAAATCATGAAGACTGGCGTCATCCAGGCGCTGGACATTGCCACCTTTGCCCGTGGGGTCGGTTTACGACTGATGATCGGGGGGATGGTGGAGACACGAATCGCGATGGGCAGTTCGTTTGGCATTGTGTTGGGTTTAGGCGGGTTCGACGTGCTCGACCTTGATACCCCGCTCCTGCTCGCCCACGACCCGATCAAAGGCGGGTACACCTACAGCGGGCCGCGCCTGCATCCGTGGCGGGAATCCGGCCTCGGCCTGACGACCGATACCGGCCACGAGGTGACGCTCATCGAATGACCGTCACCTCGTTCGTTCCCTCTTCATCGCATGTCTTGCAAACCAAGGTCTGTCCAAGCCGCCGCTGGCGGCCTTCTTCCGTGAGGACCCACGGCCGATTCATGAACGGCGGCTGGTGGCGCACATGTTGCCTGTGGCCGCAGACCAGCTCCGCGACCCAGTCACCGTGCTCATCCTGATGAAAGCCGACGATCACTCGTTCCATCACCACGGACGGGGGCAGCCATTGCGCGTTGGCATCTACATCGCACGGCGTTGGTGAACAACGCCTCGAGTCCCGGAAGACGTTTCATGGACAGGATGCCGAGGCTTTGACCGCATCGAGGCTGACCACCGGCTCATGGCCGACCACTTCCGCAGAGTGGACCACTCCGCGCGGCACCTCGAGAATGTCGCCCGCTTCTAGGATCGTTTCCTCTCCTTCGACGATCAGGCGAAACCGCCCCGACACTACCGCATCCATCTTATCGACGTGGTGGGTGTGGTCCGGAAAGGAGGTCCCCGGCGGATAGACATACCGGGTTACCGTGTAGCCCAGCCGTTCAAGCTTCCGCCGGAGCGCCGACTCGGAAAGCGGTCCGTCCGTCTCGGGATTCCACCGTATGAGGTTCATGGGATCTCCCCGACAGATCGAGCCTCTTGTCAGTTCGATCGACCTGCGCGCATCGGATCAAAACCGGTCACAAGCGCCAGGAATTAGAACAAGCTTACACCGTTTCTGCAAGATCTCCTGGTGCGGATCGAGCTTGCACTGGGCACTCAGGGGGAGAAAGAATGATCGCCGTAGCCGGGATGACGAGCTGGACAGGCACCTTCCCGGTGTCGCGCTACGCAATCTTGGGGTTCCGGGAGCCCGGGTTAACCTCATCAAAGAGCAGACGCAACTCGCGGTGCAAGTCGGCACAAAGGCCGCTCTCGTTATCCTCTGGACAGGAGCGAACGACCTCATTCACGGCGATGGGGTCGCGAAATTTCCCAGATCCCACCGTGAACCTGGAGCGTGTCAGCGCATTCAACCGTGCGATCGAAGAGGAGGCCCGCGTTGCCGGCGCGCCGGTCGTGAACCTGTTCGCCCAACCGGTTCGCGACGACTGGGTCTTCGATCTGGACGGCTACCATCCAAACGATGCGGGCCATCGGGAAATCGCGCGGCTGTCTCTCAAGGTCGTGCTTCCGGCCTTGGGGGTGAAAAAGTAGGGGGACGCGGAAGAGAGCGCTGGTCGGTCGGGATGAGAGGCACTGGCCATGTGGGCCGCCGTCAACGTTGGGCATGCACCTGGTCGGCTGGAAAAGCACCTTGTCCTGATGAATGCGTTCGCCGAAGCCGACCGCATCGCCGATGCCGGGATCGGGAAACCCGATTTTGCGCTTCTCGACGCTTTGCTGGACAAGCCGGAGACGTTGATTCCCAATCTCCAGCGTCTCTGGATCGGTGACGACAAAGACGTGTGTTCGCGGTGACGATCGGGCCTTGCAGCCCGGCAATTCACTTTTTCTCTTGCACCTTCGGCACCGCGCCGATCGCATCCAATCCGGCCTGCGCGCAGGCGTCGTCTAGGTGGGCGCCCGGCGCCCCGCCGACTCCGATCCCGCCAACTACCTCGCCGCCGATTTCGATCGGCAAGCCGCCGCCCAGGATCAGAATTTTCTCGTCCATCCTATGCAAACCTTGCAGTGCCGGCGTCTTGGCCGCCAAGTCCGCCAACTCGCTGGTCGGTCGCCGCAGGCTCGCCGCCGTAAAGGCTTTTTTCGAGCTGCTGCTGACGGTATGCGGTCCAGCGCCATCTCCGCGCAGGAGCGCACGCAGTACCCCGGCTCGGTCCACCACCGCCACGCTCACCTTGTACCCGTCCTTCGTGCACTTCTCCAACGCGGCATGCGCAGCCTTGTCCGCCTGCGCGACCGGCAACACCGCCTCCCGCAGCAGTTCATCCGCCGAGGCGGTTTGCATGAATCCGAGCATGAAGCCTGCCACTAGCACCAGTATTTTCATTTCAGCCTCCCTGTTATCCACGTTCGATAGACGAACCAGCCGGCGGAGCGGTGCGGCCGGTTCGGCGCAAACCGTCGTATAGTACTGAGGGCGCCGGCGTGACGCAACGGTCCTCGAGACGTGCCGGCATTGCGTCCGCTGGTTTTACGATTTCAATAGGAATTCGGTCTTACGCTCTGAGCTCACACATCGTCTGCACGGCCGACGCATCAATCCTCCGCCGGCCTTCATGACCTGATAAGCTACCTTTATGGACTGCAATGTGCTGATCGTCGGCGGAGGCGTTCACGGCGTCGGGCTGCTGCACGACCTTGCCACCAGGAAAATTGAGGGCATCCACCTGGTCGAACAGGCCGAGCTGGCAGCGGAGGTATTGGACGTCCAAAGCGGGGAAGGCCTGTGCGGGGGCTGGTCACGCATTGGCGGCCTGATGGCCTGGTACCTGGCGGACGGGAACCGCCCCCCCCTCAATGGCACCATACCTGAGCATGGCGAGCCTAGATGCCAAGCAGTGCATGATAGCGCTGGATGCCATCACCTACCTGCCGGACGACATCCTGGTCAAAGTGGATCGCGTCACGATGGGGGTCTCGCTCAAGACGCGCGTGCCGCTGCTTGATCACCGGGTGGTTGAATTTGCCTGGCGGCTGCCGATACGCATGAAGATTCGGAATGGCCAAAGCAAGTGGCTGCGGCGTCAGGTGCTCTATCGCTACGTGCCGAAGGCGCTGATCGAGCGACCGAAGATGGGCTTCGGCATGCCGCTTGATGCCTGGCTGCATGGCCCATTGCGTGAGTGGGCAGCGGAGCTGCTTGCTGAAGCGCAGCTCGAGCGCGAGGGCTTTTTCGCCCCCGCACCGATCCGGCAAAATGGGCCGAGCACCTCGCGGACAGACGCAACTGGCAATATCACCTGTGGGAGGTGTTGATGTTTCAGTCGTGGCGGGAATCGGATCATGCCTAAGCTGACATTTCTTGTTACAGAAGACTGGTATTTCATCAGTCATCGGCTGCCACTTGCGGTAGCGGCGAAGGCAGCGGGCTTCAAGGTGATGGTGATCACCCGCTGCGGGGCGAAGTGTGAGGCGATCCGCGCGGCGGGCATCGAGGTGGTGCCGTTTTCGATGGCGCGGCGGGGCTTGAATCCGCTCAGGCTGGCGCGCGAGATCCTTGCATTGACCAGGCACTATCGGCGCTTGCAGCCCGATCTCGTGCATCATGTGGCGCTGCGGGCGGTGGTGGTGGGAGGGCTCGCGGCGCGGCTGGCGGGGGTCGAAGGCGTGGTCTCGGCTATCGCCGGCCTGGGGTATGCGTTCACGGGCGGGCGTGGCGGCTGGCTGGCGTTCGTCTTGCGCGCCTTGCTGCGCGTGGCCCTCTCGCGGGGCCAGGTGATCGTGCAGAACCCCGATGACGCGCAGGCAGTTCAAGCGCTGGGGGTGGCAGCCGAACGCATCCGCCTGGTTCCGGGGGCTGGCGTGGACACCGAGCGGTTTTATCCCCAGCCGGAGCCCGCAGGAATGCCTGTGGTCATGCTCGCCTCGCGGCTCTTGTGGGACAAGGGGGTGGCGGAATTCGTGGAAGCGGCCCGACGTTTGCGCGGTCGCGCCCGTTTTGTGCTCGTGGGTGCGCCCGATGCCGGCAACCCCGCCAGCGTGCCTGAAGACGTGCTGCGTCAATGGACGGCCGACGGGGTGGTGGAATGGTGGGGTGCAAGAGAGGACATGCCGGAGACCCTGGCGCAGGCGACGATCGTCTGCCTGCCCTCCTATCGCGAGGGTCTGCCCAAGGTGCTGCTTGAGGCCATGGCCTGCGGTCGGCCGGTGGTCACCACCGATGTGCCGGGCTGTCGGGAGGCAGTGCACGAGGAGAACAATGGCCTGCTCGTGCCGGTGAAGGATGTCACGGCGCTGGCCGCGGCGATCGCGCGGCTGCTCGATGATCCGGCCTTGCGGCAGAAGATGGGGGCACGCGGACGCGAACGCGCCGTCACGGAGTTCGGCCAGGAGCGGATCATCGCAGCGACTTTGGCAGTGTATCGCGAAGTGGCGGCAAGCAAGGCTGATTAAATTGCCGCTCGCTCGCGTCGTTTGCAGCAGGTGGTTTCGATGGGTTGACCAACCCGGCAGGATTGCGCAATATCCGGATAGACAACAGCAGGAATAAGGAATGTCCGAAATCGGGCGGGCTTTGTACTACCAGCAAATCGACTTTGATTCGCCAGCAGCGGACGGGTGAGGCGTTCGTCGTCGATCTGCTTGACCCGTGCAACTACTTACGATTGTCCGCCTCGCCGAGCGATCTGCAAACGATGATCGCCGCCAGCGAAAGCGTACTCGTCATCGACGAGATACAGCGCATTCCGAAGCTGCTCAACGAGGTGCATCGGCTGATTGAGACGAAGCGGCTGCATTTTCTGTTGATTGGCAGCAGCGCGCGCAAGTTGCGGCGCGGCCAGGCCAATCTGCTGGCCGGTCGTGTGTGGGAGGGGCGGCTGTTTCCGCTCATCTACCGGAAGATTCCGGATTTCGATCTGGATCGTTATTTGCTGCACGGCGTCTTGCCGATAGATCCACACTTACCATGACTGAGACATGGCGGAGGGGCTGGTGCGTAGGCTGCCAGGTGCCGCCCTCGACGGTCTCGGAATACGTGGCGCTGCTGGAAGGCACGCTGGCCAGGCCGCTTGCTGCCAGCCTGGACGGAACCGAAGAAGCGCAAGGCGGTCCGCACGGCAAAGTTTTATTTCTTCGATTGCGGGGTGACGCATTTTTTGACCGACCCGCGAGCGCTGGATCGCAATTCCGATCTCTACGGCAAGGGCTTCGAGCAGTTCATCGGCAGGGAGATTCGCGCCTGGCTTTCTACAACCCGGTCAAACAGCCCTTGTGTTACTGGCGTTCGGCGCACGGCGACGAAGTCGATTTTCTGATCGGCGAGGATGTCGCCATCGAGGTGAACGCCAGCGCGCATGAGTTGGCGCGATTTCGAGGGGCTCGACCGCTTGGCCGAGGAGGGCGTGTTCAAGCATTACCTGCTGGCGAGCCAGGATACCACCGAACTGCGCGACGGGGCGCGGCATGCCTTGCCGTGGCAAAGCTTTCCCGCCGCACTGTGGGCGCGCAAGTGGGTATGAGTCGGCGATGACGACGTTGATCACCGGTGCCACAGGCTTTATCGGCCGGCGGTTAATCGAACCCGGCGAGCGCGCGTTGGTGAGGCGGCTGACACGAATGAGGGGCGAGGTAGCGGGCGATCTGCTCGATCCGGCCTCCCTTGTCCGCGCCTGCGAGGGTATCGAGACTGTCTTTCATTGCGCCGGCTATGCTCATGCGTTTTCCTCTGCTGATCCGGATGCCCACTGGCGCATCAACTTCGAGGGCACGCGCAATCTGGTGAACGCGGCTGGCAAGGCCGGGGTCAAGCGCTTCGTGTTTCTCTCCAGTGTGAAGGCCATGGCAGAGCCGGGCGAGGAATGTGTCGATGAGGATTGGCCGGGGGAGGCGGTGACGGCCTATGGAAAAGCCAAGCGCGCGGCCGAAGCGGCGGTGCTGGAAGCTGGCGCGAAATACGGCATGCACGTGGTGAACCTCAGGTTGGCGATGGTCTATGGCCGCGGCGGGCGGGGTAATCTCGAACGCATGGTGCGGGCGATCCGTGCCGGCTGGTTTCCGCCGTTGCCCGAGACGGGCAACCGACGTTCGTTGGTGCATGTGCAGGATGTGGTGGAAGTGGCGCGGCTCGTAGCGGCGCGGCCAGAAGCAAATGGGCGAACCTATATCATCGCCGACCCGCGTTCTTATTCCACCCGGGAAATTTATGATGCGATCCGTGCCACCCTGGGGATGCCGCATGTGGGCTGGAGTATCCCCGCCTGGCTCTTGCGGGCCGCTGGACGACTGCATCCACGGCTTGACGAAGTTGTCGATCGGCTGATCGGCTCGGCCTGCTACTCGCCGGCCCGCATCGAGCAGGAGCTCGGTTGGCAGGCGCGCACCGGGTTGGCGGAAGGGCTGCGGGAGATGCTGGGGTGCAGGTAGATCGTCAATTTCGATCTGCCTGAATCAGGCCAGGCTGGGTCGCATGATTTCCTCTCTGGCCTGAAGAACGGGCAGGTGCTCGCCTGGCCGGTTGCAGGCCACACACGTTGCCGAGTTTTCCATACCCGCTTGTCTATCGTGTAAATGGAAAGTTGAATTTTCAGTTTACACAAAGGGTGGTCGAGCGGTTCTATGTTGATCGAACGCGAGCTCACCAAAAAGCTCGAGCGGGCCTCAGCGGAATACCCGGTGGTGACCGTCCTCGGGCCGCGTCAGTGGGGGAAGACGACTCTGGCGCGCATGACTTTTCCCGCCAAGCCCCGGGTATCTCTCGAAGATCCGGATGTGCGCATAGCCGCGGAGGCCGATCCGCATGGGGTTTTTCGCAATTCCCCACGGGGCGATTGTCGACGAGATGCAGCGCCTGCCGCGGTTGCTTTCGTATTGGCAGATGCTGCTCGCCGGCCGGATCAGCCAGGCAGCCAACATGGCCTCGCTGGCCCACAATATGGGCGCCTCGGCGCCCACCTTGCGGCAGTGGCTGTCGGTGCTCATGGCGTCTTACCCGGAGTTCGAGCTGCCCCGTGGTTCGCGAACGTCGGCAGGCGGCTGATCAAATCGCCGAAGTTGGATTTCGCCAGACGTCGGTCTGGCCGCTTTTCTACTGGGTATTCAGAGCGCGGATCAAGCCAGCCGCGATCCATTGCGGGGGAGTCTTTACGAGAACCTGATCGTGATGGGTGTGGTCAAGCTGTTATCCAACGCAGGGCAGCATCCCGAGATATTTTTTTACCGCGATTCGCATAGCAACGAGGTAGATTTGCTGATTCGCCGTCGTGGAACGCTCGTGCCGGTCGCAATCAAATCGGCCAGCACGTTTTCTACGGAGTTTATGAAAGGGATCGAGCGTTTCCGGTGGGTGGCGCCGGCTGGCCGGGTTGCGGACGGTTTCGTGCTGTTCGATGGTGAGCAGCGCCACGAAATCAAAGGAGGCGAATCGTCACTCCGTTGCTGCACAACCGTTTCCGCAGTGACAAGGTGGGTGCTTTCTTGCGCAAAACCAAGCTTGATGAGCTGTCGCAGTTGTGGTCGGCCTACACCCATACCTGCCCAATCAGCATGAGCTGATTGCAGCCGAATCCGATGGCCGGATGCTCGCGCACCTGGGCGTGGCCGAGTATTTGAGCTACCTCGCTGTGACCCCGCTGGGAAAAGGGCACGGCGACCGAAAATCATTGTCGGGCCAGTTGCGCAGGCGCTGCCCTCCCCAAAACCAGCCGCTTCGTCAAAATTGCTCGTGCAACCGCGCTACGCGCATGTGAGTGACCGAACCACGTTTTGAGGTGTCAACGGCTCGCTTACCTTGAATCGTCAACTGATGAGCAACTAACGGGCTACTCTATCCCCCGCTTATTCCCCGCCAGCCATGAGCCGCCGGGGTTCGTAATCCAGCCGCACGGTTCGGTCCGCCAGCCAAAGGAGGCCCTTGCTTCGCCACAGCCAACGCCAAGCCGGAGCCCACTCCTTTGATCGAGCACGGCGCGACAAGGGGGGACAGGTCATTCCTAAAGCACCATGCCATCACCGGCCTTGACCTGGTAGCAATTGGCGGGTAGTCTTCGCGTCACAACGTTTGGCCGGAAGCAATCTGAGCACCCAGGAGCAAAATGAGAAGAAGTTCCCCAATTGGGAGCCGTTGCCCAACGGGGTCAAGTCACTTTTTTCCCCGGAAAAGTGACCATGGCGGCGCTCACTCCGGCTGGGATGAGCACGCCACCTGCCCCTGCACCAGGTACCGCTCGTGGCGGATGACGTCCAACTCCCGCAGGAGGCGCGGGGGCATCCGCAGCCCGCGCCAGCGTGGTCGAACACCAGCCTCCGACAGGCGGTCTCCATGGGGAACCGCGGGATCACCTTCGGGCAGCATCGCCCCCGCCCGACCGTGCGTTCGAGCAGATTCGGGGCCCGGATACTCGTGTGAGGTTCCTTGGGACACAGCTACACGGGGCGGGTCTCCAGAGCCTGCTCCAGACCCGCCAGCGCCGCCAGGTCCTCTGCTGATTGGGAGCGCAGCCCAACCACGCGGTCACTTCCTGCTTAACGGCCTCCTGCAACCCGTATCGAACCCCCACACGGCCAAATTGGTCCAGCGGATGCTCCACGCTCTCGCTGCCTTGGGCCACCAGGGGCGTCAGCGCTTGCTTCACTTGCTCGCTCGGTGGTCCTCGCTTGCGCATGGCGTAACTCCGCC
Source organism: Nitrospiraceae bacterium (assembly GCA_051293835.1). GTDB lineage: Bacteria > Nitrospirota > Nitrospiria > Nitrospirales > Nitrospiraceae > DATLZU01. The sequence goes on along the minus strand of JBPKMA010000006.1, from coordinate 127,855 downwards.
GTTCCGCTTGGAGCCGCCGCCCCAGGTGGAAAGCGCCGGAGGAGTCCTACGCCTGTTTTGTTTCGACTCCACTCACTTGTAAGGCTATCACCTCTTAGTACTCGAGACTCATGTACACGTCCGTCGCGCAAAGCAGTCTTGCGCTGCTCCTGATGCTCGCGGTGCCGGCTGCTGGCCTGGCTGAGACTCCGCACTCTTCCAGCGATCTGTACATCCGGCAGTTGGATGAACTCTCCGCCCTCTGGAGCTTCTACAAGAAGACTTACATCGTGAACGGCCGCGTCATCAGCCTCGACGAGAACGGCATCACGACCTCGGAAGGCCAAAGCTATGCAATGCTGCGCGCCGTGTGGTCCAACGACCGCCCGACCTTTTCCAGCGTATGGACATGGACAAAGCAGAATCTGCAGGTCCGGCCCGACAAGCTGTTTGCCTGGAAATGGAAAGGCAAGGTCCTCTCCCTCAACTCCGCCACGGACGCCGACACCGACATCGCGCTGGCGCTGATCCTCGCGTCGCGGCGATTCGATGAGCCGACCTACGAGCAAGAGGCTCTCGCGATCTTGGATTCGATTTGGAAGGCAGAGGTCCTGGCGATCGGTCGGCGGGTCTACGTGACCGCCGGCAACTGGGCCCCATTGGACGACTATCCGACGATCCACACGGCCTATCTGGCACCCTATGCGTACGAGATCTTTGCGACCGTGGACCGGCGCCATCCCTGGAGACAGCTCATTGAGAGCTCCTATGCAATCCTACAGTGGCTCTACTTCGAGAAGAAGCTGCCGCTGCCGCCGGAGATCATCTACCTCGACAAGCGCACCGGCGAGCTATTGCTGAAGCATCCGCAGTCCGGCACGTCGGCCCAGTTCGGCTACGATGCGGTGCCGTTGTTCTGGCGGATGGCAGTGGATGCCGATTGGTTCGGCCGCCGTTCGGAAGCCGAGCTTCGCCGTCACATGCTCGCGTTCTTTTGGAAGGAATGGCGGGCCCGCAAGAAATTCTTTGATCGATACACCGTGACCGGCGAACCCCGTTCCGCGTTCGAAGGGCTGCCACTCTATGCGACTGTCCACGCGCTCGCTCTCCAGGAAAACCACGATCTCGCCCGTATCCTGAGCGAAGCGAAACTCGGACCGCTGCACAGCAAAGCGCTCGCCGGGAAAGACACGCCCTACTATCTGCACAACTGGCTCTGGTTCGGCCGAGCGTTCGAGCTGCATCTGATACGGACGTATGACGAGTTTCTCGGTTTTCTTCGGCCGTTCGACTTCAAAGGCTTCGCCGCCCATTTCCCCTGGGAACTGTTCTTCGTAACGATCAGCCTCTATGTCGTGGCACAGTACCATCCCCTGTTCAAGCTCGCGTTTCTCATCTGCGGTTTTATGCTGTGCGGCCGCTATCTCGTGTGGCGGTTTACCCACACGCTGAACTTCGTGGAGACAGCGGGGCCGTTCATCAGCCTCTCGCTCTGGGCGGCAGAGCTCTACGCCTTCTCGACGGTGGCGCTGCTCCTGGTGCAAGTAGGATTGGGAAGGACACAGCCGCGCCATGAGCCTTCTCCGGCACCAGCCGGTTTCGCGCCATCCGTGGACATCTTTATTCCGATCTATACGGAGTCGTGCGAGATTCTCGAAAAGACCCTCATCGGCGCCGGCGCGATCGAGTATGCAAACAAGCGACTTTACGTGCTGGACGACGGGCACCGGCCGGAAGTGGCCAAGCTGGCCGCCGATCACGGCGCAGTCTATCTCAAGGGACCGCGCCGACACGCCAAGGCTGGGAACCTGAACCACGCGTTGACGCAGACCAGCGGCGACTTGATCGTCGTGTTCGATACCGACCACATTCCGGTCACGAGCTTTCTCAAAGAGACGGTGCCTTTCTTCGCCGATCCGCAGGTGGCGTTCGTCCAGACGCCCCATCATTTCTACAACCAGGACATCTATCAGCGCGCATTGCAGGTCGGATCACGGATCCCGAACGAGCAGGATTTGTTCAACCACGCCATCCAGCGCGGACGCGCGCCGTGGAATGGCGCCTTTTTCGTTGGCAGCGGCGCGGTCTTTCGGCGGAGCGCAATCGTGGAGATCGGCGGGTTTAACCTGATGAGCATCACCGAAGACATCCACACCAGCCAGCATTTGCACGCCAAGGGATGGCGGTCGGTGTTCGTGGACAAGGATCTCGCTGTCGGGCTGACAGCGGAAAATCTGTCGTCCTACATCGTGCAGCGGCGGCGCTGGATGCTCGGCTGCCTGCATATCTTCTTCAGGGACAACCCGCTGTTCTGCCGCGGGCTGTCGCTGCGGCAGCGTCTGGGTTATTTCGCCTCGCTCTATTACTTTTTCTTTCCCGCCGCGCGGGTTATCTTCTGGATCACCCCACTCTACTACCTGTTCTTCCATCTCCATCCGATTTTCTCGGAGGTCTCGATCCTGCTCGCGTACCTGCTTCCGTTTCTTGTCGCTCTGCCGTTGCTCTCCTACGCGCTCCTGCCCGGCTGGCCCCGACTGCTTTGGGCCTCTCTCTATGAAATGCCGGTCAGCTTCTCCCTGTTCCGATCCATGTTCGATCTGCTGCTCCCCAAACGACTGGGCTTCAAGGTCACACCGAAGGGGCTTACGTCGGACCGAAGGAAGTTCGCCTGGGGTGCCGCGAAAGGTCTCCTCCTCGCCACCGTCATCACGATCGTCGCCATTGGCAAGGGTCTGACGGAGTTCTTTTACTTTGGCATCGAGAAGGACGCCTACTTCTTCAACCTGAGTTGGGCCTCGCTGAATCTACTCCTCTTGCTGGCCGGGCTTCTCATCGCCTGGGAGAAGCCGCAACGGCGCGCGGAAGAGCGGGTGCGAAAATCCGTGCCGTTCACCCTGCAGGACAACACCTTCACCCTGCATGGACAGACCGCGGATCTCAGCTTGACCGGCATCTCCTTCTTCACCCCGTCCGCTGACCCGATCCCACCCTCTGTCGAGCTCACGCTGCACGACCGGCGCCCCGTCACGTGCCGCTGCCGGGTCGTTTATCACGAACGGATCGGCCGTCAATACCGGTGCGGCCTCGCCATGCTGAACGTGAATCGGGAGACACGCCGGGCATTGATCTTGAATCTCTTTGCCGACGCCAATACCTGGCGGGACGCACACAAAAACCGCGTACGGAGCAATGTCCTGATGGCCTGGCTTTTCTTTTGTGGGATCGCGCGCGGGTTTCGACCGGCCAGACGGACTCGCCGCCGCATCCCACGCCGCAGAACCTGGCGGCTCGTACATGTCCAGGTCGGATCGCACCGGAGGCTAGTGCTGGTCCGCGACTGGTCCGCACGCGGCGCCGGCGTCATTTGCCTGAACGGCCGGACTCCGCAGGAGGGACTGTGGCACTTCCTTGACCCGGCGCACGACGACGTGCCATTCCGGCCGGTGAACGAACGCCGCATCCTCCTTTTTTTCCGCCGTGTCGGTTTGCAGGCCGATGCGCAGCCTCCTCGAGAGCCCGAGTTGGAACTGGCGTTTTCGAGCACCATCGAACCGTCACATTCATGAGGCCATCACGATGCCCCGATTGAGCAAGAGGCTTTCCGCCGCAGGCCTGCTGTGCGCGGTCGTCTGGAGCGCATCCGTCTGGGCCGCTGACTTTACAGAGTCTTGGTACATGTCCCGCGGGCGGGCGAACATGGAGATCGGCAACTACAAGGCGGCGATCGAGGCGTTCGAAAAAGTCGTCGAGAAGAATCCGGACAATCGAGAGGCAATGCGCAGCCTGGGTCTCGCGTATGAAAAACAGGGCCTGCGGGACAAGGCGATCGAACAATTCGACCGGTATCTCGAGAAATGGGAGGACGATCCGGAGATCGCGTTCAAGCAAGCGCAGGCACTTGAATGGTCACGTTACGCCTACCGCGAGAAAGACATGATGAAGTATTACCGGATGGGACTGAAGCGGAAGGATGACCCGCGCATGCGCCTGAAGTACGCGGCCCATCTGGCGAAGCGCAAGGAGACCAGCCGGGAGGCCATCGCGCAATATGAAAAGGTCCTGATGAAGGAACCGCGCAATGTCGAGGCCCACCGGGGATTGGCCAAGGCCTACGCCTGGCTGGGCGACAACGACAAGGCGCTGTACTACACCAATCTCGCGCGGGACTATTCGCGGCGCGAACCGGGTGACATGACCGTGCTGCGCCGCGAGATGATGAAAGGGCGGGAGCCGACCGTGGAGGGCATCGTGGGCGTCCTCGCCCAGCCTGAGCGCCCCTTCGAATTGTACGGCCTTCGGCTCGGCTCGCGCGGGAAGCTGGACGTGACACCGTTCACCACGAACACGCTGGAAGTGGGCGCCGAACACTTCTGGGATTCATCGGAGAACCGGTCGGGCGGATACCTGTCGCTCGGGAACCAGCTTCGCTTCAATCCGACGATGCGCCTGGACACCCTGCTTGAGTATCACGGGGTGACCAGAGGCGACGGGCTGGCCTATAAATTCGAGCTCACGCATGCGGCGACGGCCTTCACGATCCGGCCCGGGGTGAAACGGGAGTTCCGGTACGATTCATTCGCCGCCCTGGTGGGATCGCGCAAGACCGGCCCACTCCTCGGCCTCGCGCGTTCGACGCTTTTTTACTCTGACCTGACGTTCGAGACCGGCCAAGCGCGGGTGGACGTGACGCCGTTCGCTGGATGGGTTTCGGCCGAGAACCTCGACAACAACGCCCAGGTGGGACTGGATATAAAAATCACCGTACCGTTCTGGCGGAACGATCGCTTGGACGTCTACGCGGAATATCTTTTCTACCTCACCCACTACGCCGATGATCAGTCTGGCTTTAGGCCCAGCGCAATCGAGCCGCTGCCGGGCGGCTATTTCAGCCCCAGCGTCTTCGTGAATCAGATCCCGCGTCTCGCGGCCACCTATGTCGCCGAGAACAAGGGTGAGCTGTACATGGCGGCCGGCCCAGCGGTGCAGTACATCGACGAGGCAACGAAATCCCCGGTCTTTCGGATCGGCGGCGACGCCCACGCCTCGTACACCATGAAGCTTCCGCAGCGGTTCCTGTTTAAGGTGCTGGCGGACTTCACGCAGATCGCCACCGTGTATATCCGGTTCCAGATGAACGGGCTGCTGGTGTATACGTTCTGACTTTCCTCGCTGACAGCCAACAGCGAACCATTCAAAGCTATTGGCTATTTGCCACTCGTTATTTTTTAAGGCGTGAATATTTCGGGCCAGGACGACTTGCCATTGAGCAAAAGTATTTTGTTCGGCGCTTTTGGTTGGCTATGCCATTGACCGGAAGACGTGAACGATCCGGCCTCATAGCCGTCAGTCGTCGTGTCCGAAGAGCCGACTGCCTGAGTACGAGTACGAAAGCATACGGTAAACGAACGACGTGCCCTCCGTTTCGCCGACCGCCCATTGCCCCCTTCTCCGCCATCAACTACAATCGCCCATTGGTCGACGAGCGCCGTTCAGGCTACTTCGCCCGTCTTGGGTATCCGTTGTTCATTGCGCTCGCCCCATCATCCCCAACGAGGAGTGAATTACGTGCACGGGGCCCCGACGGCCAGCAAGTGGACAAGGAGCCGACATGACCTTGACCGCCTATAACCAGGTGCCGATCCCCTCGTTCATGTACGGCACGGCGTGGAAAAAGGAGGCGACCACGGCCCTAGTCCAGCAAGCCGTGCGGGCCGGGTTCCGCGCGATCGACACGGCCAATCAGCCGCAACATTATGACGAGCCTCGCGTGGGAGCAGCCTTACGGCTGCTCGCGGCCGACGGCATCTCCCGGGAGAGCCTGTTTCTTCAGACGAAGTTCACACCCCTGAACGGCCACGACCACCGGATCCCGTACGATCCCACGGCCGATCTGGCCACCCAGGTCGCCCAGTCGTTCGAAGGCTCGTTAGCGCACCTTCACACCGACTATCTCGATTCCTATCTTCTCCACGGACCGTATTCGCGGCGAGGCTTGGGGCAGGCAGACTGGGAGGTGTGGGCGGCCATTGAAGGACTCTTTCGGACAGGGAAAACCAGAATGATCGGCATCAGCAACGTGACGGCTGAACAACTCGCTCTCCTGTGCGAACGCGCTGCCATCAAGCCTATGGTGGTGCAAAACCGGTGTTACGCCGTGCTGGGATGGGATAAAGAGGTACGAGAGATTTGTCGAGCCCACGGTATCATCTATCAAGGCTTTTCGCTTTTGACCGCCAATCGACAAGTCCTCGTGGATCCGGACGTGCGCGCTATCGCCGCGCGACATGGCACCGGTGTCGCCCCGGTCATCTTTCGGTTTGCCATGCAAGTGGGCATGCTCCCATTGACCGGCACCACAAACCCGCAACACATGAAGGAAGACCTCCAAGCCGAACAGTTCACCCTCTCCCCGGAAGAACTCAAGCGAATCGAAACGATCGCGCTGTAGACCGAACAGCCGATGCATGAGACTCCGGCACTCCAGCCAGACCTTCGGTGCGAGGCACCAGATCAGCTGTCACTGGGCCATGCCATGCGGAAGTGGAGTGCGGACAGATGGCAATGGCGGATATGCGGGTGACAAGGCTACCGGGCACCTTTTTCGCGGGATCGCTTCACGGACGCGGTTCGGCTGGTCCGCCGAGACCGACCACCGACCAGCTTTGCCGGTCTTCGCGCGATGCCGGTCACACCGACATCCTCCACCAGCGCGCACAACGGCTCAGCCACCGACCAGGCTTGCGTTGGACAGCGCGCGGCCGGGGCGGCACTTCTCCGTCGAAGTTTTCCGAGACCTGTCCGAGACAAGCCTCGCAGAGGTATCGCTCGATTCCCTGGCGAAACGCCCGCACGGTCTTTTTCGCGGCGGCCGTTTTGCTGAGGACCTTGATCCGGGCTGTGAGGAACGGACCCAACAAAGCGGCGGACCGGACACGGACTTCACCTGCCATCGAACCACGACAGCATCCCGTCCGCACAGGCAGAAAATCTCCCGCTGCACCGGGACACCCTGTATGTCGAATGTCCACGTCAGCCACGGTTCGGTCGAAAAGCCCGTACATCGTCGATAGCCGTCCGGATGAACCGTGTCGGGGCCGAGATTGGCCGCCAACGGCACGACCTGGCCGCTGACTTCCACCCGTTCTTCGAGATGGTTCACCAGCGCGATGCGATCGACTGGCGTTGGCGCGCAACCAGCAGCAACGCATGGTGTCGCCGCGTGTTGGCACCGGCGACAGAACCGGACGCGAAACCGCCCTGCCCGTTCGTTTCATGCCATTCGAGACCGAGCGCCCGTCGAGGTCCTGGCGGGTTTCCTTCTTCACGCGCATCGTCGGCGGCTTGTCGCTGTTTCCACATATCTCGTCTTCCGTCTCTCGTCGTTCGCGAGACACGCTTCATGAAATTATTCCCCGCTTTGCGGAATGAGCTTCGCCACCAACGCCGTCCAGCCAGTCTAGTGACTGGCCCCGATCCCCACTCCGTTGTCTCCGCGGAGGTATTCGGAGAAGGGAATCAGGTCCCGCCAATGAGGGTCCTCCTGAAATTTCCTTGTGCCTCCGTAGACCGGGCGCCGGCCGTCAGGCCCTCGCAAAAAGATGTGCGTGAGCCGGCGCGACAGCTCGGTGACCACGTGACACAGGGGTGCCAGGCGGCCGGAGCCGGTGGGATATTTCACCTTGAAGCCATCGCCCAGTAATAGAACTTCTGCGGAAGCCAGATCGGGCCGCGCCAGTTGGAGTGCCTGCCAAACAAGCCGGTCGCGGATTCCGCCGGCTCATAATCCACCCGGTGTTCCACGCCCATCACAGAGAGTGTATAGGGATGATCCTGGTGGTATCGCGACAATGCGCGGATCCCATAGGGAGAGAGAAATTCCTGCTCGTCCAGCATATAGCGCAGGACCTTTTGGAGCTGCCGGCGATTCACCAATGACAAGAATCGCCGCACACTGCCATCCAAACCCTGCGTCTCCACATGCGCGACGAAATCCGGCCGGTTCTCGATGAACCACTGCATGCGATGCTTGAATCGCGGCAGGCGGTCCACCAACTCGGAGTCCAGCGTCTCAACCGCGAACAGCAGGATCAAGCCGACCATCGAACGGACCTTCAACGGAAAGTTGCGCCCGTCAGGTAGGTGAAGGACGTCGTAGAAGAAACCATCCTCCCGGTTCCGCAACTCGATGTGTTCATCGCCGATGTTGTCCAGTCCGAGAAATCCGCCTTGGAAAATGTTCTTGCCTTCGGCGTCCTTGCGGTTAACCCACCAGGCGAAATTCAACAGCAATTTGTGGAACACCCGTTCGAGGAAGACTCGGTCGCCCACGCCTTTGTGTTTTTTCTCTATCTCGTAGACACGCCATGCGGCCCAGGCATGAACCGGCGGGTTCACGTGCCCAGCGCCCACTCGTAAGCAGGAATCTGGCCGTTCGGATGCATATACCACCCGCGCAGCATGAGCATCAGTTGTTCTTTGGCAAACGTGGGATCGACGAGCGCCAAGGGAATGCAGTGAAACCCCAAGTCCCAGGCAGCATACCAGGGATACTCCCACTTGTCCGGCATGCAAATGACGTCGGCGTTGTACAGATGGGTCTACTCGCAATTACGCCCTTTCACTCGCTCCTTGGGCGGCTCTGGCCCAGCGGGATCGCCCTTCAACCAGCGGACGACTTCATAGTGATAGAATTGCTTGCTCCACAGCAGGCCGACGAAGGCCTGCCGCTCGACCAACCGGGCATCCTCCGAGAGGCCGCTGGGCGCCAGGGCGTCATAGAACTCATCGGCCTCCCACCCGCGCTCAGCGAAGACGGATTCAAAGGCCTCCTATGTCAGCAAGTCGTTCGCCGTCGCATCGGTAAAACGGAGGCGAAGGGTGGCGGTTCCGCTCGGCTCCACGTTCATTAGGTAGTGGGCCGACGCTTTCGAGCCGATCTGGTCGGGATTCACTGCAGGGTGGGCAAAACAGTCAATTGGGCAGCTTCAGGTCCTCGATTCATCGCCTGAATGCGGATCAACAGGTCTTCCGGCCTCGCGTTGGCGTATTCCACAAACACGTCGAAGTAGTGATCGGCGTCGAATCCAAATAAGTAATATTCTTTGACGTCCTCGCCATGGTTGCCCTCCTTGCCGCTCAGGCCGAACAGCCGTTCGTTCAAAATCGGGTCGCGACCGTTCCACAGAGCCAAGGCGAAACAAATCATTGGATGCCGGTCGCAGAACCTGGCCAGGCCGTCTTCGTTCCATCGATAGGCTTTCGACCGTGCATGGTCGTGCGGGAAGAATTCCCAGGCGGTCCCGTAAGGACTGTAGTCCTCGCGCACCGTCCCCCATGTCCGTTCGCTTACAGTGTCGTTCGCGACGGGCATCCTCCTCCAGACGTTGCTATTCCGTCATACCTGGACCCGGACTGCTGATCCTCGGCTGAACAGTGCCATCGTGGTGCGCCTTTTTGTCACGAGGCCGTGTCGATCCTCACCGGCCGGCAGTAGGCCGTACCACGATTGTTTTTCCAGATGCCCCTCTCCGGATCATATGCACAAGTGCTTTCTTTGGTCGTCGCAAGACGTGCCGCGAAGGAGGCGTGCTCACGACGCACGCCCACGCCTTTCCCTGCACCGCCCGCACGAGTCCGCTGGAAACGGACAGACCCACTTGCGGTTTAGTCGCCTGAACGAGAGGAGCCCTTGCAGACTGACAGAGGGACCAACGAACGAGTGAACGCCGGTAGGTGAAGCCACCACAGCCGATCCGGGAAAACCTAACTCCAGATCACGGTGTCCTGACGGAGGAGATAATCAATCACCTCAATACTGTCTCGGAGTTGCACCTGAGCCTGCTCGGACATTGGGACGACAACCCCGATAAGCCTGCCAGATTCGAGCTCATCCAGGGAGGGAATTCCATCAACACCGGCTTTTTCGAATTCCGAACGGTAGCTAGCCACGGTGACGCCTTTCTCCGGTCCCATCCACGGATGTCACTGAGAGCAACACCCAGACCTTTTTCTCTCAAGACCGGCTTCTACTAAAAAAACATACCATAAGCATACCATAGGGTCTGCTTCCGGCCTGGCAATTCGACGGAACCTCTCAATTTCCTGGGGCTTTTCTGACTGGGCACTCACGGAACCGAAGCGATTGGAGCCAGGGCACCGAGATAGGAAAACCCGCCAACCTTTAGAAGAGGAGTATCCGGCCTGAGGCGAAAGTCGTCCCGGCCCGGATCCACAAAGCGGGGGTCCACCGCCAGATCTGACTCCGCCCGAAGTTCCGGAGCTGGCCGGAGCGAGGCCCCGGCCCACAGGTAATCGCTCCCATTGGCATACAGTGCACTGTATGAAAGCCTCGCCTGACTTGACGGCGCGACCACAAATCCGACCTTATTCAACCCGACGATATTCCCCGTGGCTTCCCCCTGCGAAGTTCCCAGAAACGCGACGCCTCCGCCGTTCTTGACGATCGTGTTGCTGATCAGCGCAGCACGGGCCTTATCCATGACCACCACGCCTTCGAACAGGTTGCGGGTGATGACGTTCCGCTCCAACCGCACGTCGGACTGGCCGGCGACCGTCACGCCATGATCGTTATCATGGATGACATTGCCGAGGAGGACTGCGTGGGCGTCGGCCAGTTGGACCCCCGTGGTCTCACTTCCGCCGATGGTGCAATGCTCGATGCGCACCTCCCGCACCTGTTGGCCGAACAGCATCCCATTGACGCGAACCTCGCGCAGGACGATCCCCCGACCGTTGAAGATGCCCATCGCATGTCCGCCGTGCTCGTTGATTGTCAGCCCGCTGATTTCGATGTCGGACGCTCCGTAGGGCCACTTGCCGATGTGGAACACCCCGACCCGTTGACGGCCCAGGATCGTCACCCGATCCATCCCGTCCCCGATCAACCGAATCCGCTCCTTACTATGGATCGTCACATCCTCGCGGTACGCGCCGGCCTTGATCCTGATAGTATCGCCTTTCTCCGCCGCATCGATCGCCGCCTGAATCGACGTGAATTGGCCGCTGCCGTCTTGAGCCACCACCAAAGTGCGGAAAGAGTCCGTCTCCTCCGCCCCGGCAGCCAGGCCGAAGCGGACGAACAACAGCAGCGCCGATATCAGCATGCCGGTTCGACCCATGACTCGCATGCTGAGGGTGATACAGGGAAGAGCGGCCGGGAGTCAACGGTCACTTTCAGCTTTTCCCTTCACCGCTCGCCCAGCTATTCTCTACCCGATGACCATTAAACCGTGACGCCTGATCGCTTGGACCTGGTGTCCTTGTAGCGGTCATTTGGCGCATGCTAGGCTCCCTCCCATGATTGTGGTGGGATTGACAGGCGGTATCGCCACGGGAAAAAGCACCGTGGCGCGGCTGTTTCAGGAATGCGGTGCGGCGGTGATCGACGCGGATGTCTTAGCCCGCCAGGCCGTCGAACCGGGCAAACCGGCCTGGCGCGACATCGTGCGGACATTCGGCAAGGGAATCCTCAACTCCGATCGCACGATCAACCGCCGCGCCTTGGGGGCAATCGTCTTCCGTGCCCCCGCCAAACTCCGCCAGCTCAACGCCATCGTCCACCCGCGCGTCGCCAGAGCGCAGGCACGGCTCGTGCGGGAGATCGCCCGCAAGGACCCGGACGCCGTCATCATCTACGACGTCCCGCTCTTGTTCGAAGCCGCCGCGCACCGACGTATGGACAAGATCGTAGTCGTCACCGCCGATCGGAAGACCCAGATCGCCCGTTTGCAACGGCGGAATCATTTGACGCGCGCCGAAGCCCTGCGCCGGATTCGAAGCCAGATGCCGTTGGGAAAGAAGGTGAACCAGGCCGATTACGTGCTCGACGGCTCCCTGCCGATAGCGCAGCTCCGCCGGGAAGTGGCGCGGATTTTCGAACACTTGCGGCACAGCGCGTGAGGACGCCCCTTTTCGCTTCCCAATCGGCTGTGTTACAGTTTTTTTATGGTTCGTAACGTTGCGATCATTGGATCGGGACCAGCCGGGCTGACCGCCGCCATCTACACGGCGCGGGCCGCTCTGTCTCCCTTGGTAATCGAAGGGTGGCAGGCTGGCGGGCAATTGACGACGACGACCGAGGTGGAAAATTACCCGGGGTTTGCGCACGCGATCATGGGTCCCGATCTCATGAAGGAGATGCGGGCTCAGGCGGAACGGTTCGGTACCGAGTTTCTGACGGGCGAGGTCACCGCCGCGGATTTCAGCCGCCGGCCGTTCAGGCTGACAGTGGATGGAGAACGGACCATCGAAGCGAAAACAGTAATCATCGCCTCCGGCGCCTCTGCGCTTCACCTCGGTCTTCCCAACGAATCCCGCCTCTTGGGCCGCGGTGTTTCCACCTGCGCCACCTGCGATGGCTATTTCTTCCGCGGTAAAGAACTGGTAGTGGTCGGGGGCGGCGACAGCGCGATGGAAGAAGCCATCTTCCTGACCAAGTTTGCCACCCGCGTCTTCGTCGTCCATCGTCGCGACAAGCTCCGCGCCTCCAAGATCATGCAAGACCGCGCCTTCAAGAACGACAAGATCACCTTCATCTGGAATAGTGTCGTCGAGGACATTCTCGGCGATCAGGTCGTCACCGGCGTCAAGCTCCGCAACGTGGTGACCGGCCAGACCTCAGAGCTCGCCTGCGCCGGCGTCTTTGTCGCCATCGGCCACAGCCCGAACACCGGAATTTTCAAAGGCCAGATCGAGATGGATGCAAAAGGGTACATCATCACCCGAAACGGCACCGCGACTAGCGTGCCGGGCGTCTTCGCCGCCGGCGATGTGCAGGATTCCAGGTACCGCCAGGCCATCACCGCCGCTGGCTCAGGCTGCATGGCCGCAATGGACGCCGAGCGCGATCTCGAATCGCTCGGTGAGTGAAGCGCCGTCCGCGAACCTGAGGAGAGACGCTTCATCAAACGGATACGGGTGATGAGTCGATGCGCTGCGCGATCCTCCGCTATCACGAGCTGGCCCTAAAGGGACGGAACCGGTCGTTCTTCGAGCAGCGCCTGGTCCGCAACCTCCGCCTGGCGCTCAATGATCTCGGCGTCAGACAGGTCGACGCGTTGCCCGGCCGCATTCGCGTGATCCTTCCCGATACACTTCCCTGGGAGCCGGTGAAGACCCGCCTCTCGCACGTCTTCGGCATCGTCAACTTCTCGCTGGCGCAGTCAGTCCCGTTGGATCTGATCCATCCGAATCTCGACGCGCTGAAAATCGCCGTCGCCGACGAAGTGCGGGGGCTGGCGTTTCAGACGTTTCGGGTCACCGCCAAGCGCGCCGACAAGCGCCTGAGGCTGACTTCGATGGATGTGGAGCGGGAGCTGGGCGCCTACCTATGCGCGGTGACGGGCAAGAAAGTGAATTTAACGAAGCCCGACCTGACCGTCTATGTCGAGCTGCTCAGCTCGGAGGTGTACTACTCCGTGAAGAAAGAAGTCGGCCCTGGCGGTATGCCGACGGGCGTGAGCGGCAAGGTCGCATGCCTGATATCCGGCGGCATTGACTCACCGGTGGCGGCCTACCGCATGATGCGGCGGGGCTGCCAGGCAGTTTTTGTCCATTTTCACGGGCGGCCGTTCGTCAGCCGCGCGTCGGAGGAGAAGGTGCGCGAGATCGTGGAGCTGCTGACCCGCTACCAACTGTATTCACGGCTGTATCTGATTCCTTTCGGCGAGATTCAGCGTCACATCGTGCTTGGCGCGCCAGCCGCCTATCGGGTCGTGCTCTACCGGCGCATGATGCTGCGCATCGCCGAAGAACTTGCGAGGCGGGACCGGTGCTGGGCGCTCATCACGGGAGACAGCTTGGGACAGGTCGCGTCGCAGACGCCGGAGAACCTGACCGTGGTCCAGGAAGCGGCCCACCTGCCGATCCTCCGCCCCCTGATCGGCATGGACAAGATCGAGATCACCGAACAGGCACAACGCATCGGGACCTTCGAGACCTCCATCGAACCGGATCAGGACTGCTGTCGGCTGTTCGTCCCACCGCATCCCAGCACCAGGGCCGATCTCGACCAGATCCGCAAAATCGAGCGCGGCTTCGATCTCGACGCCCTCGTCAAACAGGGCCTCGGCAAAGCGGAACTCGTGGAAGTTACCTTCCCTGTGAAGCCCGTTCGACCGCCTTCTCTCTGACCAGTCAGAAGTGCGCCTCCAGCTCGCGGCGGAGCGAAAGCGCGACAAGCCAGTCCGGGACCACCATGTCCACCTCCAGGATCAGCGCGAAGTCCGCGCGCGTCCGGCTGCCGTCCCCTTCCGGCGCGAGCTGCCAGGTGCGCTGATACCGCTTGAAATCGCCGCCCAATAAGGTGGTCAACCATCCCCGTTCGGCAAGGCGCGCGATGCGCAGAGGAGCCGGCGCTCACGCTCACCCGGCAGCAGCGCGTGCCGGATGCGGAGATCAGTGACGGCCCGTCCGTCCCGCCCTTCCACATAGACGCATGCGGACCTCGAATAACTCGGGCCACCAGGCATAATCGGTCAGAACCGCCTGTAAGATCACCGGTCAACCAGAGCCCCGATCGTGGCCGTCGCCCGGATGCCCCCGGCTGGATCGGGCCGAACATCCAGCACGCGAACGCCCTCCGTCACGATCGGGCCCCCAGAAGGCGACGCCCGCACGGCTGAAAGACCGGCCCCGCAAAGCCCGAGCACCAGAACGGCTGTCACAGCCACAGCAGGTCTGCAGTGAGGACGCCGTGCGTGGCACGTCACGCGCCAACTACCGTCTCTCACAAGATCGAGGTCCGGCCAGCGCGGGCAGGATCTCGTCCGCTCCCAGCGTATTGACGACGTCGGCTGGCGAAAGTCCACCCTTGCGCGCGACGTTGACGCCGAACGGTACATCGCGGAGGCCGTCAGTCGCGTGGGCATCGGGGTTGATGCTCACCTTTACGCCTCGCACCTTGGCGTAGGCGCAAAGCCGCCAGTCCAGATCCAACCGGTGAGGGTTGGCGTTGATTTCGATGACCTTGCCGTGTTGCCCGGCCGCTTCGATCACGCGTTTCATGTCGATCCGGTAGCCCTCGCGAGACAAGAGCAGGCGTCCAGTCGGATGTCCCAGCATCGTGACGTGCGGGTTGGACAGGGCCCGCAACACCCGCGCCGTCTGTTCTGCCTCGGAGAGGTTGAAGCGGCTGTGGACAGAGGCGATCACGAAATCAAACCGCGCGAGCACCTCATCCGGATAGTCCATCGAACCGTCGGCCAGGATATCGGCCTCGATACCCTTGAAAATCACAATGCCGGTCACCCGCTTCCGCAATGCGTCGATGGCGGCATGCTGTTCCCGAATCCGATCCTCTTGAAGGCCGTTGGCATAAAAAGCCGACCGGCTGTGGTCGGAGATGCCGATGTATTGATAGCCCAGTGCCTTGGCCGCGGCTACCATGTCCTCGAGCGAAGCCGAGCCGTCGCTGTAGGTCGTATGGTTGTGAAAGACGCCTCGGATGTGCTGCGGCTCCACGAGCGGGCCGAGTCTGCCGGCCTCCGCGGCTTCGATTTCCCCCATCCCTTCCCGGAGTTCTGGCTCGATAAACGGCAGGCCGACCGCCTCATAGAGCGCCGCCTCGCAATCAGCTCGAGGAGCCAACTCGCCCGCCTGCGGATCGAGATTCCACGGCACCCCTCGCCGCGCGGCGCGCGCCGCGAGCATGTCAAGATGCGCCCGACTGCCGGTGGCCAACAACAGCATGTGCGCGGTGATGGCCGGCGCCACGGACACAATGATCGGCAGACCCAGACTGGATGTGCCGCGGACGACGGCCCCTTCCCGGCTCACGCCTTCCACGCCTTCCATCCGACCGAGCGCCTCCAGCACCCTCTCCGGCCGCTCCGCCGCCGCCAGCAACTCAATCGCCTGGACGACCTCCATGCGCCGCCGGATCTCCCCGACCACTTCCACCTGCCCGATCCCGGGAGCCGCCGTGAGCGATCGGACGACCCGGTCCGCCTCGCCGAAGACGTTTGCGTAGAGGTGATATCCCCGCCGCTTCTTAAGCTGGAGAACCCCCTGCCTGATTTTCTCCTGTGTCTTTTGCCCGAAGCCCGGCAATCCGACGAGGCGATTTTCCACACAGGCGTACTCCAGCTCGCCGACCGTGGTGATCCCCAATTGTTGCCAGACAGCCATGATCTTCTTCGGCCCCATGCCGGGGATCGCCGTCATTTCCAGCAGTCCCTCCGGCACGCTCCGCTTTAGTTCCTCGTAATACTGCAGCCGTCCGGTCCTAACCAACTCCGTAAGCTTCTCCGCCAGCGCCGTCCCGATGCCCTTCAGCTCCCGGATCCGGCCGGAGGTGACCAACTCCCCGATGTCCTCAGATAGGGCCTCGATCGTGCGCGCCGCGTTATAGTAGGCGTTGCTCTTGAACGGGCTTTCGCCTTTCAGCTCCAGCAACAAGCCGATCTCCTGGAGCATCGAGGCGATCTGGCGTTTGTCAATCATCGGAATTGGCAAGTCGCACGGGCGATTCTCAACCTTCTGGCCCATCGCCCGGGTGTCCGGCTGATTCTACGCGCCGTTCCCATTGGCTGCAATGGAACGGAATGTGATAGGATCACGTCCATGCTATCAGCCGGTCCCGCAAGCCGCATGCGATCACGTAGTATCCTGTTGGCGTCGGCCGTTTTGCTGGGGGTCGTCCTGCTCAACCTCGCCGCCGCCCAGCCGCTTGAGGAATCCACCGCCACGACGGAATTGTCTTGTAATTTCGGCATGGGTAAAGGCGAAACCAAGCGAAGTTGCCGGGTTCCGTTTCCGGCAGGTTGCATCGTCGCGAATTTTCCTGGCACGACCACACCGTGGGCCACCATCTCGAAGGGCGGCCGGACAACGTGCCGGTTCGACGAGAGTCAGACAGACTGGAAGACCCGCATCACCGGCACTTGCGGACGCTGTGCCTCCCCGCAGTGCTCGGCTCAATTCAGCGTCCGCTTCGACTGCTCGAAACGATAGCCACATGTCGCTCGCAGCGGCGATCAAACGTGAGGCTCGTGCCCTGGGCTTCGACGCGGTCGGCATCTGCCGGGTGGATGCCGACGATTCGACCTTCGAGATGGGAACTTCGCCGGCGGTTCCTCAATCGGCCTCTCCTCTTCTTCCTGATCTCGGCCCTTCGAACGTCCGACAGCGAACGTCATTGACGGACCTGCTTTACCGGCGCTTACGCGAATGGCTCGATCGCGGCTACCACGGCGTGATGGCGTGGATGGAGCGCGCGCCATCCAGGCGGGCTAACCCTCGCGAGGTCTTGCCTGGTTGCCGCTCCATCATTTCTGTCGGCATGAACTATTACACGGACCACCGGCCGGACGAGAGCCCCGGTCACGGCCGGATCGCGCGCTACGCCTGGGGCGCGGATTATCACCAGGTGCTCGGTGAGCGGCTGGCGCGGTTGGAGGCGCGCATCAAGGCCCTGGCGCCGGAAGCCCGGACCCGCTCCTACGTGGACACCGGACCGGTAATGGAAAAAGCCTGGGCCCAGCAGGCGGGCCTGGGCTGGATCGGCAAACATTCGAACCTCGTCTCGGCCCACTATGGTTCGTGGCTCCTGCTCGGTGAGATCCTAACGACACTGGAGCTGGATCCCGATGAACCCGCGACCGACCTTTGCGGATCCTGCAGCCTCTGCGTGAGAGCTTGTCCGACCGGCGCCATCGTGGCACCCTATGTCGTGGACGCCAGGAAATGCATCTCCTACCTGACGATTGAATTACGAGACTCGGCGGAGGAGATTCCGGCCGAGACAGCATCCAAGCTAGGCAATCGGATTTTCGGCTGCGACGAGTGTCTGGACATCTGTCCGTACAACATGAACGCGCAACCGACCTCCGAGCCGGCCTTCCAGCCTTCCCCGCTGACCCTCGCGCCCGTCCTCGCAGACTTGGCAGCGCAACACGAAACCGATTTCACCGCGATGTTCCGCCGCAGTCCGATCCGGCGCGCCAAGCATGCAGGGTTTCTCCGCAATGTCGGCATCGCGCTCCGCAACAGCAAGCAGCAAGTCGCATGCAGCCAATAGCTCGTTATTCTTCCTTTCCCCTTCACCGCTCGCAGCCACTTCTCCTGCTGCTTCGATAATGGTAGGCTATAGCAGGATTCTGCCCTGGAGCAGCTGGTTTACCCGAATGCGGACACGCCATGCGTCCCCCCACGCTCCTTGTCATTGAAGATGAAGAACGCATGCGGCGCCTGTTGGAGTTGGTGCTCAAGCCCGAGGGCTATGACCTGGTCCTGGCCGGGAGCGGCGAAGAGGGCATCACGCTCATTGGCGAGATGCAGGACTTCGATGTGATCCTCACCGACCTGCAACTCGGCCGGGTTTCCGGCCTGGATGTCTTGGAGGCGGCGAAGAAAACCGTGCCCGACGTCCCCGTGCTGATCATTACCGGGTACGGCACCGTGAAGTCGGCCGTCGAAGCGATGCGGAAAGGCGCCTATGACTACATCTGTAAACCGGTCGACAACGAAGAATTGAAAATCGTCATCGCCCGCGCGCTCGAATTGCGGCGGCTGTCCCGGGCCAACCAAGCCCTCCGGGCCGGCCTGCAGGAGCGGTTCGGCTTCGACCGGATGGTCAGCGTTTCTCCGCAAATGGCCCAGTTGAAACGCCTGGCGATGGAAGTCGCCAAAACCGACGTCACCGTGTTGATTACAGGGGAAAGCGGCACCGGCAAGGAACTGCTGGCGCGGGCCATCCACCTCGCCAGTCCGCGCGCGCAAGGGCCGCTCGTGGCGGTCAACTGCGCCGGCTTTCCCGAACAGCTCCTTGAATCCGAACTCTTCGGATACGAAAAGGGCGCTTTTACCGATGCGAAAAAGTCTAAGCCCGGGCGCTTCCAATTGGCGGACCGCGGCACCTTGTTTCTCGACGAAATCGGCGAAATGAGTCCGATCGCCCAGGCGAAGCTCCTCCGGGTGCTGGAGACGCATCACGTGGAGCCGCTGGGCAGCGTGCGCAGCCTCGCCGTCGATATCCGGGTCATCGGCGCCACGAACCAGGACCTGTCCGAGTTGATGAGGAACGGACGGTTCCGGGAAGATTTGTTCTATCGTCTGAATGTCTGCCACCTGCACATCCCCCCATTGCGGGAACGTCGGGAAGACATCAAACCCATCCTGGAATCGTTTCTGGACGCCGCCGGGCGCGAGCGGGGGAGTCGGATCCGCAGCGTGTCGCCCGACGCGCTGAGGCTCCTCCAAGAATACGACTGGCCCGGCAATGTGCGCGAACTTCACAATGTGGTGGAGTGGATTACCATTACTTGCAAAGAGGGCGAAATCACCCCGGACCACCTGCCGCCGTCACTGAAAAACGCACAGCCGGCCGCCAAAGGGACCAAGGAGCCGCCGTCCCTGTTATCGCTCGGCCTGTCCGTGGAAGAAGTGGAGAAGGCCATGCTGCAGGAAGCCCTCAAAAAAACCGGCGGCAACGTCTCCGAAGCCAGCCGGCTGCTGAAGGTCACGCGCAACACGCTCCGGTATCGAATGGCGAAATACAACCTCAAGTGAGGCGTCGCGCGTCTCTTGTCTTTTTGTCTTTGCTTGTGAAAGACGCGCACGAGGCACGGTATGGTCGGAGCAGGTGGCCTGCAAAAGAAGTTTTTCATCGCCCTGCTGATCGTCGGCATCGTGCCCGGCATCGCCGCCCTGATCGCCACTTATCAGTACAGCACCTATACGCTCAAGCACTCGATCGGCAGCGGATTTCAGGAGATTGCCCGCTCGACCGCCATCCGCATCGCGGCGGCAGTGGATCAGGAAATCGATCGCGCCGAACGGTTGGCGCTCGTGCCTGTCCTGGTCCAGGGAGTCGTCCAAACGGCGAACCAGCGATACGCCGGCAAGAGCGACGCCGAGGTCCGCCGCATCCTGGCCGACGGGGAAACGTTGTGGATGCGAACCCGGTTGCAGGGGGGGCCGCCCGAAGTAGCCCAGACGACGGCCTATCTTCAGAATTGGGCGCGGCAGGCGAACTATTACGTGCGCGTGGTGCTCGCAGACAGCCGAGGTGCGGTAGTCGCATCCACCGATCCTGAGATTCCGTATCACAACGCCGACCAGGAATGGTGGCAGGAGGCCTTCGAGGAGGGAGCAGAGGCAGCCTATGTCAGTTCCTTACGGTTCGACGGCCGGCTGAACGAATACGTCTTCGACGTGGCGGTCGCGGTCACCGACGAGGAGGAGCACGAACCGATCGGCGTGGTGGGACTGGTCATCAGACGCGACGTGCTGATGAACACCATTCTCCCCATCCACGTCGGGCAGACCGGCCACGGCATGTTGTTGGACACGGAGGGCACGCCGCTGATCTGTCCCGTGCTCCCGCCCACCGCGCACCTGATTCATGACGCGTTGCTGAATCAACTCGTCCGCAACGAACCCTTATGGCTCGTGGCGGAGGACGATGCACACGGGGGGCATCAGTCTATTGTCGGCGCGGCACCGGTCCGCTTCAGCCACAAGTTGACCACGTCGAGCCTCGGCGGAGAACGGTGGTTCGCCTTCGTCCGCCAACAGCCGGAAGAGACCTATGCCCCCATCAATTCGATGCTGTTCACCGTCGGACTGATCGGGTTCGGGCTGGTGGTGGGGCTGGCCTCCATGGGATTCGTCGTCGGTCGGCGTATCGTCAGCCCGATCCTCGCGCTGCGGCGGGAGGCGGAGGCGCTTCGCCGTAACGTCGCCGCCCTCTCGGAGGCAACCCCGTCACCGCCGCTGGAGAACAAACCGTCGGCGGACATCCGCACCGGAGACGAGATCGAGGCCCTGTCGACGACATTCCACGCCATGAGGACGGCGCTCGAAGACAGCCTGCGCACCATCAAATCCCAGCAAAGCGAACTGATCAGGCGGGAGAAACTGGCCTCAGTCGGCCAACTCTTGGCAGCGCTCGCCCACGATCTCAGAAATCCACTTGGCGTGATTCGCAGCTCGGCCCAACTGGTGCTCGAAGAACGTCAGGACGAGGCGGTGAAGCAGGAGGTCGCCAGATACATCATCGATGAAGTGGATCGGCTCACCCACCGCATCAACGACTTTCTCCGATACGCCCGTCAAAAGCCGCCGGAGCTCAAAGCGGTGACGGCCTCCGCCCTGGCCGAAGCGGCGCTGTGGCAGTGGAAGGCGCAGGGCGGGCACGAACGGATCACGCTTGACACCCGGTTTGAAGAACATCTGCCGACCCTGTACGTCGACCCCGAACAGGTCAAGGAAGCGCTCGTCAACCTTCTAATCAACGCGCGCGAGGCCATGCCAGATGGCGGTCGGCTCACCGTGACGGCGCGACGCGGCGACGAGGATTCCGTCGAGATCGAGGTGGCCGACACAGGCTGCGGAATCCCAGAGACCAATCTCGACCGCATCTTTGAGCCCTTTTTCACAACGAAGGAATACGGCACCGGCCTGGGGCTGACCAACGTGAAACGGCTGGTGGAGGACAACGGCGGAACGCTGACGGTGACGAGCGAAGAAGGCAAAGGGAGCGCGTTCACGATCCGGTTCCCGGTGACTAGGAAGGGATAAAGGGGTAATCACCCGTTTTCGCGCTTGAGGTTCTAGACCTGCGCGGACTAAGATGGGGCTCCCGCCGGGATCGGTCGGCGGCCGAAAAAGGCAACGTCGGTGTTTTGGGAGACACGTCATAATCGCGACAAGCGCGACCGGTCCTGTTCCTTTTGCGGCAAGCGGCAAAGCGCGGTCAAAAGTCTCGTCCAAAGCCCGGCGACCTACCAATGCGTAACCTGCCAGACCGGTACGAACCTGCTGATCTGCGACGAGTGCATCCGGCTCTGCTCGGCGTTCCTCGCGGAGGAACGCGCGGGTGGCGCGACTGAGAGCTCCGCCGGCATCCGTGTCCCCAAGCCGACCGAAATCAAGGCGATCCTCGACGAGTACGTCATCGGTCAGGAGCGCGCGAAGAAGGTGCTCTCGGTCGCCGTGCACAATCATTACAAGCGGATTCTGAGCCGGGAGCGGCTGAGAGACGTCGATCTTCAGAAGGGCAACATTATGATGATCGGTCCGACGGGGACCGGCAAGACTCTCCTGTCCCAGACACTCGCCAAAATCCTGCATGTGCCGTTCGCCATCGCCGACGCCACCACTCTCACCGAAGCCGGGTATGTGGGGGAAGACGTCGAGAACGTCGTGCTGAAGCTGCTTCAGGCGTGCGACTACGACGTCAAGCGTGCGGAAACGGGCATCATTTATATCGACGAAATTGACAAGATTAGCCGCAAGTCCGAGAGTGCTTCGATCACGCGCGACGTGTCCGGGGAGGGCGTCCAGCAGGCGTTGCTCAAGCTGGTGGAAGGAACGATCTGCAACGTGCCGCCGAAGGGTGGGCGCAAGCATCCGGAACAGGAGTTCATCCGCGTGGACACCTCCAACATTCTTTTCATTTGCGGGGGCGCGTTCGTAGGGCTGGAACAGATCGTGGCTCAGCGCACCACGCAGAAGCGCCTGGGCTTCGGAGCCGGCACGACCACGCGTGAGGCCGTGGGGCCCGGCGGTCTGTTAAGTCGCGTCCTGCATGATGATCTGCTGAAGTACGGGCTCATCCCCGAATTCGTCGGACGCTTCCCCATCCTGACCACGCTCTCGGACCTCGACGAGCACGCGCTCGTCCGGGTGTTGACCGAACCGAAGAACGCGCTGGTGAAACAATACCAGGCGCTGTTCGAGCTCGAACACGTGCATCTGGAGTTCACAGACGCCGCGGTCAAGGCCATCGCGCACCGCGCCGCCTCGATGAAAACCGGCGCCCGCGCGCTCCGCACGATCCTGGAAGATGTGATGCTGGACCTCATGTACGAGGTCCCAGCGCTGAACGGGGTCAAGTCCGTCGTTATCACCGAAGCCGTGATCAACGGCACGGGACAGCCAGAAATTATTACCTGACCGGGCGCGCAGCTATGGGCAAGGGACGTTGGACATGCACAAAGCATCCCGCCTTTCGCCCGTCGCTTCCGGGTTCTTGCCTCTTGTCATTGTGATATGCCGCCCAAAATTCTCATCGCCGACGACGAGGCCAAGTGGCTGCGCATTGTTTCGCTGTACCTGAGCGGCCGTAACTGCCAGGTGACGACGGCGTTGAACGGTCACGAGGCGCTCCAGAAGATCGCCGAGGATCGCCCCGACCTCATCATCGCCGACATCAGCATGCCGGGCATGGACGGCTACGAGCTGTGCAGCCGGCTTCGACGCGACGCCGCCACCCGCACCATTCCGTTCATCTTTCTCACCGCCCGCGACCAGGACACGGACCGGCTGAAAGCCCGGCGGGTCGGCGGGGACGACTACCTCACCAAACCCTGTTCGCTGGAACGCTTGGCGCAGAGCGTCGAGACCGCGATCGATCGAATCGAGCAGGCCCGGAAGATCCCGCTCGACCGGATCGGCCTGAGCGGCCGGATCGGGGAGGTGGATCTGTTGGACCTGATTCAGACGCTGGAGCTCGAACAGAAGACCGGCGCGCTGGTGCTCAGTCACGGAGAGCGGACCGGCACGTTGTATTTTCAAGACGGGGTGATCGTGGACGCAGAAATCCGTTCGCCGGTGAAGGAAGAACCGTTGTTTCGTTTGCTCGGGTGGAAGACCGGCCGGTTCATGTTCATCCCGGACGCGGTGCCGGATCGGATGCCGATCACCGCCAGCATGGCTAACCTTCTCTTTCAGGATCTCCAGACCCTGCAGGAGCACGAGCGAGAGGCCGAACAACCGTGCGCTGAACCGGCGACGGTCGCCCAGGGGCAGGAGCTTCCAGCCGTCCGGCAGGTGCTCGAACGGCTCGGATGGATCGCGCAACGCGTGCGCGCGCAACGTCCACCCGGCAGCGGTCCGTTGGCCTTGCGGGTGCTGGTGGTCGGCGCGGCTAAATCGGGCAAGAGCGAGCTGATCCAAGGCCTGGTGCACGACCTCTCCGGCTCCCGCTGGGCGGCTCTGGGAAGCGAAGAAAGCAAGGAGCTTTACCGCATCGACGTTGGCCGTGTCCGCATCTCGCCGGGTGTGGCACTCCATCTCCTCGCGGTGCGCATCGAAAAGCGGTTCTGGTCGGTCTGGGAACAGTGCCTGCCCGGCTCCGTCGGCGCGATCATCCTGATCGGCCGGCCGCACGATGAACTCCTCGGCCACCTGCGAGCGTTTCTCAGAGCGCGCGAGGCCCTCGTCCCCGCACTGCCGGTGCAGATTCTCCTGTCCGGGCCGCACCCCGCCGACCAGCAAGGCAGAACCGGCGCGGACGAACTCCTTGCTACCGAGCTCCCCGGTCTCGACCCTTTCGATGTCAGACCGGGGCTTCTGCAAGACCAGGCGGTGCGGCTCGCGGTGCTGGACCGGCTCCTCGATCGGTGGCTGGCGGCGAATTGATTCTGCTTTGCTGGAGCGCGAAGAAGATAACGTTGACGTGGCGGGGACTTTCTCGCCATGTTTTAAGGTGGAGTGGCGGAGAGAATGACATGATCATTCGCCGGCGCGGTCAGCTTCTTTTGTTCGTATTGGCACTTCTCTTGACCGCCCAGTTCCTTGGTACAGCCTGTGCGGAAGACTGGACGAACGACCGGTCCGGCGGTCCATCCCATGTCCACGATCAACTTCCCAGCGAAACCGAAGGGCTGACCGAAACCGAAGACGGCGAAGAGACAATTGAGTTGGAGTTCGCCCCCGTGCTGGGTTCCCCGCTTCACATGACCTTGCAGGCAAGGCCATGGTGCGCCGACCACGGCTTTTGCCCGCGAGAGACTTTCAACTCGGACCTATTTCGACCTCCCATCTTCCCCTTGGTCTCACCGCCCTCCGGTCCATCGCAATCAATCTTGATCGTGGCGTTTTAACGATTCGTCTCACAAGTCCAGCGGCTAGCCGCCTCCCTCCTTTCCGCCAACTCGGAGAGGGTCAGGGAGGGGGAGAAGCAAGGAGGCTGAATATGGCAGCAAGATTCTTCCTGCGTGTGATATCCCTCGCATCCACGGTTGCGCTGCTTCAGGGCGCGCAGCTGGTGGGCGCGGCAGACCCCAGCCCCCGCATCTACGAACTGTCCGACATCATCGACTTGGCGCTGCAACGGAACCCGACCGTCACCGGGGCCGAGGCGGTCATCGAGCAGAGCCGCGGCCAACGGATCGCCGCCGGGGCCTATCCGAACCCCACCATTTGGGGCCAAACAGCGGACGGCGTCGTTCGAGACCCCGACGGCGCTCGGCTCGTCGAGCGCATGGTCACCCTGACCCAGCCCCTGGAGTGGACCGGCAAGCGCTCAGCGAGAAAGCGGGAAGCGGAGGCCGGCCTGGCCGGCGCCAGCGCGGGATTGGAAGAAGTCAAGCTGAACCTGATCGCCGAGGTCAAGATCGCGTTCTACGAATTGCTGCAAGCCCAACAGGCCCTCGACCTGGCCAGACAGAATTTGGAAATCGCCGAGGGAGTAGCACGGATCGTCAGAGCCCGTGTGCAATCCGGCGAAGCCCCGCAGTTCGAGGCCATCAAAGCCCAGGTCGAAGTGTTGAACGCCAACCAGCTCGTCACGCGGGCGCAGAACTCGGTCCGGGTGAACCGGGTGGTGTTGGACACGCTCACGGCCGGCGCCCTGGGGCCGATCTACGAGATTACCGGGGACTTTGAACATTTCCCCAAGGGCATGGAGCTGAGCGACTTGACCGCCCGCGCGCTCGAACGCCATCCGACGCTCCGCCGCCTCAAGCACCTGGTCGAGCGGGCCGGGCTTACGGTGGTGAAGGAAGAACAAAGCCGAGTGCCGGACATCAACGTCTTCGGCGGATACAGCCGGGAGGCCGGTCGGGAAGCGTTCTACGGCGGCATCGCCGTACCGACGCCGATTTGGTACCTGCGCCAAGGCGAAATCGCCACGGCGCTCGGCGCCAAACGCCGGGAAGAAGCAGAGCTGCTCCGAGCCCGCAACGAATTGCTCCGCGCCGTGAACCAGCATTTCCAGGACGCGCAGACGACGGCGAACCTGATCGACGTGTTCGAGCAGGGCTTGCTCAAACAGGCCCAGGAAGCACTGCGCATCGCGGAATTCAGCTTCAAGCAGGGGGCGTCCAGCCTGTTGGAGGTACTGGACGCCCAGCGAGTCAGGCAACAGGTGCTCGCGGAGTACGTGCAGGCCCGCTTCAGCCTGTCGGTTTCCCTGGCGAAACTCGAACGGGCCGTCGCCGGCTTTTTATAATGGAACGCCGCTTGGCGAAACGGAAACGCTTCACGAGCCACAGGAAACGAACGGCGAGATGAGCGTGATCGCAAAGGAAGGATGGGGATTGGCAGCCGCCGCGCTGCTGTTCAGCGTGGCGGCCGGATGCGATTCCGCGCCCAATGAAGCGACCGGCGCGAAACCGAGTGCCCAGCCACCGCAGTCCGTCAACGAGATCCGCCTCAACCCGGAGACAGTCGGACGATCAGGCATCACCGTCCAACCGGTGACAAGGGGCGAATTCCGAATATTCCGAGATTTTCCCGCGACCATCCGCCCGAACGAACGCGCACTAGCGGACATCACCACGCTGGTGCGCGGCCGGGTCGTGGACGTGTATGCAGACCTCGGCCAGGAAGTCAAAGCCGAGGACCTGCTGGCGATTCTGTACAGCAGCGAGTTGGGATTGGCGCAATCGGCATACCTCAAGGCGCAGGCGAAACTGTATTTGGCCGAACAATCGTACAAACGGGCCGAGTTCCTCCTGAAGGAGAAAGTCATCGGCACCGCCGAAGCCCAGCGCCGCGAGGCGGAGCTGTACAGCGCCAGGGCCGAAGCGCGGGAAGCGAAAGATCGATTGCTATTGCTCGGTATGGAGGAACGGGACATCAAGCGCCTGGATCGCGATCACAAGATCCGATCCTACGTCCCGATCGAAGCGCCCTTCGCTGGCCGAATCATCGCTCGGAACCTCACCCGGGGCGAAGTGGTGGAGACCACGGAGAAGCTGTTCGTGGTGGCCGATCTCTCCGAGGTCTGGGTCATCGCCAATATCCCCGAGAAGGACATTCCCTTGATCCATCCGAGCGGAACGGCCGAAGTCCGCGTTGCCGCCTATCCCGACGAGGTGTTCACGGCGAAGATCACCTATGTCGGAGACGTATTGGACCCCACAACGCGGACAATGAGCGTCCGCCTGGAGCTGCCGAATCCGCAAGGCCGGCTCAAGCCGGAAATGTTCGCCACGGTGCGCATCCATTCCGAAATCGAGTCCGGAGCATTGCTGGTGCCAGAGTCGGCGGTGCAGCGTGATCGGAACCGCACCTTCGTGTTCGTCCAGCGCGATGCCCAAACGTTCGAGGCGCGCGAGGTCAAGCTCGGCGCATCCAACGGCCAGATGGTCAAGGTCCTCGACGGCCTTCGCGAGGGCGAGCCGGTGGTGATCCAGGGCGCCTTCATTCTCAAATCCGAGCTCCAGAAAAAAGACATCTGACACATGGTCCGGTTGCTCGCCTTCTCTCTTCGCCAGCGCATCCTCGTGGTCGTCATCGCGTTCATGCTGGCCGCCGGCGGCGTGTATGCGTTCCGAACCATTCCGATCGACGCGTTCCCCGACGTCACCAGCGTGCTTGTTCAGGTCGTAACCAAGGCACCAGGGCTGTCGCCAGCCGAAGTCGAGCGGTTTGTCACCTTTCCGATCGAGCTGCAAATGACAGGGGTTCCGGCGCTCACCGAACTGCGTTCGCTCACCAAGGTCGGCCTGTCACTCATCACGATCGTCTTCGAAGACAGCATGGACGTCAACCTGGCACGACAACTGGTTCTCGAACGGCTGATCGAAGTGCGGGACTCGCTGCCGCCAGGAGCCGAGCCGAAGCTGGTTCCCAACACCACCGGGCTTGGCGAAGTGTTTCAGTACTACATCGAGACGCCGCAGCCGCCAGGCCAATCGGTGCACCAGGACGAGCAGGAGCTGATCGACATGCGGACCGTTCAGGATTGGCTCATCCGACCGCTGCTCAAGAGCGTGCCTGAAGTCGTGGACGTCAATTCGCTGGGTGGGTTCGTCAAACAATACCAGGTCATGGTCGAGCCAGGCCTGCTCCGCAAATACGACCTGTCGCTCCGTGACGTGTTCGAGGCAATTGCCAAGAACAACGCCAACGCCGGGGGAAACATCCTGGAAAAATATTCCGAAAAGTACATCGTCCGCGGCGTTGGCCTCATCAAGTCGCTAGAGGATATTCAGAACATCGTAGTCAAGGAAGTCGGCGGCACGCCGGTGTACGTCCGCGACGTGGCCAAGGTGCAGATCGGCCACGCCGTCCGCCATGGGGCCGCTGTGCTGAACGGCGAGCGGGAGGTCGTGACCGGCATCGTCCTAATGTTGCGGGGCGGGAACGCCCGGAACGTGGTTCAAGCACTCAAAGCCAAGATCGCCGAAATCGGGGAGAAGAACCTGTTGCCACCGGGGTTTCGGATCGTTCCATTCTACGACCGCGTTGAGCTCATCACCGCAGCCCTCAACACGGTGTACAAGGCGTTGGCGGAAGGGATCGTTCTGGTCGTCGCGATCCTCTTCCTGTTCCTCGGGAACGTCCGGAGCGCATTGATCGTGACCGCGACCCTCGTCCTGGCGCCGCTTGTCACGTTCATTGTCATGGACAAAGCAGGGCTCACCGCCAACCTCATGTCCCTCGGCGGTCTGGCCATCGCGATCGGCATGATCGTGGACGGTTCGGTGGTTGTCGTGGAGAATGTGTACCGTCATCTGTCCGAACATCGCTCGCAGCCCGTCGACCGGATCGAGCTGATCCTTCACGCGTGCAAGGAAGTGGGCCAGCCGGTGATCTTCGGGATTCTGATCATCATCATCGTGTTTCTCCCGCTCCTCTCGCTGCAGGGAATGGAAGGCAAAATGTTCCAGCCGTTGGCCTACACGATCATGATCGCGCTGTTCGTGTCCCTGATCCTGTCGCTGACCCTCTCGCCGGTCCTCTGCTCGTTGGTGCTGAAGCGCGGACGCGAAGAGGACACGTTGCTGATCCACTGGGTCAAACGCGCCTACCTCCCCGTTCTCCGGTGGGCGCTGGGGCACCGCCGTGTCGTCCTGCTGGCCGCTGTCATGCTCCTTGTCGCCAGCCTGTTGCTGGTACCGTTTCTCGGCAGCGAGTTCATCCCGATCCTGAACGAGGGGGCCCTGGCACCGCAGACCATCCGGCTGCCGAGCACTTCCCTCCAGGAATCGATCGAGATTGAGAAGGACATGCACCGCGCGCTGATGGAGTTCCCCGAAGTCACGATGGTCGTGTCGAAAATCGGGCGCTCGGAACTGGGGAACGACCCGCAGGAGCCGAACGAAAGCGACCCGGTGGTATCGCTGAAGCCGATGGACGAATGGACGACCGCCCGCAACAAGGCCGAACTGGTCGAGAAGATTCGCCAGCGCTTGGAACGGATTCCCGGCGCCAGCTTCCTCCTGAGCCAGCCGATTCAGCAGCGGGTCGATGAATTGATTTCCGGCGTCCGGACCGAGGCCACGGTCAAACTCTTCGGCGACGATCTCGACGTACTGCGGCAGAAGGCAGAAGAGATTGCGGCGATCTTGACGACGATCCGTGGAGTCAAGGACATCCGCATGGAACAACTGTTCGGCCAACCGTATCTGACGATCGACATCGACCGGAGCAAGATTGCACGGCACGGGATCAACGTGGCCGACATCCAGGACATCATCGCCACCGCCATCGGGGGCAAGGCGGCCACGACCGTGTACGAGGGGCAGCAGCGCTTCGACTTGATCGTACGCTTTCCCGAACAATACCGTAACAGCATCGAGACCATCAGCAATATCCTGGTCAGTGACGCCTCCGGCGGGCTCATTCCATTAAGCGATCTCGCCACCATCGAGCTGCAAGAGGGACCGAGCCGGATCAGCCGGGAGGGGCTCAAGCGCCGCATTTACGTGGGATTTAACACCTCGGGGCGCGATATCGGCAGCATCGTCGCGGAGGCTCAGAAGAAGATCGACGCGCAGGTGGCCCTCCCTCAGGGCTACAGTATCACCTGGGGCGGTTCGTTCGAGAACATGCAACGGGCCATGGCCCGGCTGAAGATCATCGTGCCGATCACGATCGGGCTGATCTTCTTATTGCTGTTCTCATCGTTCAACTCGATCCGTTACGCCGCGCTGATCATCCTGAACCTTCCCTTCGCCCTGATCGGCGGGATCATCGCGCTCTGGGTCACCGGCGAATATCTGAGCGTGCCTGCCTCCGTCGGTTTCATCAACCTCTTCGGCGTCGCCGTGCTCAACGGCATCGTCCTGGTGTCCTCTATCAACAAGCTGCGCGACGACGGACGGCCCGTCATGGAGGCCATCATGACCGGCTGCACCTTGCGGCTCAGGCCTGTACTGATGACCGCACTGGTCGCCCTGTTTGGCCTGATCCCTCTGGCGGTGGCCCAGGGGATCGGCTCGGAAGTGCAACGGCCTCTGGCCGTGGTGGTGATCGGCGGATTGGTCAGCTCCACGCTGCTCACGCTGGTCGTCCTGCCCGCCCTGTATCCCTGGTTCGATGAACACAGGTGCCGCGACGAGATGCCAGCGCCGAAAACCCGCGCAAGCCGTGTTCCCTCCAAGAAACCGGTGAGCGCCTAGCACCCGGCACCCGCCGAATGAGAAGCTCCTCATCAAGAATTCCTTCCCCTCCGGCAAAACCTGGATATTTCCCTGTTTTTAATGGGCTTTTTGTCTAGTGGACTATGAATCGACACTCGTGGTAGCCAGAGCACTCGGCAGCGGGCCGAGGACCACCGGGTGGAGGTATCGAATGGCCGGACAGGAGGGCCAACCGTACGGAGGCATTGTCGTTTTCTGCCTTTTCGCCTCGCCCGCCCTAACAGATGAGAACGGATGTCCACAGAACCAGCGGCAGCGCCTTCCTGCTCATCGCAGCGCTGACGCTCATCGCCGCCTGCGCGTTGCCGCAGGAGGTCTCCAAGACGCCGCGCAGCGCGGTGGAACAGCTGCTGCTCACCCACGCCGTCGAACGAGCACTGGCCACTGTGACCGTGCCGCTGCCGAAGGGCGCAACCGTCGCCGTCGAGGTCAGCGGTCTCCAAACCGATCGCGCACACGTGCACCTGCAGCGCGAAGGCGACTTCGGAGTGATCGACGCGCCGTCCTGGGACCTGGCCTTCGTACGCGACGCAGTCGCCGCACGGCTGGGGGAACAGGGCTACCACCTGAAGCCTCACCCCAGCGAGGCAACCTATCTGGTCCGCGTCATGGTGCTGGCCCTGGGCACCAACCAGGGGAATACCTTCTTCGGGCTGCCGCCGATCCAAAGCGTGCTCATCCCGTTTTCGCTGCCCCAGATCACCCTGTACCAAGAGCAGGATCAGTTGGCGCACGCGCGGCTGTACCTGGACATCTATGAGACCGCCACCGGCCGGTTCATCCGGTCCACCCCCTGGACGACGGGCAACGCGTACTACAATCAGTACACAGTCCTCTTTTTCTTCACCTTCCGCACCACCGACATTTTGCAAGCACCGTGACCATCAGATTGAGGATCGCCGCATTTCATGTCATCCTACCGAGCAGCGCTGTCTGGATGCGGTAAGTCCCCTGGATCTTGCGCTTCAATGTACGTGTTCTGACCCGCCGCCGACATGAATGGGACCAAAACCAGTCCGCTGACGATTCTCGCGGCGCTCGGATTTGCGGCGTGCGTGTGCGCGTTGGATTTCATGCCCTCTCCCGGCTGGTCGTGGACGGCGCTCTATGTGATTCCCGTCGTCTGGATCGCGTTGTGGTCCCCGCCGGACGACGTCAGGCTGGTGACCGCAATGGCGATCGTCGCTACCGTGTTGGCGTTCATCCCCTGCCTCGTTCCGCAGAACGGCCCCTGCGTGTCGAACGGAGAACGACTGATCACCACAGGCGCAATCTGGCTCACGGTGCTGCTGTCCGTGTCCCGCAAGAAGAGGCAACGGACCTTCAAATGGATCAACCTCTCCGGCAAGCGGTGATCGGATTTCACGCGGATGGGTACACCCATCCACCATAATGTCTCGGCCTCGATGTTTTCCATTTTCGTGTCCGCATACCTCAACTCGCACCTGAAGCAGAAGGAAACCGTTTGTATGCCAAAGCGATGGATCAGAAGGATGCTCGTCTGCTGCCTCACCGGGCTGGGCGGGCCCACGCCGGCCTGGGCCGACGAAGTGCGGTTGCTCAACGGCGATCGCATCACGGGCGAGATCGTCAAAATGGAAGAGGGCCGGCTGACCGTGACCACCCCGCACAGCGGAAACATCACCATCGACTGGACGCAGGTTGAGCGTCTTTCCTCCGAGAAACCGCTGAAAGTCCAGGTCGATGGAAAGACGGAAGCGGAGAGCCTCGCCGAGCTGTTCTTCAGGAAAGCCCTCATCGTTGAAGCGACGGAACTCGGCACACCCGGCACGCTGTCCCTCTCAGAAGCGAAAGCCATCAACATTGAGCCGGTCCGCTACCGTGGCACGGTCAATATCGGCGGCAACAGCACCCAAGGCAACACCGACACCAGGGCGGTCAACGCCTCGACGCGTTGGACAATCCGGTCGGAGCGACATCGGTTTCTCCTGGAAGGCAAATACAATTACGGAGAGGTCGGAAGCCGGGTCACCGTTCGCAACTCCTTGGCCACGCTGAAATACGATCTCTTTCTCTCCAAAAAGATCTTCGCCAACGCAGAGGGCCTGTTTGAAAAGGATACGTTTCAGAATTTGACGCTGCGTACGACGCTCAGCTCAGGTCTCGGCTATCAATTTTTGGAGAGCGCCCGCGCGACCGTCGCAGGCGTTGCGGGCCTCGCCTATGTCAGCGAAGACTACACCAACGCCCCCCAGACGCAGACGCCCTCCGCGCGCTGGTCGTTGCGCACCGAATTCACCCTCGTGCCCGACCGCGTCAAAGCGTTTCACAAGCACGAGGGGTTCTATGATTTCGCCGAGCGCAACGCGATTCGGTTTTTTGTCGACCAGGGCGTCCGGGTTACGGTCTACGAGAATCTCTTCGTGAATTTCGAATATGACCTCCGTTACAACGGCGGCCCGGCGCCGGGCCGCAAGCGGATCGACGAAGCGTTCATTTTCGGCCTGGGGTACGAGTTCGGCAGCTAGCCATGCGCGTGCTGGTCGTCAACTGCGGCAGCTCTTCCGTCAAGTTCCGGCTGTTCCAGGTGGAGGAAACGCAGGCGGGGCAAGACCCGGCGTCGAAGGAACTGGTACGAGGCGCCATCAGAGGCATCGGCGGGCAGGCGGTCTTGGAACTGGTCCAGCAGGGTGGGGTTCCCCGCCGGTCCACGCGCACCACGGCGAATCATCAGGATGCGATGGCCTGGGTCTTGGAACATATCGAGCGTGACGCGGTTCAGGCCACCGGCCATCGGGTCGTCCACGGCGGCGAGCGGTTTCACGCGCCGACGATCATCGACGACAACGTGATCGCCGAGATCGAGCGGCTCGGCGAACTGGCACCGCTGCACAACCCCATCTGTCTGGCCGGAATCAAGGCGGCTATTTCGGTCTTCGATTTTTGAGGCTCGGGCTTCAGCGGTTGGAACGGGTGATCGTCCTGGCGAACGAACCCGGCGAGCAGGTTCCTGGGACCGCCAGGAAGCGGGCGGCTACCCTGACGGGCATTCTCAGGACCATCGCGTCGGCGGTGATCTGGGCAATCATGATCATCGAAGTGCTTCACCAGATCGGACTGGATATCAGACCGATCCTCGCCGGCGCCGGCATCATCGGGCTAGCAGTCGGCTTCGGCGCGCAGAATCTCATTCGCGACCTGATCAGCGGATTCTTCCTCATTCTGGAAGATCAGATCCGGCTGGGCGACGTCGCCGTGATCAACAGCACTGGGATACTGGTGGAAGCCATCACGTTCCTGACCATCACGCTTCGCGATTTCTCCGGCGTCGTCCACATTTTTCCGAACGGCGCCATCACAACACTGTCGAACATGAGGAAAGAGTGGTCGGCCTTCGTCCTCGACATGGGCGTGACCTACAAGGAACATCCCGACCGAGTGATGGAAGTCATGCGGCAGGTCGGGGAGGACCTGCAGAACGATCCGAACTTTCGCGACAAATTTGACTCGCCGATCGAAATCATCGGCGTGGAGAATTTTGCCGACTCGGCCGTTGTCATAAGGTTCCGGCCGAGCCGGTCGGATCCTGAAGTCTGGTGCCAACCCAAGGCCCTCGCCCGTCGGCCAACCAGGCGGGTCGATGTTGCACGAACAGATACACCCGCCGGGCCGGCTTTACGAGGACACGGGAGCCGAGATAGATCACATTGCTGCGCTGAATGGCTCCGAAAATACCCGTCGGCAGCAACTCGAACGCGCGCCGCCCGTAAAGGATGTCGAACCCGTGGCTGGCATAATCGCATTTGAACAGTAGCTGGGGCGTCCAAGGCAGGTTGGACGTGCAGCCGAATTCTCCATGGTGAAAATGACGGAAGCCCATGGTCGGCGTGATATTGCCGACCTGGTAGTCCGTCTCGAGTTCAAACTCGAATTGGCCCACCCGCCGAGTTTGAAGATCCGGGCGCCGTGCATCGTGAAATCTCTGGCTTCTCTCCGGCTGGCATGGCCGTGATAGGACAATTCCGTGTGGAACCCCTCGAGAGGTGAAAGCTGGACATAGGCCCCCCACAGCGTGGTGGGGTTTTCGGTGAAAACGCGATCGGCTTTCCTGCGGAACTGCTCGACCGGCCACACGACAAAGCTGTGCAGATGCCATCGGTTCGGCTCACCCAGGCTCCAATGCGCCACGTCATAGGCGTTGGTCGCATTACGCAAGTTATTGCGGGCGATCCACCTCCCCCTGCCGAGGTCCACGTTGACCCGCCCGATATTCAGCTCCGCCGGCAGGCCCGTGCCCAGCAAGTTGTCGGAAACGAAATCGATGGGGAGCTGCTGAATATCGGTTTGGTTCACGTGGTTGCTGCTCACGAAGGACCCTGAATCGGTGAGAGACGCACGGGAATCCTGCAGCGCCACAGTGAAGCGAACCGGGTCGAAGATGTTTTGAATCCCGAAGAAGAGCCTCGTGCGCAAAGCCAGTTGCTGATCGCGGCCGGCTTCGCCGGCGCGGAATCGTCCATCCATAGTCTCATAGCGGGTGCGATGCTCCCCGCCCAGCACAGCCAGGCCGGGCCTTTCAATGCCGATAGCGCGTCCCCGGCCCTGGCTTCGTCTTCTGCAGAATTTCGTCGTAGAGGCCGACCACCTCGCCGTACACGCCGAGGAGTTGTTTGATCCGGGCCTTAGCGGCCGGAGGCGTCGCCGGTTCCGTCGGTTGTTTGAGCTACTGTATCTTCTAACGGGCCCGCTCTTTCGGCCCCTGTGCTTCCAACTCTTTCGCCTTTTCCTCCTCCCGCCGCTGTTCCAATTTCTTCAGTCGCTCGAGGGCCTTTGCCTTCGGACGCGGTTGAGGCTTTCGGACGGCCGCGGCTCCGGTTGCGGTTCTTGTTGCTCCAGCTTCCGCAGCTTCTCTTCGATCGCCGGCGGTTCCGGCTCGGCGACGCCTTCCAACGGTCGCTGCGGTTGCGCCGCCGTCGCGAACAGCACGCTGGATGTGACCAAGACGATGCCGCCGATCACGCCGATTGGCAAGCCGTCTCTCAAGAGCTCCATGTCCTGCCGCCTACGTTCCTCACATGACGGCTTATCGCGTTCAATCCGATGCATTGCGGCCGCACCCGACCCTGCCTCGATCCCTGACGATGGCGCTTCGGCTATTTGCCGCTCGTTGTCGGCGAGCTCGGCTCGGAACATGCTAAGGACGGCAACGACGCTCACGAATGATCCCGTGGACTATTCGGATTTCGCGGCGCGGCTTTCGCCCGGTTTGCCCGAGCACGTTTCGATCGGAGCCACTCTGAACACCGGAGCCTCATAGGTTTTCACGATACCAGCAACGTTTTCTCGATCACGTCCCCGACAGTGTCCGCAATCTTGACGCGGTCTCCGACCCGGAACGGCCGCCTGCAAGTCAGGACGATCCCGAATACGACATTGCTGACAGCGCCGGTAGAGCCCAAGGAAAACAGCACGTCGAGAAAGACGGAAATGCCTCTGAAGGCCGGCGAATCGGAACCGGGAATATACGGAACGATGGCGACCGCGCCGAACACGATGACCCAAAACCGGACGATTTTGGAGGTCGGCTCCGCCCATTCCCGGTGAAAACCCGCGAAGGTCACAGTCCCGCGCTCGATCCCCAGGAAGACCACATGAATCAGTTTGATGATCACCCGGACCACGAAGATGATGACGATAATCGAGACCACGGCCGGCACATAGGTCGCGAACGCCTGCCCAATGGCCTTAAGGCAGTGTCGCGGGAGCCTATGCCAGCGGGCCATACGCTCAACAGAGCGAGCAGGATCGAAACCATCACCACTTGTTTCGCCATCGTTCGCATAGGCAATCCTCCAATGTCGTGCGGAAACCTGCCTCCGCACTGGCCGACGGCACACGGAAGGCGACAGCCAGGCACATTGCCCCACACTCTCTCGATGCGCCAGGCAGCAGGCCCGCCGGCGAGCGAGTCGCAGGCGTTGAGCATCACCCCTTAAGCACACGGCTGCTGTTCCAACCGCCTCGCCCGATTGCTATCGTGCAGCGTTCCCTGCATAATGCAGGCGTCGGCGCTCCGGAATCTGGAGACTCCGCCTGATGGACGAAATCGCTGCTACCATCGCTTCGGTCGGCATTTTGGTCTTCCTCGCCCATCTGTTCACGGGCGTTTTTCAGCAGACCAGACTCCCGGACGTCCTGCCCTTGATCATCGGGCTCCTCCTGGCTCCCCTGCTGGGACTCATCACTCCCGCGCACTTCGGCGTCCTCGGATCCGTGTTCGCCACGGTCACCCTGATCGTCCTGCTTTTCAAAGAAGGATCGGACATCAGCCTGGATGTTCTCTGGAAAGCGATGCGCGGCCCCTCGTCCTTGACACTGGTGCGCTTTCTGATCACCATGGCGGCCGTTGGCACCGTCGCGATGGCGTTGACGGACATAGATCCGATCGTCTGTTACATGCTGGGGGCCATCGTCGGGTCCACCTCCCCGGCCGTGGTCGTGCCGCTCGTCCGCCAATTCGATATGCAGAAGTCCAGCCGCACCAATCGGTTTCCCGAATCTGCCGTCAGCGACGTGTTCAGCATCGTGGTGGCGTTGGCCTTGGTCGAGCTGTATAAGCTCGGCCAGCTCCATCTGGGCCTGATGGCAGGGCATATCCTGTCTTCGTTCGTCCTGGCGTCGTTGCTCGGCATCGGGAGCGGTTACTTGTGGTCGATTCTGCTCAACAAAGTGCGGACGCTCAAGAACGCCATCTTCACGACCCCGGCTTTCGTGTTTGTCGTATTCGGAATCGCCGAAATCTTCGGTTACAGCGGCTATATCGCCGCGCTGGCCTTCGGCGTGACGCTCGGCAACATCGGCATCATCAATGTTCTTCCGTGGCGGCGCTATATCCCGCACGACCCCATCACCTTCAACGAAATCGAGAAGGTTTTCTTCTCCGAAGTGGCGTTTCTGCTCAAGACGTTTTTCTTCGTCTACGTCGGCTTGTCCGTCCAACTGACCGATCTGTGGGTCGTCTTCCTCGGACTTCTGCTCACGGTTACGATCTTCGCCCTGCGCATTCCAGTCGTTCGACTGTCGGTGCAGAAGTCCACGCCGGCCGCCGACGCATCGCTGATGGCGGCCATGACCCCGAAGGGGCTGGCCGCGGTTGTGCTGGCTTCTATCCCCCTTCACGAGGTTTACGGCTGGTTTTTCGCCGGCTTCGGCGCGCAAGTCGCCACATTCTCCAGCAGGCCGGCCTCAGCCAGCTAAGAGCCGGCGGGGCCTCTGGCCTCGCCCTCCGAACGTGGTCTACAATTCCGACACCGGTTGTTCTCTCGTGCTCCGGTGTCCAACAAAGGAGGCTCCCATGGCTGACACAATCCGCACCGCGCAGTACTTCAAAGTCCAGGTTCCCGACAAACCGGGCATTGGCGCCGGCGCGCTCACGATGTTGCGGGACGCCGGCGTCAACCTGTTGGCGTTCTCCGCGTTTCCCCGCGGACGGCGCTCCCAGATGGATTTCGTTCCGTCTGATCCCGAAGCGTTCAAAACGGCTGCCAAGCGTGCCAAATGGAAACTCGTGGCGCCGAAAACCTGCTTCCTTATCGAGGGAGACGATCGACCCGGCGCGCTGGTGGACGTCCTTACCCAACTGGCCGGGGCGAAGATCAATGTCACGGCGTTGGACGCGGTGGTGGCCGGATCGGGCCGGTACGGAGCGATCTTTTGGGTCAAACCGCGGGACGTGAAGAAAGCGGCCAAGTTGCTGGGAGCCATGTAGGTCGAACGCAGATCTCGTGGCCGCAGCTATGAGCACAGAGACGCTGCAACCGGGCGACGCTCTGATCGCCGTCGATGTCCAAAACGACTTTCTTCCCGGCGGGGCGTTGAGCGTGCCGGACGGCGATCAGGTCGTGCCCATCCTGATGTGCTACATGGCCCGCTTTGAGTCGCACGGGTTGCCGATTTTTCTCTCCCGCGACTGGCACCCGCCAAATCACTGTTCCTTCCGCGAACAGGGCGGTCCATGGCCCGTTCACTGCGTCGCTGGTTCGCCCGGTTCGTTGCCACCGCCGGGGTTTCAGGCGCCCCCGTCGGCCGTGGTCATCCACAAAGCGACCGAGCCGGACCAGGATGCCTACTCTGCATTTCAGGGTACTTCGCTCGACGAGCAGCTTCGAGCCGCCGGCGTGCGACGCCTGTTTATCGGTGGCCTGGCGACCGACTATTGCGTGCTCAACACAGTGAAAGACGCGAGGAAACTCGGCTATGCCGTCTATCTTCTGATGGACGGTATCCGAGCCGTGAACGTGCAACCGGACGACGGGCGGAAAGCGGAGGAGGAGATGGTCCGTCTGGGAGCCGTGCCGATCCGCTTGGAGAATCTCACGGCATGAACCAGCCCTCGAGCGCGCTCCTCACCGATCTCTACCAACTCACGATGCTCCAGGCCTACCTGGAGCAGGGGATGGAAGAAACGGCGGTCTTTGAATTCTTCGTCCGCAAACTGCCGGCTCCACGTAACTTTCTAATCGCGGCTGGCCTGGAGCAGGTGCTGGACTATCTGGAAACGCTCCGCTTCAGTCCAGCAGATCTGGAGTGGCTCGCACGCTGTGGACGCTTCAGCCGGTCGTTTATCGACTACCTCGAACGCCTGCGGTTTACTGGCGACGTGCACGCCATGCCAGAGGGCACGATCTTTTTCCCGAACGAGCCGATCCTCCGCGTGACCGCCCCGCTCCCGCAGGCCCAGTTCGTCGAAACCCGCGTTATGAACCTCCTCAACTTTCAGACCATGATCGCGTCCAAGGCGGCGAGATCGGTGCTGGTCGCTGGCGGCAAGCCGCTGATCGACTTCGGGTTACGGCGAGCTCACGGCGCGGAGGCGGGATTGCTCGCGGCCCGGGCCAGCCACCTGGCCGGCTTCACCGGCACGGCGACGGTGCTCGCCGGTGTGAAATTTGGGATTCCGGTCTACGGCACGATGGCTCACGCGTTCGTGCAGGCACACGAAAACGAGACCAGCGCGTTCGAGCACTTCGCCTACGCCCAGCCCGACAACGTCGTGCTGCTGCTCGACACCTACGACACAGAGGCGGCCGCCCGCAAGGTGGTGGCGCTTGCGCCCCGGCTGAAGGAGAAAGGCCTTATTGTCAAAGGCGTGCGACTGGACAGCGGCGATCTGGCTGATCACGCCCGAAAGGTCCGGCGGATCCTCGACGACGGTGGATTGCCGCACGTACGGATTCTGGCGAGCGGCAATTTGGACGAGTATCGGGTGGCAGCCCTCATGGCAAGCGGCGCCCCCATCGACAGTTTCGCAGTGGGCACGGCCATGACCACATCGGCCGACGCCCCGTCGCTTGACTGCGCGTACAAGCTACAGGAATACGCTGGGCGAGCCTGCCGGAAACGATCGGAGGGGAAAGCCACGTGGCCGGGCCGGAAACAGGTGTATCGGCACTATAAGGCGAATGGCCAGTTCGCCGAGGACATCGTCACAGTCGAGGATGACGTGCAGGCAGGCGAGGCGCTGCTCCAACCCGTCCTGCAGGCCGGCCGGCGTCTTGCACCCCTCCCCTCCCTCGCCGACTCGCGCGCACACGCCGCTTCCCAACTCGCCCGCCTGCCCGATTTCCTGCGGCGCCTGGACCCCGCTCCGCCCTATCCGGTCCACATCGCCCAAGCGCTCCGCGACCTCGCCAAGTCTGTCGACGAGCGGAGCTAATTTCAGCGACTAGCTTGGTCGATCAATGCGGGCGCTTCGGATTGGACGGAACAGCACCGTCCTTGATGTCCAGCACCTTCACGTCAAAGACAAGCGTCTTGCCGGCAAGCGGATGATTGAAATCCAGCACGACCGTCTCATCCTTGACTTCCGCTACCCGTGGATAGAGCACCCGACCATCAGGCCCCCGGCCCTGGAGCTGCGCCCCTACTCTCAACGCGTCCGGCGGAATCAGTTTCTTGCTCACTTCCTGAAAGGCCTTGGGATCGACAGCACCATAGCCATCCGCCGGAGGAACGATGACCGTCTTCTTGTCGCCCACCGCCATGCCCTCCAGCGCTTTCTCCAATCCGACGATCAGCTCGTGCGCGCCTTGGGTATACTTCAAGGGATCGCCGCCCACATTGCTCTCGATGACTGTCTTGTCATCTAACCGGAGCGTGTACTCCAACGACACCAGTTTGCCCTCTGAAACCGTCATCTTCGACGCTCCTTTCTGTGCCTGCGCTTGCGCGCCGGCGACGTTGACAGACATGGCCATCACGAACGCGAGCAAACCTCCCCCCGTAAACCTGTATATGTGCATAGGCTAAACCTCCCCGAAAGAGGATGAAACCCCTAAATAGGCTGGAAAGGGTCGCAGGATGGTTAGACCAGGCAGGCGATCGGTTCCAGACTATTCGTTGACGTTGTCAACAGGATATCACATTTCCCCGGGTACGACAATCGCGGGCCCAATGGAAGAATCGCGGGGGTACGCGCCCGGCGTGGCGATTCCGCCATGCCCGGGTGAAGGTCGGTCGCAGTCCTGGTGTGGGAACCCCGCGTTGAAAAGGGATCGGGTGAAGGCCATGCTGCGCTCCTCTTTAGATCTTTAGAGGACGTGCTATCGCAGTCGCTGCCGTAGTCGCAGACGTGCCCATCGTCGATTCCAAGACAGCGCCATCCTTGGAACTTGTCAGAGGAAAAGAGGCGTAGAGAGGAAGGTAGAAGGATTGCGGCCGATGTGAAGAGAGGACCTCAGTTGGTGGTGCGGAATCTCCCCGGTGTCGCCACTCTTAGCGCAGTGCCTCGAATTAGCACCTTGGGACCGGCCTCGAGCAGAAGCATCCTTCCGTCATCCGGCCGATGCCCCAGCACCCATTCCTACAACCTCTTCATACAACCTCTTGGCATCATCCCACTCCGGGTCCTGCGGTACCCCGTAGTATGCCTTCTGCATTGCCTCATCGTACAGGCCGACGCAGCCATGCGAGGTCGAATAGCCGGGCACATCCTGTCCGTGAACCCAATAAGACACCCCTCCGCGTGTCACGAAAAAGCGAAGGGCGTCATCCATCGGATAAGGCGTAGTGGCGGCATCGAAAAGCGCAGCGCGCCATATTCGTAAGCGCCAAGAATTGCTCGGCGAGATCGATCATGATGTATTGCGCGTCGGTTTGCGCCTGAGGATGGGGCAGGGAGGGGTGAAGTGCACGATCTCCTCAAGACATTTCGGCACCTTAATCTGCACTCCGGAACGAACATGGCGCCGGTCAACCCGATTAAACCGCGCCACATCGATCCAGCATTCCCCGAACAACCGTTCACGGGTCTCCCCCTTTTCCGATCCGTCGGCACTCCCAGGCAATATCGGCATCGCTGAGGTGGTTGCCGACGCAGAGGGATGATGGACGTTTCGGTTCAAGGTCAGAGCCGGGCGCGAACTGACCGAATGTTGGCTCGGAGGAAACGGCCACGCAGAGCGCGAGGAGTATGACAACGGAAACCTGCGGCCTACCACCATCGGAATGGGCCGCAATCGAGATGAATGAACCTCTTGCGAGGATAGTACCCGACACCACCGCACTTGAGCCGCAACGCCGTCTCACGAACCGTGCGGAGGTTGACCCCGGGAAGAAAGAAATCGATGGCCTGCCCCTTTACATGCAGGCTATGGCGAGCCACCCGTTTACCCATACGGATCAGCAGATCCTGATACTCTGGCGAACGATACCCCGAAATCACACAGATCTCCCGCTCGCCGCCCACACGCTTGTGAACGAGGTTCACGAACTCAATGACCCGCACATCTATGGCAGCCACTTCTTGGGTGTGGTGGCATCGTAGAAGATAGTTCACATCGTCCAAGGCGTTGTAGTCGTAGCGACCTTCCTCGTCTCGATAGGTCACCGTCAAGCGTTCGTTGGTATGGAGGTTATAGAATGTGAGCCGGCCCTCGGGCAATCGGCTGGCGAACAGTTCCGACGGGCAGGTCAATCGTCCGCAGAGCAGAAGGAAACCAACCAGCGAGGTCTTCAGAAAGGTACGCCTGTCCCACTGCAAACAGGATTTTTCACGCATGAAGACCTCCCAAGCAGGTTTGACGATCCGAACGCGGGGGCTTGTAACAAAAAAGACAGGTGCGGTCAACCTAGTTTTCGTTCTCCGGTGCCGCGTCCGCCGTCAGAGCCTGCGCGAGCAAGCGCCGCTCGGACTCATAACTCAGACGCGAGGCAGCTTCGGCGATCGGTAGCCAGCTCACTTCTTCGACTTCCCGGTCTGGTTCGCCGACACGTTCAAGGGGAGTCATCTTGTACCACCGAACGGTCTTGTGGATGCGCCGCCCATCCTGCTGGAACCAATATTCGGATCGGGATAGTTCCCGCTCGATCCGGCAACGCCAGCCGGTCTCCTCCTCCACTTCGCGGAGCGCCGCCTCCGGGCTTTTCTCACCTTCGTTGAGCCGGCCCTTGGGAAACGTCCACACCTCCCCGCCTTTGAGGTTTCGCACGCGAATGAGCAGTACGGTATCGCCCTTGATCACGACCCCGCCTGCGGAAAACTCAAAATTCGCCTTCGGCATCCGCACAAGCCTCGTCCGCTCTTTTCTTCAGAGCCTCAGGTGCTTGCTCAATCCACCGCATCCGGAGATTCGACGCTGCGGACCCTACTATACCCCAATAGTGGCCGGCGTGAGCGCGCAATGCCTCGTCAGAGCAACGCCCCGGCACTCTCCCCGCCGGAGGACCAATCCAATTTCTCCACTCGAACTCCGAGGAGTCGGATGAGTTTGCCTCTGGGGTTCTCACGCGCATCCAAAAACGGCAGGAGCAGCTTCAACGCCTCCAGCTCAAGGACCTTTGAGGAGTCGGTGGGCTCCCGCAGCGTATGGGAACGCGACACCGTTTCGAAATCGG
This sequence comes from Nitrospiraceae bacterium, assembly GCA_051293835.1. Lineage (GTDB taxonomy): Bacteria > Nitrospirota > Nitrospiria > Nitrospirales > Nitrospiraceae > DATLZU01. The sequence goes on along the minus strand of JBPKMA010000006.1, from coordinate 84,401 downwards.
CAAACCGCACGGTGAGAACGACGGTTCGAAATCGCACATGTCCCTCATCCATCAGGCGGGCTGCCACATTTTGGCACATCGCCTTGAGCCGGTCGCCCAGGATTCTGGGGTCCAGAGTATCCCGCTCGAACGTCTCCTGCTCTCCGATCGACTTCGGCTCACAGAACTCCTGGATCGGCGATTCGTCCAGTCCGCGAACCTTCTTGTAGAGGTCGATCCCGCGCTTGCCGAATATCTCACGGAGTTCCTCTGGCGTGTAGCGCCTGAGGTCCTTCACTAGCCTGATGCCCTGTTTGACCAGCCACTCTTCCGTCTTCGGACCGATGCCAGGAATCGCGCGGACCGGCAACGGGGCCAGAAACTCTCCCACCTCGTCCTCTCTGACGACAGTGAGCCCATCCGGTTTCCTGACACCGGAGGCGATTTTGGCGATCAGTTTGTTCGGCCCGATCCCTACCGAGGCAGTCAGCCCCTCTTCAGTGCGAATGGCCTCCTTAATCCGGCGACACAGGTCTTCGGCTTGTTCATACGAGCCCACGAAACTCAGATCCAGATAGGCCTCATCGATGCTGGCCTGTTCGATACGAGACACAAACCGCCGGAGGATTTCCATAATCTCGTGCGACACCTGCACGTATTTCTGCATATCGACCCGCAGAAACACGACCGCTGGCTGTCCCCGCTTCCTGGCCACTTCGGACAACCGCCACGCACGGGAGATCGGGAGCGCAGAATGGATCCCATACTCACGAGCCTTGTAGTTCGCCGTCGAGACCACGCCACGTCCTTGACCCTGCTTCGGATCGGCCCCGATAACGAGCGGCAGGTCGCGCAGAGCGGGATTGTCCCGCTCTTCAATCGCTGCAAAGAACGCATCCATATCCAGATGAGCTATAATTCTTGGCATGGTCGCTCCGGCCGTTACCTCAGCGTACCACCCAGCCCCTTACCCCAGCTACCTTCGGCTAGCCCCATCCATTAACAGCCTGTAACGTTTCGCCATTTCGCTGTTGGCCGCCCGTGGCACGTTTCCCTGTTTTCTGTCTCCTCGAGACCACACCCAATCACAATGCCTTGATGGTTCGGGCAGAGCGCTCCGCCATTAGCATTGGCTCTCACAGTGGCAAAGGAATTGCCTCTCAGTAGGATGAGTCGGGAGCGAATGTCGCAGATAGGATCGAGAAGAACGGGACACATGACGCCGAATCGCGAAAAGAAGGCTGCAGAGGCAGCCTTTCGAGGTCTGCCGATCGACCCAACGTGGTCGGAGAGCGCCCAGGCGATCTATCATGGTATTCTCGCGCACACGCAGGGCCGCAACATCGGGGAAGATGGAGAGCTCGCAGCACATCCGGCCCCCCCCTCTACCTCCCCTTGCCGCTGCATGCGAAGGAGGGGGTTACGCTGATCGCTCTTCGCTCTTCTCAATCAATGCAGGAGCCTGTTCCCGCACCCGGACACGTGGTGCGTTATCGGTGAACCGACGAGGAAGGAGGAACTTACGGAACGTCTCATGAGGACTCTCATGGAATCCTCTTCGCCTAGACGATGGCGGCGGGCCATCTTGCCTGCATGGGGATGGAGGGTGGGATTTTTTCTTTTCACATTCCCGGCACAGGCCACTGATGACCAAGTGCCCTGGGAATGTTCCTGGCTCGCTGTGTCTGAACCTTGATCGAAATCCCGCGTGAGAACATCGCAAAGCTCGAAGGCCACCTCAAGGCTCAGCAAGACACGGTCGCCCAGTTGAAAGAGCAGGCCGATCATCAAGCCGCGGCAGCCACCGATCAGCAGCGCCAAGCTGCAGCTCCTCCGGTGACCGTCGCACTAGTTATCCTGGGTATCCGTCAGTAGACTTCGCGCTGTACTTGGGCTCCCTGGATCTACAGCCTGCCGTACTTCGGCCCCCGCTTCGATTTCTACGGGGGTCCGCGGTTGTTCGGGCATCGCGGCTATTGGGGCCGCCGCTGGTAACATTTGGCAGAATTGTGAAGCGTACAGCTACCCGCCACGAACCCACTGAAAGCTGTCAGGAAACAGCCGAGCGCAGATGTCTCATCTAAAGTACGCCGGGCTCACCATCCCATCTTTACTCCTCGTGCAGCCGCCACAGGCCGGCCTCGCGCGCCAGGCGCATGGCTTCATCCACCTCGCTATCCATGACCACACGGTTCAACTGCGGATGGCGGGTCGCTTTGGCGACCGGATGGTACTGGTCCATGACGTTGACATAGGTGTCGCGGGAGATTTCCTCGGCCAGAAACCGCATGACCTCGGCGGTTCCAGCAAGGCCGTTCGGTAGCACGAGATGGCGGACCAGGAGCCCCCGCACCGCCAGACCTTCGTCATCCAACACCAAGTCGCCGACCTGGCGATGCATCTCCTTAATCGCAGCCCGGGCGGCTTGGGGATAATCGTTCACCTTGGACAGTCTGCGGCCGATCTCGGCGTCGGCGTATTTCAGATCGGGCATATAGATGTCCACAATGCCATCCAGCAGCCTGAGCATTTCCACATCGTCGTAGGCGCTGGTGTTGTACACAATGGGGAGTCGCAGCCCACGCTGCGCGGCGACAAGCACACCTTCTAGAATCTGCGGAACCTGATGCGAGGGGCTCACAAGGTTGATGTTGTGGCAACCGTACTCTTGCAAGTCGAGCATGATCTTGGCCAAGGCTTCTGGTTCCAGCTCTTCCCCATTCGGTCGGTGGCTGATGTCGAAGTTTTGGCAATAGATGCAGCGGAGGTTGCAACTCGCGAAAAAGATCGTCCCCGAGCCGTACCAGCCGCGAATCGGAAATTCCTCGCCATGGTGCGGTCCTGCGCTCGCAATGAGCGCTTTAGCCCCGACCAGGCAGGTGCCCAACTCGCCCGCGACCCGGTTGACCTCGCAATGGCGCGGGCACACCCGGCAGGACGCGAGCCGCATCCTCGCCTGCTCGACGCGATCGGAGAGTTCGCCGCTCCGCAGGAGCGTTCGATAGCCGGCTTGCCGTCGGGTTCCGACATACGGCATGGCACGTTCCTTCCCACCCTCATCCCCTTAAGGGAAAGGGCCGGGCGGCTGCGCCATCTCACCCGTGTGCCTATTTTGCCGGATCGTCAGAACGTTTGTCAGCAGGAAGGTTCTCTACACAGTCTTGATGTCCGCAAGGAGGTGCCGCGAATGGAGCTCGTGCCAGAGCCGTTGCTGGACCAACACCCAGTTGCCCCACCCGACACCATCCCCAGCCCATGATCCCCTCCTTCGCATCGCGCGTCTTCCTTACTTCAGCGACTTGGCCATCGTCTCGAAGCGATCCCAGGGCGTGGCGAGCCAGGTTTCGGTGGTCGCATGTCCGAAGGACCGCACCAGCAGCGCAATCTTAGCAGCCGTCTCGTTGTCCGGCGCCTCGAAAATGTCGAGATAATCGCAGGGACCGAGGACCGCATAATTCGCGATCCATTTCACCCGCGGGCACTCCTGTTTAATTCGCTGCTCGACTTTCTTATTGAGGTCTGCGACCAGCCGGGGCTTGGTCAGCGCCTCGGGCGAGAGTCTGGTTAACATGGCGAAGGTAGCCATCACGCCCTCCTTCCCGCCTTCACGCGGTGCGTACGCGACGAAGTGGACTTAGTCGATCTTCACCGTCACGGACTTTTTCTTGGCCTCTTCCGTCTTGGGCAAGCGAATCTCCAATACCCCGTTCTTGAGCGTCGCTTTGATCTCGTCGGATTTCACCTCGCATGGCAACGTGACGCTTCGAACGAAGGAGCCGTACGACCGCTCCCGGCGGTGATAGTCGGGTTCCTTGACCTCTTTCTCCTCTTTCCGCTCACCTTTGATGGTCAACGTCTCGCCGGTGAGGGTCACTTCAATATCCTCCCTGGCCAGACCCGGCACATCCGCCTTGACCACAACTTCTTCTTGGTCCTGATAAACATCGAGCGACGGCATCCGCATCGGCAACAGCGATTCCGGGAACCAGCGCTCTGGCCTGAACAGGCTGGGGAACGGTCGTCGCCAGAATTCCTCCGCCATGCGGTCAAACCACCGGTCGATGTCTTCCCATCGCGGGACGAGCTCGGCCGTTTTCTTAGGGATCACCGCCTTCGACTCCTTGTCTTTCTTAGCCATCGTCATTCCTCCTATTTATCCATCGCCTGTTTATCCATTGGGCGGGCAGGCGAACATCCTCCGCCCTGATCCCTTGCGCGTGCAGCTTCTTCCCGCAGCAAGGCTTTTGCTTGCGCGCGGCGGTAGCCGCGCGCGCCTTTCTTGGTACTGTGCGGTCTCGTCGGCTTGGCCATCAGGCGAATCGGAAGTTGCAGCCGGCGTTTCTTCATCTCTGTCGAGTCAGGACCAGTATTGGGAGGCTTTCACATACCCGAACAGGAGATCCCGCCTGGCCATCAGCCCCACAAACCTCGTACCCCGCACAACCGGAAGTCAAGTAAGGTGGCTGAATCACCGGCCTTGTCGATGAATTCCGTCTTGTGCATCACGCCTCTGTGGATGCACTTCCTGTGGCGGATCCGCCGCTCAGATAGGCGCGCAGCACATCCCGCCTGGCCACGATGCCGATCAGCTTGTCGTGGGCATCGACGACTGGCACGCGGATCAGGCCGCTGGCGCGCAGCACATGAACCAGCGTCCCGATCTCCATCTCCGGGCGAACCGAGTAGGGATTACGTGCCATCACATCTTGCGCCGTCACCTCGCTCCACTTCTGCTTCCGGTCGAGCGAAACCAACAGATCATGCTCGCTCACAATACCGATCAGCCGTCTTTGGTCGTCTACGACCGGCACGGCGCCGAAGCCCTCAATCATCATCGACGCGATGACATCCGCTTTGGTGTGCGGATGCGCCACCTGGACCTGCGTCTCCATGACGTGAGCGACCACCAGTCGATCAAACCGCGATGGCTTGTTGTCCTGGATGCCGGTCACGACCCGCCTCCCGTTGATCACGAACCGCTGCCCAGCAAGGCCTGCTTTCTCCATTTTGGGTGAATCCGCGTACAAGATACATGCCGTCGGGTGACGCCCTGCTATCCATTTGCCGGTCTCCGAGAGTTCGGCTTTCTCTTGGATCTTCGCAATCCGAGCAGCCGGTTTGTCTTCTGTTCAGTGTCGCGTTCCGCCACAGAACCGGTTCGGTACCCTGTCCCAAGACTCCCCACCATCGTCAAAAACGTCAGAAGCTGGCGGCCATTAGCAAACAACCGTCCAGGTCAGGTCCATCAATCAATCGGGACGAAGGGAATGAGGAACCAGCGGGTCGCGAGCCCACTCATGGAGGTGGTACCATGCTTGCTAGTTCCATTGCTTTGGACGAGGGCTTTCGATGAAACAGCTCATGGCCATGTTGGATCGGGCAGCCGATGCAGCGATAGTGGTCGACGAGCGCGGCACGGTCATCTATTGGAATCGAGCCGCCGAACGTCTGCTGGGGTTCCGCGCCGGGGAGGTCGTCGGGCGCCCCTGTCATGAAGTTCTCTGCGGCACGACGCCGTCCGGCCAACCCCTGTGCTCGCCCACCTGCGCGATCGGCGCCCAACTGGCCCGGGGCGGCCCAGTCCGCCATTTCGACATGCGCACCCGGACCAAAGCCGGTCGGAGCCTGTGGGTCAACGTGAGTTCGTTTCCGGTGCCAACCCGCAAGAGAAGCCGGTTCTTCCGGGCGCACCTGTTCCGCGACGTGACTACCCTGGCCAAAGTGCGTCGGCTCGTGAACGAGCTCCAGTCGGTGGTGTCTCTCCCGGTAGAACAAGCGCATCATCAGTTCAACCCGGCCCCCGCGCTGTCACAGTCCGAGTCCGCGCACCTTCCCTCAGCACTGCCCCTGAGCGAACGCGAGAAAGACATCCTGCAACATCTGGCGGCCGGACACACCACAAAGCAGATTGCGGATGAGCTGTGCATCAGTACGGCGACTGTAAGAAACCACATCCAGCATATCCTGGCCAAGCTCGGCGCCCACACCCGTCTGGAGGCCCTGGCTATCGCCTATCACCTCGGAGCCTCGCCCACCTGAGGCTCCCGCGAGCTGTTCCTCACTTCCTCTCTTCGCATGATACACCTGCTCCAGCCTGCAAAATGATGCGCTCGGCTCATTGTTGGTCGGCCGCCCACGCGCTACAGTTCAACTAGGCAAGAGCCGGTGGAAAGCAAAACAGTCTGAGCAGAATCCCATGTTCGGCAGCCGTTCATATTTACCGCTCGTTGCGGTATTCGCTGTGAGCACAGCGGTGTTTACCGCATTGCTCCTGATTCCGAGGTCGATTTATGTCACCCACGAAAGCGATGCGTGGGTCGATCTTCTAAGGGCGTTTGTGCTCAAGGAAAAGGCGGCAGAGCAGTCGGCCGGCGCCTTTGAGCCCTATCTGGGTCAACTGGCACTCGTGCACCACCTCGTGCGATCCGGCAACCGCTTAGGGGCCTATACAGCGATGAACCGGTTCATGGACATGCTGGAAGCGCGGGAGGGCGGGCTCAGCGACGAAGCGGCGGAGGCGATCTGGGAGTATTGCTACCAGGTGACGCCGGCGCACTACCACGATGTGAGCCGGCATCAGCGGGCTAATTGGAAGCATCTCCAGAAACTTCAATCCTACGGTGATCCGCCGTTGCTGTAGGCATACTGATCGGCCGCTCGGTGTCGTCGCGGATCATGCGAAGCAGTCATGCGGCTTCGTCCGGCTTGTGTCGCCGGCAGTGGGACTCACAGACACCACGGGAAGAGAGGTGAACAACAATGACATACAGACTCAACCATAAGGGGATGACAGTCGCCCTCGCATGCGCGTTGGCGTTTGTGCCGCTGATCGCGGAAGCCGCATCGGGTGCGTGGATCGATGAGATCGCGGCGCTCGTACGCGACCATCAGGAACTGGCGAAGTTCGAGGCTCGGGAGCGGGCGTACGACCCCTACCTCGGCCAACTCGACCTCGTGCGAATGGCGTTCAACCGAGGCGATGAGAAGGGTGTGTACGTGGCGATGAACACGCTCATGGATATGCTGGCGAGCGATCCCAAAGGAAGCGGAATTCCCACCTGGTCTGCCAAGGAGATCTTCGACTTCTGCGGGAAGGTAACGCCAAATATGTTCCATGATTTCGCCAGGCACAACCCACAACTGGCGAAGGAGGGATTTGACTATTGGGATGACAACGTCATCGACCTCGGCGGCGGTGGATGACGCCGCCGGCCTGAAGTTGACGCTGTTTGTACTTTGTACCTTTGAGCCGGACGAAGCCGCAGAGAAGCCGCAGAAGAGAAGAAAGTGAGGTGCCGCGATGAGATATCTGGATCATATCGATATGGCTGTGATGGCGGGAGCGATCACCACTATCGGGAGCGCCGTGGTGCTGATGGCTTATCTGGGGCTGGACCGAGGTCCGCTGGCGCAGCCTGCACCTCCGACCCCGGACCGATGGCTTGAAGAGGAGCTGAGCAAAGCCATCACCGAGGCTGTCATCACCCCTGCCCGGATTGTGGAAGAGCGCGAACGGACGCAGGTCGCGCTTGGGAATGCGATAAAGAGGCTGACCCAGGTCAAGGTAGTCGCCGACTCGTTCGTGCCCAACATAGCCAAAAGAGCCGTGAGGGATGCCCTAGCCCGACGGGAGTTCCTGGAGAGTGTCTTCAAGCTCCCGTCGGATTGGAAGAGCCAGGAGTTCCTCGCAATGAAGAGCGCCAGTGACGCGAAGGCGCAGGAAGTGCTCGGGCGACAGATCGTGAACGGGACGCGAGCCTTGGTCGACAACCTGGCGAAAGCGGAAATGAACTACGGGCAGGCGGTGGTGGCCGCGATGCTCGCGATGGACCGCGCGGCTGGCGAACCGGCTGCGTCCACCAGCACCCTGCTTGCGGCCTCGACCGTGATGAGCGATCTGGCCAAGCGGGCACCGTCGGCACCTGAATCCATCGTGATGCGGGAGCGGGGCTGGGGGGTTGGCTCGATCGGCGATGGCACCGTCCTGCCGATACTGTTGGCCGCAGCAGCGCTCTGTGTGCTGGTCGCAGCGGCCATGGGCCTCCACGAACGCGGCCCATCCGTCCGAACGATCACGATGTTGTGTGACGAACACAAGCGGGACGTGACGGTTGAGATGCTGATGAGCGACGACACGCCCTACGAGGTCGTCCGGTGCTCCGCTTTCAACGGAGCCCCTATAACTTGCGACAAACATTGCTTGATGCGGCCGACCGTGCGGGCGGCAGCCTGACGACCTACCTGCCCACCAGCAACCGAGGCGGCCGGCCGTGACGTTTTTCCCGCCTGCAGCGCCGGCCGTCTTGGCGACCGAACTGGCGGCAAGATCCTTCGAGGCGCACTGCTGGACCAATCACCGCTCTTCTTCTCGTCGCAGTGATGATGATAGGCTCTCGCCGTTGAGCGCGCATCCGGCGGTTCCCTCATGGGCACCGAGCAAGAGCGGATCGCGCGTATGACCCAAGCGGCCTTGATGACCCAGGCAACCGAAGGCGATGGCGGCACAGCGGAAGTATCTCCCGTACTTGAATGCACTCCAGATTGTCATGGGCCCCTTGGAGCGTGGTGACGATCAGACTGCCTATACCGCCATGAACCGGAGGTTGGAGCTCTTGTTCCCGTGGCATTTTAGGGCAGTGCACTGCGGCTGCCTGCCCCTTTTTGCTACGGCGCAATGCCTGCGCATGTTTCACCGAAGGCCACGTGGATTCGAGCAGTTTTTCTTCTCTTCACGATGGGTATTCCCTTTGCCTCAAGAACAAGGAAGAGTTTGGGACAATCCAAGGACTAGGCGCGGTTCGCGGAGAAGGTCGCAGAAGGGAGGCGATAGGAGAGGCGTTGAATTCATGGTCAGAGCCTGCGATCCTAAGGCATTAACCGTCCGGCAACTCATGTAAGATGCGGTGGCTCCCGTATTTCGGGAGCGTCCCGGTAATCGAGCCAGATCGGACGCTCGTCGGCCTGGTGAGCGAGTTCGATCGCTTGCAGGTCATGGACGAGGACCGGAAGGTGCAGCGGTTCTTGACCTGGATGCCGGTCGTGAACGGCGACAAGCTGGTGGGGATTGTGGCGAGACGGGATATCGTGTTCGGCTACGTCAAGGCGTTAGCCCGTTCCTGGCCTTCAAAGAGGCGCTGATAGCGAACGGCAAGTCGCGAATAGTTCTCCGCTGGATGGGAGCGGACGTTGCTCTTTGTTCGCAGCGATTCGCTGAGCGCTATCCGCTATCGGCTCCTCCGAGCAATACAGAAGGGAGGTCGTCATGACAATCCTCCCCCGGCTGAAGGAGTTTCGAGACGGTCATCGGGTTCGCTAGGAAGTTCTGGGCCATCAGGAAGCCTATACCGCGCCGGAGAGCGCTCAGACACTGGACGTGTCAGGAAAGATGCTGGCCAAGGTCGTCATCGTCAAAGCCGAGGAACGGTTCGTGATGGCCGTGCTTCCGTCGCACTGGAGAATCGATTTCGATCGCCTCAGAGCAGCGCTGGGAGCACATGCCGTGCGCTTGGCCACCGAAGACGAAGAGATTGTCTTCCAGGCCGGCACCCACCACGGCGCGGTGAAGCCCTGGTACCAGGACTTCGCCAACGTGGTCTGCCCCACGGTCGCGGAGTTCCACCGGGTACCGGCGAAGATTGCAATGCACATCACGAGTGGCCGGTCAGGCAGCGAGCTTGGCGGAGAACGCTCAGCTACGCTTTAAAAAAGGGGACGATATGGCGAAGCCAGAAGACACACCTAAACCCACCACAGAGGAGAGCCCGCGCACGGAAAAGCCGAGCCATTGCCTCCTCTGCGGATTAGCGGGGCCGACCCTGTTGTACGGGCACTGGATCTGCGACCATTGCAAGAACGTGGTGCAGGCAGAGGCGGTGTCCCAGAAGCGGAAAATCGTCAAAGAAGGGGGCGGGCCGCTGTCTCGCTGAGCCCAACGCATCAGCCCAGTGCGGAACCGTTGTCTGCGTCGCTCGACCGGATCGCATGGAAGCCGCAGGCTGCCGATCGGCAAGCTGCCGTCGGCCCTGTTGCGGACGCTCCTGGCCCACTATGCGGCCAACGCCGATTCCCGTCTCGCCGTTGGCCCTGGACTTGGGCTCGATGCTGCCGCCATTGACGTCGGAGACCGGTACATCGTCGTGACCACCGACCCAATCACGTTCGTCACCGGAGAGATCGGCGCTTACGCACTGGCCATCAATGCCAACGACGTGGCGGCGATGGGCGCTATGCCACGCTGGTTTCTGGCGACCTTGCTGCTGCCATCGCAAGGTACGACACCCCGGGCCGTGTCGCGATTATTTTCCGAGATCAGCCGGGCCTGCCAGCAGATCCATGTCACGTTGTGCGGAGGGCATACGGAAATCACAGACGCCGTGACCCGGCCAGTGGTGGTCGGATGCCTCCTGGGGGAATGTCCGAAGAACCGGCTCGTCACCGCGGCTGGCGCGCGCGTAGGAGACGCGGTGCTGCTGACCAAAGGCATCCCCATCGAAGCGGTGTCGATTCTGGCACGTGAACGACAGGATGAACTGCGTCGTCGGTATCCGGCTGGTTTTGTCGCACGTTGCCGCCGCTATTTCAGGCATCCCGGTGTCAGCGTCGTGCGAGACGCTCAGCTTGCACTCGCAGCCGGCGGTGTGCATGCGATGCACGATCCCACCGAGGGAGGCTTAAGCGCTGCGCTCTATGAACTCGCCGAGGCCGCGCAGGTGGGCCTGCGCATCGAGGAGCGAGCGATTCCAATCCTGCCGGAAGGCCGGCGACTGTGTGAAGATTTCGGCATGCACCCCCTGGGCGCCATCGCCTCCGGCGCGCTCCTCCTGTGCGCTAATCCGACCCACGTGCCCGCCATTATCCGGCGTCTGGCACGTGCCAGGATTACAGCCGTTCGAATCGGCACAGTCGTCCCTGCCCGGGAAGGGGTCCGCCTGGTGGCGCATGACGGGCGGATTCGCCCGCTCCCGCGCTTTGCCGTGGACGAGATCGTCCGCGTGATCGAAGCGTCACCTGCCTCGATAGCCAGAGTGCAACCCCGTGCCTGAAGCCGACGTGCAAGGCGCTGTCGATCTCCTCTGCACGGGAGATGCTCCAGACCCGTCGGAGAGTGTGTCGTCGCAACCGACGCGCATGACCTTTGCGCTGGTCCACCTCTCTGGCCCACGACGAGGGCAGACTCAATATTTCGACCAGCCTCGCCTTCTCCTTGGAAGCGACCCACGGGCCGATCTCGCATTTTCCTCTGATGGCGATTTCCCGGTCGCCCCATTGCAAGCCGAACTGTACCAGTCGGAGTGTCAAGTCCGGCTGCGGAATCTCGAACCGGCATCCCCCACGCTGGTCAACAACCAGCCAGTCGACGACGTGGCGCTGATGAACCACGACCTTATTCAGCTCGGTCCCAAGGGACCGACCCTGCGGTTCCGCATCCGCTCCGCGGAATACACCCGCTGCAAGAAGCTCCGGGAAATGTTGGCCGATGCGCGGGAGGTCGCCGGGCAAGGACGGGACGATGGACGCGCCGCCATTGGGGTGTTCATGCGGCAACTCGCCTACGAACTGCGTCAGAACGCTTCACTTTGGACGCAATTGACCGCGCTTGGCTTGCTCGTCGTGCTCATCGGAGTTGTCAGCGGTTTCGTGTATGACACACGATCCAACAGGCCCATCAACGGCAGATCGATGCGCTGCTCAAAGAATTAAGCAATCCCGTCTCTCCGAGGCCGAACTGATCAAGCGAACCAACGAAGAGCGGCGACGCTTGGCCGAGACCTTGACCGCCCACGAAGCCGAAACGAACCGCCTCCTGGCGCTGTTGGAAGAGCAACGGCAAAAAGGCGCTTCGCAGCAAGAGGTCCAAGCGTTGGCCCAACGGCTCAAGATCCTCGAAACCGAGCGAACACGGGCGGAAGTGTTGATCAGACAATACGGGTCTCGGTGTGTTTTCTCTCCATTGCCTATTGGATTCATCCGAAGGGGATCGCCGGAGCCTCCCTCTGTCCTTATGGAATACACCGGCACCGGGTTTCTCGTGAACGCTACAGGGTTGATGGTGACGAACCGGCACATCACCGAGCCCTGGACGATGGACCCGCGCGCAACGGCCGACATGGTCAAGGCCGACCTCGAACCTAAGCTGGTGGCGTTACGCGCCTACTTCTCAGGCCGACCCGAACCATATGATGCCTCCCTGGTCCGTCTTTCCGATCGAGGCGATGCGGCGATCGGACGACTCTCGCCCATTCGGGAGGGAATCGCTCCAATCTCGATCCGACGACCTCCCTCGCAAGGGACCCCGGTGAAGCCGTCGTCGTGCTGGGCTACCCGGCGGGCATCGAGGGCATCCTTGCGAGAATTGAGGATAAGGCTGCGGTGGCACTCCTCACTCTGAACGTTGAGTGCCCTACGCAAGCTGAGGCGTTTCGCAACAATGGCCGGATCTGTGCTGGCCCGAATCTCCCCATCCAGTCGCCACGCAAGCGCAGAACTCTCGGCCCGCGCCAGCCAAACTGTCCCGGGTTTCGCCGATTACAGATGACCGCTGGCTGGCGGCAAGCCAGGCATCTGCCATGCATTCTTGATGGGTAAAGGGATCACCGCTCAGCCCCTCCGAGTTGTTCACCTAGCCGGAGGGGCTGGTGAGGTGAAAGAACGATCGTGAAAGAAAAACACGCCGAGATCGCGGTGGCTTTTGCGGGGAGCGGCGGTAGCGGCGTCATGACGGCCGGCGAGCTGCTGCTCTCGACCGCCGCCGCTTGCGGACTCTACGGCGTCTTAACCAAAAGCTTCGGCCCTCAAATCCGCGGCGGAGAGAGCGCCTGCTTTGTCCGACTTGGCTCGACCCCTTTTCAGAAGCAAGCGGATGACATCGACCTCCTGATCGCGTTTGACTGGCGAAATGTGGAGTGGCTCTTGGAAGAGCTGAACCTCCGCATCGGAGCGTGGATCTTGTTTGAAGAGACCAAAGGGAACCCACCGGATACTCTCTCATCCCGCGCATCTCGGTGTCTGCCGATGAAATGGAAAGATCTGGCCGGACGGGCAGGCGCAGGAAAAGGGCATCTCAATGTCCTCGTCCTCGGCATAGTCGCTTTTTTGTTGGGTCTCGATAAGTCCGCTGCTCTCACCGCGATCAAGGAACGGTTCGGAGGGGGCACATCGGAAGACGAGGCGCTGGCGACCCAGGTAGGCCTGCTTCAGGCCGGCTGGCGATGGGCAGAAGAAACCTGGGTGCAGCCGCCATGGCCTCTCGCCTCGAAAAGAGAGGCCCTCCCGCGTTGGATCATCACGGGGAATCAGGGCATTGTCATCGGCAGCCTGCAGGCAGGTTGTGAATTCTACGCTGGATATCCGATCACCCCGGCGACGGATATCATGGAGGAGTTGAGCGAACACCTCCCTCGCCAAGGTGGGATCGTGGTCCAGGCGGAGGACGAGCTGGCAGCGGTGGCCATGGCGATCGGCGCGTCCTTCGCCGGCAAAAAGACCATGACCGGGACCTCGGGCCCCGGCTTCTCACTCATGGCTGAAGGGTTGGGTCTGGCTGTGATGGCGGAGATTCCAGTGGTGGTCGTCGACGTGCAGCGCGGCGGGCCCAGCACGGGCCTCCCGACCCGCACCGAGCAGAGCGATCTCTGGGCTGCTTTGGCTTCGAGCCATGGCGATAATCCTCGGATCGTCCTTGCGCCCTCGTCGATTCAGGGCTGCATCGAATTGACCGTGAAGGCCTTCAACCTGGCGGAACGGTATCAGGTCCCGGTGATTCTACTCAGTGATCAACTCTTGGGCGGCCAAACCGCCATTGTCGATCCCATCCCACTCCACTCGCTCGACGTCGAGCGGCGCCTTTGGGCTCATGCGCCCGAAGCCGGTCGGTACCAACGCTTCGGCACGTCGGCCGCGGAGCCGGTCGCGCCTATTCCGTGGCCGGGCACGCCCGGAACGGAATACACGGCCGACGGGCTCGAACACGACGAATGCGGTCGTCCTGCCACCTCGCCCCGGATGCATTGCACACAAGCTGAGCGCCGCGCGAAGAAACTCGCTCCTCTGGCGACCGCCGCCGGCTGGATCGAACGCTGCGGCGATCCCAACGCCCAAGCGGGCCTGATCGGCTGGGGATCGACCGGCGGAGTCATCCGCGAAGCCGTCCACGCAGCGCAGGAACGGGGCTTGACGGTGACGGGAGTGATCCCCCACTTATTGTTTCCGCCACAGCCTGACCTGCTGAACCCGCTGCTCAAGCCGCTTCACACCCTGTACGTAATCGAGTTGTCCTCGCTCGGCCAGTTCTATCGCTACCTGCGCGCCTGGTATGACCTCCCTCCCCGGGTGATCCCCATCGCCCGCGCGGGCGGCCTTCCGTTTCGCACCGCAGAGGTGTTGGCGGAGCTGGGAGGCCAGCAGTGGAACAAGATCGCCGCACTGACGCCAGAGACGCAAGACCCATCCCACAACCGATGACTCCTCGCGACTCCAAATCGTATCAATCGGATCTTCGGCCCATCTGGTGTCCCGGCTGCGGCGACTACGGAGTCCTCGCCGCCTTGTGCCAAGCACTGGCGGCTTTGAAGATCCCGCACGAAGCGCTAGTGGTCGTGTCGGGGATTGGGTGTTCGAGTCGGATGCCGGGGTACATCCACAGTTATGGATTTCACGGCATCCACGGCCGGGCCATCCCTTTGGCGACTGGGATCAAGCTGGCCCGACCGGACCTGACCGTTCTCGTCACGATGGGGGACGGCGACGCCTATGGCATCGGCGGCAATCATTTCCTCCATGCGGCGCGGCGTAACCTGGATCTCACCTGTATCATCATGAACAATCAGGTCTACGGGATGACCAAGGGCCAAGTCTCGCCGACCACGCCATACGGCGATCGGACCAGCACAACGCCCTACGGCGCCATCGAGCCGCCCATAGCCCCGCTCTTACTCGCCCTGGCAGCCGGCGCCACCTTCGTCGCACGCGGCGCAAGCTGGGAGACGAAGCATCTGGCGACGCTGATGGCTGAAGGGATCCGGCATCGCGGCTTTTCGGTCATTGATGTGTTGTCCCCCTGCGTCACCTTTCGACCGGAGGACCTGGCCTATTGGAAGGAACGAACCCGGACGGAAGACATTTCGCCCGCACACGATCGGCTGGACGCCTTGCACCGCATGTTCGTCAACGAGGGACGGACGCTTGGGCTGATCTATCAGGAGAGCCGGCCGACCTATTGGGACGAGTGGACGGCAAAAGTTCCGATCGCGAAGGCCCGCCCTGCCGGGCCCACAGGGTTGGAGGCAATCGTCGCCGGACTTTTGCGTGGCCGACCAAGGGGCTGAGTCGGCAGGCGATCGACTTGCGGGAAATGAACCACATGCCTGATGAGCCGGTACCGCAAGCTCCCGCGATTCTCAAAGCCATCCAGGCCGCCGAGCGGAAGGTAGAGCGGATGGTCCGCGCGGCGGAGCAGGAAGCGGCGGTCATCGTGGAGCGCGGTAAAAGCCAGGCTGAAGCGCTACTCGCGGAGAAACGCCGGAGCCTCGACGAGAAGCTTCAACGCCTCCGGGAGGAAGCCGCAAGCGAGACGGAGCGGGAAGTTGAACGACTCGTGCTCAAGGCCCAGATTGAGGCCAATGAGCTGAAAGCCAGGGCCTTGAGCCGGCTGGACGAGGCCGCGGAGCTGGTACTGCAACGCATTTTCCCGACGAACCGCCATCCGTGATCCGTCATCTGCCGTCAAACGAACGGCCTTGGAGTACGGACCGCTGGTCACGGGAATCGGAAAACGGACTAAGACATGATCGAACCCATGGCCAAGGTGCGGTTGGTCTCTCCGCGAACGCTCGTGGATCGTGTCACCGCGCTCCTGCAGGACGCAGGTGTGCTGCATATCGAATCGGCACCCGCCGAAGCGGCGCAGATTCCCTTGCGTCTTCAGGTCATCGACGAGCCGATGCGCCAACTTCAAACCGAATTGGAGCGCCTGCACGAAGAGCTGTGCCGGCTGTTGGTGCTCCTGCCGGAAGTCCATGCCCCGTTCACCGCTGACCGGGCCTCGTCACCTCCTCCTTTTCTTCCCCCTTCCGGGGGGAGGAATCAGGAGGGCGACTGGAAGCGGATCGCCCAACTCGTCCGTCAGATCGGCAGCCGAGTGGACTACCTGACGGGGCACCTCAAAGTGTGTGAAGACGAGTTGGCTTTGCTGTCGAAATACGAACGCGCGATCGAAGCGCTGGCGCCCTTTCTCCGGTTGATCAGAGAAAGCGATGAGATCGATCACCTGGGGGTGACGATCGAGGAAGAAGGGCGGGCGCGGGTACTTCCGCTGCTGCACGAGATGATGGCCAAGGTGACGAACAACCGGTACGAGCTGTTCCACAACCGGCTGGACGAGCGAACCCTCGCAGTTCTGCTCGTCTTTCCGAAAGCCCAGGCCGCCAGAATTCGCAGCCTCCTGTGGGAAGAAGGGATTACCGAACTGCGCCTGCCAGCCTCGGTCTCGGGCAAACCGCTGGCACAGGCCCTGCGGGTGATCCTTAAAAAGAAAGTGGACCTGCCCCTTCGCGCCGCCCGCTACCGCGAGCAACTCACGGCCGTGGCTCGGACCTGGCGACAGGATCTGCTCCGGTACCGCAACGCGGTCGCTCAACGCCTTCAGCAAATCGAGGCCACCGCGTCCTTTTATCAAACCGAGTTGGCGACCATCATCTACGGCTGGGTCCCGTCACGGGCGCTCGGCACCTTACGCGACAGGATCGAGCAAGCCTTCGGCGGGAGGGTGGTGCTCGAAGCGTATCCAATCCAGAGGGCCGAATGGGCAACCGTCCCGGTTGTGTTAACGAATCCTCGCTGGCTTCAACCGTTCGAATCCCTCACGCGTCTGATCGCGCTGCCACGCTATGGAAGCATCGACCCCACACCCTATCTGGCGGTCTTTTTCCCGCTCTTCTATGGAATGATCCTGGGCGACGTGGGCTATGGGCTGCTCATCCTGATCACCGTGACGGTGGTCCGCCGTCGGTACAGCCGGCACCCGATGGTCCACGACCTGACATTCGTCCTCGCGGTCGCCTCGGTGGTGGCCGTGCTGTTCGGGTTTCTCTTCGGGGAGCTGTTCGGTGAACTCGGCAAATCGTTCGGGTTGCATCCGATGCTCAACCGCATGGAGGCGTTCATCCCACTGCTGTATCTCTCCATCGGCATCGGAGCCGGGCACGTCTGTCTTGGCATTCTGCTGGGGGCGCTCGGAGCTTGGCGCGAAGGAAGCTGGCATGAGTGTCTCGCCAAGGTCGGAGGGCTTGGATTAGTGTTGAGCTTCGTGGTCCTGATCGGAGGACTGTCCGGCCTCTTTCCTCTCCTGTGGAGCAAGGCAGCATCGGCCGGGCTTGTCGGATCGCTCACGATGGCGCTCGTGTTTGGAGGAGCACGAGGGTTCTTGGAGTTACACAATCTGGTGAACGTGCTTTCCTATTTGCGTCTTATGGGCATCGGGGTTGCCTCGGCCGCATTGGCCTTTGCGGCCAACACACTCGGCGGAATGGTGGGTAAC
This sequence comes from Nitrospiraceae bacterium, assembly GCA_051293835.1. Lineage (GTDB taxonomy): Bacteria > Nitrospirota > Nitrospiria > Nitrospirales > Nitrospiraceae > DATLZU01. The sequence continues at coordinate 66,889 of JBPKMA010000006.1, read as the reverse complement.
GTTCTGCTGGCCGTCGTGATCGGCATGACCCTGCATACGATCAACCTGGTATTCGGCTTGCTTTCCCCGACGATTCAGTCGCTCCGGCTCCACTACGTGGAGTTTTTCGAGAACTTTTTTGCGCCGGGCGGCAGGCCGTATAAGCCGTTCAAACGTGGAGCGAGCGGCTGACCGTGAATAGCTGATAGCTTCCTCACAGAAAAACGAGTTCCGCTGCTCGCTCCTGGCTGTTCGCTATTCGCTGGCAGAGGAGGAGAGAAGATGACTGACATCGGACTGATTGCCGTCGGGGCTGGCTTGGCCATCGGGCTGGCTGCACTCGCCACCGGATTCGCCCAGGCCAAAATCGGTGCAGCGGCCGTGGGCGCCATTCTGGAGAAACCGGAGTCATTGGGGACTGTCTTGATTCTCTTGGTGATCCCCGAAACCCTGGTGATCTTCGGATTCACGGTGGCGATTTTGATTTTGTTTACGCTCAAGTAAGCGGGGTACCAGGGTATTGGGGGTATGGCCTACGACACGCTGATCGCCGCGCTGCTGGCGGAGGGGGAAGCCAAGCGCAAAGAGATCGTGAACAAGGCCCGGGCGGAGGCGGAACGGCTGCTTGCCCAGGCTGTCGCGGACGCCGAGATCCTGGAACGCAAAGAGGAGAGGCGAGTGCGACATGAATTGGCCGCCCGACGCGCGGAGGCATCGAGCCGGGCCTCGATCGACCGGCGCCGCTTGTTCTTGCAAGCCAAGCATGAGGTCCTCGATGCGATCTGGAAGCGCACGACGGAGATGGCCATGGCACTGGCCGGCCGGGAGCGAGCGCGGGTCTTGCGAGGACTGCTCGATGCACTGCTGGAGGCAGCGCCGCCGGGACCGCTCACCGTGATCATCGATCCACGGGAACGACCGCACCTCATTCCGTATTTGAAAAGTCGGAACCTCACCGTCGAAGAACGATCGGACGACGAGCTGCTCTTGGGTGCGGAAGTCGTCGCGGATGGCGTCATTCTCCGAACGAGCCTGGCGACACGGCTCGCCAAGGCTAGACCGCAGCTCCTTATCGAGCTGAACCGACTGCTCTTTGCTGAGCAGCGGACTAGCGGCGAGAGGCAAGGGGCGAGAGGAGTAGGTTCATGCGACCCCCCTAGCCTCTAGCCCCTCGCCATCGTGCCTCAACACAATGGACGACTACGCGTACTTCAATGCCCGGTTGAGAGCCATGCAGGGCCGACTGTTGACCCGCGAGCGATATGAAGGCCTGCTTGCGCAGGACACGCCGGGCGACGTTATGGAGAATCTGAAGGACTCCCCCTATCGGGAGGCGCTGGAGCAGGTGGTCGAAGCGCTGGGAACGGACTCTCGTCCGATTCCGCCAGCCCTGCGCCTCGACGAGGCATTGCGATGGGACCTGACCGGGACATTGTCGAAGCTACGACGCCTGGTGTCGGACCGCGTACGGGAACTGCTGGAGGCGCTCCTCATGCGCTGGGATGCCTACAATGTGAAGACCGTCGTGAGAGGGAAACGAGCCGCCGCCCCGATTGAAGAGGTGCTCGCTGCCACGTTTCCCGTGGGACTCCTCGACGAGATCGCGTTGGCCGAACTGTCCAGAGCCCCGACGCTTGAGGCCGTTGCCGACACCTTGGCCACGTGGCGCATCCCGTTGGCGCGTTCACTCCGCCAAGGCCTCATACGACTTGGCGAAACCGAATCCCTGCAGGCAGTGGAATTCGAGCTGGACCGCTTCGTCTTCGTCCATGCCTTGAAGGTGACGACCAACGGGGACCCCAACGACGTCGCCGTGCGGAAATACGTGCGTCTGATGGCGGATCGGACGAACCTCTCGACCGCGCTGCGTTTTTTGGTGGAACGAAGTCCGCTCTCCCCACTTGAAGCCATGCAGCATTTCATCGATACGGGCGGCCGGTTCACGAGATCCCACTATGAGACCCTGGTCGGCGCCCGCGATTTCCAGCACGGGCTCTCCTTGCTAGTCGATGGCCCGTTTGCATGGCTCCCGGCCGACGTCGGCGCGGCCGAACGTCCCTCCCTGCCGCTCATCGAACGACGGCTAGATCGCTGGATGATCCGACAGGCGTATGGCCTTGCGCGACCGGAGCCGCTCGGCATCGGCCTGGCTCTCCTGTACGTCGAACGGAAGATCAACGAAGTCAGAAACCTGCGGATGATCATGTGCGGCAAGGCCCTGGCCATGAGCAGGGAAACGATCGAAGAGTGGCTGATCATGTGACCTGTCAGGCCTCGCGCATCACGCACCACAAGGACTATGGCTCGGCTGAGGGTCATCACCGATCCCGATACCGCGTTAGGCTTCCGCTTGGCGGGTGTGGACGTGCACGAGGAGGTCGACCCGGTTAAGGCGGGCGAACGGCTTCTTGCGCTGCTGCGGGCGAGAGAACCGGGGATCGTGATCTACAACGAGGATTTTGTGTCCACCCTTCCGGAACCCGCCGTGACTGCGCTGGAGGAGAGCCTCACACCGGTGTTCTTTGCGATTCCGGTCTCGCGGATTGTTCCAGCAGCCGAACGGCGGGAGGAGTACCTGGCTCGCCTCGTGCGCCGAGCGATCGGGTACCAGTTGAAAATTAAGCGATGAGCGGCATCATCGTCAAAATCTCCGGCCCCACGGTGACCGCGCGAGGGATGGAGGCCACGCGCCTTTTCAACCGCGTGGCAGTGGGCCGCATGGGTTTGCTCGGAGAAGTGATCCGCATCCGCTGGGATGAAGCCACAATCCAGGTGTACGAGGAGACAACCGGGCTGAGGCTCGGTGAAGAAGTCACGGATACCGGTGAGCCTCTGCTCGCGGAATTGGGACCCGGGTTACTGGGCTCGACATTCGACGGGGTGCAGCGTCCGCTGGACGTGATCGCGGCCGAACAGGGCGCCTGGATCACCCGTGGAGTCACGCTTCCGGCTGTGCCTCGGGACCGGCAGTGGGCCTTCACGCCGGCGGTCCAGCCTGGGACCCCCGTCACCGGCGGAGTCTGTATTGGAACGGTGCAGGAGACGGCACGCATCCAGCACCGCGTGCTCGTCCCGCCCGGCGTGTCGGGTGTTATCCGCGAGATCCGAGAGGGGACCTTCACCGTCACCGACACCATTGCGCTCTTGGACGGCGACCGCCCGCTCACGATGCTGCAACGATGGCCGGTGAGAACACTCCGCCCGGTGGCCGAACGACTCCCTCCGATCGTGCCGTTCATCACCGGGCAACGCGTCTTCGACATGCTCTTTCCGGTTGCATTAGGCGGGACCGTGATCGTGCCCGGCGGGTTCGGAACCGGCAAGACAGTTGTCGAACAGACGTTGGCCAAATACGCCCGAGCCGACATCATCGTCTATATCGGATGCGGAGAGCGGGGCAACGAAATGACCGAGGTCCTCGCCGACTTTCCTCATCTAACGGATCCGGTCACCGGCTTACCGCTCATGCATCGGACGATCCTCATCATCAACACATCCAACATGCCAGTTGCAGCCCGCGAGACCTCGATTTACACGGGCATTACCCTGGCCGAGTATTACCGCGACATGGGCTACGCTGTGGCGGTAATGGCCGACAGCACCTCGCGTTGGGCCGAAGCCACCCGCGAAATCTCGGCACGCCTGGAAGAGATGCCGGGGGAGGAGGGCTATCCCACCTACCTTTCCACCAAACTGGCCGGCTTCTATGAGCGTGGCGGCCGGGTCCGCTGTCTGGGGGACCCTAACCGGCAGGGCTCGATCACCATCGTGTCGGCCATTTCCCCGCCTGGCGGCGATTTTTCGGAGCCCGTGACTCAAAGCTCGATGCAAGTGGCCGGAGCGCTGTGGGCGCTGGATTCGGCTCTTGCTCACCGCCGCCATTTCCCCGCCATCAATTGGAAGCGCAGCTTCTCACTCTACCCCGCCTCTCTCGATCCCTGGTTCCGGAAGGAAGTGGCGTCGGATTGGCCGCAGCTCCGGGCCGACCTCGCCGCGCTGCTCCAAAAAGAAGAAGAACTGCAGGAGATCGTCCAGCTCGTCGGCATCGACGCGCTCCAAGACCAGGAACGCCTGGTCATTGAGACGAGTCGCCTCGTCCGCGAAGAATATCTCCGGCAGAACGCCTATTCGGAGATCGACGCTGCCTGCCCGTTGAAGAAACAATACTGGATGCTCAAAGCGCTGCTCACGTTTCTGACCTACGGCCGGGAGGTCCTCAAGCAGGGCCGCCCGATCGACCAAGTGGTGAGTTCGCCGTTCCGCGCAGAACTGGCGCGGCTCAAGGAGATCCCGGCCGACGCCTGCGTCCAGCAGGCTCAAGCCCTGATCGAGAAGATGGAGCAAGAACTGACGAAACATGGATGATCTGATCACCCGCGAATACGAAACCGTCGGCGGTATCGCCGGCCCCCTCCTGTTCCTGGAACGCGCCAAAGCAGCTTCGTTCGGCGAGCTGGTCGAGATTTTCCTCGCCAACGGCGACACCAGGCGCGGACAGGTGATCGAGCTCTCGGAACAGCACGCCGTGATTCAGGTGCTAGAGGGGACCACTGGCCTCGGAACGGCCAAAACCAGGGTGCGACTCACAGAATCGGCAGCGATGATGGATCTTTCTCCTGATCTGCTAGGACGACGGTTCAACGGCGTGGCACAACCGATCGACGGCCTCCCACCGGTAATCCCCGACACCCGCGCAGAGATCATCGGGCGGCCCATCAACCCGGTCGCACGCGACAAGCCTGCGCACTTCATCCAAACCGGGATTTCGACGATCGACGGACTTAACACGCTGGTCCGCGGGCAGAAGCTCCCCATTTTCTCAGGAGCCGGTCTCCCAGCCAAGGAACTGGCTGCCCAGATCGTACGCCAAGCGAAGGTGCGGGAGGGGATAGAGGCCGAGGCCGGTCCCTTCGCTATTGTCTTTGCCGCCATGGGAGTGACATTCCGTGAAGCGTCTTTCTTTCTCCAGGAATTCGAGCGCGGAGGGGTCCTGGAACACACCATCGTGTTCATGAACATGGCCGACGATCCCGCCATCGAACGGCTGCTCACCCCCCGGTTTGCGCTGACCGCCGCCGAGTATTTGGCCTTCACATTGGGCCGTCATGTGCTGGTCATCTTGACTGACATGGCCGCCTACTGTGAGGCGCTGCGACAGATCGCCACCGCCCGGGAAGAGATTCCGGGCCGGCGTGGCTATCCCGGCTACATGTACTCCGATCTGGCCTCAATCTTCGAACGGGCTGGCCGGATCAAGGGCCAGGCAGGATCCATCACCCAGTTGCCGATCGTGACGATGCCGGACGACGACATCACGCACCCAATCCCCGACCTCACCGGCTACATCACCGAAGGCCAGATCGTGCTGTCTCGGGAGTTGCACCGCCGCGGGATTTATCCGCCAGTGGATGTGCTCCCCAGCCTCTCAAGGCTCATGAACCTCGGGATCGGACCGGGGAAAACCCGCGAGGACCACCGAGCGGTGGCCGATCAACTCTACGCGCTCTACGCGCAAGGACGAGACGTGCGGCGTCTGGCCGCCATCGTGGGCGAGGATGGCCTCACCGAGTCGGACCGCCGCCTCTTGAAACTCGCCCAGGACTTTGAGCAAGAGTTCGTCAACCAGGGGGATCGCGACCGTAACATCGAGGAGACATTGGACCTCGGCTGGTCGTTTCTCCGCTATCTCCCGAAAGGAGATCTGACACGGGTGAAGCCGGAGTTGATTGAGCGGTATTACGGGCCGTGACGCGTCGCTTGCGCAGCGCATCCCGTTCGAGAGACGAATAACGAAACACGACAGACGATGGAAACCCTCGGCCGCACGCGCATGAATCTGCTCCTGCTCAAGCGCCAGATTGAAGCGGCGAAACGGGGAGTGGCGCTGTTGCGAAGCAAACGCGAGGCCCTCATGCGCGAATTTTTCACCGCGGTCGGCCGGGTGGTAGAACGCCGCGGCGAGCTCGAGACCGCGATGGCGCAGGGCCGCTCCTCGCTGGCAGTGGCGCTCGGCATGGAAGGACGGGCTACCCTCCGGTCTGCTGCGTTTGCCGCGCAGCGGAACGTGTTAATCGATCTCCACGAGCGAAACGTCTGGGGTGTGCGATTCCCGGACCTCCATTACGCGCCAGTCGCAAGGACCGCCGACGCCCGCGGGTATGCGCTCTCGGGAGTGTCGGCCTCCATTGACGAGACGGCACGCCAGTTCGAAACCGTGCTCGATGTGATCCTGCGCAACGTGTCAGTGGAACTGCGCCTCAAGAGACTGGGGGCCGAGATCAAGAAGGTGACCCGGCGGATCAACGCACTCGAGGAGATCGTCATGCCGTCGCTCAAGCGGCAGGTGCGTGAGATTCGGGAGACGCTCGAAGAACGAGAGCGGGAAGATCTGTTTCGGATGAAACGGTTCAAAGCGGTGAGGGGAGAGCGAACAGCGGATAGCAAATAGTTCAACGATGAGAGCTGCCGGCTGTTAGCCGTTGGCTATCAGCTCACGCGGGAGACGTGCCATGAACTTCGATCTGACGGATGAACAGAAGATGGTTCGCGAGATGGTGCAGCGCTTTGCGGACGAGGAAATTGTTCCCGGCGCTGCAGAGCGGGACCGAACCGGCCGATTTCCTCGGGAACTCATCGATAAGCTGGCCCACCTGGGCTTGCTCGGCGGCCCGATTCCCAAAGACTTTGGCGGCGCCGGCTTGGACGCGATCAGCCATGCGATCATCACCGAGGAGATCGGACGGGTGGACCCCTCGCTGCGCACGACATTGTCGGTACAGGTCTCGTTGGTCGCGCTCAGTCTCCTGAAATGGGGGAGCGAAGAGCAGAAACAGCGCTATCTGCCGCAACTCTGCGCCGGTCGCTTGCTCGGGTGCTTCGGCCTCACCGAGCCCAATGCGGGGAGCGACCCTGCGAGCATGGAGATGGTCGCGGTCAAACGGGGCGATCGCTGGGTGCTCAACGGAACAAAAACGTGGATCTCGAACGCCACCGTTGCAGATCTCGCCCTGGTCTTTGCCCAAACCGATCCGTCAAAAGGCCATGACGGCATCGCCGCATTTCTCATCGAAAAGGGCACGCCCGGTTTCTCGACGCGGGCCATTACGGACAAGCTGGGGCTGCGGGCATCGGATACGGGGGAGCTGCTCTTCGAGCATTGCGAGGTGCCAGAGACGATGCTGCTGGGAACGGTCGGTCAGGGCTTCAAGATCGCCATGTCAGCACTGGACAACGGCCGCTACAGTGTCGCCGCCGGTTGCGTCGGCATAATCCAAGGTTGCCTCGACGCCTGCACCGAGTACGCCAAAACGCGCAAGCAGTTCGGCAAGCCGATCGGGAGTTTCCAGTTGGTGCAGGACATGGTCGCCCGCATGAAGGTGGACCTGGATGCTGCCCGCTTGCTGGTGTATCGAGCCGGCCACCTCAAGAACTGCGGGCTCCCCAACACCATTGAGACCTCCATCGCCAAGTATTTCGCGTCCGAGGCGGCGGTGCGCGCCGCGACTGATGCGGTGCAGATCTTCGGCGGGTACGGGTATTCGGAAGAGACGCCGGTTGCACGCTATTATCGCGACGCTAAGGTCGCCACGATCTACGAAGGCACGTCGCAAATTCAGAAGCTCATCATCGGCTCGCACCTGCTGGGGATACGAGCGTTTACATGAAGAGGGAGCGCTCAGCTCCCGAATCTGAAAAAAAATCTGAAAAAAGGGGTCGGGAGTCTTTTCCTAAGATACATACACTTGCCCGCTCAGAAGACGTTCTCCGTGTGACCCATCACCGGGGCGAGAGGGACGCACGCAAAGACTCCCGCCCCCTTCGTACGCAATCTTTTTGCCTTACCGCGGCAGAATCGGTTCCAGGTTGAACGCCACGCCGATGCGCGGAGCGGTGCCACGATAGGTCGCTGCGGCATGGTAGAGCCAGCCGGGAAACATAAGGCACTGGCCGCTCTTGGGCGCGATCGAAATCGTGCGGCCGGCATCGTACAGCTCAGGCATGCTATAGCGCAGGTACGGATGCACCATCTTCGGCACGCACCCCCGGGGATCCTGCAATTGTAGCTCGCCGCCGGCATTGCCCTCCGCCGCCACTTCTCCCGCATCGACGTAATAGCAACCGGACCAGAACGCGCCAGGGTGCGGATGCCAGTCGTTCCGGCCTCCCTGCCGCTGGACGTTGGCCCACATCTCGGCCACCTGCCAGTCCGGGTGCTGTCCCTTCAGCCTCGGATCCTGCTCACCAAACTCGGTCAATTGCTTGGCCACCTGGACGACCGCACCGAAGAGATCCTTGAGCGCTGGCCCTCCCCACTCCAGCATCGAGAGATCATGCGGTGACGACCAGCCGATCACTTCGTGATCCGCGTAAGGCGGCGTCGTGGCCTCGCGTTCCAGAATCGCTTGACGAAGTTGGGCATTGATCTGCTCATATCCCGGCACCATAAACGCGACCAGCGGTGTGCAGAAGAGCGGTCGCACATCGATTTCCAATTCCTGTTCCATCGGTTTGCCTTTCGTGGTCTGAAAGCCGTGTCCTCGGTCGATCGCACGGCGACCTCGCTTCCTCAAGTCGAGCCCGGTTCCTAAATCTCAAAGGAAACGATTCTTGGCGACGTCAAAATGAAAGGATTCAGCAGGTGGGTGACCGAGCCAGCGGCCGCATGACTCATTCCCGCGTAGAGGACCGGCCTCGGTCGTTTTCATAAAAATAAATGGAGCCGGTCGATGCTGTCAACCCGCTCCCGTTGCTCGGCGCCTATTATTGCCCTTGCCTGCTCGAGTCAGCACATGCCCGAGGCATTGTTCTCTCGCCCAAAGGGAGTGATCAATTGCTGCTTGCTACTTGCGGCTTTCTTGTTTGAGTGTTTTCACCTCCTTTGTCAGCAAGGGAACAACCTCGAACAGGTCGCCGACGATCCCGTACGAAGCCACTTTGAAGATCGGTGCATTGGGGTTGTTATTGATCGCCACAATCACGCGGGCCGACGAGATGCCGGCCAGGTGTTGAATCGCCCCGGAAATGCCGCAGGCGACATAGAGTTGGGGCGAAACGGTTTTGCCCGTAAGGCCGATCTGAGAGGCATGCGGCTTCCAGCCCGCGTCGACAGCGGCACGCGATGCCCCGACTGCCGCACCCAGTGCCTCCGCCAGTTCCTCAAGCAGCTTGAAGTGCTCCGGCCCTCGGAGTCCGCGCCCGCCGGCAACAATGATCGGCGCCTCGGTCAATTCCCGTTTGTTCTCCGCCGTCCGGCGCACTTCGCGGATCTTGGCCATCGGGCGAGCACGATCGAACGTCACGCTGAGTCGTTCGACGGGAATGCTGGACACAGCCCGCGGTTCCAGCGGCAAAAACACGTTCGGGCGAAGCGTGGCCACCTGGAAGGTCGGATGCGTCGCCCTTACGGTTGCTCTCAGCTTCCCGCCATAGAGAGACCTCGTCCCGACCAACGTGCCGTTCGGCTCGATTTCCAAAGCCACGCAGTCCTGCAAGAGGGCGGTCTTAAGCCTGGCCGCCAGTTTGGCGGCCAGGTCCTTGCCCATCGCGGTCGCACCCATGAGCACGGCGACCGGCCGAACGCGCGCGGCCGCTTCAGCCAGCCCAGATGTATAGAGTTCGGGAGAGTAGTGGTCGAGGGCCTCATCCTCTATGAGCAGGATCCGGGACGCGCCATGAGCCACCAGATCGGCAGCGAGTAACCTCACCGAAGACCCGATGAGCACGGCAATGACCTCTCTTCCGTCTTTCCCGGCGAGACGGCAGCCTTCGCCCAAGGCCTCCAGTCCGGCTTGTCTGAGATGACCGTCTCGCTGTTCACAGAAAACCAGGATGGGGTTCATCTGGATCTGTCTGGGTCGACGCATGTTCTCTAAATGAGTTTCTCTTTTTCATGGAGCAGCCGCACGAGTTCTTTGACCGCAGTCGCCGCGTCGCCAGGGATCAGGCGGCCGGGCGGACGCGGCGGCGGAGGTTCCATACGCACGATCCTGAGCTTGGCACCTGTCACGCCAAGAGTGCCGGGAGCCAACCCGAGCGTGTGGCAGGTCCAGACTTCCAACGGTTTCTGCCTCGCGTTCATAATGCCGGGGAGCGAGGGATAACGCGGTTCATTGAGCCCCTTCTGACAAGTGATGAGCGCCGGCATCGGCGCCTCCACCACCTCGATACCCCCTTCGATTTGCCGATGCGCCACGAGGCTCCGGGCCTTCGCGTCCACTTCCAGCTTGTTCACTACGGCAACATGAGGAATACCCAGGAGTTCGGCGACCTGAACGCCGACCGCGCCTTCGTCGTCATCCACCGCCTGCTTACCAAACAGGAGAAGGTCGAATGAAAGTCGGCGCAGTGCGGCGGCCAACGCGAGCGCGGTCGTGAAACTGTCTCCACCTTCGAACGCCGGATCGCTCAGCAGCACCGCCTTGTCGGCGCCCATTGCCAGGCAAGTCCGCAGGGCCTTTTCCGGCTTCTGCGCCGCATGGGACTGTAGCGTCACGACCGTGACCTCGCCGGTTCCGATCCGTTCTCTGATCCGCAGCGCTTCCTCCATCGCGAACTCATCATACGGGTTCACAATGAAAGTCAGACCTGACCGTTCGATATCCGTGCCATCCGGCGTAACGGCGAGCAGTGATTCAGTCGCCGGAACCTGTTTAACGCAGACGACGATGTTCATGGCTCCGTTGTCGTTCTCCGTTATCCGTTCACGGAAGACAGATTACGGATAACGATGTGCAATCCTGCTACAGCCCCTGATACCGCGGTCCACCTTCGGCCGGCGCCCGCCAACTGATATTTTGAATATGGTCCGTGGCCAGCACATCGATCGGATCCTTGATGACACAGGCCTTGCAGTGGAGACAGTTCGCAAAGTTGATCTGGATCCGGCGGGTCGGGCCCTCACCGATCAATTCATAGACGTTGGCGGGACAAAAGTGAGTGCAGGGCGCATCGCCGAAGCGAGGCATGCAGTCGCTCACACATCGCGCAGGGTCAAGGATTCGGATATGGGAGGGCTGATCCTCCCGGTGTTGCGTCCCTGAATGATACACGGCGGTGAGCTTGTCGACCACCACGCCGGCATCGTATTGCGCCGGCTCACGAGACCACCGTCCGCTCTGTGCTTCGGCGAGGGGACGGAGCGCTTGAAAATCGTGCCGAACGCGGCGGGGCTTCCGCGGTCCCCATCCGGTCCATGCGGTGAGCCCGCCGAGCAAGAGACCGGGTAGGCGCCCGTAGGCGAAGGCCGGCCGAAAGTGCCGCCCTCGGTACAAATCGCGCATCACATAGGAGTCGGCCACTCGCGCTTCATAGGCTGCAAGCCGGGCGGCAGAAGTATCTCCTTCCACCAAGGCTTCATAAATCGTTTCAGCCGCCAGCATCCCGCTCTTCATCGCGTAGTGGATGCCTTTCCCTGCGGGCACGTTGACGAACCCGGCCGAGTCCCCGACAAGCATCGCTCCGTCCACGACGAGGCGTGGCACGGCGAAATAGCCGCCTGCCGGCAGCGTCTTGGCACCATATGCCACGATCGTTCCGCCTTTGATGAACTGCTGAATGTCAGGGTGCTTCTTGAGCCGCTGGAGCTGAGCCTGGACATCCAGTTGCGGATCGTCCCAATCCAACCCGCAGACCATGCCTACCGCGAAGTGATGGTCATCGAGGCCATAGCAGAACCCGCCGCCGAAGACGCGCGGGCCGAGCGGATAGCCGATCGTATGAATGGCCATTCCCGGCGCCCCGGTTCGCCCGACCCAGATCAGCTCCTTCACGCCCAGCGCATAGGACTGAGGAGAGCGGCCAGCGCGCAGGTTGAACCGATGGATGAGGTCTTCACTCAGCGTCCCATACGGGCCTTCGCCGAAGACCGTGACCTTGGCGTAAATCGCGGTACCCGGTTCAAAGTTGGGTTTTTTCCCGCCGCCCGCTTCCAGTCCTTTGTCGCCCGTGCGCACTCCGCACACGCGGGCCCCGTCGTAGAGAATGTCGACTCCGCAGGTTTCGGTGAAGACAGACACCCCCGCCGCTTCCGCCTGCTCGCCCAGCCACAGATTCAGCTTTTGAAGGGACCCGAGGTAACAGCGGCCGTGCCGGCGAGCCCAAGGCAGCAGAACATCCGGGATCCGGATACTGCTTTCCGTGGTGAGATAGCGGAAATCGTGGCGGACGAGTCGCTGTACGAAGGGAAAGCCACGATCCTGATAATCAGGCAGCAATTCCTCCAGCGCGACCGGATCGAATATGGCGCCCGACAGAGCATGGGCGCCCACATCGCGCCCCTTCTCGATCAGCGCAATTCGCGGCTCAAGCATTTGGCCCGGCCTTTCTCCTGTGGAAACCTGCTCGTTATGCCGAGCGACGAGCTGCGTCAAGCGCAATGCCCCAGCAAGATTGGCTGGTCCCCCTCCGACGAAAAGCACATCCACTTCCAGAGTCTGGCGAGGATCTTCACCCACAAATTCTTTCCCCACTTATCTGCTCTCCATTGGGAGACCAAGACGCCACGCCGACCAGCCGGATAACGGACGTAGTCCAGCAGAGCCGGCGCATTCTTCCAGTTGGCGTTCTCGCAGCGAATCCGATTGATCTGGTCTGTCCGGTGCATGCCAACCAGGTTTTCAACGTACCTCCAGGCGGTTGACAACCTTGTCCACACCGAAAACATACCAGGCATCGAACTCCGCCATGTCTCTCTGCGTCGGCGTTGGAACGCTGCCCTCCAGCGTCACCGTTCCATGGTCAGCCGCGACCTTGATGCGATCCATATCGATGAACGGGTCCTTTTTCAGAACCAACCGCACCGCCTTGGCCAACTCTTCATCGGAATCCTCCTGCGGCGGTTCGACCGCCATCCCGTTAATGACATCGCGACTGCCCGGCACCCACCAGGCAAGGACCCCGGCCATGCGTTTCTGCGTGAGGCTGGTTACATGATCGTCCAACAGCACCACCCCGTCGTCGACCGACACTTGAATCACCCCATGCGGTTCGGCATTTGCTTCTCTCACCGTTTCGAACTGGCCTTTGCGTTTGAGCTGGAGCGTACAGTTTTCAAGAATCGGCTCTTGAAGCAACGCATCGCGCACCGCGTCGAGGATCGCCCCATCACCCATATGTGTCGAAGGCACGACCCGCAGGCGGTCGACGATGCCGGTCACGCCGGGCACTGCCACCGCCAGCTCCATGCAGAGCTTCTTGGCCGCGATATGCTCAGCTTCTCCCTCTAACGTCAGCACGCCATTGGCGAACTCAACCTTGATCGGATACTTGTGCAGATTGATCCTCGGCTCCCGCTCAAACGCCGCGCGAACGGCTTTGACCACACGCTCTCGGTCGCTCATACACACCTCTCGTGGATGATCTCGGTGGTTGTGGTGCATCTGGATTATTGCCTTCGTTTCTCCTTTTCCAACTTGGCGAACTCCTCGAGCAACTCCCGCTGGCGCGGCGAAAGCTCGATCGGGGTCTTCACCTCGACGACGACGAACAGATCGCCCTTGCCTTTCCCGCCCAGCTTGGGCATCCCTTTGCCGCTGAGGCGCAGCGCTGTCCCGCTCTGTGTGCCCGCGGGAATCATAAGACGGATGGATTCTCCGCCTAATCCAGTGAGCAGAATCTTCGTGCCCAATGCCGCTTCCGGAAATGTGATGGTCTTGATGGTATACAGATCGTCTCCATGGCGCTCGAACGTAGGATGCGGCTGCAGATGCAGCCGAATCAGCAAGTCGCCCGGCGGTCCTCCGTCCGCATTGGCTTCCCCTTGCCCCGCCAACCGTATTACCGTTCCGTCCTCGACGCCGGGCGGAATCCGCACTTTGAGCGTATGCGCGACGAACCGCACCCCGTTGCCTTGGCAGGTCAGGCAGGGAGACTCGATCGTATGGCCGCGTCCGTGACAGACGGAGCAGGTGGTCAGGGTCACCATGCGCATCCCTTTACTCGTTCGCACCTGTTGTTTCTGACCAGTCCCGCCGCACTCGCTACAGGACTTCGGTTTGATTCCGGGCTGCGCGCCGCTCCCACCGCACAACGCGCAGGTCTCGGAACGGGTCACCTCAATCTCCCGCTCGCCGCCTTTGGCCGCTTCTTCCAGCGTCAAATCCAGGTCATAACGCAAGTCCACGCCACGGGTCGCCCCGAAACCCGGTCTAGCCCGCCTGCCAAAAACGTCGCCAAAAATGCCGGACAAGTCGTCAAAGCGGCCGCCGAAGAAGTCCCCGAAGTGGAAATCCCGCATGAGATCTTCGGATGTCCAGCGTTCCCTGATGCCGGCATGCCCACTGGCGTCATATTCGCGGCGTTTGGTGTCATCAGAGAGAACGGCGTAGGCTTCCGCAATCTCTTTAAACCTTTCGGCCGCATCAGGATTCTTGTTGCGGTCCGGATGGTATTGCAGCGCCAGTTGCCGATAGGCGCGCTTGATCTCGTCCCGCGTCGCGGAGCGATCGACACCTAGCACCTCATAGTAGTCACGCTTCGTTTCCGAGACGGGCATGAACCTATTCCTTTCCGCGGGCTAACGCTTGAGTTTGGCGGCGCTCGCGATCCGCCTCCTCCGGTCCACTTGCCTCGCGCGTACCCCGATGAGGGAAAACCGGGCATCCGCCGCTTGATTTCATCCCCGCATGCTGGCGACAATCACCACAGTACCCCGGTCGCGCCTGCTGCAAAACGCCGCACCGGAGGGACGTACCGAAAGTCGGAACTGTCTGCAACTTCTCGGAAACATTGATGAAGCCGGGAAGACAGAAATATCGGCTGTGGCATATCGACTGCAGGTTGTATTCCAAGGTCATTCCACACCGACCGCGAGGCGGCATCATGAACGTGCTCTGCGCCGTGGATGGATCCGAATGGTCCGAGTGGAGCGGGGTTTTGCCTAAATCAGCTCGCGTCACGGTCCTCTCGGTCGCTCAGCCGTTCGTCCCCGATCTGGCCGCTTCCGTACTGGCACCGGCGGCGTTGGACCAATTGACGCGGTCGGTGATTGAACGAGCCGCCCAGATCGTCGCTCGCGTTCGCGAGCAGTTCGTCAAGGAAAGGTATGAAGTGACAACCGCCGTCAGAGCCAGCACCCCGGCGCAACCATTCTTGCCGAACTCGAAAAGCAGCAACCCGATGTGCTCGTCATCGGCTCTAGAGGCCTGACCAGGGACGAACGCCTGGCCCTTGGCAGCATCTCCGAGGCTTTGCTCAAGTATGCGCCCTGGTCGGTCTTGATTGTTCGGAGATTCCGTGCGTGACCTCCGCGTTTCGGAGATCCATCGACTGTCGGCCGACGAGGTGGTAAAAGCGCTAGCGACCGACCCGGGCGGTTTGTCTCGCGAAGAGGCGCATCGGCGGTTGACGCAGTACGGACCGAACACGCTCCAAGAACCGCCCCGCTTTTCGCTTGTTCGCGGGCTTGCCCGCCAGTTCACGCACTTCCTGGCCATCCTCCTCTGGCTTGCCGCTGGCCTCGCGTTTCTGGCCGAGTGGATGAAGCCCGGCGAGGGCATGGCGACGCTGGGCTGGGCGATCGTCGGCGTGATCGCCATCAACGCAGTCTTTGCCTTTTTCCAGGAATACAAAGCGGAGCGGGCGGTCCAGGCGCTGCATCGGCGGCTTCCCGCCAAGGCGTGGGTCCTGCGCGCCGGCCAGCCCTCCGAGGTGCCGCGCAGCGAGATCGTTCCTGGCGATATCCTGTTGCTCGAAGAAGGCGAACAGGTGCCCGCCGACGCACGCCTCCTCGAAGAGGCCGCGTTGCGGGTTGATCTGTCGTCGCTCACCGGCGAATCGCAACCGAAGCGCCGCACGGCAGATCCAGTGGCGGACGGACACCTGCTCGACCGGCCTAACCTGGTTTTCGCCGGCACCACCATCCTTTCGGGACGCGGCCGAGCCGTTGTCTACGCGACCGGCATGTACACCGAGTTCGGAAAGATCGCCCGGCTCTCCACCAGCGTCACGACCGGGCTCAGCCCGCTGCAGCGAGAGATCGCCACGATCACCCATATCATCGCGCTGCTGGCGCTCGCGATGGGAGTGCTGTTTTTCGGGATCGGATTATGGATGGGCCTAGGATTCTGGATCAGCGCAATCTTCGGGATCGGCATCATCGTTGCCAACGTGCCGGAAGGGTTGTTGCCGACCGTCACGCTGGCACTCGCGATGGGCAGTCAGCGGATGGCCAAACGTCATGCCCTCATCAAGCAGCTCACTTCTGTCGAAACACTCGGCTGCACCACGGTCATCTGCACAGACAAGACCGGCACGCTGACCGAGAACCGCATGCGCGTGGACCGCTTTTTTATGGACAGCCTGGAGGTTGAATCTCGGGAGGGCTGCCTACTTGTCCACGGCCGCCTAGTCAGTCCGGTCGCCGCCGACAACTGGAAGCCGCTGTTTGATGCCATGATCCTGTGCAACAACGCCAAGCGGACCCGACGCGCCGACGGGCGCATGGTCATCACCGGGGATCCGACTGAAGTCGCCCTGCTCGAATTCGCCCTCGAGCATGGACTCCTGCACGGACGCCTCCTGCCGCGCATGGGAGAACTGCCGTTTGATGCAGATCGCAAACGGATGGCGACACTCCATTGGGCCGAGGGGCGACTAGTCGCCTATCTCAAAGGAGCGCCGGAATCGGTCATCCCGCTTTGCACGACGATGCTGAGCCATGGCCGGATCATGCCGATGACGCCGGACGAACGTCAGAACATTCTCGCGCACAGCCGATCGTTCGCCCAGCGGGCCTACCGGGTCCTGGCGATCGCCATGCGAGACATCGAACGGGGGCCAGAGAAACTCGATATCGACACGGTAGAGCGCGACCTGACGTTTCTCGGCTTGGTCGCAATGATAGACCCGCCGCACCGCGAAGTGCCGGACGCGATCGCGCGTTGCAAGAAAGCCGGCGTGCGGGTGATCATGATCACCGGCGACCACCCGCTGACCGCGTTGGCCGTGGCACGCCAGATCGGCCTCGCGCCGCCGGAAGCCGACCCTCACGTCGCACCCTTCGCTCCCGTCCTCGAGGGTTCGCACGTGGACACGCTGAGCGATGAGGCGCTCCGCCGACTGCTGACCCCTTCTCGCCCGGGGGAACCGGAGCCGATCTTTGCGCGGATGGCCCCGCATCACAAAATGCGCATCGTGTCCATCCTGAAAGAGATGGGAGAAGTGGTGGCCGTCACGGGCGACGGAGTGAACGACGCCCCGGCGCTCAAAAAGGCGGATATCGGCATTGCGATGGGCATCGCGGGCACCGATGTGGCGAAAGAGACGGCGCACATGGTGCTGTTGAACGATAACTTCGCCACCATTGTGAACGCGATCGAAGAAGGTCGCGCCGTCTACGCGAATATCCGCAAGTTCGTCACTTACGTCTTGTCGAGCAACGTCCCGGAAATCGTGCCCTACCTGGCCTTCGGCTTCCTTCACACCCCCCTCGCGCTGACGGTTCCGCAAATTCTGGCGGTGGACTTGGGCACCGACATGCTGCCGGCCTTGGCGCTTGGCGCCGAGCAGCCGCATCCGGGAATCATGGACATGCCGCCGCGTCCACGGACCGAACGGCTGCTTAACCGCGCGCTCTTGCTGCGCGCCTACGGCTTTTTGGGGCTCATCGAAGCCACCGTGGCCATGACGGGCTTTTTCCTGTACCTCGCCACCCATGGCTGGACGTGGGGCAGTCCGTTGAACTGGAGCGATCCCCTCTATCGGGAAGCAACCACCGTGACGTTGTCCGCGATCGTCGTCGCTCAGATCGCCAACGTCTTCGCTTGTCGATCGCGGCGGGTCTCGGTCTTCCGGCTGGGCTTCTTCAGCAATCCGCTCATCCTGTGGGGAATCACGGTCGAAATCGCGCTGCTCGGCCTGCTGGTCTATTCGCCGTTCGGCCATTTGATTGTCGGCACGGCCCCGCTACCGTTGTGGGTCT
The DNA here is from genome assembly GCA_051293835.1 of Nitrospiraceae bacterium. Taxonomy (GTDB): domain Bacteria; phylum Nitrospirota; class Nitrospiria; order Nitrospirales; family Nitrospiraceae; genus DATLZU01. The sequence goes on along the minus strand of JBPKMA010000006.1, from coordinate 48,993 downwards.
GGCCGTTGCTCTCGCTCGGTGCGCTCGGTTTGTTGTTGGCCGAAGAAGGGCGGAAGTTCATCGTCGGGCGGTTCTTCTCTCGCACCACATCGGACCGCGCGCCAAACGCGAAGTCGCTCGGCAGTCAGGCCTCGGCATGATCCGGTTCCCGTCCGGCGGTCCGATCGGCGGGACGGTGCTCGGCTCGTTCAACAACGTCCTTCAACCTGACCGGAACACGGCGGGCGCCCCACGAACCCGGTTGGGCGTCGAAGACTCCGGCGCAGGGCGCCGCGCAAAATTGACACGCGGCCTCTCTGGTGAGATTCCATGTCGTCAGCTCGTACCAATCACGCCCGATCAGCCGGTGGCCGCACCGATAACAATAGGTGCTGCCGCCGTCTTCATCATGAACATTTCCGGTATAGGCGTAGCGCAGGCCGTTTTTGATTGCGATGCGGCGAGCTCTGGTCAACGTGGCCGCCGGGGTCGGAGGCCGATCGAGCATTTTCCAGTCCGGATGGAAGGCCGTGAAGTGGATCGGCACGTCCGGCCCCAATCGCTCGACGACCCATTGCGTGAGGGTCTCCAGCTCCTGGTCCGAATCGTTCTCGCCGGGGATCAGCAGGGTGGTGATTTCGAACCACACGTTCGTGTGATGTTTGAGATAGATCAGCGTATCCAGCACCGGCTGGAGGCTGCCGGCGCAGACCTGTTTGTAGAACCGCTCGGTGAAGCCCTTGAGATCGACGTTGGCCGCATCCATGTGCCGATAGAACTCGGCGCGCGGCTCCTCGCACACATAGCCCGCCGTCACAGCGACGGTTTTGACGCCGCGTGCGCGACAGGCCTGAGCCACATCGATGGCGTATTCATGGAAAATCACGGGATCATTGTAGGTGAAGGCGACACTGCGGCAGCCCAGGCACTCGGCCACCCGGGCGATTGTCTCCGGCGAGGCCTCATCAGTCAGGGTGTCCACTTCACGGGACTTGCTGATATCCCAATTCTGGCAGAACCGACAGGACAGATTGCACCCGGCGGTCCCGAACGACAACACGGAGGTGCCGGGGAGAAAATGGTTCAACGGTTTCTTTTCGATTGGGTCCACACAAAAGCCGCTCGATCGGCCGTAGGTCATCAACACCATGCGGTCGTCCTGTCGTGCCCGGATAAAGCACAACCCCCGCTGGCCCTCGTGCAGCTTGCAGAAGCGCGGGCAGAGGTCGCACTGAATGCGCCCGTCATCGAGGCGATGCCAGTATTTGGTCGGGATGCCTGTGATCATGGAGTTCCGACGGATTATACCAACTCAGCCGCAACGCGGCTGCCCGGCGTGGCTCGGCGCTTCCCGCCGCGCGGCGGAGTTGCAGGGCAAACGCGCCGCGGCTTAACGCCCAGAATGGGACGATCGGCAGGCCGGCCGCTCTCAAGGCCTCGGCGGCATACTGATGGCAAGTGTGAAACAGATGGTACGAGCGCACCGCGGGATAAAATTGGGAAGGCCCGGCCGTGGCAACCGGCTCATACGAGGCAATCGTTGCCTTAAGGTGCGCCCGGAGTCGCCGGAATCCCTCATCACTCAGATGAAACGTGAAGAGCTCAGCCGGCGGCTGCGTCGTGCGATCTGCCCACACGGTGTCATGAAGCCCCACTTCCACCACTCCTGCGGTCGGCCAGAAGAGTGCGCGGAAGACCCCGCCGATTCCCTGCCGCCCTTCCAGATACCACGCGCGCTCGGCATAGCCCCACTCCTCAAACCCACCTCCGCCCTTCCTTCCCCCATTCACCGAAGAAGGAACAAAGGAGGGGGGAACGGGGAATGCAATCATCGCATGCCAGGAGTCGAGCGAGACGTGGATCGTGTGCGAGGGAACGTCCGCTGCCGGAGGCCATAGGCCCTCCACCGGCGAGGCGCATCCGCTGAGCAGCAGCGCGATGAACGGCGGCACCACGTTCAGCCTGTCCATTCCGCTCGCTGCAAAGGCCAGGCGCAGGCTACAATAATAGCGTCTCATCATGATGACGCCGCTCTCGCAACCCCATCGCTTCTTCGCCGACGCCATGTTGGGCCGGCTGGCCCGCTGGCTGCGCATCCTCGGCTACGACACCGCCTACGAGCGGACCATCGCCGACGACGTGCTGATCCGGCGCACGCTCCGCGAAAACCGTTGGCTGCTGACCCGCGACACCTATCTGGCGCGACACAAGATCCTTCGCGGCCGGCATACACTGATCACCGACGACCACCTGCACGACCAATTGCGGCAGCTCAAGCACGAACTGGGCTTGCGCTTGGAGCCGAACGAGCAGGCGGCCTATCGCTGCGCCGACTGTAACGCCCGTTTGGAGCCCCTTGCGAAGGAACAGGCTGCTCTTTTGGTTCCACCACTCGTCGCCGCGCAGTACCAGGACTTTCTCCGATGCCCGCGATGCGGCCGCGTGTACTGGCCCGGCACCCATTGGACCAACCTGTGCCGCGAGTTGGAGCGGCTTGACACGGCATGACTGTGCGCCTTTCACGGCTCGCTCCGCCCCTCGCCCATTTCTTGCGCCGATGGGACCTCAGACCAGTCCTCGCGCCCGACCGCCTCTCGGACTTACGGGGCCGCTCCCTCTAGGGAATCACACGAGACCCGGCGTCATCCAGGCGGAGGCACCAGGGCAAATTCGTTTTTCGCCGGCGCCATCTCTCACGAACACACACCCTGGCTCAGCTGTGCGAGAGCTGCTTCCCAGCGATCACCGGGTGCGGCAACCACGACCGGCACCGTAAAGCGGCCGGACACTTGTTCCGTCTGCAACCGGCCGCGCGGAGATAGGTTGCTCACCTTGGCTCGAAGCGGGCAGTGAAGAAACGCAGCGTCGGCGGCTCGTAAACCATGCGGAGCCCGGTGAGCCACTGCCGGTGCCGGAACACATCTATGACGCCGTCGGCGACGACATCCATATGGCTGTACGTGTAGACGCGCCGGGGAATGGTCAACCGCACCAGCTCCAGCTTGGATCCGCGATGTCGCCCAGTGGACGGATCACGCCCGGCGGAGACGATGCCCCGCTCCATCCCCCGCACCCCTGCCATTTCGTACAAGGCCGCGGCCAACCGTTGCGCCGGAAACTCCTCCTGCGGGATGTGGGGGAGAAACGCCTGGGCGTCTAGAAACACGGCGTGCCCGCCCGGCGGCTCGACCACCGGCACTCCCGCTTCTTTCACCCGCGACCACAGGTAGTGCACCTGCTCCACACGTGAGCTGATGTAGTCATAGTCGGTCATCTCTTCCAACCCCACCGCCATGGCAGCCAGATCGCGGCTGGCCAGCCCGCCAGACCAGGGCGTCCCTTCGAAGGTCGCGCACAAGGCGGCGCAGCGTTCGTACAGCCTGGGATCGTTCACGCCGAGAATGCCGCCGATGTTCACCAGCACATCCTTCTTCGCGGAGATCGTGCATCCGTCCCCCTGCGCCATTAGCTCCCGGATAATCTCCTTGATCGTCCAGTTCGCATAGGCCACTTCCCGTTGCTTGATCAAGTAGGCATTCTCCGCTACCCGCGTCGCATCGAAGATGACGGGAATGCGATAGTAGCGGCAGATGGCTGAGATTTCTTTCGTCATCCCCAGCGAAATCGGTTGACCGCCAGCCATGTTCACGTTGGTCTCGATACACACGTAGGCGATGCGCTCCGCGCCGTGCTTCGCGATGAAGTCGACGAGCTTTTTCGGATCGATGTCGCCTTTGAAGGGATAGACCGACCGAGGGTCGTAGGCCTCCTCCACAATCAGATCAACGAAGACGCCGCCCGCCCGTTCTTGGTGCTCCCGCGTCGTTGTGAAGTACATGTTGTTGATCACGTATTGGCCTGGGCGGATCATGGCCTGAGAGAGGAGGTGTTCGGCGGCGCGCCCCTGATGCGTCGGCAAGATATACCGGAAGCCCAGCACTTCCCGGCACCGCTCGACGAAGAGGCGTGAGGAGGCGCTCCCGAGTTCCGATTCCTGGACTTCGAGCATCATAGCCCACTGCCGATTGCTCATCGCAGCGGTGCCGGAATCGGTAAGCAGATCGATATAAATGTCCTCGGAGCGGAGCAGGAAGGTGTTGTACCCCGCGTCCCGGATGGCGCGCGTCCGCTCCGCTGCAGACTTGAGCCGGAAGGGCTCCACAACCTTGATGAAATAGGGTTCCGGCCGGTGGGTCGGCGCGAAGTCATCGTGATACTCGGTGATGAACGGACCGTCAACCGTGAAGCGCGTCAACTCCGGAACCGTCGCCTCGGCTTCGCGGGCCTGGAGGGGACGAGCGATGCGATACCGTTTCAAGTGCTCGAAACTCTCGATCAGGTAGTCGATCTGCCGCTCGGTGTAACAGCGGCGGGGAACATAGACGCCCAGCAGATCGCACTCCCGTCCGACGGCCCTCCAGTCTAAGGGGCGGGTGCGGATGCCAGACACAAGATAGAACAACGCCGCCAAATTGGCGGAGCGCCACGTACAACCGCCCAGATCCATGAGACCGCAGGCTGCGACGCTTGGCGTGTCGATCACCACGCCGGACAACCCGAGTGGCCGATGCACCGGATAGCCGACTTCCTCTAGATGCCCGGCCAAATACTCCAGCTTCCGCTGACGAAAGGCCAAGTAGCTTTCATCCAGCATGTCCCGGAGACCCTGAGCCAGCACCTGCATGTCGCGACCGGCTTGTCCGCCGTAGGTGTGCAACCCTTCGTAGACCACGACCAGACTGCGGAACATGACGTACCACGGCTCCTCGTTCGTGGCGATGAGGCCGCCCGTGTGGCAGCCGGCGTCTTCGCGCCCGCTCAGGTACAGAATGTCGCAGGCTTCCGCATAGCGCCGGATGAGATCGGGTAGCCCGCTCCCTATACCCCGGCTGATCTTATAGAGAAAGGCTCCGGACGCCAGCATCGAAGCATCCAAGACCACCGGCACCCCATACCGGCGGGCAAGCGTGGCGCAGGCCTCGAGGTTCTCCAGCGACAGCGGCTGACCGCCGAACTGCGGCACGGATGCGCCGACGAGCAGAAGCCGGACCGCACCCCTTTTGAGCCGTTCCTCCAATCGATCGACCGGGAGATCGGCCTTGAACACCTCCTTCGCGTGAGGATCGTAGGCCTCTTCCGCCAAGAGCGTCTCGACGCGGAGGCCCAAAGCTGCGGCGAGGGCGGTGAGGGTGACCAGGTTGCCGTTGGTGAGGACGGTGTCGCCGGCTCGCAGGAGTCCGCGCAGAATCAGATGCTCGGCTCCTCGTCCTTGATGGGTCGGGACGGTAAACCGTTTCCCGAAGACCTGGCGACAGGTCCCTTCAAGCGCGTAGAAATTCGCACTCCCGGCGTAGGCTTCATCCCCGATCATGAGGGCGGATAATTGCTTGTCAGTCAGGCCCGCATTGCCGCGGGTGGTGCCGAAGTCCAGGTACACGCGGTCGCGCGGCAGGCGCAGTACGTTGTAGTCCGCCTCCTTGAGCGCCGCCATCCGGACGTCGTAGGGCACCTTCTGGAGGGTCTGGACCATCTTAATGCGGAACGATTCGCCCACCGCGCCAGACGGCGTCGGCTCACGACGGATTGGAACTGACGACATTGCGATGTACCTCCTTCGTTCATTGACTCGGCTCCCTATGATGGTTGAGGATGGGGAGCAGATCAAGGGACGATCCGCCTCCTATGATGATTCCTTGGGGTTGCCTTCCGCTCCTCCTGTTTCTTTTTCTGCTTATCCTGCTTCCCTTCGCGTTCGGCCACCTCTTTACAGCCGCGCTTATCAAGCTGAACTTAGAACCGCAGACCGCCGTGTTGCTGGTGCTCGCGATCATTGCAGGCAGCGCGTTCAACATTCCGGTCAAGCGGATTGCCCGGACGGAGACCTTCGTGGTGGACCCGTTCGCTGTGTTCGGATTCTCCGGGTGGTGGCCGAGACTCAGACGGGTGCGGCGGGAGACCGTGATCGCGGTGAATGTTGGCGGCTGCATCGTCCCGGTCGGCTTGGCCGCCTACGAGACGGCTCACCTGCTGATGGAAGGAGTACAGAGCATCGCCGTCCTGCTCGTGACCACTGCGATGAACACGGCGGTGTGCTATTGGCTGGCAAAGCCGATGGAAGGGATCGGCATTGCGTTGCCGGGGTTTGTTCCTCCGTTCGTGGCCGCCCTCGGCGCCTTGATGCTCGCCCCAGAACAGGCGACACCCATCGCCTTCATCGCCGGAGTACTCGGCCCCTTGATCGGCGCCGATCTGCTACATCTGCGCGATGTGGAGCGGATCGCGACGGGCATGGCCAGCATCGGTGGCGCAGGCACCTTCGACGGCATCGTGCTTTCCGGCATCGTCGCAGCCTATCTGGCCTGAAGAGCAGCCGGGGGCGTTCGTCGTCACCGTGCTTCTTGAACCGCAAGGATTCTACCAGGTTTCACGTCGCACGATTGACGATGGACGCGGCGGCTCAGCGGGGAAACGCCTCCTTCACGCCACCGTCGACGGGAAGGATGGCGCCGGTGGTCTTAGCGGATCGGTCCGAGGCCAAAAACAAGACGGCTTCAGCCACATCCTGAGGCTGGACCTTGACCTTCAAGAGGCTGCGTGACACACAATAGGCCTCGATGGTCTCTACGGGAATTCCGTACGCCGCCGCGCGGGCCCGCCGAAGTGCATCGGACCACAGGCTGGACCCCTCGAACACGGCATCAGGATTGACGATGTTGACCCGCACACCATAGTCCGCACCTTCAAGGGCCAGGATGCGTGCCAATTGCACCTGCGCCGCCTTTGAGGCCGAGTAAGGACCGAAATGCTTGCCCGGGGCCAGCGCGTTCTTGCTCGCCACCACGACGATGCTTCCGCCGAGCCCCTGCCGTTTGAAGATCCGCATTGCCTCCCGGCATACCAGAAAATGCCCTGTCGCATTCACCGCCAGGGTCTCGTTCCAGTCCTTCAACGTGAGTTGATCGACCGGAGCGCTCCGCGCGATCCCGGCATTGGATACCAGGATGTCCAGCCCGCCGTAGGCCAGGATCGCCCTGCTGAATCCCTCGACCACTTCGTCCTCGCGGGTGACATCCATCCTGATCGCGACCGTGTTTTCTTCACCAGACTGCCTATTGAGTTCTTCGGACAGGGCCCGCACTTTGCCCCAATCCAGATCGCTCAGGATCACCGACGCCCCCTCCTGGACCAACAGGCCTGCAATCGCCCGTCCGATCCCACCGGCTGCGCCGGTCACCAACGCGATCCGCCGGGACAATTGTTTTTCCGACGGCAGCAGGGTGAGCTTGAAGTTCTCGAGCGGCCAGTACTCGAATTCGTAGAGATCCCGGGGCGACAGGGATCGATAGGCATCGATCGCGGAAGCCTCGCAGATCACACGCATCGTATGGGAGTACAGATCGTGCGCAATACGGGCCGCCCGGCGATCTTTGCCCGTGGTAAACATGCCGACCTCGGGAACCAGGATAACCCGCGGGTGGGGGTCGAGCATGGTAACGCCCGGCGAGCGGTAGCGCTCAAAGTATCGGATATAGTCGCGGCGGTAGCGGTCGACCGCTCGCCCGACTTCCCGCTCGATCGATCCCTGATCGCACGAGGGGGAAAGCCGCAAGAACAAGGGCTTGGCCTTGGTATGGAGAAGGTGATCCGGCGTGAACGGCCCGACCTGCGAAAGCGACCGTGCGCGAGGATCGTTGACGAACTCAAGTACCGCTCGGCTGTCGTCATAGTGCAGCACAACGCGACGGTTTCGGCTCAACGCGCCCCGGAGAATCGGCGCCAGGAGAACGGCCAGGGAACGCCGCTCGGCCGGCGCCGACATCACCCGCGGCAAATCCGGCTGGCGGTCACGGCCCGCTCGGGCGCGGCGGATAAACCGTTCGGCTCGTGAGACGATCTCGATCGTGCATAGATAGGCTTCCTTCGGGGTATCGCCCCAAGTCACCAAGCCGTGCTTGTCGAGGATGACGGCACGCACCCCTGGTCTTCGCCGATAGGCTTCCGCGACCAGCTTGGCCAGCCGGAATCCCGGCCTGACGTAAGGAATCCATTCCGCGTTGTCGCCGTACACCGTGCGGATCAGGCTCGCACTATCCGAGGTGTCCGTCAGCGCGCAGATGGAATCGGCATGCGTATGGTAAACATGCGGCGCAGGGAGAAAGGCATGCAGCAATGTCTCGATGGACGGTTTGGGCGCACGAGGGTCCAAGATGCAGCGATCGAGGTACGCGACCATTTCTTCGTCCGACATCGCGTCCCGTCCCATAAGCAGACACAAGTCATCGAGGCGAAGCGGGGTGAACTGATTCGGCGTGATCGTCCGCATGTCCGCACCGCTACCCTTGATCCACAAAACCCGAATGTCCCGCCCGCAATGGTCCGTCGTGTCGACTTTGGCGGATGAATTGCCGCCGCCCCAGAGCACCAATCGCGGCTCCTCTCCGATCGTCCGTGTGGCATACACCAGTGCCTCCAGCCCTTCCAGATGCGCGGCCTTGTCGTCACTCCATCGGCTTTGCACGGCGTGAGTCTCCAGCGTTTCACATGACCGCTGGAGCCTCCTTTGTGCGGATGGACACCCCAAGCCGGCTCACCGGCGGCATCCCACTTTCGGCGAGCGATCAATTAATAATCTACTCCCGCCGGGCTTCCCTGCGACAGGTGGGAGAATTGCGAAGGTAAGAAGACGAGGCGCGGGACGACACTGCATGGTCAAACCTGACGGGCGTTGGTCTGGCAAGTCTCCGCCCGACGAGGCGACATGCACCGGACCGGGTGAGGAACTCGAATATTCCCTGTATTCCATGATTCCATGGCTCCATATAGACCCCATATACAGGGATGGCAGGAACATGAGACACCGGTATGTAGTGGCTTGTACAGAATCCTCAAGTGGAGTATGGGTATCAGTGATTCACCTGTTTTCCAGAACCAATTCACAAGAACTGAACCAAAGATTCACTTCCTCATTCCCGCAGGTCGGGCCGATTTCAACTAAGCTGAACCGAAGGCTCCATAGAAGACCATAGGTCTCAGAAAGGGAGGTGTGGAATGCTACGCATCCATGTCCTTACCTACGACACGTCCCTCTTTATCATGTGCGCGGCATGCGGGCAACGAACCCAAAATCAATACCGGGGAGGCTTTACATTGACGATCTCCTGCCCCCGTTGCCAGGAGGAGGCCGAATGGAAACTCGAAGAGGTCTACTGGAGCGGACTCCCAAAGCAAGCTGAACAGGACATCGTCGCAGCAAACGACTACGCTAACCTGGCCAACACCGGCAGGTAGTGCCGTCACCTCAGACGAACGAAGCGCTGCGTTGCGGTGCAGGCAGGAGAAACTTATGAATCAGACCAAGCAGGCCGGGAATAACGCTTTGCTGAAAGCGCGGAAGGTCCCGCGTCGGTGCAGCCACGCTCGGCTGGTTGACGAGTACCGAACACCGGATGGGCATGAGACTGGAAAGTTAATTTGTAAGGAGTGTGGAGCGATTTTTGAACCGCGATCATCGGAGAGAGAAACAAGTCAGGCAGCATGGTCGCAAGCGGAATGCTGAGCAAGAACGTGTAGACCGTCAGCTTACCATGATCGTGCCGACGCCGTTCTGAAACTCGACCTCCGTGCCGAACATCGCACACTTGGCTCGCATGCGGCCGCTCACAAGTTCCGCTTCATTTCCCCGCGCGAGCTTGACACCGAACTCCTCGATCCGAACCGGATGCAGTCGAATGCGTGTAGCCTGTCTCCGTTCTACTTCGACTGTGAACAGAAACGACAGGTCGTTGCGTTCCTCGGGATCCACCGCATAGTCGTCGATGAAATCTCCGGCCGAATAGAGAATCACCCGGCCATGAAAGAGCTCGATCCCTTGCGGCGTGTGGTTGGAATGGCCCCAGTAGAAATCTGCACCGAGCGAGACGACCTCCCGCGCTAGGGCGCGCATTGCCGCAGACGGCGCCCCCCAGTTTGGCCCGACGTGGGCGCTGACGATCACGAAGTCGCCCTGTTCGCGGGCCCGCGCGAGTACATCGGCAAGACGGGACCGATGAGGTTCGAGCAGACCGCGCCGATCGTAGGCGATGAAATGGACGCCGGGGTTCTCCGGACCAGCCTCCCAGTCCGGTTCATTGTCGGTCACTGCAACCACGGCCAACCGGCCTTGCGGCGAGTGAAGCCATGCCGGGGCCGACGCCTCGTTCAGGTTCAAACCAGCCCCGCACCGAGCGATCCCAGCCCGGTCTAACAACGCCAGGCAGTCCAGCAGCGCATCAGCGCCATAGTCCAGAACATGGTTATTCGCCAGGGTGACGCAGTCGATCTTGGCGGCGTGGAGGAACTCAATCGCACGAGGGTGAGCGCGAAAGTGGAACGCCTTTGTAAAGGGGTGCCAGGGCTGGCCTCGGACGCTGATGACGCACTCGAGATTGACAAGTCGGTAGTCCGCCTCCCGCATCACGGGCAAGACGTCGCCCCAGATCGACGCCGGTGAGCTGGCCGGATTGCGGATGACCGATTCATCCACCAACCTGCCCAGCATGACGTCCCCGGCTAACGCAATCCGCATGCTGACTCGCTCCTCAGCCGGGGCGGGAGGATTGAACGCGCTGAGGCTCAGGAGGCGTATAGGGCACGAACATCTTTTTCACGATTTTCTGGCCTTCCGGTGAACGCGCAAAGGCCACAAACGCCTCCGTCAACGGGTCGGGGTGTACGGTGGTCAGAAACAAAACCGGACGGCGGATAGGATAACGCCCGTCCTTCACGGTCGGTTCTCCAGGTTCGACCTTGTCGACAGGCAGGATTCGGATCGGCACTCCATCTTCCATCGCCTTCAACGCTTCGCCCAATGACACGTAGGTGACAGCATTGTCCCGGCCTGACACGATGCTCAGCGCTTTCTGATCCGACCGTGCGAGCGAGCCGGAGGCGACGTGACCACCCTGGATTCCCAATGACGACTCAAGCCCACGCCGCACATTGCGGTCAGGCGGGCGATGGATGACGTCGACGTTTTTATCCGCCCCATCCAATTCGGACCAACGCCTGATTTTCCCAGTGAACAGATCCCGGATTTGATCTTTTGTCAGTTCCTTGACCGGATTGGAGAAATTCACCACCACAGCGATCCCATCCCACGCAATCGGAGTCGCTTTCAAACCAGACTCTTCGTAATCCGTCACAGCAATCTGTGCGTCTCCGGATCTGACCATCTCCGCCGCCTTGAGATTCCTGTCCCATTCGAATTCGATCGCGGTACCGGGATGAGTCTTCTCAAAGGCCCGGCCCAGTTCTTCAACCATCGGCAGCTCCGGACCATAGCCGGCCACCAGAATCCGGCCAGTGAGACCGGCGCCTGCCCAGTTTGTCCCCACCCACAGCAATAGTCCAGCGACCGAAACAGTCCATCCTATTTTCTGGATCATCGTCACGCTGTTCCAGATTCTCATCGTGATACCAACTCCCTTCATCAACTCAACGCAGTCGCTAGCGAACGGGGTCCATCACACTTCCCGCCATAGCTCCTACAAATAAGAGCCAATAAATAGCCTTAAAGATTCGCCGTTGCCGGTCGGGATCCCGCCTTCGCTTGCGCCATCTGCATCCGTCAGTTCGGAATCGGATCGCCACGAAAGCGAAAGGGTATACGGCTCATGCTTGGCCGGTCCGCACGCATTCAGCCGGCTGCCACCGAATCGCCGAGCCCAAGTTGATGGACGACGATCAACGAAGTTGTCCGTGTTCTTCAAGACAAGATAAGCGCTTGCAAGCAGTCCGGCAACAGGCTCTCCGATGCCGCTGCGGGAAGAGGCGCTCAGGTTTTGGCGGGAAACTGCCGCAACCCTATCCGTGCAGCCAATTCGTGGAGCTTCTCATGCACCGACTCATTGTTATACGTCTGGATATCAGCCAAGGCCGCACAGAAATCGCTCAGGGCTTCTAGCCACGCTTTCTGGTTCTCGGCGGTCAATGGAAGCTCGCGGGCCGCCGCGATTCGCAGCGAGGCGTCCTGGAGTCTAGTCGCCGCTTCTTCGAGATGTTTGGGCACCGCCATCCTGCATGTCCTCCCGGCCCCGTTACGATGCGCGCATCTCCGCACCTGCTACTCAGCTTCTATCGGATGCCCGCACCCAATCGCCTAACATAGGATAAGACTGCCCGTAATTCTTGCTCGCTGAGCTGGCCTCTCCATGCGTGCATGGGGCTCGTGACTACACCAAATTCGATACTGGTCAGCCATTGCTCATCGGACTGGGCTTGCAGCGTCGCGCTTTGCAAGTTGGCCGGCGGCACCCGGAGGTCGCCGGATCTGGGAGCGTCTCCCAATCCGCTGCGGCCGTGACAACGCTGGCAATGAGTCCCGTAATAAGACCTTGCCGGTTGGCACGTCGCCGCGGAAAGCGCCCCCTTGTGTCATGAGCGGCACGCGAAAGCGATGACTGCGGCAGAGACCGCCTCCGTGAAACCGCAATCGATCCGTTCGAACGTCTCCGCCGCATGGACGACCTCCTGCGCTCGTTCTTTCACTCAGCATTCTTACGAGACCTGGACGAAGGGGAACCGTGAATGCAGCGCCCGCGTGAGTGCCCCGATTCCGCACTCATTCCCGAGGATCATATCCGGATCGTGGAAGCTCACGCCAGAGCTGCTCGAAAAAAGCCGGCTGGTCCTCGACGCACCTGACCAACACACCGCGAAACCTGGTCCACCGGAAATCGCCAAATCGCCGAAGTCGTCTCGCCAAATGACGCTGCTCCTTCTCCGTGGCTGTGGCGAGCACGTTCCAAGGCAGCTCGGTCTCCAACACCGAATCCGCGGGCAAGGGCGATACTGCCTGTTGAAATAACATGAAGATCTTCCCGAACCGCCGCGCTGATCATCCGCAGCGATACATCTTCAGCGAACCGGCGGCCACCTCACGCTCCAGATCCTCGATCGAGCGGCCCGACAGCACCGAGGTCGTCCACTCCTCGGTCGCCTGAAAACCGGGCCGAGCTTCTTCGTCCCGCTGCTTGATGAGCAGCCACTGCCGCGGACGCCCTTTCATCCTGACAAGCGAAAACCGGCCGCGCAACCTGTGTCCGTGCAAGCGGATATCCAGTGCTCCCGTTGCCCACATGGCCTCGGCTGACGGCGCGACTTTCCCCTGACCTACCAGCTCGAACCAGCCGGTGTCCCACACCAGCACCGGCCCCGCGCCATAGCTTCCCTCTTCGATGACTCCCTCGAAGTCAGCGTACGCTGGGTCATGATCTTCGACTTCCACCGCCAGCCGCTTGACCGTCGGATCAAGTGATGGTCCCTTCGGAATCGCCCAAGATTTGAGTGCGCCCCCGATCTCGAGGCGAAAATCGTAATGCAGACGTGATGCGCGATGCTTTTGCACGTTGAAGATTGGCCGCTTCATCACCCAACACTCACGGCCCATTGCTTACATTTACAACTTGTCCCCGAACTGCCGCAGTAGGGCTTTCCGATCAGCGACATCAGCCTCTTGTTCGATTCCTTTGGGTTTCAGGCCATCCACCACGCCAAGAATCCCTCGCCCCTGCTCGGTCTCGGCAAGGACGACCTCAATCGGATTGGCGGTAGCGCAGTAAATGTGACACACCTCGGGGACTTGGCGGACGACCGGGAGCACGTTAATGGGATAGCAGTTCCCTAGGAGAATGAGGAAACTGTGTCCCGCTCCAATCGCCTGAGCATTAACCCGCGCCAGCTCGATCAGCTCCTGGTCCGTTCCACTCCATCGGACGAGGCAAGGTCCCGAGGATTCGCAGAAGCCCAAGCCGAACGCAATGTTCGGCACGGCAGTGACGAGCGCTTCGTGCAGGTCTTCGACGGTCTTGATGAAATGGGCCTGGCCCAGAATCAGATTGACAGCCTCCGGTTTTCGCACGGCGACCGTGACGACAGTCAGCGCCATAGCAACCGCCTCCTCAACGAGAGGACTCCGTCGCCGGAATGGATGGCTTCACGACGAGGACCGGACAGGTCGCCGTTTGCGCCACAGCTATGGAGACACTTCCCATCGCGATGGCGGTCATACCCGTCAATCCCCTGGAGCCGACAACCAGCAGATCATGCCGGCCTCGTTCGGCTTCTTTGGAAATCGCTCGCGCAGGGTGGCCTAACGCCAGACGTGTCTTGAGAGATGCCCCACCCCCCTGCAGCATTGCCGCTGTTTCTTCTACAGCTCGGCGCGCTGTTTCGCGCCGGTTCCGAATGATCTCGGCACGGACTTTGCGGGACTCAGCCTCGGACAGTTCTTGGCCCGCCAAGTCGCCTTGATCAAACGGCCGGACCGCGCCAAACACCATGATCTGTCGGATATCCGGCAATCCCGCCACCAACCTGGCTGCTTCTTTCGCGCCGGGAGATCCGTCAGTAGCTACCAGTACCTTAAACCGCTTGGCGGGCTTGACCTTGAACGGAACCAATAGCACTGAACACGGAGCGTATTGCAGCAGCCGCTGAGATACACTCCCCAGCGCCAGGCCCTTGGCCGCCCACAACCCGCGTGTACCGGCGACGACCATGGCGGGCCTCTCCTCGCGCAGCAGTTTCAGAAGCTCATAGATTGGCAGTCCCTCCCGGATGACGGCCTCGACGGTCCGGTACGACTGCCCCAACCATTTCACAGCCCTGGCCAAAAGCGCCTCAGCCGAGGCTAGGCGATGTTTCCTGACAAGGTCCTGCCCGTAGCTACCGACCGCTTCAGGGACGTCAAGCGGTTCCATTACATGAGCCAGGGTCAACCGCGTTTCCGGGTAGTGTGGAAACGTTCTCATCCAGCGAATGATCGTGTCCGCATACCGGGACTCATCCAGCGCGATCAGAATATGCATGTGGTCGTCCTACCGGTTAAGCTCATGACCAAGCATCATGTATGCCAACAGAACCTTGAGATTCCTAGATAATGGGCGGTGGTCTATACCTTCCTAATCGTTCTGCGGCACGGCTGCGAGTCCGTCTCACCTTTCTCTTTTTAGGGAACACGGCTCCACCAGTCCTAAAACGCCACAGATGAGGAATGGCGACTGTAGCATCAGGCCCCTTGATCAAATCGTGAGCCGGTCTTAATTTAATCATGCGGAGGTTTCGGTGAGAGCAACACTCCGAAGCATGAGATCGAGCGCAGAGGCGGTGTGCAGGCCCAGCACTGGCTGGGAAGCCTAAAACCTCTCCAAGATCTCCACATTTGCATGTGAAGCTCTCTAAACCTGCCTCCGCTTTGTTTTTGTGCCGGTAACCTGAGCGGCTTGCGCAGCCCCTATTCCCTGCAAGTTCCGCAAGTGGTTCCTCCTCCAAGAACTCCCTTCTCTGCTTCCACATTAGACCTCTGACAGGATGTAGTGGGAGCTCTGGGCAAGTCTAAAAAATGAAGCACCGGGAAGGATTTTGAGAGAGGCCTTTCAAAGAAAGGCTCGCTCTTGTGTGAGCACCGAGTCCGTCGCCTGGCCGGGATCCATCCGGTAACCCTCCAGTCGCCCAATTGGCTGGCTACCCCGCGCCTCCTCTTCAAGGGCTCGGTTCTACGGCCGTGCCTAACGGCACCGGGAGTGGATAGCGCGTACCTTGGATGTCGATCCCGCGACTGGCACGGAAGCGATGCCCTGTGGCACGTTGGCTGCACAAGAGCGAGTCATGAAAGCTTCTGGGTCGCTAACCATGCGTAAGCTTCCGACACCTCCTTTCTAGGTTTAGAAATAACCACGCCCGACGGCGAATCAACCGAGTGATAGCGATCAGCGACTGGGTTTTCGCTCTTCAGTGATCGAGGCGAAGCCCGTGAACCCGACTCCGGACACGCACACGAGACGCCCGTCGATCTTGACCTTCGCACCGAGACATTGTTCGACAAGCCAGGCGCCGGTCGTCAGATGTTCCGTGACGGCCGGCGCCAGGAATCGACTCTCTCCCTCTGCCAGCGCCGCAAACGGCACCACCTGATCCACGGCGAACCGGTCCAGTGTGGCTCCTGCCCGCAGATCCTCCAGAAGCTGCGTCGCCACATGGCTTCCGATCGACTCGGCGGTTCGTCTGAGGGCCCCAGCTTGATCCGCTCCCAGACGGACCTCACCCTCTAAGTCGGCAAAAAGTGCAAGCGCCGCCCCTGGTTGGAGCGATGCCGTATCGTCTCGCTCTTCGATCTCAGCGCCGTAACCGGCACGCTCTAGCACCTGCTTCGCAGCCATGGCCATCCGCTGACCCACCCTCCGCTCACGCAAATGCGAGGCAAGAGCGATTCCCCAGATACGCCGGACGGCACCGGCCTCTTCCAGGGTCACACTCTGGAGGGGCATCTGCGGTGGAACCACAGTCAAGCGCAGAATGCCCTCCCCTTTCGGCACATAGCCTGGCCGTTCCATCCTCACTTCGACTCCCAACCCCATCCGCTTCAACAGCGGCGCCACTACGTATTGGAGATGAAAGACCGACGGGGCGAAATCCTGGAACAGCCCGCCTCGCAACTCGACTGAGACAGGGGTGGGTGCAAACGCCAACACAGGAAGGAGCGCCAAACCCAACATCGTGGTCGAACCTGCCGTTCCAATGTCCCACACATACCTCCGTTCCGCTTTTAGGCGGCCAGGTTTGAACCACAGTTCTTGGGACCCCGGTGCCAAACCCTCAGCTGTCCCGTTGACCACTTCTCGGATCGCCTCCACGACGCGGATGTGTTGCGGTCGCAGCCCCGGATTAGGCCGGCGGACGCGCGCATTGATGATGTGGATAGGCCGGCCGGTGAGCGCCGCAAAGGCCACCGCCTGGCGGACGATCGTGCCGCTGCCGGAGTAGCGGGAACCATCGATCTCGATCATGGCTAGGCCGGGTTCTCCCACTCAACGCCTTTCATCCGTGGTCTGACACCCTGCAGGCGCGTGGCTTGCTTCAGGACCTTCTGTTGCGCGTTCTTGATCTTGAGCTTAGTAAACTTCTTCGCCTGCCTTTTGGGCATATTCTTGAAACCGGTCCTCTGGTTCATGCCTTCCTCCCACGCCGTGACAGATCATCATGATCCCCCCAATTCGCGCAGATCATAGGGCAATGCGCAAGCCCGGTGTGGCTGAAGCGGATAGGAGCGGCCCACTACCGCACATTATGCGGCTCACTCCTCGATGGCCGTTGTTGCGTTCCACCACAGTCACAACCCAATCGGTCAGATCACTTTTTCCTGTAAAAGTGACCACGGCGGCGCTCACTCCGGCCGTGATGAGCACGCCACCTGCCGCTGCACCGGATACCACCCGTGGCGGATGGCATCCAACTCCCGCAGCAGGTGCGGGGGCATCCGCAACCCGCGCCAGTCTTGCAAGGCCGTAAGCAATCTCGCGAACACCAGTTTCCGACAGGCGGTCTCCATGGGGAACCGCGGGATCGCCTTCGGGCAGCGTCACCCGTGCCCGACCGTGCGTTCGAGCAGATTCGGGGTCCGGATACTCGTGTGAGGCTCCTTGGGACACAGATACACGGGGTGGGTCTCCAGAGCCTGCTCCAGACCCGCCAGCGCCGCCGGATAGCGGGCCTGCCAGCGGGCGAGCAGCACATGGCCCCGGGCCAGGCCTTACGGAAGAGCTGCTGGATGATCGGCTTGGGCTGCGCCCGTGCCGCCTGCGGCCGCGTGGCCAGGTGTTGCACAGCTTATGGACCTGACCCCGCTGGGAAAGGGCGCGGGGGACACCTCTCGCTGCGCCTTACGCAGACCGGGCTAGCCATCGAAGATCCCCGCAACGGCGCCTCCAGCCCGTGGGCGGTCAGCTCATGTCGGAAGACTCGGGCTCCCTCGACCCGAGGCCGCAGGAGTTTCTGCCCTGTCTCCCGCATGGCCGTACACGCAGAGCACCCGACTCCACGCACTTTTACAGAAAGAAGTGTAGGCCATCACCACCCGATCACTGTTGCGGAACACCTCTTTGGGGTGGTCCGGGAGGACCGACGGTAACGTCCAGGAAAGACAGAAAGGCTCGAGTTAGTTCGCACGGGCGTCGCTTCCCGCAAACAGCTTTTCAGCCTCCGTACGCATCGCTTGCTGTCTGCGATGGGCGAGGATTACCGGATCGATCCGCTCACCGCAGATCACGCACCGGAAGCCGGATGTGAACGGATCACCGGTGGATTCTGTAACCATCAAACCTCCGCACCGCCGGCACTGATCGCGATCGACCATCGTATCCGCTTTTTCTTTGACCATCTCTGTCTCTTTCACCATGTTGCTAACTCCGTTGTCATCGTTTGCATCGTCAAATGTCCATCCACCCTTTCAGCCGAGGGGGGCGGAGCCCTTCGTCATTCACACACCCAGTTCTCCTCCTCGGTTCATGGGTTCAGGGGAACACATCTCAGGCGGCCCGGTTCAGCGCCGCCGCCTTTTCACCAGCCACCTGCATGGCCTCGACCGTGTTGCTCACCAAGAGACTCCACACCATCGTTATGAGGGTAACGAAGAGGCCGGCAACCGCCAGTGTTCCATCAATCATCGAACCAGTCATAGGGTTCACCTCCGTTCATTTCGCAGGTCGTCTTTGAATAGCGTCCGTCCAGTTAGTTAGAGCGGGCGGCGAGCGAAAGGATTCGGGGGGCGGCCGAGAGCTGCATTCACGACAGCTACTCACCGCCCATTATTTTTTTCTATGCAGCCTCCTGGTGCAAATGTCCACGTACACCGACTTCTCAGTGACGAATAATGCTACAGAAGACACAGAAAATTAATTTCGGAAGGATCGGTCGCAGGACACTGGAATTTCAACATCTTCTCCGCATCGACCACGACCGTCCTATGGCCTATCGCTTGCAGAACCCGTGCTTGGGTATGGCCCCCCTCATGAGTTGGCAGCCGAGCAGAAAATGGGAACAAGCGCGACGCGAACTGGGTGGGCTTCCGGACAATCGGGGCCTGAATATCCGAAGCAGTAACCCGCCACGCAGGCGGCCCTCGTGCCGGCCATCTGGCCTTGCGTTGGCTTGGCAAGAATGGCGTCGTCAAGGAGTACTCGTACCGTTGGCTTGACGAACTGGCGAACCGTTTCGCCAACTTCCTGCGGCACCAGGGGATCGGGAAAGGCGACCGTGTCTATGCGTTGGCCAGCCGCATCCCAGATGCTGTACATTGCTGCGCTCGGCACGTTGAAGAACCGCAGTGTCTTCTGCCCCCTGTTTTCGGCCTTTGATCCGGAACCCATCCGGACGCGGATGACGATCGGTCAGGCCAAGGTGTTGATGACAACCGAAACCTTATACGAGCGCAAGGTCGTCGGCATCCGGGTATTGCTTCCCGATGGAGTTCACCATCGATCAGACGGATCCGGAAGACATAGCGCTCCTGCATTTCACCAGCGGTGACCACGGGCACGCCCAAGGGCGCCGTCCATGTCCACCAGGCGGTCGCGACGCATCACATCACCGGGAAGTTTGGCTTAGACTTGCAACAGGATGACATCTTCTGGTGCACGGCCGATCCGGGGTGGGTCACCGGCACCTCCTATGGCCTCATTGCGCCGCTGAGGAACGGCGTGACAAGCGTCGTCGCCTTCGACGTAGAACGCCGGTACCGTGTGCTTCGGGACCACCGGGGTTCGGTCTGGTATACCGCGTCCACCGCCATCCGCATGATGAATGAAGGCCAGTGGGGATCTTGTCCGCAAATACGACCTGACTTCGCTCCGCTTTCTCGCCAGCGTCGGCGAACCCCTCAACCCGAAGGCCGTCGCCTGGGGACAGCAGGCGTTTGGGCTGCCGTTCCACGACAACTGGTGGCAGACCGAGACCGGCAGGATTATGATCGCCAACTTCGCTGCGATGGACATCCAGCCGGGATCCACGGGTCGCCCTCTACCCAGCATCGAGGCCGCCATCGTCCGCCGGACCGACACGGGTGATGTAGACGTGATCGAAGAACCCGGCGTCCACGGCGAGTTCGCCCTGCGATCAGGCTGGCCCTCCCTGTTTGGATCGTACTGGCGCGAACCGAAGCGCTATAAAGAAAGAAAATAAGAAATGCTTCGTCGGCGGTTGGTACCTCACCAGCGACCTGGCGAAACGGGACGCCGACGGCTACTTGCGGGTTCGTGGGACAGGCCGATGATGTGATCAAGACGTCAGGGTATCTCGTTGGTCCGTTTGAAGTCGAAAGCGTCCTGCTCGATTACAAGGCCGTGAGGGAGGCCGGCGTCATCGGGAAACCGGATCCGGTCACCATGGAACTCGTCAAGGCGCTCGTCTCACTCAAAGACGGGTTTTGAGCCGAGCGAGCGCTCCGTCGCGAGCTGCTAGGGTTCGCCCGCGCGGCTCGGCGCAGTCGTCGCCCCGAAAGAGATCGAGTTCTTGCCAGGTCTGCCGAAGACCCGCAGCGGGAAGATCATGCGCCAATTGCTGAAGGCAAGTACATAGGCGAAGAGGCGGTGGCGGCCGGAGCGTTGCCGGCATTCACGGTAGAGGACGCCGTTGTGGCGACGTATCGCGAGCACAGGCATGCCCTGGTCCGCGGCAAGCCGATGGACTCCTTGATGACGGAGTTGTACGGAGAAGCCAACGGCTGCGGCTCGGCCGCGGCTGCTCCATGCATTTCTTTGGTGCCTCCCGGGAGTTTTACGGCGGCCTTGCCATCGTCGGCGGCGGACTCCCTATCGCGGTCGGGCTTGCGCTCGCGCAGAAGCTCTCCCTCCTATTTCCCACCCCTCGACAAAGGGGAACCCCAAGGGAGGCACCGCCTGCTTCTTCGGCGAAGGCAACGGTCCTTATCTGCTCGAGTACCACACCTGCTGCTTCTGCGCCCATTCGATGTACGATTCCGAACTCTATCGAACCAAAGAAGAAGTCGCGGCATGGAAACGGCGGGTCCCCATCGCCACGTTCGAAAAACGGCTCAGCGAATCAGGATGGCTCACCGACGACGATGTCCAGCAGATGGCAGACGCCCTCGCCACCGAGATCGATGACGCGGTCGCTTTTGTCGAAGCAGGTCCTTGGGAGCCGGTCGAAGACCTGGAGAAGGACGTCTACATGCCGACTTCGTCGGCAAACTAGCGGCGGTAGACTAGATGAACGTCACATCCAGCGAAGCCGTCCGCGCCGGGTTGGGCGAGGCCCTGCAGAGCGATCCGCGCGTCTTTCTGATGGGGGAAGACGTCGGACGTTACGGCGGCACCTACGCCTGCAGCAAAAGGCTGTGGGAAGAGTTCGGCCCGGAACGCATCCGTGACACACCGCTGTCGGAGAACACGTTTGTCAGTGCTGGCATCGGCGCAGCGCTGGGAGGGATAAGGTCGATCGTGGAGATCATGACGGTCAATTTCCGCCTGTGGGCTTGGATCAGATCGTCAACAACTCGGTGGCGATCCTGACCTCGGTCCGAAGAACCCAACGCACCGTGGTGGGCGACGAGGCCTGGCGGACGGGCAGTTTCGCGGCGGAAATCAGTGCACGGATCATGGAAGGCGCCTTTTACGATCTCAACGGACTGGCGCGCGCGTCTGCAGCGCCGAAGTGCCGATTCCTTATCCCCAACACCTGGAGGACGCGGCGCTGCTGCAGGTCGTCACGATCATTCAGACAGACCGTTCGTGCCATAGTGGGGAAGGGAAGACTTGCGTCGTCATCCGTCACTGGTCGGCTCCTTCGTCGTTCGCCGCTTGTCGCGTGTCTCTCGCGGGCCAGGGCCGACCAGTTGCGCGTCCAGCTTGACACTTCCCGTTTTACGGACTTCTAGACATGGCTGAATTTGTCATGCCCGTGCTCGGCGCGGAGCGCCGGCACGCTCATCGAATGGTACAAGAGCGTTGGTGACCGGGTGACCAAGGGCGAGATCATCGCCGTGGTCGATACCGACAAGGCCGCCATCGAGATCGAATCCTTCACAACCGGCGCCATCGAACAACTGCTCGTTCAGCCCAGCGCCAAGGTTCCCGTTGGCACGGCCATGGCCATCATTCGGGAAGAACGACCGGCGCGAGGCCCGAAGGCGGAAGCTCGCGGTGAAGAGATGACCTCCGCGGCTCAGGCTCCTCCGTCTGTTGAACCAACACGCCTCCGCATCTCCCCCGCGGCCAAACAACTCGCGGCCGACCTCAGCATCGACCTGTCCACCGTGCAGGACACCGGTCCGAGAGGCGCAATCGGTCGGGAAGACATTGTCACGCAGCGGAGGCCCGCAGCATGAGGGTCAAAGCTGGAGAGGCAGCCCCGCAAGCCGCGAAACTGTTGACCGCCAATCCTGGATGCGACAGGCCATCGCGGCTGCGATGACCCGGTCGAAACGGGAAATCCCCCACTACTACGTGAGCACAACGATCGACATGAGCCAGACTCTGGCGTGGTTACCGGTCACAGACCAGTTCCTGTACAGCGTGCTCCGCTCAAGGCTGTCGCTCTGGCTTTCCACTAGGTCCCGAGCTCAATGCCGTGTGGAAAGGAGACATGGGCGTTCCCGGTCAGGACATCCCTGTCGGTGGGGCGATTTCCTTGCGGCAAGGCAGTCTCGTCGCGCCGGCCCTTCCTTATACGGACCAGCAAAGCTTGAGCGAGCGGATGCAGAACTTGCAAGACCTGGTCGTACGCGCCCGTGCCGAGACATTGCGAGGGTCGGAACTGTCGGACCCTACAATTACCGTCACCGGTCTCGGGGAACAAGACGTCGAGACCGCGTTGGGGGTCATTTACCCGCCGCAGGTGGCGCTGGTAGGATTCGGCAAAATCGTCGAACGGCCCTGGATCGTGAACGGCCAAGTCCAGGCGAAGTGAAAAGCGCCGTGCTCCGCATTTTCGGCGACATTGCGCCAGAGGCCGACCTCAAGTCGCTGAGCCCGGACGCGAACTTCCGTGATCGGTTGGACCATCGACTCGATGGAGTTTTTGAACGTTGTTATCGCCCTGCACAAGATGTTTCGTGTCGAAATTCCTGAGGCAGACTATCCCAAGTACGCATCGTTGAACGGGTGCATTGAACAACTGACAGCCCGACGTTGAGATGGTAACGGGACAAATCGTCGCCGATCGGACAATCCTCAAAGTCCTCGTTGGATCGCAGGCCCACGGGTTGGCCAAGCCAGGCAGCGACGCCGACTATCGGAGCGTTTTCGTCATTCCGACCGAAGAAATGTTCCGCTTGGGATTCAAGTACCAGGGCGTACGCATGATGAAGGAAGCAGCCGACGAAACAGCCTGGGAGGTCGGCCAATTTCTCCTCCTCGGCACCCAATGCCATCCGTTGATCCTCGAGACCTTCGTAGCTCCCGTCGTCGCGATGGATGAGTGGGGAGCGGAATTGCGGCAACTCTTTCCGCACGTTTGGTCTCCGCAGACTGCCTATGATGCGTTCATCAATTACTGCGAGAACCAACGCAGGAAGATGCTGGACAAAAAAGACGAGCGGCCGGCGAAATACGCCGCCACCTACCTGCGTGTCTTGTACAACCTGTGCGAACTGCTAGAGCGAGAGACGTTCAGCACGCACATCGCCGAGACCCCGATCGGTGAGACTATTAGGAAGATCAAAGAGGGGCGCTACCGCCCTGGAGAAGTTATCGATCTGGGCGAGTACTGGACCCAGGAAGCTCAGCGCCGGCTTGCGCTCTGCGCCCACCAATCCAATCTGCGCCTTGTTAACGACTTCCTGATTCGGCTTCGGAAGGCATTTCTCGCGTGATGCGACCCGCGCTTGAGGTAATTGGCAACAGCGCGGCTCCCTCCGTTGACCCCAAACGCCACAGTCGTTCACGTTCGCTCGGTCATCGTTCAAACTCACGCCCACAAGTGCCCGTCGCGTCAAAGCTCTTGTGCTGGCACGGAGTTGCCCTGTCCTGGCACTCCGAATGCACAGGTGATGGCGTGAGGAGGCCTCGCCAAAGAGGGGGATGCGCGATGTCCGATGCGTACGCGTCCGACGATCAGATCATGGAAGTCATCGTTCGGTCTCCCGGCAGCTCGCTGGAAGAGATCGTGCAACAGTGCCCGAACTTGACCTGGAACCAAGTCTTCCTGGCACTGGATCACCTGAGCCGATGCGGTCGGATCCGGCTCTGCCGCCTGGCCCGAGGCGGCTATGCCGCCTTTCCTGGCTCGGCCGAGGAGATGAAAGCAAGCGCGTAGCCATGACCGATCATGAAGCGGATCATTGCTTCCGCCGGCTCGCCATGGGACATTCGCCGCGTACGACAACGCGGAAGGCTTCGCCAAGTGAGGGCGACGACCGTCCGCATCTCGCGCGGACGTGTCGTCCACCAACCCACTCATCCACAAAAGGAGAAGGCGTTATGAGTACCATCACGCGATGGGAACCGTTTAAGACGCGTGGGGACCCGTTCAAGGAACTGGAAAAAAATGGAGAAACGGCGGGCCACGTTCTTCGGCCGCGTACCCGTGCGGGCCGACGGTGACAGGGAAGCCATGACGGTGGCGGAGAGGTGAAGAAGGAAAATGTGAAACTGACCATCGAGGATAACGTGCTCTCGATTTCGGAAGAACGAAAATATATGACAAGGAAGAGAAGGGCAGGAAGTATCACCGCATGGAGCGGGCCGACGGCAGCTTTATGCGGAGCTTCACTCTGCCCGATGACGCCGATGGTTCTAAGGTCAGCGCCGAGTACAAGGACGGTGTGCTGAAGGTGCATGTACCCAAGTCCGAGAAGGCGACGGCGAAAGCCAGTGAGGTGAAAGTCGCCTGATCGTCTGACCAACGACCGAACGGAAATTGAAAAAACCAGTCGGCTGCAGACGCTCCCTTTTCGCGATGATGGCGAATCGCGGCATCGGCGTTTCGGGCGAGCTTCCACTCGGCGTCAGGAGCGACTGAAGCGAGGATGCCCGCGTGGCTCCTGCAATCAGGATCACGACTGTGTTTCGTGACCGAGAAGAAGCCGGGCGCCTCTTGGCGGCCAGGCTCCTGGCATACCGAGACGACCCCACGGCCCTGATCCTCGCTCTACCACGGGGCGGGGTGGCGGTGGGTTATCAGATGAGCCTTGCGCTTCGCCTGCCCCTGGACGTCTTCATCACCAGGAAAATCGGGGCGCCGGACAATCCTGAATTTGCCCTAGGGGCGATCAGCGAGACCGGCTCACTGTATCTCAACCGGGAGGCGATCGCGCTGTCCGAGATCGAGCAGGAAGCGCTGGACAAAGTGATTCGAGCGCAGCAGGAAGAGATCGCCAGACGGCAAGCGCTCTATCGGCAAGGGAGGAACATGCCGATGCTCACCGACCGGACAGTGTTGCTCGTGGACGACGGCATCGCTACGGGCGCCACGTTCTTCGCCTCGTTGAATGCGATACGGGACTTGAAGCCGCGCCGGCTGGTCGGTGCCATCCCGGTCGGACCGCGCGAGACGCTTGAGGAGGTGGCGCGCAAGGTCGACAAGCTGGTCGTATTGGAGATACCGGAGCCGTTCTTCGCGGTCGGCTGGCATTACGCCGATTTCACCCAGGTTGAGGATGCGGACGTGATCCGCTACCTGGACTTGGCAGGACAGGCGCTGCGCTCACACCGCGGGAGCCGAGCGCCTGAATGAGACCGCCGCCCGACGCGGAACACAGCCGGTAGCGGGCAGCAACAGCTAACGGCGCCAAGGATCGGCTAGTGTTTTTGCAAACGAACTGCTCGCAACGGGCCGTCAGCCATTTTCAAAGTGGGAAGAACCAATTGTTATGGCGCCGACGGTGAAGACCCCTGCAGGACTGGGTGTCCGGCGCGATCGGACCGTCCAGGAATATGAGCCCGACTCGTACAAGCTGCAGGGCAAACTCAAGGGGCCCACAGTATGCCCCCGAGTGCGGCGGCGAACAGTTCGTTCGCCTGAAGCGGGAACGATGACGCCGCAGGCGCTCTTCGCCCGGCATCTATTGTGAGACAGCGCGGGCAGCTTTACACGCGCGGAGAGGAGGGAGATCATGAAAGTTCAAGACATCATGACAAGGGATGTGCAGTGCTGCGGCCCCAATACGAATCTGGCCGAGGTCGCCAAGATGATGTGGGACAGCGACTGCGGTGTCCTGCCGGTGCTCAATGTGGAGGGAAAAGTCCTGGGCGTGATCACCGACCGTGACATCTGCATAGCCACAGCCACCAGAAACAAACCAGCTGCCGAAATCACAGTGTGGGAGACCGTGTCCGGAAAAGCCCACACATGCCGTCCCACCGACGATGTTCACACCGCGCTCGATATCATGAAGCGCGAGAAAGTCCGACGGCTCCCCGTGGTCGACGAGGACGGCATCCTCCAGGGCATGCTGTCGATCAACGACTTGGTGTTGAATGCGGAAGAAACGAAAGGCAAGAAAGCGCCGGAACTTTCCTACGAGGATGTGATGCGAACCTTGAAAGCCATTAGCGCGCACCGGGTGTTGGTGGGTATCCGAAAATGATGAATGAGGAATCATGAATGGTCGGAATGACGCAATCCGGCATTCTGCATTCAGCGTCCAGGATTCGCCAATAGGCCCGAGGTATCGATGTATCGCCGGGTGATGGCTTTCGATTTCGACGGGACGCTCGCCGTTGACGGGGTCGTTCCTCCCGCGTTGGAGCAAGCGCTCGAGCGTTGTCGTGCCATGGGCCATGCGCTGTTCCTAGTCACCGGTCGGCGCTTCGAGACGGTCGCATTAGATCGGCTCGCCGAGTTGTTCATGGGGATCGTTTGGGAAAACGGTGCAGTGCTGACCCACACCGGTAGCGGCGAAACGTATCTTCCGTTCGGCCAATTGGACACAAACCTGGTGAAGGCGCTAGAGGAGCGCGGCATTCCGTTTGAGCGGGGGTTAGCCATCGCCGCCACCTGGATGCCACACGATCAGACGCTTTGGCAAGTGGCCAGCGCCTATGGGGGCAGCGCTTCCATTGAATACAACAAAGGCGCCGTTATGGTGTTGCCGCCTGGTGCCACTAAGGGGTCCGGGCTGGAACGCCTGCTGGCGCTGTGCGGCTTCTCGCCTCGCAACCTCGCGGCCTTTGGTGACGCCGAAAACGACCTGTCCATGTTGACCCTGGCCGAAGTCGCGGTCGCCGTCGCCGACGCGGTTCCCGCGGTGCGGGAGCTAGCGGATGTGGTGGCTGAGGCGCCAGGCCCGCGCGGCGTGCTGGAGGTGCTGGAGCGTTACCCGCTGGCCGGCCAGTTCCTGGACATTCCGCTTAAACGGGAGCGCCCAATCCGGCTCGGCCAGACCGAAGCCGGATTGGGCGTGACCCTTCCTGCCTCCCGCCTGGCCGGGCAGAATCTGGGCGTGTTCGGCGACTCGGGGACAGGGAAATCCTGGATAGTTGGTTTGATCGCCGAGGGTTTGCACCATGAGAACTACCAGGTTTTGCTGATCGATCCCGAGGGCGACTTCCGCGGGCTGCGGGTCTTGCCGCGCTTCGTGTCCGTGAGCGGGGACCGCTCCACTCTGCCGCCTCCTTCCGCTGTCATCTCGTTGCTCGACGCGGGCGGGGTTTCACTGACGCTGGATCTCAGCCAGTTTCCGGTCCCACTGCGAAGCGGCTATGTCACCGAGTTGCTCCGTGCACTTCGTCCAGTCCGTGAGCGACGGTACCGGCCGCATTGGATTGTGCTGGAGGAAGCACAGCAATTCCTCTTCAGCGCCGGCGAGGTGACTGGGGCCATCCTTCCGCTTCTGGCAGCCGGCGGGTGGGCGTTCGTCTCCTATCGACCAGATCGCCTCAGCACCGCAGTGCTGGAGGCTCTCCACCACTGTCTGTTCACCCGCGTGTCGGAACCAGAAGCCGCGCGCAGCCTCCGCGAGCATTGTCGCACCTGCGAGCTCTCGGAGACTCGGCTTGACGAGATTCCCATGGGGTACGCACTCTTATGCAGCGGCCAGATGGTTCGCATGCGTCCCGCGATCCGGCGCGTCCCTCATATCCGTCACCTCTATAAGTATTTGGATACACCGCTCCCGGCGGGAAAGCGGTTCTGGTTCCGCAACGAGCACGGGGGGATTGGCCAGGAAGCCGCCAGCTTGTACGAATTTCTGCAACTTATCCCGATCCTTCCGATCGACAGCCTGGAATACCATGACCGTCGGCAGGATTTCGCCAGTTGGGCGGAAAGGACGCTCGGAGATGGCACACTGGCCGCGCGCCTGCGAAAAGTCGCCAATCGGCAATATCGAGGCGAGGAATTGCGACAGGCGCTCCTCCGCGTAGTGGCTTCGCACTATGAGGAACTCAATGCATTGCGTTGAGCGGAGAGAATGGGAGGACACAATGACTTGTCGAACGGGGTTCTGGCTTCGCGGTGCCGTTGGCGTCGCGCTGATCGTTCTCGCTTTTGGAGTTGGGTTCGCCGGTGACCGGCCGGATGACCGCACCGCTCAAGAGCAGCGGATCGACCTCACGATCCGCAATTATGAGTTTCTCCTGACTCAACCGGCCCCGATCCGCCCCGGCGTCCCCACCGTCATCATCCTTCGCAATCAAGACATCATTCGCCACGGGTTCACCGCGGCGATGCTGGCCCAACTGGCGCTGCGCGTAGAGGGTGAGGGGATCGCCGCCTATGGAAGAGGGGTGGAAGGAGTATACGTGGACCCGGGCAAGACATTGGTGATCCACTTCACGGCCGATCGCGTCGGCACGTACTCGTTCCGCTGCGACTTGCATCCCGGGATGAAAGGCGAGTTGTACCTGCTCGAAATTCCGGCGGTGTAGCACGCTCTCAGCAACTCGCTGCGAGTATTCGCTGCCAGCCATGAGCGCCCAACTTCTCCCTTTCGATTCGTGTCGCCCAAACTGGTGGCTGAAGCAAGACAGGAAAGGGCAGCAATTATGAAGATCGTCATCGGCATCGATTGGTCGGAGCAGGCATTTGCCGCCGTGCGGGAAGTCTTCGCGCTCTATGCGCCGCACGAAGTGGTCCTGGTGCACGGTATCGATCTGAGCATTTTCCGGCATCCCGTGATGGCACAGGCGGCGAATCTGCAGGGATACGAGGAGTTCCGCCGGGCCATGCAGGATGCTGGCCGGCAACTGATAGAGCGCACGTCGGCCCTGGTTCCGTCCGACACGCCATCCGTGCGGAAAATCTACGACTTCGCGCGTCCCGCCGCGTTTCTCCTGGACGCTGCGCGGAAGGTGAATCCCGATCTGATCGCCGTCGGCGCCCGCGGCCGCGGACCGGTGAGCGAACTCCTGTTGGGAAGCGTGTCCCATCGCATCCTCATGCATTCGACCTGCCCGACGCTCATCGTCAAAGGCGAGGCCCGTCCGCCCAAGCGGGTGCTGGTTGCCGTCGAAGGAACGGAGGACGCGCAGCGCATCCGGACATGGCTGATCAACCACCCGTTCCGTACGCCGACCGAACTGGTCGTGACCACGGTGATCGAGCAACCGCACCTTACCGATCCCGCCAGCATCTTCGTCTTCGACTCATGGGCCGAGTCGGCTAGCCAATATGCCGAAGACCTTGTTAAAACGACGGCGGCCGCGCTGGCGGATCATCAGTATACGGTCACCACACAGATCCTGAACGGAGACCCTGCTAGCGTGATTGCCGCGCAGGGTGAGGCCTTCGACCTGCTGGTCGTAGGATCACACGGGCGAACGGGGGCCGACCGGTTCCTTTTAGGAAGCGTCTCGCATTCAATCACCCATCGTTCGATCCGTCCCGTTCTAGTCGTGCGTTGACCGAAACCGACTGGCGCTGTTGAGGACCATTTCGTACCGCGTGTTGTTTACTCCGATGTATGGGTCCCACACCCAGGGCTGCCCTCACAACGCCGCAGCCAAGCGGTTCCGGTCTACGCGATCGAGTGGCTCTGCATGACAGGCTCGTCCGCGTCTAGACCCAGATTCTCGCGCTTCGTCCCCTGTTCTGGGGAAATATGACGGATACGTAGGGCTTTACAATGTGGCCTCTATCCTGGACGATAGCCTTATGGTAGCGACCGCCGTCGTGACGTTGGAGAACCGAAAGCTCCGTGAAGGGGAAGGGCACTGGTTGAGGCTTATAAACGGGACTGTCATGCCCGGAATGAGGGCCGTCCTCATGCTCAAACCGGAGTGGCTCACGGAGCAGCGATAAATCCTTGTGGCGCGTGACTTGCACAAATCGTGCGGCTCGTGACCATGAAAAGGAGACATCCGTCCGTGGACGCTCGAAAGTGCCAGCCGTTTGGTCCGGCATCGGCCGCGGGGAAGCGCCTGCAGCGCTCGCGGCCGTTCTGCTCGCTCTATTCCCAGGAAATCCGAGCGCGACAAGGGACACCGACCACCAGGAGACCGATAGAGACGAACTTGTGGTGTTGCCGGCCGGCGCGGTGTCGACCATGATTATTTCGCCGTCGGCACGATCGTGGAAATCTCCGGGACGGTAAGCGGGGATGTCTATGCGGCCGGCCGGCAGATCCTAGTCGACGGCAGTGTCAACGGAGACCTGCTGGCGGCGGCGGAACCGTGACCGTCTCCGGCACCGTGTCTCAAGATGTCCGTGCGATCGGGGGCAAGCTGACCTTCAACGGCGACATCGGTCGGAATGCCACCCTCGCTGGGGGCAGCATTGACGTCACGCCCTCGGCGCTCTTTCGCGGCAACATCATCGCGGCCGGTGGGCAGGTGAACTTGGCGGCCTAATCCACCGGGATGCGCACATTGCCGCGGGGAACCTCAGCGTCTCTAACCGCATTGGCGGCGACTTGACCGCTGCGATCGGCAACTTGCGCCTGTCGTCCAAGGCAGCGGTAGCTGGGAACCTCATGTATTGGAGCAGGCTCCCCGCCTCGATCGATCCCCAAGCTGTGGTCTCAGGACAGACCATCAGGCGGATAGTGCCTAAGGCTCTGTTTCCGACGCTCAAGGACGTCCTCGTTTTACTTGTCGGTTTCAAACTCGTGGCGGCTGCGGCTAGCTTCATGTCGACGCTCGTGATCGGCCTGCTGCTGATGCGCCTGTACCCGACTTCGACACAGCGCGCGCGCACACCTGTCACAGCAGCTGCTGGTATCCCTGGGTGGAGGCTTGCTCGGCCTGACGGCCATTCCAC
Source organism: Nitrospiraceae bacterium (assembly GCA_051293835.1). GTDB lineage: Bacteria > Nitrospirota > Nitrospiria > Nitrospirales > Nitrospiraceae > DATLZU01. The sequence continues at coordinate 18,048 of JBPKMA010000006.1, read as the reverse complement.
TGACGGCCGGGCTGCTTGCCGTGACGGTGTTGAGGATCCCTCTCGCCGTTTTGCTTCTGGCCTGGTACGCTATTGCGTTGTACGTCTCGCGCGTCTTCGTAATCGCATTGCTGGGACGATTCGTGTTCGACCGGTTCGGTATTCCCAATCGCGACCGCTGGGCTTTCGTATTCGGAGTGTGCCTGTATTTCTTGCTGACCACCATTGCTTTCCTTGGCGCGTTTGCGACGCTCCTGGCCGTACTCTTCGGCTTGGGGTCCGTCCTGCTGATGAAAAAAGATGCGTACGTCGAGGCCGGGGCGCAGCGAGTGATCTAATCGAACACGGAAAAACGTTTGGAAGAGTGGCATGACCACGTTGCCGACGAGACTGCGGATCGAGAAAGGAACCGCCTACGCGTTGTTCGCTTACGATGTCGGCCAGTCCGTCGACCTGGACGAGGCCGAACGGCGGATGACGACGATCAAGGAGCGAAGCCGGATCAAACACAAGCGTCGGGCGCCCGCCTACTTCGACTACACGCCCGCACCGCTGAGGATCGGCGCGGACACCGAGCCGCTCGCGATCGGGCGGTTCCGGACCAATCCGGGCGTGGATTTGCTGCTGTACGACTTCGGCGCCGTGTCGGTCACTTACACGATCCCGCTGAGCGGAGCTTTCTCTGACCTGCTGTCGCTCAGCCAGGACCTCTACGACCACGAGCAGCTTCTGGCCGAATCGCGTCGGCGGGTGGAAGACCTGCTGGCCGCCGTCGGCGAGGCCGTTGAGCGCCCCCACGTAGTCGATTCTGTTGAAGACTACGTGATCTATCACATCGAAGCATCGGCTCCCTCCCTCACCGGTTCGGATCTCATCAAGGACTACGCACAGGCAGTCGCACAGGTGCTGCGCTCGGAATCGCAGAGCCTGGCAGAACAGGAGATCCAGGATGCGATCGGATATCGCCTGTCGTTCGGTCCCGACGACATCGCCGTCATCGACTGGAACGCCTCGCTTTTGCTGGGGCAGGATATGGAAGCAGTGCTGGCTGTGCTCGAATTTGCGAACGTCGAGCTGTTGGAGATGCGCCTGCTGGACCGCCACCTTGATCGGGCGCTGGACGAAGCCTACGAGACCCTATCCAAACATCGATGGACCTGGCTGCATCTGCCGGGAGCAGTGCGCACGGAACTAGAACCGATCGCTCAATTGCAAGTGGACAGCGCGATTCTGTTCGAGCGGGTCACCAATACGTTGAAGCTGTTCGGAGACCAATACCTGGCCCGCATCCATCGCCTGGCCTCCCAACGGTTTCACCTGGAATCGTGGGATGCAAGCATCACCCGAAAACTCCATACACTTGAAAGTATCTACGGGAAACTGACGGCGCAGGCAGCGGCCAGGCGCCTGGAAGTGCTCGAATGGATTATTATCGTGCTCATCGGGTTGTCGATCGTCGTCTCTCTCATAGCCAGCCCGGGCCACTGAACCCAACGGACTCGGGCAGAAGAACCCTTCGATGAAACTGGTCCGACCTCTGTTCATTCCGGCGCCCACACAGGAGGCGCCGGAGCACGGTCGCTTGATCCTGCGCGATGGGACGACAGCTGCTGTCCGCCTTGCCCGGCCGAACGACGCACCCGCTCTCCGCGATTTTATGGATCGGCTGTCTCCGGAAGCCAGACACCACCGGTTCTTTGCAGAAACGACGCCGCCGGAGGACCTCATCGCCGCCCTCTGCGACACCTCAAATCCCAAATCCCAATTGACCCTGATCGTAACCCGCATCTGGGAAGGCGCGTTGCGCATCATTGCCGCGGGCTCCTACCTAGCCAGAGACGAACATACCGCCGAGGTCGCCCTGGCCGTCGACGATGCCTTTCACGGCAAAGGTCTCGGCACACTGCTGTTGGAACGGTTGGCCTTGCTCGCCATTCGCCACGGCTTCCGGCGGCTGTGGGCTGTCACCCACGCCGACAACCTCGCCGTGCGCGAGGTGTTCCGCGAATCAGGGCTTGAGGTCCGCGAACGCCTGGCGGGTAGTGACATCGAGGTCGAGCTTTCGCTCATTCCTACAGAGGCCAGCGTACACCGCTCCGAAATGCGGGATCGCCTCGCCACCGTCGCCTCTCTTCGGCCGTTCTTCCAACCGCAGGCCGTAGCAGTCGTTGGCGCCTCGCGCGACCCCCAGAGCATCGGATTCCGACTCCTGGACGCGCTGCGCACCAGCGGCTTCACCGGCCGCATCTATCCCGTCAATCCGCATGCGTCCGAACTGGCCGGCCTACCCGTTGCTCCCTCGGTCCGGGCAATCCCCGAACCGGCGGATCTCGCCGTGATCGCGGTGCCGCGTGACGCGGTGTTGCCGGTCGTGGATGACTGCGCGGCGCGCGGGGTGCGGGCACTCGTCGTCATCACCGCCGGTTTCGCCGAGGTTGACCAGACAGGCTATGAGCTGCAACAGCGTCTGGTGGAGAGAGTCCGCCAGCACGGCATGCGCCTGATCGGACCCAACTGTTTCGGCCTGGTGAACGCCGATCCGGCCGTGCGACTCAACGCGACATTCACCGACCTGTTCCCACCCCCCGGACGGATCGCCATGTCCTCGCAGAGCGGTGCCCTAGGACTGGCCCTTCTGGGCGCTGCGCACCGGCTTCAGTTGGGCATCTCCACCTTCGTAAGCGTCGGGAACAAGGCGGACGTGTCGGGCAACGATCTCTTGCAGTATTGGGAGGAAGACCCGGAGACCGAGGTGATCTTGCTTTATTTGGAATCGTTCGGCAACCCCCGTCGGTTCGCACGCATTGCCCGCCGCGTCGGCCGGCGCAAACCGATTGTGGCTGTGAAGGCCGGGCGCACTCCTTCAGGCTGGCGGGCCGCCGGCTCGCACACGGCCGCGATGGCGGCGAGCGACACGGCAGTTGAGGCATTGTTCCGACAGACCGGGGTGATCCGGGCCGAGACACTGGACGAGCTGTTCGCGCTGGCGGCCGGCCTGTCCGCCCAGCCGCTTCCGCTGGGGCGGCGCGTTGGCCTGATCACCAACGCGGGCGGCCCGGCCGTCCTCTGCACCGACGCCTGTGAAGCCGCTGGCCTGCTCGTGCCGGAACTGTCAACCCGAACAAGGACTGCGCTCGCATCATTCCTCCCGCCCGCCGCCGCCCTCAAGAATCCGGTCGATCTCATTGCCTCCGCCACCCCCGCGCAATATGCCAAGGCGATCGAGACGGTCTTACAGGCGGAGGAGATCGACGCATTGATTGTGCTGTACATTTCCGTCACCACAACAGACACCTCCGGCATCGCAGAGGGCATCCGAGCGGGCATTAAAGCCGGCCGCGCTGCCGGAGCCACGGCAAAACCAGTTTTGATTTGCTGGATGGCGGAGGGTGACTGGGACCGGACCTTCAACCTTTCCGGCGAACGGATTCCTACCTACCCCCTGCCGGAGATGCCCGCCCGCGTGCTGAGCAAGATGGCCGCCTACGCCGAGTGGCGCATGCAGCCGCTCGGGATGGTGCCGGATTTCGACGACCTCGATCTCGTGACGGCCAAGGAAATCTGTCAAAAAGCCTTGGCTCAGCGAGGGCCTGGATGGTTGACCGTCGAGGAAACAAGAGTCGTCCTGAGGGCAACGGGACTGTCTTTGCTGGATGGCGGCCTGGCTCGGACCGCGGATGAGGCGGTCGAACTGGCCCGTCAGATCGGATTTCCGGTCGCAGTGAAGCTGGCATCGCATCAGATCGTCCATAAGACGGAAGCTGGCGGAGTTCTCTTGAATCTCGCGTCCGAGACACAAGTCCGCGAAGCGTTCGAGGCGATCCAGTTCCGGCTCGCGCAGATGCAACAGCTTGAGGCGATGGATGGGGTCGTGGTGCAGCCGATGATCGCAGGCGGCGTCGAGGTGATGATCGGCGTCACCCATGATCCCTCGTTCGGTCCACTCGTCGCCTTCGGATTAGGCGGCGTGTATGTCGAAATCCTCAGCGACATCCGCTTCCGGGTGACGCCGCTCACGGACCGCGACGCCGCCGACATGATCCGGGATATCAAAGGCTATCGGCTCCTGACCGGCTACCGCGGCCATCCTCCCGCCGACGTGCCGGCCCTCGAAGAGGCGCTGCTGCGCGTCTCCAGGCTGGCAGAAGAGGTGCCGGAGCTCGTCGAACTCGACCTGAACCCCGTGTTCGCATTGCCACCGGGCCAAGGCTGCCGCGTCGTGGACGCAAGGATCGCCGTCGGATCGATCGAGCACGCGGATACTCGTCGGACCACCCGGAAGAACGGCGGCGCGGCACCTTTGCGCTAAATCCACCCGAGCGCCCTCGGGTCGCGCATAAGGGGTTGGGAAGCTTTTCCAAATCTGGCACCTTCGCCGATACGGATTCGGTGAATTCGTTGACGCTAGCGAGGCGTTCTGAAAGCCAAGCCTGGGCATTTCATCCGCGAGCCCGCCTCTGACAGCGACCGACTGGACGACGACCTCCAGCCAGACGGTGCGAGCCTGATCGCACTGCACCGGTCCACCCATCAACTCAAAACCCGGGATGGGCGCCACATGCGCCGGTACCAACGCCGCTGGCTCGTCGAATAGTTCTTGGCCTAGCTCCAATGGAAACGGCGGTTGCTGATTCGTTGGGAAGAGACGCTACCAACTTCCCGGAGCTTGTGCAGCTCGCCTGCATCACGATGCTTCTCAAGCGTAGTTTGAGCTAAGTCCTATTGTCCTACCACCCCAAAATCGCATCTTCTGTATCATCGTCCTTACTTACGCTTTTGGCTACTTCGACGGGAAATCCCGGGAAAAGACTGCGTAGCAGGAGTGTCCTGCTTTCGTCACGCAGCCCCGCGGCCTGTCCCACCCTCCGTAGAATTCCTCTACTGGCTCCCACTGTTCCGCGGTGAGTAGAATAATCTGCCACCCAATCACCATGGGAGGTGGGTTATGACACACCGCACACACCGGGAAGCCTTCGGGTCTCTTCTCGGTCTCGCCCTCTTGCTCATTGCAACTGGCTGCGTAACCACCTCAGATCTGGACAAACTGGAGCATAACCTGGCGCAAAAGGTCGATGCCCAGACGAGATCTGTCCGGTCGGAGGTCGCCACTGTTCGCGACCAAATCAAAGCCATCAAAGCGGAAGTGGAAGGCTTGCGCGCCCAGGTCGGCACGTTCCAAATGGACATGCGAGCCGCACTGGAGGACGAGAAAAGGACGGATGCCTTGCGGGATCAAATCCTCAAGGATCTGACTCTCGCTGCAACCAGCACGAAAAAGGCGGTCGAAGGCTCTCAGGCTGCCGCGCAAGAAGAGTTAAAGAAACTCGAAGCGGTGACCGGCGACGCGTCCAGGCAGGTCCAGGCACTGCAGCAGGTGGTCTCCACGGTCAACGCCAGGATGGAACAGTTGCCCGCCCAGGTCGGTGCGCTGAGCGGCGATCTGCGCGCGTTAACCGACACGCTGTTGGGGACTTACGCGCTGGAAGAAGCGGCGTTAAAGGACCGCTTGAGGGCGCTGGATGAGATGAAGCGGCGCCTGAAGCCCTTCGAAGCCAGGCAGCCGGGCGAGGGCGGAGCGGCCAGATAAGGATCAGAGGGTTGCCGCGCGGGCCGTGTTGCCGGAGCAAGCCTATCGACGACCGTACCGACCAATCGGAAGGAGGTGAGGGCGATGCCCGTGTATGAATATAAATGTCTGGACTGTGGCAAAGAAACCGTGCTGTCCCTCAGCTTGAAAGAGCGGGAAAGCGGAGCGGCGGTCTGCCCGTCCTGCAAGAGCAAGCGGATGGAGCAATTGTTTACGAGTGTGATGGCGAAGACCAGCCGAAAGAGCTGACCCCCGTCACGCCTGACGTTTCAAGCTCAGCATATAACTGGTGAGGTCGTTGAGCTCCTGCTCGGTGAGCGGGAACTTCGGCATGATCGACCCGGGGGAGACCGATTGCGGATCGCGGAAGTGCCGGAGGTGCCATTCGCGTTCAGGCCTGAGTTCGCCCACATACGAAAGATCAGGCCCGACCGCTCCTCCCTCTCCGTGAATCCGATGGCAGCCCGAACAACCGTATTTTGCGTAGATCTCCTTGCCGTGTGCGACGGCCGGATCCACCCGCGGCACAGCATAGAGATTTTTGAGGGAGATCCCCAGTAAGGAAAAGACGACGACCAGAAATACCGCCCCGGTTCCGATCGCCACAGGACGCGAGGACGGATGGCGGGCCGGATTCCGGTCGATGAACGGCCACAACAGCAGCACTAGCACAAAGAGCGTCGGCAGGATCCACGTGGCCACCGGTTCGAGCGGCCCGTGCACGTATTTCAGCAGTTCATAGTAGAAGAGGAAGTACCACTCTGGAACGGGCACAAAACTGGTGTCGGATGGATTGGCCTTGTCGGTGAGTGGAAAGGGAACGGTGAGGGCGAGCGCCGCGATCACCAGGAACACCCCCAGCATTGCCACCGCATCCATGTATACCTGCCGGGGATAGAAGGTCTCGCTTCCCAGCGCTGCGCGGTCTTCGCTCCACGGTCCGGCCGGTCCAACCCGCCTCAGGATGAACAGGTGCAATGCAATGCAGGCCACAGTGAGCGCGGGGAGGAAGAGGACATGGATCGCAAAGAATCGGGACAGCGTGAGCGCCCCCAGCGTCTCCCCGCCGCGCAGGACCCGCACCAAAAACTCTCCGACCAGCGGGACAGTCCCAACCATGTTGATGCCGACCTGCGTCGCCCAATAGGCTGTCTGATCCCACGGCAGCAGGTAGCCCGTGAATGCGAAGGCCATGACCAGCAGAAACAGCACCACGCCAACCATCCACATCAGTTCCCGCGGCGGCTTGTAGGCGCCGTAGAGAAAGACCTGCAGCATGTGCAGGCCGATCGCGACGACCATCCCGGAGGCTCCCCAGTGGTGCAGTCCTCTGACGAACCCGCCGAAGGCCACCTGAGTTTCGATGAAGCGAACGCTGTCGTAGGCATGGTCCGGGGTGGGCGCGTAATAGACGGCGAGAAACATGCCGGTGACGGCCTGCAGCACGAAGAGGAAGAGCGTCACCGACCCGAACACATACACCCAACTGGCGCCGCCTGGGATGGGCTCGTCGAGGAGTGTGTGCTCGATCGGCTTGAGCTTCAGCCGGCTGTCAAGCCAGTCATATAATCGAGAAGCCATGCCTCCCTCGTGAACTACAATTCCACGCTTCGCGGTAAACCGGCCTTAAATTCCTTGTACTGAACCAGCAATCGGCCGTTCTCGATTTTCAATGGCAACCGGTCCAGGGGCCTCGGTGCAGGCCCGCCTAAAACCCGGCCCGTGATGTCGAACACGCTCCCGTGACACGGGCACTTGAATTGCCGGTCGCCTCTGTCCCAGTGATAGCCGCACCCAAGATGGGTGCACATCGGCGAGAAGACCGTCACCCGCCCATCGCCTTCTTTGACCGCCCAGACAGCTTTATTGACCTTCGTCTCCATCCAGCCGTCTTTGATGGTCGCCACGTAATCGAGCTGCTTCGGCTCGCCGACGGGCAATTCATCGAGCCCTCCGACGTCCACCCACGAGGATTCCCGACGTTTCAACGCCGGTGAAACGAAGTAGCCGACCAGCGGCACCGCCAGGCTGAGTCCGATCATGGCCGCCGCCGCGGCGGTGACCCACGCGAAGAACGTGCGCCGCGATCCGACCGGCGTAAAAAAGCCCGGCGTCTGTTTATCTTTGGGCTCATCCGGCGGATTCATGCCTGATTCCTCACGGGGAGGCTGACGGCCAACAGCGAAGAGCCGACAGCCAATCGCTTAGAGGGATCGCTTGCTCAATGCTCTGAACGTACTCCTCTCCCGGGGGCCCCATAGCCGATTGTTGGACCCCCATTGGCATTCTTCAGTGCCAGGGATATTTTCGGAGGATGCCGCTCCGTTAACGCGCCGTGATGAGCTGGCCGGACGCTTGCCGCCGGCTGGTTCGCTTGGTTCGATCGCCCGCGTGCCTTCATGGCTTTCCCGTGGAAGCCGGGGGACAGGTATTGATCCCCAAGAGCTTCCACGCCGGACAGAAGCCAATGGCTCCCGTTACCAACGCCACCGCACCGACCACGAAGGCAATCCCAGCGCCCCAAGGAGGAAGCCCCGCAAACGCGCCAATCCCCAACAATACGATGCCCAGTATGATCCGAATCGGCCGCTCGACTCCGCCAACGTTACACGTCATGGTCGCACCTCCCGTCCGAGCTTGCTGAGCCGCTCGCTCATTATCGTTTCATCGTAACTGATGCGAGCGCGACACGATCACGTGCTTCCACGAATGCATTCACCTCTGTTGCGTTCGGTCCTGCCAACTCACACACTATATAAAGAGTCGGCCGCCCAGATAAAGATTCTTCGAAGGCCACTTCGACATGTCGATCTTCAGCCGCTCGTTCCTCGTCGCTTGAAGACCGGCATGGTTTTCCACAGCTCCATTGTCAGCAGCGGCACCAAGCCGACCCCGAGCACCAGCATCCAATGCTTCGGATCGAACGGGCTGACCTTGAAGACCTCGCGCGCCGCCGGCAGTGCGATGATCAGGATCTGTAGGGCGGCCGAAACGCCGGTCGCCCAGACCAAATGACGATTTGACAAGACGCCGATGGAGAAGATCGACCGCCGGTCGTTCCGGCAGTTGAAGGCGTGGAACAATTGCGCCAGGACCATCGCCGTGAAGGTCGCCGTGCGCGCCTGTTCGAGGCTTTGGTCCATGGCGTACAGGCAGGACGCAAAGATCAGGATCGTGCTTACGGCGATGAGGGTTCCTTGGCCGAACAGAAGCAACAGCCGCCGCCGCGACAGGAACCGTTCCTTCGGGTCGCGCGGTGGGCGCATCATGATGTCGGGTTCCTTCGGATCGGCGGCTAACGCAAGCGCCGGAAAACCGTCGGTCACCAGATTGATCCAGAGAATCTGGACCGGCAGCAGCGGCAAGGGGAGCCCAGACAGCGTAGCTAGCAGCATAAGCAACACCTCGCTGAGATTGCACGAAAGGAGGTAATGAACTGATTTACGAATGTTGTCGTAGATCGCTCGTCCTTCCTCAACCGCCGCTGCAATCGACGCGAAGTTGTCATCCGTCACCACCATATCGGAGGCTTCTTTGGTGACGTCCGTGCCGGTGATTCCCATTGCGACGCCAATGTCCGCCGTTTTCATCGCCGGCGCGTCGTTGACACCGTCGCCTGTCATCGCTACCACCGCGCCCCGCGCCTTCCAGGCCTTGACGATCCGAAGCTTGTGCTCGGCCGACACGCGCGCATAGACAGCCACTTGCTCAACCCGCTCCGCCAGGTCCTGGTCGGACAAGGCGTCCAGTTCGTGTCCTGCCAGCGCCTCCCCCTGCCCGTTCACGAGACCCAGGTCTTTGGCGATCGCAATCGCCGTCTCTTTATGATCGCCCGTAATCATGACAGTGCGGATCCCCGCTTCCCGACATTGCCGGACGGCGAGTTTCGCTTCCGGCCGCAGGGGGTCCTTCATCGCGACAAGGCCGAGAAACTCCAGAGACTGTTCAATGTCTGCGGCCTGGAGGTCGGCCGGTTTGTCGTCCAGCCGCCGGTGGGCAACTCCCAACACCCGTAAGGCTTCGTGGGCGAACATCCGGTTGACCTCAAGAATTCTTCGCTTCGCCGACTCATCGAGCGGCTTGACAACGCCATCGACCGTCAGCACCTGAGCGCATCGTTCGATCAACACATCCGGCGCGCCCTTTGTAAACGCAGCGATCCCGCCGGGGGTGTTGCGGAGCACGGTCATCATCTTGCGTTCTGGGTCAAACGGAATCTCTCCGACGACAGGCGCCTCCGCCTCGAGCGATTCTTTCCACAACCCGAGCTTCGCCGCCGCCACCAATAGCGCGCCCTCAGTTGGATCGCCGAGCACTCGCCAGGCTCCATCCACGCAGCGCAGAATCGCCCCGTTGCAGAAAACGGCCGCGGTGAGCAACGCGCGGACCGCCTCCCCCTCGTTCTTGTCCCTCTCACCAATGGAGAGAGCGGGGGTGAGAGGGCGAATCTCGCCCTCCGGCGTATACCCTTCGCCGGTCACCGCAAACGTGCGGCCGTCGATGAAAAGACGCGTAACCGTCATCTCATTTTTGGTTAAGGTGCCGGTTTTGTCGGTGCAGATCACGGTCGTAGATCCTAGTGTCTCGACGGCGGGGAGCCGGCGGATCAGCGCATGGCGCGCGACCATCCGCATGACGCCCAGCGCCAGCGCGATGGTAACAATGGTGGGAAGTCCCTCGGGAATGGCCGCCACGGCCAGACTCACCGAGGTCAGGAACATCCCAACCAGAGGTTCTCCGCGCCACAACCCCAGCCCAAAGACGACCGCCACAATCCCCAGCGAGAGATAGAGCAGGAGATGGCCGAGTTGTTCGAGACGGTGCTGCAGCGGCGTGACCTCCGGCTCGGCCGCCTGAAGCATCGTCGCAATCCGCCCCAATTCGCTGTTCACCCCGGTCGCGACGACCACCGCTCGCCCTTTCCCGGCGACCGCAACCGTGCCCATGAACACCAGGTTCCGCCGTTCGGCGAGGGGATAGTCATCGCCGCTCAGGGCGACGGGAGATTTGTCCACCGGCGTGGATTCGCCGGTGAGCGCCGCTTCCTGCGTCCGGAGAGCCACCACGTAGATGAGCCGCGCATCGGCGGGCACCTGGTCGCCCGCTTCGACCAGGAGGAGGTCGCCCGGCACCACCTCGCGCGCGGGAATCGATCGGGTCATCCCATCCCGCACCACCCGCGCCATCGTGACCGAAAGCTTTCTCAACGCGGCCAGCGAACGCTCGGCCTTGAACTCCTGCGCGAAGCCCAGGATGGCGTTCAGCAACACAATCGCGAGAATGGCGCCCGCATCGATCCATTCCTGAAGCAACCCGGACACGACCGCCGCGCCGATCAAGACCCAGATGATGAGGCTGGAAAATTGGGCGAAGAACAGAGACAACGGCGACGGCGGCGGGGCCTCCGGCAATTCGTTCGGCCCGTGCAAGGCGAACCGGCGCGCGGCCTCCCGCTCGCTCAATCCGCGATCCAGGTCGGAGCCCAGTTCTCGGACCACCGCCTCAGGCGGCATCACATGCCAGGCAACGGGCTGTCGGGATTGCGCCTGCGCCATGCGTCCGCTCTCCGCTACCGAAACAGAAGCCACAGTCCGAGAAAATAGCCGACGATCATCGCCATGCTGTCAGGATCAATCAGGAGATAGCGTCTTTCCACCCGATACATGATGCCCATGAGTCCAATGTTCATCAGCAGGATACTCCACAGGGCCGTCAGCGCGTGCGCGGAATCGACCGCGCTCAGCAGCGGCCCTTCGCGAAAGGCCGCGTCAGCGAAAAAGAAGGCCGCCATGTTGAAGGCGTTGCTCCCGAAGAGGTTACCAACGGCCAGATCGAACGCCCCCAGGCGCACGGCCGCCAACGAGGTCACCAACTCGGGCAAAGAGGTGGTCATCGCCACCAGCGACGTGCCGATGTATGTCGCGCTCACACCAGTCTGTTCGGCAATCTCCCGAGCGGAACCGGCCAGGATTGGCGCGGCCACCAGCAAGGCCAGCGTGGCAACCGCGAACCCCGCGGAAGCCCGCCGGAGCGCCGCTCGCCTGCCAACTGGACCATCCGCAGCGAGCACCACCGCTTCCACAACCGCCTCCTGTTCGCGCTGGCGGCGCTTGACATCTTCCTGGCAAAAGACGACCCGCATGCCGAGGACGTAGATCATCAACAGCAACACGCTGCTGAGGCCGATCCCTGCATGTTCGATATCGGGCTTCAGCAACACGAGAAACGCAGCCAGTCCGGTCAGAACCATCGCCAGGGACGCGACCAGCGTGTGTTCGAACGCGGCCTGCTGCCAAACCCGCTTTTTCCGGTGAAGCAAATCGATCAGCCCCAACGTCAGCATATTGCTCATACCGGCGCCAAACAGGTCGCCGGCCGCCAGGTCCGGCGCCTTCAGCAGACCCGCGCTCATGGTCGTGAAGACTTCCGGCAAGGACGTGGCGGCGGCCATCAGCAGCACGCCGATCCATAACCGACCCAATTCCGTCAACTCGGCGATCCGATCGCCGTATTGCGAGAGCTTGGTGCCGGCGATCACGATCGTCACGGCGCTCAGCGCGAAGAGCCCCCATGTCATCCACATCGAAACACGTCCTGCTGAGCGGGGAGTCGCACGCGCCGTTCACCGAGCGAGCGACCAGACATAGGTCAGTACATCTCGGCTCTTTTGCTCCGACAGCCGCAGTTTCCACGCCGACACGTTCGGTTTGCCCGCGTGCAGCGTCTTCAAAAGCCCGCCGATCACCACGGTCGCCACCGGCCGCTACACTTCGGCCCCGATGCCCTGCGCAACCGCAAGCAGCAGGAACCGGAGCAGCGTCGTCATCATCGTCATCATGAACGACCAAAGCCGCAATGTGCAGCCAGCGAGAATCGCCTGGTTCGTCGACCGCCCTTCGCGCCGGAGCTGACCTGTAGGACACCAGCACGATCCCGTTCCCCACCGCCAGGCCGAACAGTTCGATGAAGCCGACGGAGGCCGGCATGCTCAGGTACTGGCCGGTGAGCCACAGCGAGACGACGCCGATCAGCGAAAAGGGCAGATTGAGCATGTCCGCACCGCATATTTCCACAAGCAGAACGCGAGGAACAAGAGGAAAAGAAGCAGGCCCAGCGTGATCGGCACCACTACCGTTAGGTGCGCGTCGGCCCACTCCATGTTTTCAAAAGGCGCCGCCCCATGTCACGACATAGCCTTGCGGCAGCCGCAGCTCCCTCGCCAATTTGCGCCGCCCCTCATCCACCACGCTCTCGATGCCACGGCCCACGACATTGAATCCGATAGAGATGCGGCGGCGCACCTGCTCGCGGCTGATGCGTGTCGGTCCTCCCTGCATCTCAATGGTTGCCAGCTTGCTCAGCGGGATCGGCGCGCCGGAGGCCGCTTTGACGTGACTCTCGCCAATGGCCTTCGCGCTGTTGCGATACGCTTCCGAAAATCTGAGAGGAGTTCAAACCGGCATTCGCCCTCATACACGTGGGTCGCGGGCCTCCCGCCGATGGCCGTGGTGATAATTTCGTGGATATCGGCGATATTGGTCCCATACCGGGCGCTTCTTTGCCGGTCAATCTTCACGGTGAGATCCGGCTGGCCGGCGATCTGTTCCACCTTGAGATCCTGCACGCCCCGCACCGTGCGCATGAGATCTGCGATTTCGCCCGCTCTCTGCTTGAGCCCGGTCAGGTCGTCGCCGAACAGCTTGATCGCGCGTTCGGTCCGGATGCCGGAGATCAGCTCATCGACGCGCTCCTGGATCGGCTGGCTCATGAGGACCGAACTGCCCGGAATATCGGCCAGCCGCCGGCGAATCGCATCTACAAGACCCCATTGGGGGGGCTTGGCGGTGGTCCATGTTTTCCGCGGGTGCAACAAGACGATTGGGTCGCTTTCGTTCGGCTCTTCCGGCGCATTGGCGATTTCGGACCGGCCAATCTTGCTCACCGCGAGGCGCACTTCCAGAAACTGCAGCATGGTTCGTTGTGCGCGTTTCTCAATCTCCATGGACTTCCTCAAGGATACACTCGGCAGCCGCATGATCTGGAGCATGAGGGCGCCTTCGCCAGGATCGGAATGAACGCTCGTCCCACGAAGGGCACTAGAGGAGGCTGAGCGTCAACAAGGAGACCGCCTCGCTCAACACTCCGACGCGATGCCGCAGCATCTAGCAGAGCACGGGCAGGTACCGCTGCTTCATCCACTGCGTGAGCCGCATCTCACGCATGTGATCTCCGCGCAGGACCATGAAGGCCAACACCGGCGAGAGCGTCACCGTCACGAGCACGGTCACCACGGTCGCGCTGCGGACGTGGCCCTGGAACAGGCAGAACACCAGGCCGACCAGGAAGCGCCATCGATCAGCGCATCCCGCGCCGTGTTGGCGGCAGCAGTGAGCAACTCGATACGGTCGTAGAACGGCACAATCCGCCGGCCTCCCGGCAACGCATTCTCACGGTGCAGGGTTTCGATTTTCTCCTTCACCGCGTGCACGATCTCCCGCGCGTTGCCGCCGCGGAGCATGAGCACAATCCCGGCGACCACTTCGCGCTCTCCGTTGAGCACGGCTGCACCGTGCCGCATGGCGCGCTCGATCCGCACCTCCGCCACATCGCGCACGAACACCGGCGTGCCGCCGGCCTCTTTGACGACGATGTTCTTGATATCGGCGACGGAGGTCACCAGGCCCAAGCCGCGCACGATCGCCCGTTCCGCGTGGCGCGTGAGCACGTTGCCGCCGGAGTCGACATTCACGCGTCCGTGAATCAGCGACGTGACTTCCGCTAACTCATTTGCGTTGGGTTGGACAGTGGCGGGGAATTCCCGATATAAGCGGAATTCGCCACGGGTCACGGGATAGACTTCAATCCCCGCCCGCACGATCTCGTCACGTTTCACGCGCAAGATTCCGGAAGGCCCGTGGTCGGGGCGGACTTCGCGCCGGAAGCTTCGTTTTCCTTTCTGCCACAACTCATCAGTAGACCGATCAGCCATACCAGCCTGGCAAAGGCGCAGGCTCTTCGGAGTGAGCGCGAACGACCACCAGGCAGCATCATCGCTTTTTCGCGGCAGGGCAAGGACGTCTTCACGATCTCCCAGGAATCTTGTGGTATTCCTGGAAAACTCGCGCCCGTGACCCGGCTTCCCCCAACAAGACCGTGATCCGGCCTTCGCGGTGCCCGGCAAAGGCCCTAATGACCCAGGGAACAACGCAAGGCCAATAGAGCCTAGAGCCCCAATACCACGCAATGTGGCCGTCACGGTTGTGGAGGAGTATCTGATTGTCCGTGCAATACGAGCGACCCACCCATAGCCGTGACGATGGTGAAGCTCGGCGGACACATGGGGATGATCGTGCACCAGGGGCGGATGCCGGTGCAGATGCGCATGCGGCTGTCCAATCACAGCATGGTCGTGCCCATGCTCGTGATGCTTGCCCTGCACGTGAGCATGATCGTGCTCCAACTCGTGATGAGCATGTTCGTGGCTATGGCGCTCCCGGAGCAAAAGAAACAGACCCGCAGCCATCAACACGGTGGCCAGACCTTCACTCGTTCCCCACCGCTCGCCTAAGATCGGAACTGCAGCGACCGCACCGATGAAGGGCACCGTGGCAGAATAGCTCGCTTCTCGGGCGGCTCCCAATATCCACAAGGCATGCATGTCCAACACCAGACTCAGTCCATAACCGATCGATCCGAGCAACAGCGCCGACAAGAGCATCGAAAGGCTCGGCACACGAGGGAGCCGCTATCCCTCCACACTTGCCCGAACCATAGGCCGCCGTGAAAGTGCGGATCGATCGCTAACCTCTTCTCCCTCCGACCGGTTCACGCTTGCCTTCTGACAATTCATCATCTGTCCTCCGTGGGTACCTATTAAGGTAGAAACCGCGAATCTTCTCCGGTCGCCCATCCTCCATGCAGACTCGAAGCGCCAATTTCTCTCTCGCGGTTTCTGCAAGTTCCGCCAAGGCTCGGTTCAGATTAGCCTCCACTTGCGCTGCTTCCCGCTTTTGTGCTTCCGGTGAATACTCCGTCAAGGCTTTGCCTGGGACCCTGACCCTGAGTGCATCGTCGGACCAGACTGGCCCCTCACAGGGCTTCAGTTGAAACGCATCCAGGTGAACGCGGACGGGCCGCAACACCCAGCCGAATATCTCCGCTCCTCCGTACCAGATCGGAAAGTCGGTGGTCGCGTCAACGTCGAGAAACGCCCCGATAGCTGCGGGATTCCATGCAGTGGCAACCCCGATGGCAGTCGTCCACGCCGAGACGTGTAGCAGCCAGCCGGTCATCCAATACTGCCACCGGACTGCCCCGTACTCATGGATGAGTCCGGTCACCACGATATCGGCGCCGGTCTGATGACCAAGCGCGCGGATTTGATCCTCGGTGAACGGATCCCCAGCAGGGGCAAGATCGGCCAGCAGCCGGCAGGTTTCATCAAAAGGCACCACCATGATTCCGCTGTGGCGCGCGAGGTGCTCCGTGAGAAAACGCTGGGCCGTAATCTGAATCTCTTCCGCCATCTGAGCAAGAAGAACGGGATCAATCTCCGGGGAAGAGGCCTCTTCAAACGAGTGAATCTGCGTACTCTTGGTGTGCGGTACCTCTAGGATCACCGGCCCCACTACGACTTTCAGGGGAGAAGCCATCAAAGAAGCCGGAAGTCTGCCTAGCCTGATACAGCCTCCTAGCATCCCACAGAGAGCGATCATGCTCATACACTGCAAAATTCGAGATGTAGTGAAACCATTTCCATCTGTCCTCGCCACAGCCATCGCCTCTCGATGTCGCCCCCACACGGCCAGGGAAGCAACCACAGAGGTACCGCGGCCGCGATGTGCCGCGCGAAACACGCTGGATGCCACCACGCACGGCTGGGTGTGGGTTAATGAAGTACCTGCTTCGGCTGGGTGTTACCGACCGAGCAGAAGATGAAACGGCAGATAGGACAGCCCCCTTCGGGTACAGCCTGGGGGACAGACAGAAAAGCCAGATGGCAGAGACAGCCATCCTCGTTTGGCTGACCTAGGTTCACCGGTTCTGCAGGGGACCGATTTGACAGCGTTGGCGAAGCATGGGGCGCAAGGCCGCGCCATTCATCGAGACAACTCAAGCCAGTCAACTGAACACCTAGCAGCAGGATCCACCCGATGACGACGAGACGGGTGAACGGTTTGGAAATCATCTCGGGCCCATTCTAATCCGCTGAGCGATGTCATCAAGCGCGAGCCAAGGGAGAGCCACCGCGCGGTCATCTTTCGTTTAGAGCCCTTCGCCTCGCGTCTCGACTCGCCACCGCCACATCGCATACGCTGCCGGAATCACGAACAGGGTCAGAAGCATGGCCGAGAGCACACCGCCCACCTGCGGCGCTGCAACCCGCTTCATCACGTCCGCGCCGGTCCCCGTCGCCAGCATGACGGGGACCAACCCCAGCACGTCCACCAAGCCGATCATCGTCATGGGCCGGATGCGCTCCACCGCGCCGAGATGGACGGTATCCAAGAGATCCTCCAGAGTTTTCAACCCGCCTGCTGCCTTACGGCGGGCGCAGGCCTCGTTCAGATAGGCAAGCATCACCGCACTCGTTTCGGCCGCGGTGCCGACGACGGTGATGATCCCCACCCAGACCGCAACGCTCATGTTGTACTCCAGCACGGCCAGATACCAGATTGCGCCAACCAGCGCAAGCGGCACACCCAGCATGACCATGAGCGTTTCGGCGACAGACCGGAACGTCAGGTAGAAGACCACGAAGATAATCAGCAAGGTCAGCGGCACCACAACCTCCAGCCGTTCCCGCACCCGTTGCATGAACTCGTACTGCCCAGACCAGGCGATCGTGTAGCCCGGCGGCAGCTCGATCGTTTTTTCGACCGCGCGCTTGAGGTCCTCCACGTAGCCGCCGAGATCCCGCCCGGCCATATCGACATAGACATAGGCCGCAAGCCGCCCGTTCTCGTCGCGGATCATCGGCGGCCCACTCACGAAGCGGAGCGCGGCAAGCTGCGCGAGCGGCACCTGGATCCCACTCGGCGTCGTGACAAGGACCCGCTTGAGCTTCTCCGGATCGTCGCGCAGCTCCCGCAGGTAGCGGACATTGATCGGGTACCGCTCGCGCCCTTCAATTGTGGTCGCGATGTTCTCGCCGCCGATGGCGGACTCGATGATCCGCCCGACGTCCATCACCTTGAGACCGTAACGCGCGATCTCCTCCCGGTTGATCTCGAAATCAAGAAAGTACCCGCCCGTCACCCGCTCAGCGTACACGCTGCGGGTCCCTGGTACTTCTCTCGCAACCATTTCCACCTGCCGCCCAATCCGCTCGATGGCTTTGAGGTCCGAGCCGAAGATCTTGATGCCGACCGGCGTGCGGATGCCCGTCGTCAGCATATCCACCCGGTTCTTGATCGGCATCGTCCACGCGTTGGTCACCCCCGGAAACTTGAGCGTTCGATCCATTTCGGCGATCAGACCGT
>JBPKMA010000005.1:0-278710 GCA_051293835.1 Nitrospiraceae bacterium | reverse complement strand
GAAGCGCTGGCCGAGCAAGGGCAAGGGGACGAGAAAGCCGTGGAGACCCTCGTCGCCGGCCTGCGCGACGCGAGTCCCGGAGTTCAGCAGGCGGCGATGAACGGTCTCGTGCGCATAGGCGGACGGCACGTGGCGACACGGCTGATTCAGATGTTGCGTGAACCTCCTGCCGTACGGAATTCCGCCATCGAAGTGCTGGAAGACATCGCTGGCAACGTCCTGGAGGCCGTCCTGCCGCACCTCGGATCTCCCGACCCCAATGTGCGCAAATTCATCGTGGACATCTTGGGTAAACAGGACGACCCGCGAGCCGTGGCGCATGTGATGCCGTTGCTGTCGGATCCGGATGCCAATGTGCGGGCTGCGGCCGCCGAGACCCTCGGCCACCTCCGTGCGGCGGAGGCAGTCCCTCATCTCATCAGGCTTCTTCAGGATACGGAATGGGTGGCAGTTTCGGCCATCTCGGCTTTGGCGGAGATCGGGGATCCGGCGTCTCTGCTTCCGCTTATTGAGGCGATGGAAAAAGGCAGCAGTCCGGTGCAATGCGCGGCGATCGACGCTATGGCCCGACTGGATCACGAGGGACGGTGCGTTCCGGTCCTGATACGGTTGATCGAATCGTCGAATCCGGAACTGCGCGCGACTTTGATTAAGTCGCTCGTGACGATCACGGATCGCGTCGACTCCGACGTCTGGGCGACGCGGGACACGGCGACCTGGCTGGCGCTGTTAACCGAAGTCTTGCGCGATTCCGATCCGGATAGTCGCATGGCCGCGATCACGGCCCTGGGGCGACTGCGCGATGGGCGGGGCACGCGCCTGATCCTGAACGCCTGCCGCGGATGGGCCAGTCCAAGCGAAGAGGCGATCGGCCGAGCGGTCTCCGCTCTGGCTTCGATCGGCGATGCGCCACAACTGATCGAGGCCGTGCGGCCGGATGAAACCGATATGACGCTCGGGACCGTTTTGATTCGGGCGCTGGGCACCATGCGTTGCGCCGATGCGGTACCGGCCCTAGCCGCGGTTCGTCGGGGCAGTCCTAATTGGGAGCTGCGGAAGCTCGCGGTGCAGGCGCTGGCCATGATTGGCACAGATGAGGCGATGCAAGCCGTCCACCAGGCCATCGGTGATTCGACCGGGTACGTGCGTGCGGAAGCTGTCCGGATTTTGGCGGAGACCGGACGTCTCACCGATCTCCGATCGTTGCTGGATATGCTGACCATGGAGCGATATGCGGACGTGCGCGAGGACATCATCGCCGCCCTGGCGACGGTCTCGTCGCAGGACATTGGTATGTCGGCGGTCGCTCTGCTCGACCACCCGCGCCCGGAAGTTCGCTCGTCGGCCGCGCAACTGATCGGACGCATGGCCCTGCCGGAAGGCCTGCAACCCCTGCTCGTCGCAATGAACGATCCGGAATGGTCGGTGCGTCGGGCTGCTGCCGAAGCGCTCGGTCGCTATGACGACCCGCGCGCCTGCGAAGCGTTGAAAATCGCGATGTCGGATGATCATGAGCAGGTTCGGCTGGCGGCAGTCATGGGCCTCTCCCAGAGCGACTGGCCAGAAGGCCGCACCGCGATTATCGGTCTGGGTCTCCGGGACCCCGATGTTTGGGTCCGATATCGATCCATCGAACGCCTCGGCTCGAGGCGAGCGGTGGAAGCCGTGGCTGCCTTGACGAAGATCGCCGCAGATGCTCGGGAACCGGAGTTCCTCCGGCGGGCGGCGGGGGAGGCTCTGGCTCAGATCGGCAGGGGATCTGGAGCCAGCCAGTCGCGTGCTGACCTGCGGGCATAACGCCAGCGGACCCTTGCGATAAGAGTCCGCCAGCGATCCGCCGTATTCCGTCGTAGGAACGGGTTCATGCAACTGAGCGACGCCACGTTCAGGGAATTGCGGGACTTCATCTATGAGCGCACGGGAATTTTGTTCCAGGACAACAAGAAATACTTGTTGGAAAGTCGCCTGCTGCCACGGTTGCGGGCACGGAACTGCACTTCGTTCGAGGAATATTGCAAGATGCTCCGGTTCGACGCCTGGCATGACAAAGAACTCAACGCGCTTTTTTCCGTCATCACGACGAACGAAACGTATTTCTACCGCGACATGCCGCAACTGGAAGCGTTTATGAACACCGTTCTGCCGGCGATCATGGATGACAATCAGGCGACTTCGCAGCTCCGCATCTGGAGCGCGGGGTGTTCCACCGGCGACGAGCCGTATACGTTGGCCATCATGTTGTTGGAGCACACTCCGCTCGCCAAGTGGTCGATCGAGATTCTGGCGACGGACATCAGCGAAACCGCCTTGCACGCCGCACGCAAAGGGGTGTACGGACCGTACGCCGTCCGGAACGTGCCCCCCGCGATTCTTCAAAAATATTTCACGGTCGAAGATGGTCAGTATGTTCTGTCGTCGCGGGTCAAACACCTCATCAAGTTCGCCAACGTGAACCTGTACGATCGCCCGCGGCTGAAACTCATCCGAGGTTTCGATGTGATTTTTTGCCGCAACTGTCTGATCTACTTCGACGACCGCGCCAGACGACAGGTTCTGGACGACCTGTACGACTGCCTGAAGCCGAACGGTTATCTCCTCATTGGATTTTCAGAATCCTTGCACAACCTCACCCGCGCATTTCAGCCGGTATATGCAAACCGATCCGTGGTGTACAGGAAAGTGTGATGCGCGAAACAGGAGGTCTGAAACAGACGGCGAGAGGCGGGACGTGAGCGTTCCATGCCCCACGAGACCGTGCAGGCGCCGGAGCTCGAAGCTATGGCTGAGACCATCCTGATCGTTGACGACTGTGCGACCACAAGGCGCTTGCTCTCCGTCTACCTCAGGCAGGAGGGTTACGACCTAGTTTATGCGGTCAACGGGCTGGATGCGCTGGAGAAGCTTGCGCGTCGACCGGTGGATTTGGTCATCACAGACGTGAATATGCCGCGGATGGACGGCGTGGCGTTGGCCCGGGCGCTCAAGCAGGACCCCGTCTTCAAGTGGATTCCGATCGTGATGCTCACTACCGAGGGCGAAGAGCGCGAACGGCAGCACGGCCTGCAGGCCGGCGCGGCCGCATATTTGATCAAACCGGTGACGCAGGAGCAGTTGGCCCAGGAAGTACGACGGACGCTGACGAGCGGACGAACCTGAGGCAAGGAGGGCGGAGATGGGGGCCGATCCGAATATGAAAATCCTGGTCGTGGATGACATGTCCACGATGCGGCGGATCATCAAAAACATTCTGAAACAACTCGGCTTCAACAACATCGAAGAGGCGGAGCATGGACAGGAAGCGATGAGCAAACTCAAGGCGGACACCTATGGGTTTGTCATCTCCGATTGGAACATGCCGGTCATGTCCGGAATCGATCTACTGCGGGCCATCCGGAGCGACGAGCGGCTTAAGGGAATTCCGGTCTTGATGGTGACGGCTGAGGCGCAGAAGGACAATCTGATGGAAGCCATTCAGGCCGGCGTCAGCAACTACATCGTGAAGCCGTTCACCGCCGAGACGCTCCAGGACAAACTGAACAAAATTTTCAAGTGACGTAGGCAAGAAGCAATGGGTGCGCCTCGCATACATCTGCAACCCGATGCCCAGCCCGCCTGATCGAGGTCAGGCGTTCAGCGTGGAGAACGTGAATCGACAACTGTACGAGGAACTCGGCGAATTGGCCCGGTACATCGAGACGGCGATGCACAAGCTGGAGGAAGCCGGGGGGCCGGTGATCGCCACAACCCTTCAACTCCCACAAGCGGCGACGCACCTTACCGATCTGTGCCACTTGACGGAGGAGGGAACCCACGAGGTCATGCGATTGGCCGAAGCCATCCAGGAGAACCACGCGCGGGTCGCGACAACCCTCAATGCGCTCGCGGCTTCTCTTGCGGCGGATGCCGACACGCAGACAGCGGCCCGGCAATTGGACGCGGTGGTTCAAATCCTGGCTCAAGACGATAAACGGCTGATCGATCTCATGACCGCGCTGTCCTTCCAGGACCTGGTCGCGCAACGGGTACAGAAGTTGGTCGCCGTTTTGAACGATGTCCAACGCAAGTTGCTTGAGCTGATCGTGGTCTTCGGACCGATCCGGAACCCAACTGACCACGGCATGAACGGGAAAGCCGATGAAATGCTGAAGCAACTGGACGCATCCAAGTCCACCGCGATCAAACAAGCGCTGGTCGATGAGATTTTGACGCAATTCGGATTTCACTGAAGCGGATTTTTGCCCGATCGCGAGAATGCCATGAGCGACGAAATGCAGGAGATCTTGAACGATTTTCTCGCCGAATCGCAGGAGATGATCGACACGCTCGATCAACGGTTCGTTGCGCTGGAGGCCGATCCAGCCAATGCGGAACTGCTCAACGATATTTTCAGAGCCATGCACAGCATGAAGGGTTCGGCCGGCTTCCTCGGCTTCACCCGCATCGTTGACATCACGCATCGCGCGGAGAACGTTCTAAACAAACTCCGCCAAGGGGAAATGAAGGTCCTGCCTGAGGTCATCACCGTCATCCTGGAGGCCGTCGACACCATCAAACTGTTGATAGCGGCTGTCCGCGAATCAGGCACTGATAGCCATGTTCCGACCGAGGTGATGGCGAGAAAACTCGATGCGCTCCTGTCCGCGCCGGCTTCCCCGGCAGCCGCAGCGACTTCCCCGTCGGTTGAGGCCGCAACGTCTGCCGCGGCCGCGACTCAGCCGGCATTGGCTCAGTCCGCATCCGTCGCCCTGCCGATCGGCGAAATATTGGTCAACGAAGGCGCCGCCACGAAGGATCACGTATTGGACGCACTAAATGAACAGCAACGCCAATCCGATCCCCAAACCCCGTTGGGCGAGATCCTCGTTCACGCCAAGGCCATCACCGAACGCGCGCTCGAAGCCGCGTTGCGCAAGCAAGACAAAGCGGGGCGGAACCCAGAGGACGATCAGACCATCCGGGTCGAAACGAAACGTTTGGACGCCGTGATGAATTTGGTCGGCGAACTCGTGCTCGGGCGCAATCGTCTCGTCAAGATCGGGGGGCACTTGGAGCAGGCGTACGAGTCCGACCCGACCGTGCGGGCACTGGGCGAGACCTTGGCGCAGCTTAATCTCGTAACCACGGATCTCCAGTTGGCCGTCATGAAGACGCGCATGCTGCCGATCCGCAAAGTGCTGGCCAAGATGCCGCGCATGGTACGGGATCTGTCACAAAAGCTTGGCAAACAAGTGCGGCTTGATCTTCACGGCGAAGACACAGAGTTGGACAAGTCTGTCGCCGATGAGATCGGTGATCCGTTGGTCCATCT
Organism: Nitrospiraceae bacterium; assembly: GCA_051293835.1. GTDB lineage: Bacteria > Nitrospirota > Nitrospiria > Nitrospirales > Nitrospiraceae > DATLZU01. The sequence goes on along the minus strand of JBPKMA010000005.1, from coordinate 273,402 downwards.
CGTCCGTAACGCGATCGATCACGGCATTGAAACGCCGGCTGAACGGTTGGCGGCCGGTAAGCCTGGCGAGGGGGTGTTGCGGATCGCCGCCAGCCAGGAAGGCAACAGCATCGTGATTCGGATTCAGGATGACGGCCGCGGCATCGCGCTGGACAAGGTCAAGGCCAAGGCGTTGGCGAAAGGGGTGGTGAGTGAAGCAGAACTCGCGTCCATGGAGCCACGCGAGATCATCAACTTGATTTTCCTGCCGGGATTCAGCACCGCCGAAACGATTACCGATGTGTCAGGCCGAGGTGTCGGAATGGACGTTGTTCGCACCAACATTCGACGCCTCAATGGCACGGTGGATATCGAGTCCGAGGAGGGCAAAGGAAGCCAGATTACGATCAAGTTGCCGCTCACCATCGCGATTATCCAGGCGCTGATGGTGGAGGTCGAGCGAACGACGTTTGCGATTCCGCTCAGCTCGGTCATCGAGGCGGTGAAGATCTCGCGCTCGGATATCAAAACGATCAACGGCCGTGAAGTCCTGCATCTTCGCGAGCGCGTGCTTCCGCTGATCCGGCTAGCCGAGGAGTTTGAGATTCCGGTCGACCTTGACCGCGAGACCTTTTACGTTGTGGTGGCCGGACTGGGCGAGCGACAGGTCGGCGTGGTCGTGGATCATCTGCGTTCCCAAGAAGAAGTCGTCATTAAGTCTATGTGGGATTACCTGGACGAAATCAAGGGCATCGCGGGTGCGACGATTACCGGTGAGGGCAAGGTGGTGCTAATCCTGGACATCGCTGAACTGGTGCACAACGCCAAAACTTGTCGGACTGCGGCGGCCAAGTAAGACACAAGGGCCTAGGGACAAAGAGCGCAGCACGCAAGAAGGGAGGCGCACCGTGTCTGTTTTGCTTCACGAAGTGGATGCCCGCACGAAACTGGCCGGGGCCAACCGGATGGAGCTGTTGCTGTTTCACGTCGGCTCCGCCGAGGTCTTCGGAATCAACGTCTTCAAAGTGCGGGAGGTGATGAAACTGCCGGCCGTGACGCATGTGCCCGAGGCGGACCCCCGCATTCTGGGCATGGCCAACATCCGAGGAACGATGGTGCCGGTCATTGACCTCAGGAGGGCGCTCGGGCTTGGCGATAAGGTCTCCGGCGATGATGAAAAGGACAGTCGCAGCGGCAATCTGATTGTCACCGAATACAACGAGAGCCTGCAGGCGTTTCGCGTCTTGGGCGTCGATCGCATCATCAGGATGTCGTGGAATCAGATCAAAACGCCGCCTCGTGTGGTCTTTGAAAGCAACCGGGGGACGATCACCTCGGTGACGACGTTGGAGGACGGCCGCCTCGTGCTGATCGTCGATGTCGAGAAGATCTTGAACGATATTTGTCCACGGGCGGACGATGAACTGTATGCGGGCCTTGAAATCAGCCCAAAGGCCAAAGCCAAGTGCGTCCTGTTCGCCGACGACTCCGCCGTGGCACGGACTCAGATCCGCAAGACGCTGGAACGGCTCGGAGTCGGCTTTCTCTCGACCGCCACGGGTAAGGAAGCGTGGGAGACGCTGGAACGGCTCGCTCAGGAGGCGGCGAAAAAGGCTCAAAAGATCGACGAGTATGTTCAGGTGGTGTTGAGCGACATCGAGATGCCGGAGATGGACGGATTTACCTTGACCAAGCAGATCCGGGCCGATCCACGGTTTTCTCATTTGCCCGTGATCCTTCATTCGTCGTTGACGGGGAGCTGCAACGTAGCCAGGGGAAAAGCCGTCGGCGCCACCGACTATGTCGCAAAATTCGACCCGCGGGTATTGGGCGAGACCTTGCTACGTCACCTGTAAAACTCTGTCGAACGAAAGATTGCGGAGGCGAATGATGCCGCGCCTCCGCCGATGTGGAGAGCGGAGCGTGCCAGAGACGTTGAACACCACAGCCGTCCGAGTCCTGGTCGTCGATGACTCGGCGTTCATGCGCAAGACCTTGTCGGCCATGTTGGCGGGCAACCGCCGGATCATGGTTGTGGGAACCGCCCGAAACGGAGAGGAAGCCATTCAGAAAATCCAGGAACTCCGACCGGACGTGGTGACCCTCGACGTCGAGATGCCTGGCATGAACGGGCTGGTTGCACTCCGGCACATTATGGCCACCACTCCGCTCCCGGTCATTATGGTGAGCTCACTGACCGCGGACGGGGCCCAGGAAACCCTGAAGGCTCTCGAACTCGGAGCGGTGGATTATGTGTTTAAACATCCGAGCGGCATGGCGGCCAGGTGTATTGATATCCGAGCCGAGCTCGTGGCGAAGGTAATGGCCGCGGCGGGTGCGAAGGGAAAAGTCGGGCTCCGAGACTGGAAGAAGGAACCATGGGCGACGAGGCATTCGCCTGCGCCCTCCCGCCCTCCGTCCATTCCGCCTCACCTGTCCGCCGACACTGTGGCCGCCACCCGCGGCGGCAAAGTGATCGCCATCGGCTGCTCCACCGGGGGGCCGCAGGCCTTGATGGAGATCCTGGCGGGGTTGCCGGAGGATTTGCCGGCTGGCGTGGTGATCGTCCAGCACATGCCCAGATTTTTCACGAAACCGTTTTCCGAGCGGATGAATCAGATCTGCCGTCTGGAGGTCCGTGAAGCTGCTGACGGCGACATCGTGAAGCCGGGCGTCGTGCTCATCGCACCGGGAGGCGTCCAGCTACGAGTCGCCCGGCGGGGCGCGCTGGACGTCCGGGTATCGTTGAGTCCGGATTCGGAGGGTCTCCTGCACGCGCCTTCGGTCGACATCATGATGCAATCGGTGGCGGCGGTGTACGGCGAACGGGGGATCGGCGTGATCCTGACGGGGATGGGCCATGACGGCCTGGAAGGCATGCGCGCGATCAAGGGCGCTAAGGGTCGCACCCTTGCGCAAGACGAAGCCACATGCGTGGTGTACGGCATGCCCAAAGCGGTCATCGAAGCCGGGTATGCCGACAAAATCGTTCCCTTATCTCAAATGGCGGGTGAAATCGTGAACATGGTGTGAGCCATCAGGCTCTCAGAGGCGGCACGCAGCAGAGCAGCATTCGTGGTGGAGCGGGGAGCGCTGTGGCCAGAAGGAGGGGATGCCATGGTGAGGAGGTTTCTGAATAACATGACGATCGGGCCTAAATTCGTCCTGTCCATTTGCGGCGTGGCGTTGCTGGTGACAGGGGTCGGCCTGTGGTTCGTCTACCAACAGGAGCAGGCAAAAATTCTCGGGATGCTGGACACACGCGGCAAAATCATCGAAGCGCAGATCCAGATCATGCGTGCCTATATCGCCAAAAACTATGTCGCCAAGCTGAAGAACTCCAAGGCTGGCAAGGACATCCTTGTCGTGAAGGATCATGAAGCCAACCCCAACGCGATCCCGTTCCCCGCGACCGCCACGCGAGAAATGGGGGAAGAAGCCTCGAAGGGGGGACTGTTCAAAACCCGACTGATCAGCCGAGAACCGCTCAATCCTGACAACGGACCGCGAGACGAGTTCGAAAGGCAGGCGATCCAGGCTATTATGAGCGGCGCCGAGAGTTACACAAAAGTCGAAGATGTCTCGGGTGTGCTTCTCTTCCGTCGTGCGACCCCGGACAAAGCGACCACAGCGGCCTGCATCGGGTGCCACCAAGGCAAGCAGGTCGGTGATGTGCTCGGCGTCTTGACCGTCGAGATTCCGATGGCGTCCGTAAAGGCCGCCTCGGATGAATCGCTGGTTCGGACGAGCTTGGTGTTGGTCTCGGTCGTGTTGAGCGTGCTGGTCGTCGTCTATGGGCTGTTGCGGATCTTCGTGCTGGCTCCGCTCGGCAACATGACCAAGATTTCCAAGGACATCGCGGAAGGGCAAGGCGACTTGACCAAGCGAGTGCCCGTCGAGGGGAGGGACGAAATCGCCCAATTGGGCGGGTACTTCAATTCGTTCATCGACAAGCTCCAAAAGATGATCGCGAAGATCGCTCATGTCACCGACAAGGTCGCGTCCGCCTCCGCCGAGCTTTCGGCTACCGCCGAAGAAATCGCGAAAGGGGCGGAGACGTTGTCATCCCGTGCGGCGCAAACCGCCACCGCCGTGGAAGAGATGAACGCTACCGTTGCGGAGGTCGCCCAGAACTCCGGTAAAGCGGCCGACATCGCTCAAGAGACCGTCAAGACGGCCAAGGAAGGACGGGTGATCGTCGGAGAGACGATCTCGGGCATGAAACAACTTTCCGATGCCGTGGCGAACTCCGCAACCATCATCTCGGCCCTCGGCCGGTCGTCTGATCAAATCGGGCAGATCGTGCGGGTCATCGAGGACATTGCCGACCAGACGAATTTGTTGGCGTTGAACGCGGCGATCGAAGCGGCACGAGCGGGAGAGCAAGGCCGTGGGTTTGCCGTCGTGGCGGATGAGGTCCGCAAGCTCGCAGAGCGCACGACCAAGGCGACCAAGGAGATCAGCAACATGATCCGCGAGATCCAACACAACACCAAAGGCGCGGTCGACTCGATGGAAGAAGGTACCCAGAAGGTAGCCGGCGGTGTTGACTTGGTGAACCGGACGGGCGAAGCCCTGTCCCGCATCGCGGAAATGGTGACGCAAAGTGCAGATATGATTCGGCAGATCGCCGTAGCCTCAGAGGAGCAATCGGTCGCAACCCAGCAAATCGCAGGCGACATCGAAAACGTCGCGAAAGTGAGCAAGGAGTCCGCGGTGGGCGCCAACGAATCGGCGAAGGCCAGCCACGACCTCAGTCAGCTCGCAGCCGAGCTGCAAACCATCGTCAGCGGATTCAAGGTGTGATCGCAGCAGGCGATCAGGGAGAGGAAGGCATGATGATCGACCAGACTGATCACCTGCCGTCGGTGGCCTCGTCGGCATCAAAGGCGGACGTCCACCAAGAGGCCGGGGCGGGGGAAGAGCTCTGCCAGTTTGTGGCGTGCCGGATCGGAGGAGAAGAATTTGCGCTGGATGTGCTGAGCGTTCAGGAGATTAATCGCGTGGCCGAGATCACGCGGGTGCCGAAAGCGCCCTCCCATGTGGAGGGGGTGATCAATCTGCGAGGACGGATCATTCCGGTGCTGAACCTGCGCCGTCGTTTCGGGTTGCCGGACATCGAGCGGACCGCCCGTTCGCGAATCGTTGTAGTGTCGATCCGGCAGCGGTTGATCGGGTTGGCCGTGGATTCGGTGGAGGAAGTGTTGCGCATTCCGCGGAGCGCCATTGAACCGCCGCCGGCGGTCGGCCCGGCGGCGGGAGCCGAGTACACCCAGGGCGTCGCTCGGGTCCACGATCGGCTCCTGATCGTGCTGGACTTGCCGCGGCTGCTGATGCCAGCCGAGCAGCCGGCGATGAACGCGGTCGTGCAATGATCGAAGCGGAAGCCGGACTGCGATGAGTTGCGTGCTCATTCCGTTATCCTTGTTGAGCGGCCGAAAAGGCTAAGCAGCTATGGACTTTGCCACCCTCATTGGGATCGTCGTCGCACTCAGCTCGATCGTCGGCGGGCAGGCACTGGAAGGAGGCCATATCGGTTCGATTCTTCAGGTGACGGCCTTCGTCATCGTGATCGGCGGCACGTGCGGCGCGGTCTGTGTTCAGCATCCGCTGCCGGTAGTGCTGAAAAGCCTCGGCCTGGCAAGGTTGGCGATCCAGAACGCCAAGCAGGACCATACGGGCGCCATCACACAGATCCTGGACCTCGCCACTCTGTCCCGAAAGCAGGGTCTCTTGGCACTTGAAAGCAAGCTGAAGGAGATCAAGGATCCGTTCTTTCGAAAGGGCGTTCAATTGATCGTAGACGGTACGGATCCGAAGGTGGTGCATGACATCCTGGAGATCGAAGTGGAGCATCATCAGGAGGCGGGCCTAACGGCCGCCAAGGTGTGGGAGGCGGCAGGAGGCTATGCGCCGACGATCGGCATTCTGGGCGCTGTGCTGGGCTTGATCCACGTCATGGAAAACCTCGCCGATCCGTCGAAGCTCGGCAGCGGCATCGCCACCGCCTTCGTGGCCACGGTGTACGGTGTGGGATCGGCAAACCTGCTGTTTCTGCCTATCGCCAACAAGATCAAACTCAAGCTCAAGGAAGAGGCCGCCCTCCGCACCATGCTGATCACGGGCCTCGTTGGCCTGGCGCAGGGAGAAAACCCTCGGCTGCTACAGGAAAAATTGGAAAGCTACCTACCGGAGCATAACCGCGCGAAGAAGAAGACGTAACGCAGCTCGATTGTGACGGTCTGACAAGCGGCGTCTCGCGAGAGACGAGGGACAAGAGCCGAACAACGGATGGACCGATGGCCAAGAAGTCCAAACACGAAGAACACGAGAACCATGAGCGCTGGCTGGTGTCCTACGCCGATTTTATCACTCTGCTCTTTGCGTTCTTCGTCGTGATGTACTCCGTCTCCGTGGTCAATGAAGGCCGGTTTCGGACCGTCAGCGAGTCGATCAAGGCCGCTCTCCACCCCATCGTGAGCCAACCGACGACGCCCCTGGCGTTCAATATCGGAGAGTACAAGCCGGCGCTGGTCGCGCCGCAGCTGCCCGGCACCAAAGAACCCGTGATCCGGCGGCTGCGGGAAATCGTCAAGTCGATGCAGCCGGCCGCGCAGTTTGCGGTTATTCATGTCATGGAACGTTCAGACGGAAACATCGTGATCTTCATCCCGGACCATGTTCTGTTCGCCAGCGGCGAGGCTGTCGTTCGCCCAGACGCCTTGCCGTTCCTTCGGGCACTGGCCGATGTATTGGTGGAGTTGGATCGCCCGGTCAAGGTGGAAGGCCATACGGACAACGTGCCGATCCGGACCGCTCAGTACCCCTCGAACTGGGAGCTGTCAGCGGCGCGGGCGGTCGTGGTCGTGCGGATCCTCACGGAACTCTACGGTGTGCCCCCCGCCCGTGCGGCTGCCATCGGCTACGCTGATTCCCGGCCCATTGCCGATAACTCCACCGCCGAAGGCCGTGCGAAAAATCGCCGGGTGGAGATCGTGGTGCTCGAACAATCTGAGCAGACGACCACATTGGGCGCCGATGTGACGCGGTGGCCTTCAGCTTCCACGCCGGTGGCCGATAAGAGGTCTACGTAACCTCGACGGCAGTCTCGGAGGAAGAGCCCCCGGTGGCAGCTACAGGGTTCGTTCAACCAAGGAGCGTTCCGATGCACATTTCAACCCGTCGCATTTCGGATACCGTCATTTGCGATCTAAACGGAGACCTGACCTATACGAATCGGCAACCGTTCAAGGCTGCGGTCGACCAAGCGAGGCAGAGCGGATGCCAGCACTTGATCGTGAACCTCGAGAAGGTCCGATTTATCGACAGTTCGGGGCTGGGCCTGTTAGCCCTGGCGGCCACGTCATTCAAGGCCCTCCAACGGCGCGTGAGCCTTCTTAAACCTCAGCCGTATGTTCGCGAGATCCTGACCCTGGCCAATCTGGCGACGATGATCCCGATTTATGATTCGGAGGAGGAGGCCCAGCGGGAGGCGCCTGCGCCTGTCCGGGCGTGAGCGATGCGGAACCCTTCCGGATTCGACGGCGATGTCACCGCACCGGCGATGAGGAGGCCGGACTGCGCACCAGCGACGGCGACAATTGTCGTAGCGGATGATGACGTGGTGAGTCGAACGGCGACGGCCGCCCGGCTCAGGCGGCTGGGGCACCGGGTTCACGAAGCCGGCGACGGTCGGGCAGGGTTGGCACTTATTGAAGGAGTACGGCCCGATCTCGCTATCCTGGATTGGATGATGCCCGAACTGGACGGCCCCTCCGTCTGCGAAGCGGTTCGTCGCAATGTCTCGCTGAACGCCTGTTATTTGATTCTGCTCACAGCCCTTGACCAGCCGGAACAACTGGCTGAGGGATTGGCCCGCGGGGCTGATGACTTTTTGCCGAAATCAGCCACCCACCACGAGCTGTTGGCCCGGATTCAGGCCGGTTTGCGGACCAGTCGGCTCATCCAGGATGTGGAAGCGGCTCATCGACTGCTCCAATCCGAGGTGGCCGCTGCAGGGCTGTACGTCCGGACATTGTTGCCGCGATCCGGTCAGCTCGGTGCAGGACTGACCTGCGCCTGGATCTATCGACCCTCTCTCGCGCTTGGCGGCGATCTGTTCATAGCGGAGCCGACATCCGATGAAGTCCTTTGGCTGGCGATGCTGGATGCATCGGGACACGGCGTCTCGGCCGCCCTGCGCGCGGCGGCGTTTTCGACCTTTTTGCGGCAACAGGTGCGGTTGTCTCTTGCGAACTCCGCATCACCGGATACGATCCTGACCGAAGCTGGCCGCTCCTTTCCGTTGAGCGAGGAGGGATTTTATTTTACGTGTTGGCTCGGCTGCTGGCGGGCCGACCGCGGCTCCCTCAGCTACACGGCGGCTGGCCACGGCGGAGCGTTGCTGCTGCGTCGGAACGGGTCGATCGAGTGGCTGACTACGCCCTCATTGCCGGTGGGGTTTCTGCACAGTGGTGGGTATGCAACCGCGGAAACTGCTCTGGCCGTGGGCGATCGGTTGGTACTCATGAGCGACGGTCTCTACGAAGCGCCGAGTCCATCGGGAATCCTGTGGGGACGGGATCGTTTGGCGGCAATCATCCAGGAGCATCGCCAAGACTCCCTCGAATCCTTCGCCGCTCGGGTGGTAGATGCCGCCGAGATCTGGATGGGCGGAGCCGCTTTTCCCGACGACGTCGCGTTGTTTGTCTGCGAGGTGAGCGGTGAGCGTGGTTCCCCCTGAAGCGATGGCTCGGGAGCCACCTGAGCATCGGCCCGGTTGCGGGAAAATCGGCTGGCGACCGGCAACTCCACCCTTTTCTTGGCAAGATCGGGAATAACCTCATTTCCACGGAGGAATGCTGATGACCGAGAGAACGAGTCCGCTTCAGGTCGAAGAGGCGGGCGTCCCTGTCTGGGATGAAACAGAGGCGCTAGCCGGGGTCGACGGGGATCGGGATTTATTGAGAGAGCTGGCCGCTTTGTTCATTCAACAAGGAACGAACGATTTAGCCACGTTGCGCCGGGCCTGGACCGAGCAAGATATGGAAGTCCTGGCCAAAGCGGCGCACCGGCTCAAGGGCGCTGTCTTACAGTTCGCCGCGCATAGAGCCCATGCGGCCTGTCGCCGGCTCGAAGAAGTCGCCCGGAAAGGGACCGTGACAACCGACCGGTCACTCTGGACCGAGGTCGAGACAGAGGTGACACGGCTCATTCAGGCATTACGCACGCTCGGAGTATGAAGGTACGCGAAGCCAAGGGGGGAGTGACGTGGGACGCAGCGATTGCGATTTGACGATGATCACCATGGTTGCCTGCCCAGAGACCCATGCACGGTTGCAAGAGGCGGCGAAGGCGATGGGGATTTCGGTCGTGACCGCTTCCGATCCGGCAGTGATGCGGGCCACCGCCGATGCGATGACGCCGGACGTGTTCTTCGTCGAAATTGTTCCCCCAGGCGGTGAAGCACTGCCGTTGATCAAGGAACTGTGCGAGCGATATCCATCCAGCCCGGTCATCGCGCTCGGGAGCGAGCCCGGAGACCGCGCGGCGCTTGACGCGATGAAAGCCGGAGCGCTGGAGTACGTGCGCATACCGGCGGCGAGCGAGGAGTTGCAACGAGTGATCCGGAGGGCCCAGCGGGTCGGCTCGGCAGGGAGTGAGGCCCCCCCGACGATCGAACGAACGGAGTGCACGGTCGTCTGTCTTCCCGATCTGATGCTGGTGGAGTCCACGGTGGCCTGGGTGATTCAACACACCCCAGTGCCTCTTCCTTCCGACCGGCAGATGCACCTTCGCACGGCGCTGCAGGAACTCCTGCTCAATGCTATCGAGCACGGGAGTCTGGAGATCTATTATCGGGAAAAGCAAGAGGCGCTGGCTCGGGGAACCTACGACGAGTTGGTCGCCAGAAGGCGCTGTGACCCTCGGTTTGCGGGACGACGGGTGATCGTTCGTTGGGTGTATGACAAGCGCGAGAAACTCCTGCGCTATTCCGTCATCGACCAAGGGCGAGGATTTCGATGGAAAAGCCTGCTTGGTCGTTCCCAGGAGCCCTGTTCACCCGAAGATGCAAACGGCCGGGGGCTCTTCCTGGTGCAAGAGCTGTTTCCCGATCTTACGTACAACGAGCGTGGCAACGAAGTCACACTCACCGTCCCGTTGCTATGAAAGAGTGGCAGTGAAACCGGGTGCCCGCCGCGTCTCCGAAGACGAAGAAAGCGAAAGGGTGGAGCTGGCGAGAGGAATCGAACCTCCAACCGGCGGTTTACAAAACCGCTGCTCTGCCGATTGAGCTACGCCAGCTCGCCAAAATGAATCATCGCCATTTCAGGCACTTGCATGGCGTTGTCCCGTCTGGGCCTTGGTGACCGAAAATAATTTCTCAATTCGGCGGACGGCGTCAAGCTTCTGATTCGGCCCGACGCGCGCGTAGCGTTGAACCGTCGAGAGAGCCACCCAGCCCTTGGACGGTCCGCAGATCCACTCCGGCTTGTACCAACCGACTGGCAACGGTATGCCGGAGCCTGTGCAAGGTCACCCTCCGTTCCCGCCAGTCCCACCCGCTTGACCAGTCTGGCAAACGAGTGGATCCATGCTGGCGTACGGCTGAAGATGAACGGCCCACGGGCGTGCTGCTCGAGAGCGGCCAGGGCGGCGAGCGCCCGGGCGTTAAGCAGGATCGTCCGCGTGGTTCTGTTCTTGGCGTAGGCCGCCTGGACGGTCAGGAATCCGCGCCAGAAGTCTACATCTTCCCAGCGGAAGGACGGGGCTTCCGCCTCGATCCGGAGACCAGCATTGATACCAACGATGAGGAGTTCTTTCAAGGGTGAGGCCGCGACTTGAACCCGGCGTGCTCCTTCGTCGGGCTCCAGGAAGCGCGGCCGCCGCTGGGTCCTACAGTCATTGAAGAGTTGCTTCAGCGCGGCGAGTTCGCGGTTGGAGCACACGCGGGCACCGGCGGGGATGCGCTGCCGGTGATGCTGCTCGATGAGGAACGGGGTGATCTCTCTCAAGCGCTGGCCATCGAACGACTGCGGCCAGGCGCCGCAGACACTCGCGATAGCTCCTCACAGTGCAGGGCCGTTTGGTGGCGGCCCACTGCTCGACGCGCTGGCGGGGTAGCGGGCACGACGGCGCAGGGAGCGAGGCCACGGGGGGCCGGCGGGCACGACGGTGTCCGGGAGCCAGGCGAGGCCGCCGAGCGGCATGAACGCGGCGGGCGCCGACCGGCAAAGGAGCGCAGCGGCGGGGACCAGACCAAGGATCGGGGCCGCCAGGGCGGCGAAGCGGTCGGGCGCGAGGGCCACTTGCTGGTAGGTGACGATCGCGCCCTGGAAGTCGGAGTCTTCGTGCCCGCCTCGGGGTCGAGGCACGGGGTCGAGAGCGAGCCCCTCGCGGGCGGCGGCCTCAGCCCACTGGCGACGCAGATGCGGCGTCGGACAGACAACGAGGAGGCGCTGGACGGTGCGCGCAGCGAGCCAATCACGCGCGATGGAGAGCGGAACCAGGTTTTGCCGGCCCCCAGGGTGGTTTCACACAGAAAATTCTGCGGCGGCTAGATGATACGCAGCCCGCGCGGCGTGCTGCCAGGCATGCCAGGCCATGAACGCGCGTTCCCGCTTGCTGGTACCCGGGACGGTATTACCAGAACAGCAAGCGTGTGGAGGTCCTCGCGTAGGGCCGGTGGGACAGAAGGACAGCCGGCTTGTCCCCCTGCCTGGCACGACGGCCCAATCCCACGGGCATGCGAGTCAGTGTCCTCACATGCCACCGCGTGCAATTCGCTAATCCAACGGGAGGTAACAAAATGTTTTAAATAAATGCGCTGATAGCGTATGACATCTTGCGGTCCAAGGGCCGCTTTGAGGAGAAGCCGGCGAAAGCCGTCATCGAAGCGGTGGCAGCCTTGCTGACATCGTCTTTTGCGGAGCTGACGACCAAGACAGATCTGGCGGCGATCAAGACTGAGCTTACGCAGTTTCGACTGACCGTCAAGATGAATCTAGCCGGTACGCCTGAAAGGGGTCAGACCCCTTTTCTTTTTTCTTTCCTGCCGCATCAGTTTGCCCTTGAGGCCTTCGAACACAATGGGGGCCTTGGTCTTCGCGTCCCACTTGCGTCGCTTCATGGCTGATCCCTCCGGTGCGGATCAGCCACAGTTTACATAGCTCGGATGGCCCCCTCTCTCTTACAGGGGAGCAGTATAACTCCACGAATCTTCGTAGTAGCCGTGCTTTTCAATCTTTTTGTTACATTCTCCCAAATCATTCCATCGTCAAAGCACTGGATTCCATGTGAGCAAATAGGTTGCCATGCTTTCACCGTTCTGTCTTTTGTGGCGAAGTGCCCAACTCGTGTTTACGCACCTCCGGTCTAACACTCCACTCGTGTCAGCCTAAGATGAGGGAGCCGGTTGCCCATCCCCCAACAGTCGCGTGTCCCACTCGAAATTCCGCCATCTCACCGGGTCCCCTTGCCAGGCGTTATACTTCCCCCTCGGAGGCCTAACACCTTAAGGTCAGCCAGGCATAACCAGGACACAACCCATCGACCGGGCTCCTACCCCCCTTCCCGCGGCAGTTCAGCACGTGGGTGTAGATCATTGTGGTCTTCATGTCCTTATGCCCAAGCAATTCCTGAATCATCCGGATGTCGTATCCGTCTTCCAACTGATGCGTGGCGAACGAGTGCCGAAAGGTGCAGTAGGAGGCGGGCAGGTAAAAAAGACTCCCGACCCCTTTTTCTTATGCGACCCCTTTTTCTTATGCCCAGACGCTGTCAGGGCGAAACCTGACCGGAAGGGGGGAGGGGAGGCGGCGACGACCGTCCTTGTTGTTGTTCGCGGTAGCGGCTCAACGCACGCTCCAGCACGCGAAGCGACTCATTGAGCAGGTCCGAGGCGCAGATCAACGTGACGTGAAATTGCTGCATCGCTTCCTGCCATCGACCTTCCCGCTGAAGAGCTTGAAACCGTTTGTGCTGCTCGTCGAGGATGGCTTGCTTGGCATCGAGAATCAAACTGTCTAAGGGGCTCACGAAACTCCTCCCTGCCGGTGCCGTGTGGACTTGAACGGTAGCAGAGTTGAAAGTCCGACCGCAAGGGATAACCTGCAGATTTCTTATACCACTTAAGACCTAACAGCCATACGATTGGAGAGGACACAAGGCCGTGAACACTGCGGAGGCTGACCGGCTACCTCAATGCCTGTTCCTCAATTTGTCCGTTGCTGCCGCTTGACCCAACTTGTCCATTCGGTTTATCTTTCGTCAGCGTGAATTTGATGCACGGCCTGCGCAAGGAGATCCCAATGCGACGGTCCGCAGGAGCGCTGGTCTGTCTCCTGCTTGGGACGACAGTGGCCTGCAGCTCGACGGAATGGGTCCACCCCAACAAACCGAAGGATGCCTTCGCCCAGGACTACAATAAATGCGAGGGCGACGCCCTCCGCGATCCCAAGCTTCAGCAAGGCATCCGCCTAATGCTCCTCGAAGCCGTTGAACGGTGCCTCCGCAAAATGGGCTGGCAGTTGGTAGAGAAAGAATAACGCCGGCAGCACAGTTCGCTTGACTGCGCGTTCCAATGTCATCCCCTCTTGGGTAGCATCTCATCCCATCCGCCAAGGGCACTCAACCAGCAGTTGCAAGGCAAAGTTCTGGGAACCAGTCGGCACCGGCATGAGAATTAACACGTTTGTAACACCGCTGTTATCGGCGTGAAACCCGCTTACGGAAACTTATGAAAACGATGATGCCGAAAGAGGCTTTCGGATCCCGCTTAACGGGGAGCGGGATCTGCCACAACGACACTTCAGGAGGTTGCAATGTCACAGTTCTGGTCACCTGGTGCTCTCCGACGCGGGGTTTTCAACCGTCTTGCCCTTATGACAGCGGTGCTTGGTGCGACAACGTGGCTGAGTGAACCGACCTGGGGGCAGGAGCGACTGGTCGTTGCCTCAACGATCGAGCCGTACGCTCCCTCGGCCGAGCTCTCGGGCCGGCTAACGATCGCCGGGTCCGATACCATGCAACCATTGTTGAGCCGGCTGGCAGCCGAATTTATGCGTCGCCATCCCGACGTGAAAATCGGAGTGGAGGGAGGCGGGTCCAAAACGGCGTTGACGAAATTCGTGCTTGGTTACTCGCTCCAGGCTCGCGGTGATAAGGCGAGTAGTGGGCATCAGGGATCGGCCAAGACAGAGCTCTTGGCGACCTCACGCGCACTGACCGCTGATGAAGTCAGTAAGTTCACGTCAAAGTACGGCTTTGAACCGCTAGCCATTCCGATCGCGATGGACGCGGTAGCGATTTTCGTGAACAAGGAAAATCCGATCCAAGGGCTGACCTTGACGCAGGTTGACGCCATCTTCGGCAGCGCTCGGAAACGCGGCTATCCTTCAAAAATCGCCACCTGGGGAGACCTCGGCCTACAAGGCGGCTGGGAGCGACAGCCGGTCCGGCTCTATGGACGCGACAAGCAGTCCGCGACGCGGGAATTTTTCATAAACACCGCCCTTGGTAACGCAGAACTCAAGTCCGAGGTGAAGGAGCAGCCTGGGACGGCGTCTGTGATCCTTGCTGTTGCCAAAGATCCCCTGGGCATCGGCTATGCTGGAATGGGTTATCCTTCTTCGATGGTCCGAGTCGTGCCTCTGGCGGAGGAAGAAGGGAAGCCCTTTGTCGAACCGACCACCGAGTCGATTGCAAGCGGCCAGTATCCGCTGAGTCGCTTTCTCTATCTTTACGTGAACAAAGCGCCCGACGCGAAGTTCGATCCCGTCACTCAGGAGTTTTTGAAGTTCATCAACAGCCGTGACGGCCAGGACGTGGTGCTCCGGGCCAGGTTTGTCCCTCTCACCAGCAGCCAAGTCGAGAGGAATCTGGCCTTGCTCGTCGGGGCCCCCGTCACTGCTACGCTTCCACACTCCTTCCAGTGATGCAGAAGTTCGTGCCGTGCTCTCTTGTCCGCACGCTTCTGCTATAGTAGGCGCGTCATTTTTGACCGAGCAGAACAGGTCCCCACACCAGGAAGAAAGAAGCGTTTCCATGCCCCGGATCGGCATACACTCGGCTGTCGGCGCAGGAATAGTGTGTTTGATGGGTGTCGGTTGCAGCAGTCTGCCACCGCCTCGTCCCATCTATCAGGATTACTGGACTTCCATCCAGTTGCGGGTCGATGCGCAAGCCGGGGGCGGCCATGCTCACCCGGCTTCGATTTCACCTGAACAGATGGCGGGAATTCTGGCCGGTATCAGGGTCCAGAAACTGCAGGACCCGGTATTTCGCTTGGTCACGGGCGAGAAGTCCGCCGGTCCAGCGTTCAGTGCGGAGGAGATTCGCGTGCTGGCTCCACAGCTCAGCCGAGCATTGGCGCTGGCCTCGCCCCAGGAGATCGCGACCTTCTATCGACGTGTTTCCAGTGCGAACGTCGGGCTGGCTGTTACGTCCGGTGGAGTGTTCGTCCGCGATAATCGCCTCTACCTCGTCCTTGCAAACCACCGCGCCCTGCCTTCTGATTTGATGAGACAGATCAACCCGGCCTATGAGCTGGATCCGGTGGACGCGCCGCTTTTGGCTTTGAGAGCCGGCGACTTCAAACTCTCGTTCTCGCCGCCGGAAGCGGAAGTGCATCTTTCGAATAGGCAACGGGGGTGGAACTATCCCGACCCAGCCAAAGTCCTCGTGGTGGATCTTGCCCTCGCTCAGAAACACTCGGACCAATCCACAGGCTCCCAACTGCCTTAACCTTGTCGCTCTCAGGTTGTGTTCCGGAGAGCGGCAAGGCTGAACAACACGCTCAGTTCCAGAACCACTGCGCCTGAATTCGGAAGAGATTTCCAGTGAATTCTTCTTGCGGGAGCGTGCTCGTCAGGTGAACGCCGGGTCTGATCAACGAAGAGTGCAGCCCCTCTTTGTACATCCATTCCGCAACGAACCGCCAGTGCGTATCGGGTTCCCAGACGAGCCCCACGTTGATCGTCTTGGATCGGCCGTCCACGCCTTGGATCGATTTGATGCCGCCGTAATACGCACCCCAGCGGAAGTAGCCGGTCAGCAATCCCACATCCGAATACCGCCACGTGTAATACGGCTGCACGTACCCGCCATAGAGATGGGATTCACGGATGAAGCCCTGTGCGTCCCGCTTCGGACCTCGGCCAAGCGTGTACTCTGCTAACAAGCCCCAGGGCTGGGGGGGGGTCCAGATGTACCAGGTCAACCGCTCATCGAGCGTTCGGCACCTCGTCGCTGAGCCGTCTTGCTGCAGGTCCAGCGGACAGCGGGAAGCAGCGTTTGAAGAAGGCAAGCCGATTGTAAAGATTCCGCGATAGGCAAACATGCCAGCTTCCAACAGCCGGCCGTCGGGCAGCTCAAACGGATGGGCCAAACGGATCCCGACATGTTTGTCCGAATTCAATTCCGGCTTATTTCTTCCTTGCCCGTTATAGACCATGATGCCGAAATCGCCGTAGTCGCCCGGGCCGTTATGGTAGGTTGCCAGTTGCGCATACCGCTGCTGGGAAATCTTTGGGCTCCAATAGTAAGCAAGTCCAAGGTCACGCTCGCCCGGTGCGCCGCTCTGGATAGACTCGTGTCGGTCCGGCTCCTGCCGGTTGCTGCTCGACCGGAGGGTATCGAAGGAATTCAGCGCACGGTGCAGGCCGAATCGGAGACGGTGCTCTTTATCCTTGGTGATGAAGAAATCGGCAAACGCATCCACAATTTCAAGGTTGGATAATTCTTGTCCTTTCCCTTCATACGCCGGCTGGAAATAAAAGGCCAGCCGTTCCGAGATCTGCCCCTGGAACACCAGGCGGATCCGCCGGATGTAAAACGTATTTGGATCGGTCGTGGCCACCCGGTCTCCCAGCGGGATATCCATCATCGGATTACTGAGCAAGGCGTACCGATTCTGGATATAGCCGTTGATTCTGATCCGTTCATACCATCGGGGACTGCTGAGTATGCCGATGTCCGAGCTTGTCTCGGCAGCCTTCTTCTCCTCCTGCGCTTTGATCCTGATCCAGTCATCCATTGTGATAATGCCCTTCTCCAGCAAGACATCTTCAAGCGGTGTTGGCTCCGCCTCTTTGAAAAAGGTGCCAGCTTGGGAGGGCCGATCCGCGACCGGAACAGGGCCAATTGCCGGGGATGGGGTTCTCGGGCTGCCATCCTTGAGGGGGAATTTGCCGGGCTCAGCAGGTTGCGCCAAGCCGATGTGGGCTGAAAACCACAGCATCGTCACAAGCATGACTGATGCGTACGATTTCGGTGACTGCGTCCGTAAGGCCATTCCACCTCCTCCTGTTGTATAGCGATGGATAGCGCGCGCAAGCGGCTGAGCCATGCGCGCCCGGTGCATCGCACGGGGGAAAAGGTAGAAGCGGGAGGTTTCATGGGCGTAGCGCCGGTGTTACACCGACGTTAATTTCGTTGTGTGCCTGGGGCCGCCATCCGGGGTGAAAGGCACTGAAAAAGGGCTGGGGCGGACACGGCGCAACGGGTTGAGGATGGAGTGGGAAGGGGTTACTCGATGCGGGAGAAGAGAACTGAGCTGTCTCCGGTCGCTTCGTCCCGCCGCAACACAACGTATAGGGTCTTGGTGACCTCGTTGACCGTGATGCCGATCCGGGCGGAGAAGTACGCGGACTTCACATCGTAGGCTTGCAGGAGGCGCAGCTCCTTGGCGATGGGTTCGAAGCTGCTGATCCGGTCGAGGTCCTGTACCGAGCGATAGGGACGTCCTTGCACGATTTCGGCGGCCATTCTCGCGGTAATCCGTGGATCAAGCGCCTGGATGACCATCGGATCGGCGGTGTTGAGGTTCACGCGTCCGTCCACACCGTTCTGCGGGTAAACCGTGACATAGGGCTCCAGCCGTTGCACAATCTCCTTGGTCATGCCCTTGATCAGGTAGAGTTCGGACAGAGTCTGCAAGGGAGCATTGGCGGCCATGTAGGGCGGTCGGAGCGTCTGATAGTATGCGCTCTCTGCACCGTTGGGCTCCGGCACGTCGTCGACGTCCACCCAATCCGCAATCGCTTCCGCCAGGTCCGGCCGTATCCGAAGCAATTCGAACAATCGTTTCAGCCGCCTAAGTTTGCTGTCGCGTTGCGTGGGATCCTGGATGTTGGCCAGTTCGTTCAGGTTGAGCTTGCCGGTTTCGTCCTCGATCCGGGCGGATAGCACACCGTCTCCCAGTCGGTATCCAGTGATCGGCAGTGCCCAAAGGTCCGTCAGGGCATCGAACCGTTGGTTCGCTAGCTTCTCCATCTTATGGTCCCGCAGCAGAACCGCCCTTGCAGCCTGGACACCAGCCCGGGTCAACGCACTGACCTTGACATGGTCCCGGAAGGCTGCCGCATCGCGATATTCCCGCCTGGCTTCGGCGTCAAATTCCAGAATGAGCGCGACCAGGAGGGTGAGAATGAGCAGCGCCAGGATCAGGGCGATGCCCCGTTCATCGCGGCCGGTCATAGGAGATTACGCGCAGGTTGGCTTCCAGAAGATGCGGCGCATCATACTTGGGTTTGAGTTTGAGGTGCCGGACCTGGACGCTATACGGGGCTTGCTCCAATTCGACCAACAGCGCCAACAGGTCAGAAAGAGACACCCCCTCCAGCCGTAGATCCACCGACGTTTCCTGGTAGCTGTGTGTCGCTGTGGCAGGTTGCGGCTGCATGCCGACGATGCGTTCGCGTACACGGGTCCGAGAAGCGGCTTCTTCCACAAAGGCGATGAGGGAAAACTGCGCTTCGGGAGGCGGTAGTCGGTTTTCGAGTGCCGACAGGCGCGCCCGCAGTTCGGCGTACTCCGCGCCGAGTGTTGCCACCTCACGAAGCTCGCGCTGCTTTCGGGATGCCTGTCGTTCCAGCCGGTCCAACCGCTCGAGCAAGGGATCGACGGCGACGACGAAGACCAACGCCACGCCGATCACGGCCACTCCGACACCGACGACGACTTGTTCGCGCGGCGAAAGCGCTTTCCAGCGTTGAATGAGCGCCTGCGTCATAGCGGCTGGACCTTGAATGCCAATCTGAACACCACTTGCTTGGCCGATGCGCCGACCCGCGTGTCGCTGACAGCGACGTCCTGGAACGCCGGCGATGCGGCAAATGCTTGCTTGATTTTCTCAACCGCCTCGAAGGAGTCCGTCTCGGCCTCCAGGTGAACGATCCCGTCTTCAATGGTCAGTTCCCGCATGGCAAAGGACAGGCCACGGGGCACGTGTTTGACGACTTGGGCAAACACCGGCAACGCCCGCGTCTGTGATCCGCCGAGCACGTTTAAGGCTTGCTTCACGCTCTCCAGTCGAGCGCGGGCCTGATCCAGCTCTTCGCCGGGTGCAGCGCCGCCGCCGAAATCCCGTTGAAACTGCGCCTGCAACACGGTTTTCAGGTTCTTCACGCGGGCATCAGTGAGCGAGACCCGCACGGAGAGATCGACGAGCGCCAGCAAGCCGAGGACAAGGATTCCCGCTACAGCAAGCCACCAATCGCGTCCGGCTGAAGCGGGTTTCGCCGAGGCCGACTCAGCAATCTGCTTCAGATCGAGCGCAACCGCCGACCGCGAGGCGCGGAGCTTCCACCGGGGGCGTACGATCTTCGGATGCATCGCCAGTCCGAACGCAACAGAAAACGCGCGCGGGCAATCAGCGCCGAAGCCCTGTCGGGGACCGACGGGAACCAGTTCCAGTTGGCGAGCCAGGTAGCCGTTCATTTCCCGAAGCTTCGAACCTCCGCCGCAGACCCAGCAATGTGTGATCCGGGTCCGCGTGGTCGACTCGAATGCATGCAGGGTCATCCGGAGGTCTTTCAGCAAGGGGGCCAGCCACAGCTCCACCTGTGGCGCGGCCATCCCCCGTTTCCGCCGCTCCGCTTCGGCGAATGAGCAGGCGTATCGGACGGCCAAGGCTTCCGTCACACGGTCTCCGCCCCATGGGATCGTGCGCAGGAACACGGGCCGTCCCTGGTGAATCAGACAAAGCGTGGATTTAGACGCGCCGAGATCGATAATAGCCAGATCTTCAGGCACGTCGGCGCCTTCTCGTTTGAGAAATTCCGTCACCGAGAACAGCGCCAAGCCATCCACGTTGATGGCGGCAGGATTGAGATCAGCCTCAGCCAAGAACTGGATGTGATCCGCTACCGCCCTCTTGGGCGCCGCCGTGACCAGGACCTCGGCGGCGCCGGTGTGTCGCGCAGGCTTGGTCGCTCCCGGCGGCAGCACCACGCTCCCAACCGCCACCTCTTCCAAAGGGAGGGGAATCAGGTTTTCGACTTCGAAGGGCACGACCTGGGCCAGTTTGCCAGGGTCTTGGAAAGGGAAGGACAGGGTCCGGATGAACAGATCGCGGCAGGGGATGGCGGTAACCAGGTCTCCGTGATAGAGGCCATTCTGCCAGAGGAATTTTCGGAGAAGAGCAGCCTTGCGGGCCGGCGTCAGCGCGTGCTCGAGGGTGTACGGCAGCGGTTGGTGGAAGTATTCCACCGATTCTCGACCGGTGAGCGCCCGGCGGAAGCGCACCGCTTTGATAGCGGTCCGTCCCAAGTCGAGTCCGATGCAATCAGCGACTATCATGAGACCGTCATGAGTACTGTGCGATGTGTCATCCGTGATGCATGGACGGGACCGGATTCTTACCGGATTGTCCACTGCGGATGTGCAATCGATCCCTCGACGGACACTCTCATCGGGATACCGGCAGCCGCCAATGGTAGGCCCAACGCGGTGGCGCGCTGCGCAAACGCGGGAGAAGGTGTAACGGAAACAGACAACGCCAGGGTGCTGTTTCGGAATGGCCGCCGGAGCGTGACCTGGCCGTCTCCGTGGACGAATCCATCGGTTCCATCCCCGGTCAATTCCTGGATCTGACAGACAGCGGCCCGGCATTGCACGGTCATCTTCGCGTGAGCCAGCGTAATGGGTGGAAGACGCATCTGACCCGAGACGATCTGCTCGATCAAGACATCCGCCACGTCGATGGTCCACGTTCCTTCTAGCACAGCCGCACCACCAGCCGATGATGTCCCTTCCCACCGCTGAGTGAAATCGACATTCAGGTGCCCGTGGCGCACGGCCGGAAGGTTCAGAACGGAGAGAGGGAGGTGTTCGATTCGCCCCGAGACGGACAGTGGACCGGTGCCAGACCAGGAATCCATCGTCACCCGGATGGTTGCGTGTCCGCCTCCGCTGGGTGCGTCGCCGTACAGCGAGGCGACCATGTTGGCGGCCAGGCGGCCGGTCAGCACGCTCGCCGCGTCGAATGTAACCCGGAGCTCATCCATCCGCATCCGCATATCCTCGCCCGCAACTAGGCTGACTCCTCGCCAGACCAAGCTGAATGGCCAATTAATCTCCCATTGATTGGCGGTGATGTCGGTGCCGGTCAGTCCGGACACCTCCGCCAGGATGCGCGCCTGAAGCGCATCATAGGGAAACGTGATCAACAAAAAAAACGTAACCAGGCCACCCAACGCAACTGTCCATCCCGCTGAGCGCTTGATCTGGGGCGACCCAAGCCGCTCGAGGATTAGGATTGTACGCCCACGGTGATCCATTCTCTGATAATCCGTACGTCCTCTTCTGCGAATTGGAGTGTCAGCTCGATCGCTATCGCCCGCGGTTGTGACCGGCGGGTCCGCCCGTCCCATTCGTCCACCCAAGTCCGGGATAGGGGATCGAAGTACCGGACATCGAAGCCGACGACGTGATCCGCCAGATCGGTACGCTCAAGCCATTCGTCGGTAAGGCCGTAGAGATTGCGTCGAGCCAGCCTGATCAGGCGCGTTCCCTCACGGGTGTAGAGCACCCGGGCTAGTTCGCTTTCCGCCGCTTCCTCTCGGGTTCTGATCTGACTCGATGACAGAAACGCCACCACATCCGCGGGACGGCCGTTCTGCTGTCCGTTCTGTCCGATCCACGGCGACGACGGATGAAGCTGGGCCGACATCAACTCATCCGCCATCAGCCGGAGCGTACTGCGGATCACGTGTTCCCGCCCAGCGGCGTCCCGGACTGAGTCCACCAGACGAACGGTGGAGGCCAGGACAGCAAAAATCAATGCCGCAACCGTCGCCAAGGCCGCGACCGCCAGGAGCACTTCCAGTAAGGTGAACCCGCGTTGATCGTCACAACGATGGGGACTGGAAGACATAGGTGCTCACCTCGATCATTTCTTCGCTGTCTCCCCTCGGCCACAGCACTTGCACGCGGACTTCCCGCACCAGATCCAATGGAGTGGGCGAGACGATGCGCTTCCAACGGTAACCCGACGCCCGGTCGCCTGTTTCGACGGCGGTCTCAAATCCCAGTGGCAATCCCTTGAAGTCGCCGCTGACCTCGCCCAACGGCAGAAATCCGGCGAGCTCGGCCTCCAACAACTTTTCCTGTGCCAGCAGCGTCGCGGCCGTCAGGTCGCGCGCCCGCAGGTGCAGGTCCACGTCGCGGTTGCGCAGGCCCAAGAGGACGGGGAGCGCGATGGCCAGGATCGCCAGCGCGATCATGACTTCCAAGAGCGTGAAACCCTTGTTATCCCGCAGGCTAGGCACAGACTCCCTCATGGATTCCCTCCGACGAGCGGCTGAACCAGGACGCGGAGCCGATTCGGAATTGGCTCCTTCAGGTTGTCCTCTGCCGCGCGATCAACGATTTGCAGCGCGCCAGTCACGGCGTGAATCTTCACCGTCAGCACATCCTGGTCTTCGTCCGCAAGCACGATGGCCGCTGGATCTGTCCTGCCTGTCGGCAGCACCTGAATGGACGCCCGACCCGACTCGATTCTGCCCCTGCTCGGCGTGGTTACAGTGAGAAATCTGATCGTCTCCGGCAAGGTCTCGCGCCGGGCGAGTACGGGATCGACCGGCGTCCGCTCTTCGGCTCCCTCGAGCATTACTGCCCAATACCTGCGCTGGTCAAGGTCCAGGTAAAGACGGAATGGTTTCTGCGCCGCCACGGCGGCAGTCTGCAGAGAATGGATCGAGGCCACCAAGGTACGGGCCGTCCACGGCAACTGGTTTGCGACGCCAGTGGGGGGAAGCACCAACGCCAGCAGGATCCCCATGAGGCACAGCACGAGAATCATCTCCAGGAAAGTAAAGCCGGCTGTGTTCTCACAGGCGAAAGGCCAGAGGCCAGAGCCGAGCGGAGCGGATGGACAACGAGGATCACGCGCGAATCCCGGTCCGCAGATTCCCGGCCTCTCGCCGCGCATCTCTCGCTCCATGCCTAGTCCTTGTCCAGATTCCAATTGGTAATATCGGCGTTCACGCCTTCGCCACCAACTTCACCATCGGTGCCCAGCGAGATAATCTCGTATTCACCGTGTGGACTGGGGCTGATGTACTTATAGGGATTACCCCAGGGATCATCAGGGATTTTCTGAAGGTATCCTCCCGGCCTCCATTTTTTGGGGATCACCCCGACGGTCGGTTTTTCAACCAAAGCCTTAAGCCCCTGTTCCGTCGACGGATAGACGCCGTTGTCCAGTTTGTACAGTTGCAGAGCCCCCTCGATGTTGCGGATCTGGACCTTGGCTGCGGTCCGCTTGGCCTCATCCGTTCGGCCCATGATGCGCGGGACCACTAGCGCGGCCAAAATGGCCAGGATGGCTACGACCACCATGATTTCGATAAAGGTAAAGCCGCTCACAGAGAGCCAGGCGCCAGGCACAAGGCGCGAGGGCAGGCGAATCTGGTGCGTTCTGTTTATCCCGTTCATTCTGAAAAACCTGTCTGTTCTTGTGGTTTGTTCGCTCATTGCTCGACTCCGAACACTGCGTTATCGCACCATCTGTCCCATCTCGAAAATCGGCAGCAGAATGGCCACGACGATGAAAAAGACCACAGCGCCCATAACCAGAATCATCACCGGTTCCAGCAGCGAGGTGAGCCGTGTGATGACCCGGTCCACTTCCCCGTCGTAGATTTGGGCGATCCGCCGCAGCATCTCTTCCATCTCGCCGCTCTTTTCGCCGACTTCGATCATATGCGTGACGAGGGACGGAAATTCCCCGCTGCGCTTCAACGGCTCGGCGATGGCCTGCCCTTCCCGGATGTGCTGCCGGGCATCCTCCACCACCCGTTCGAGCACGCGGTTGTTCATCACCCGTTTGGCGACATCCAAGGCATCCAACAGTTGCACACCGCTCGCCAGCATGGTCGCCAACGTGCCGGCCAACCGGGAGATCGCAACCATTCGCGCCACGTGGCCGATCAGGGGTAGTTTCAACAGCAACCAATCGGCGGCGAGCCGTCCAGCGGGAGTTTTCAACATACGCTGAGCGCCTCCCAGCGTCAGGCCGAGCCCAACCAGAAGGAGCAGCCAAGAGTCCGCAAGAAACCAGCTGATCCCCATCAAGACCACCGTCGGCCACGGAAGCGCCCGTTTGAAATCGGCGAACACCGCGGTGATTGTGGGCACCACGAACGTCATCAGAAAGAACAGCACAACGACGCCGACCACCAGCATGAGGGCCGGATACAGGGCTGCGTTCGTGACCTTATGTTTCAACGCGAGCTGCCTGTCCAGAAAATCGGCCAATCGGAACAGGATCTGGTCCAGCGCACCGCTGGCTTCTCCGGCACGGACCATATGGACATAGACGGAAGGAAAGTCTTGCGGATAGTGTTCCAGCACAGCGCTGAGCGCCTTGCCTCCGCGGATTTCCTCTCGCACGTCGGCCAGTAGGCCCTTGACGGCCTTCTTGTCCGATTGGTCGATGAGAATGCCAAGCGCTTCCACCAGCGGTAAGCCGGCCACCAGCAGAGTGCCCAATTGTCTAGTGGCGACGGCCAGTTCCTGAACGGACAACGCGGCGGAACGCCTCGTCGCCGAGTGCGCGCGCACCGCCGCTCCGTCTCCGCCGTCGCGACGCTGCCTTTGCTCGACGACCTCGGTCGGATAGATCCCGCCTTTGCGGAGCTTCAGCCGCGCGACCTTGGCGCTCTCGGCATCGATGATGCCGCTGGCCGTCGCGCCGTCGGCGCGAACGCCCTTGTAGTGATAGACCGGCATGGGAGTACGCTACAGTTCGACTTCCTGCTGCGTGATGCGCATCACTTCCTCGGTGGTGGTCACCCCCTGCGCGACCTTGACCGCGCCTTCCTGCTTGAGGGGAACCATCCCTTTGGCAATGGCGGCCTGCTTGATCGCCGCCGAGTCCGCCTTGGCACCAATCAGGCGACGGATGTCGTCATCCATCAACAGCAGTTCATAGATGCCGGTGCGACCGCGGTATCCGGTGTGCGCGCAGGCAGCGCAGCCGGCACCGCGATAGAACATCGGACGGGGCGTGGTAAGGGGGAGCCCGAGCCGGATGAGCTCTTCGTCGCTCGGACGGTAGGGGCGTCGACATTCGAGACAGACCTTCCGCAGCAACCGCTGAGCCAATACGGCGACAACCGATGAGGCGACGAGGAACGGCTCAATGCCCATGTCGATCAGGCGAGTCGGAGCACTGGCAGCATCGTTGGTGTGCAAGGTAGAAAACACCAAATGGCCAGTCAACGACGCATGGATAGCGATCTCGGCAGTTTCCAGGTCCCGAATCTCTCCGATCATGATAACATCTGGGTCCTGGCGCAAAATCGACCGCAATCCGGAGGCGAAGGTCAGATTGATCTTCGGATTCACCTGCATTTGGCCGATGCCCTGAAGCTGATACTCGACGGGATCCTCGACCGTGATGATGTTCTTGTCTGGCGCGTTGATCTGGCTGAGCGCCGCGTAGAGCGTCGTTGTCTTGCCGCTGCCGGTCGGGCCGGTCACCAGGATGATGCCATGCGACAAGTGGATGAGCTGCTGCATGATCGCCAGCTTGTCCGGTGAAAAGCCGATTTCGGAGAGGTTCAGCAGCCGGTTCTCTTTTTCAAGCAGCCGCAATACGACACGCTCGCCGTGCGACGTGGGGAGAACGGACACGCGGAGATCGACATCCTTACCAGCCGTTCGGATCCCGAACCGGCCATCCTGTGGCAGCCGTTTTTCCGCGATGTTCAGTCCCGCCATGATTTTCAGACGCGCGACGATGCTGGCGTACAAGTGTTTGGGCGGAGTCAGCACTGGATACAGCACACCGTCGATCCGGTAGCGGACGACCAAGCCCTTCTCGAACGGTTCAAAGTGGATGTCACTGGCCCGTTGCTTGACAGCCTGGAAAAGGATGGAATTAACCAACCGAATGATGGGCGCCTCGTCAGTGGCATCTAACAGATCCTGTGGTTCATCCAGTTCCCGGGCGAGGCGATCCAGATTTTCCTCCGCCGCCAGATCCTCCATGACCTGCTCAGCGGCAGCGGGATTGGCGGCCTGGTCATAGACATGGTTCAGACAAGAGAGTAGCGACATGCTCGTCGTCAAAACCGGCGCGACCGGCGCCCCGAGCAACAGACGAAGATCATCCAGGGCGACCGTCTCCAGCGGGTCGCACGTGGCGACCGTGACGACGCCGTCTTCTGCCCGCAGAGGCAGCACCCGGTACCGGCGGGCGAAGCCGAGGGGAACACGTTTTAAAAGAGCCAGATCGACCTGATCGGGTTCTAGGTGTGGCAGCCATGGCAATTCGAACTGATAGGCGAGGGCTTGCAGCACCTCATCGTCCCGGACGGCGCGGAGTCGTACCAACACCTCGCCGAGTCGCCCTCCCTTTTCCCGCTGCTGCGCGAGCGCCTCTTCCAGTTTGGAAGCCGGAAGATTGAACTTCTCGACGAGAATGCTCCCCAACAGAGGCCGTCCGTACCCCACGGGCCCACCGTTTCCGCTCACGCGCCACCAATAAGAACCGAAGCAACCGCGGTCATCGCACCGCACCGGCTTCAGATTCTGCTCAAGGAAACAGTACTAAACCCTCAAAACATACTCTTCCTCTTGTCCTATGGCAAGATGCAGAACACAAACGGTCCTTGGCGCGCAGAAGACCTTACGATGTCCATTGAGGTTTCCCACTAAGGAAAAATGATTCCCCACGCTTCGCGTGGGGTGCGCTCAAAACCGATAAGCTATTAGGTGAGCTCCTGATGTGAGCGCACGGTCTGTTTCTGGATTGACGGCTTCGGGGTATGGACTTCGACTTCCACGCCCAACCCCGGAAAGGCCCTCATCCGAAAAAACGTATCCCAGCTTGCCGCCGAAGATCACTGAACTTTTCAAGGAAAGGTTTCGGTGTTCAAGGGTTGGGTGAACGACCCGAAGGCTGAGTCATTGGGGTTGAACATTCACGGCGGAAGCTGCTGAAGCGCTACACGTTCGCCCAAGATGTTCATGGTGACGTCCCGTAAGGCGCCGCCAGCCTCATCGCAACGGAGGCGAAGGTACAACCGGGAAGACAACGGGGTAATTTCGCGCAGATTAACTTCGCGCTAAATTCCGCTGGCCAGTGGTGAGTGTTGCAGGCGCAAGGTCTCGCTCGTCCAACTCCTGTGAGGAAGAGAAGGGAAGGGAGAAGATCAGGGCGAGGGCAAGGCCGGAAGCTGTTTCCCCGCGATGGAAGGGTCTGCGGCTTGCTGGTTGCGCGGCTCAAGATGCTCGAGCACTTCCTGCTTCAAGCGGGTCGGTTCCTCGATGCGGTTTTCCCGTTGGAGCGTCCCGACGTCCGCGGCCTTGCGCTGGTTCAGTTCGACCATGTCCACGTCTTCTTTAATGATGTGCGGGGTCAGGAAAATGAGCAAGTTCAGCTTTTCCACCTGCCGGCTCTGAAACCGGAACAGCCAGCCGAGCAGCGGAATGTCTCCCAGCAACGGGATCTTGCGCTCACTCAGGGTGACATTATCCCGCACCAGTCCGCCGATGACGAGGGTCTGTTTGTCGCGGGCAATGGCGGTCGTTTCCATGGCCCGTTTGGTGGTGGTCGGGCCGACCGGCACCGTCGCATTGCCGGTTCCGATCGTCTGCGCCACGCTTTCCGAGATCGCCGTGATCTCCTGTTTGATTTCCAAACGCACAAGATCGTCTTCCAATACCTGCGGCGTGATTTCCAGCGTAACGCCGACATCTTTGCGTTCAATCGTCACCAACGTGCCGCCGGTGATGCCCTGCGCCTGGCCGGTGGGAAAGGGCCGGTTTTCACCGACGACGATCTTCGCTTTTTGGTTGTCGGCAGCCAGGACTTGCGGCGTGGACAAAATATTCGTGTCCGTCAGATTCATCAGCAGTTGCAGAAAAGCCCGCACGTTGATCGTATTGAGCACGGTCAGCGCGCCTCCCGTCGCTGCACCGGTGCCGATACCGCTGATCGTCTGCGCAAGCAAGGCTAGCTCTTCGGGCGCACGGTTGAATCCCCCAATGGCTTGCACTGCTCCGCGACTTCCTGCCGCAATGACCTGGAGCGGGTCACTCCCGATTTGCCGCAGGCGATCCACCTGCACTTCGAGAATAACCGCCTCTACAAAAACCTGATGGCGGCGCGTATCGATCTCGCGGAGCACGGACTGCAGCCGGTTGTAGGCCGTCCTGGTGGCGCTGATGACCACACTGTTCGTGGCCTTATCGGCGAATACCTGAACCGGCGCTTCAAATTCCGTCATCGGTCGAAGCGGTGGACGGCCGGTCGGAGTTGCTGCAGGCACGGCGGTGGATTTGGCCACTAAGTTCGTCAGCAGCGCGGCTGTGTCGGTGGCGTTGGCATATTTGAGCTTGTACACATAGACATTTCGTTCGGGTGGCACCTCCGCAGTCTGCACGATCTGCACGACGTTTCCCTTCGGAATCGCCATCAGCCGGCTGACCTCCAAAGCAGCCAGAAACATGTTGTACGCCTGCTCCACGGTGACTTTAGTGGGAGAAAACAGCGTAAGCTTCCCGGCGGTTTTCTTGGCGGTCTCATCCAGGACGAAATTCTTCCCGGTTAGCTCGCTGATGAAGCGCACGAAGACCGGCAGCTCAACCTCATTGAAATCGAGGGTGACGCGGCCCGGCTGGGGCGTTCCGTTTTGCGCCGCCACGGCGAGCGTCGTCATCAGCGGCAGCGCGGCGAAGGCAACCATGGCCAGCGGTTTAGCGAATCTCATACGTCAGGGTCGTCGGTTGGTTGTTGCGCAAGACATCGACTTTGACCGTGCGCTCGTTCTTCACCTGTTGAAAGACACGGAGCATCGTGCCAGGGTCGCGAACCTCCACGCCGTTGACCCGTTGCAGGACGTCGCCGTCACTCAACCCGATCTTTTCATAAAAACTCGCTGGAGCGATAAAGTCGATACGGAACCCGTCCAGCGTGCCGTTGGTAAAATGCGGCACCGCATGGGCCTGCGTGAGCAGCTTTGGCACATCCGCCATCGCCTGCTCGACTTCGCGTCGATCCAGCACTCGGTTGACCGAAGAGGACGCATGCATGCGTCCCGCGAACGTGGTTGAAGAAGCGGAGGCCGCTGTGGCCGTTCTCGTCTGCCCCTGGTCCAAAAGCGCGAGCGGGAGCACTTCCTCTTGCTCGCCCTCCCGGATCACGATGGCGTCCTTCCTGATTTCCGCCAACTCTCCCACCTCGGGAATCCGCTCATGCAGCCGAAACAGGTTCTGCCGCTTGGTCGTCAGCTCTTCGAGGATGGCGGAGATCCCGCCCCGGTCGCCCATGACTGTGCCCAGCAGTTTCACCTTCTTGGCGACCTCGAGCGGCGGTCTTGCGGCTTTCGCCGGCTGGCCCCAAAACGCACTCTGGGAGGACTCCTGCTGAGGAAGCGGGAAAAGCCCGCTGGCTACGATTTCAGCCGCCAGTTGAGCCGGCGGAGCGACCGGCGCAATGGACTCGGCGACCGAAGCCAACGGCTGCGGCACAAACGGCATCAAGAGCGAATGCGCGATGAATGCGTTGATCGAATGGGCGATGAGGAACGCGGACAATGTCAGAAACAGCGCAAGCCCTATCCTCCGCAACATAAGTAGATCGTTTTCGTGAGCTCGCGACAAAAAGGTTCAGTCAATTGAGGCGCCGTATGGTATCCCGACTGCCGCGACGACTGCAATGGGTGACTGTACGAGATTCGTCAAGAAGAGTTGACAAGTCGCGAATGGGTCGATAATCCGCCTGTAACTTTTGCCCGGTACATCGTTCCCCGTATCGCTGGGTGCTCAACACGCGATCGGCAGAATATCGGCAGAATGGAACGCGTCGCGTCGATGAAAAGGAAAACAGGAGAGCGGCGACGCAAACCGAAAGCAAGTTCCGAAAGCGGCCGTAGCATTCTCCATAACGGACACGTTGAGGAAAGCGATAGCACATGAGAGGGCGGGGTGGGTGATCTTCCTGGCCCTCGCGCTCTGCACCGGTCTGATTGCCCCATGGTTGAGCTGGCCACGGCGGTCGAGCATCCCGTCCCAGACGAATCGAACGGTCGTCGGAAAGCCTGAACCGCCTCCCAATCCGGACGGGTGCAGCCGGCTGACGCAGGAACAGGCCAGAAGACGAGTACAATATCGGTCAATTGAGAGACCGCCAGTCCTCCTCTCACTCGGGTGTTGGAACCTTCTTCCCCACACCTGAGCATTTGAGTTTTGAAGGCTCGGGGAAGGCCTCGCCGACATCGAGAAGGCGCGACAAGCGTTGGAAAGATCCTGTCAGGCATTGGGTTACCCCCACCGTTATCGTCATCACTCCTGAGCAAACCATGGAAGATAGCATTGTCCACCTGACGGTCGCGGAAAGTCGGATCGGCGAGATCCGCATGGTCGGGAATACCTACTATTCCTGTTGCAACATTCTCGCGAAGCTGCCGTCGCTTCGCCCTGGCGCTCTGATTCATGAACCGACTCTGGTCAAGGAGCGTGACGCCATCAATGTGAACCTAGATCGCAAGATTACGCCGGTGCTGAAACCGGGAGCGGAAACGGGAACGGTGGATGTCGGCAATGCGACGATCGCCGGCGTGCGGTATTTCTTTCCCGTCTTTCAAGGAAGCGACCACACCTCAGATCGCGCTGGGCGCAGATTACAAACGCCTCCCGGGAGGACTCGGAACCGCTGTCGTGTTGAGTTCGATCCACTACATGACGCCCTCACTTGGATACACTGGTATCCGTCCCGATGCATGGGGCACCACCCAATTTTCTGTCACAGCGAAAGGCTACTAGCCGATCATTCCCAGCGGGAAAAAGTGGATTTCGCCGGAGACCCGAGCGATCCGTTTAACAAACCGGGCAACCGGGCTGGCTCGACCAGAAGATTCGTGATCCCGCAGGCCAGTTTGGACCGCACCCAACCCTGCCGCTGGGATTTAGCGTCTCGCTGCACGCAGATGGCCAATAGGCCAGCGAACCGCTCGTGTCGGCGGAACAATATTTCGCCAGCGGGATGGACACAGTCCGGGACTATATCCCAAACGAAGCGCTCAGCCACCACGCGGTGCGCAGGCGAGCGGAACTCCTCTCCACGTTGCTTCCGGAGATTCCGCTCGACCGCTTCTGGCAGCGACGAAAGGCTTCTATGCTTAGATCACCTGGAGAGTGGCCGCGTTCTACGACGCCACCAATCTCTGGGTACGGAATGCGTCGCCCGGGCAGAAAGATCCGTTCCGCTTGGAAGCCATCGGCGGGGAGTGCGTGCGCATGCGGTGCCCTACAATCTCCAGCTCCAGACAGATCAAGGGTTCGCGTTGCAAGACGTGCCCGTCACGCAGACCGGCGCCACTTTTGTTCATTATTTTTATTTTATGGTGAGCCTGGCCTATACTGTCGTCCGAACCGGTCGTCGCTTTGCCGCCCGCGCCTGCGGAACGACCGGTCGCTGCTCCGGTCGATACCACCCCGTTCGCCATCGGGAAAGGGAGGGGGAAGTTCTCAGGCTATGCAGATTTGTTGACCGCGGCGATCCAGCAACACTATGTGCAGCCCCCGCGTTGCCGGACAATTTGGATTACGCGGTGTTTTGCGAACTTGTCCTCGACGAGGAAGGGCATGTCCTCGAGTATCGGCTTGTGAATTCGTCTGGCAGTCTCCTGTTCGACCAACCCGCGCTGGACGCGCTCTCCAAGCTTAAGCAAGTTAGACCACCGCCGCCTGGAGCAGAGCGCACAATCGTGGTGAAGTTTGTTCATCCGGCCGAGGGTGTCTTCGGAAGTTCGCCGTCCCGACCCGCTGGATTTCCTCTTTTTTCTGGAGCAAAGTTGATGACACTTCTTCTGCGGACATCCAGAATTTCCCGTTCAGCGCGGAGACTCTCCAGATGACGCTCGATGAAATCGTAAATCATCCCCTCTCGAATCGCCTTGTCAGAGATGGTCAATTCGTGCTTTCCGACGAGTTCCATGAGAATCCGCAGGACCGCCGCAGCTGGCAACAGCGTGTTCCCACGTTTGGGATCGAGGCCAGAGATGGCGAGTCTCGCCTTGATGGTGGATACGGCCAGCACCGCTTCCACTTCCTACATCTCCTGTAAGGAAACGGCAGATAGATGCAGTTGGGGAGGCGGATGACCCGTTCGCTGCAGATAAATCACCTCTGCCAGGTTGCCGGCCATCCCGAGGTGGCGACCAAGCCTGTCAATTACCGCTCGATCGCTCCGTGCGTGTGCCGCAACTTGGTTTTCGACGGTAGAGTTCTTTCAGAGGCTCTTCGCATACAGCATGACGTCGCGGTTGCCGACCTCAACTCGCGGAGCCTCCGCCGACGTCCACCGCGAGGGTCGGCCCATCTGCCAAAGTCATGCGGTAGCGCACCTCGAGGAAAATAAAGATCGCTTGTTCCGAAAGCCGGCGGCTGACGAAGGAGCCGTCTCTCAGCCGCGTCACGTCTTTAAATCGATCCATGATTGTGTACGGAAGATCAGGATCGACTTTGGCTAGCCCTAAATGAATGAAGTTGGTGCCAATGTTGAGAATGGCGAGTTGGTCATAGTCCAAGCAGGGAAAGCATTTCTGCCAGCTGCGGCGTGCTGCATGGACCGAGGCTACACGCTCTCGGCTGTCGGCTGTTTGTTCGGCGGTTCGGTATGGCGAATGATCTTGCCTTCCACCATGTACACGACGAGTTCCGCGATGTTGGTCGCATGGTCGGCAATCCGCTCAAAGTATTTACCAATAAACGTCAGGCGGATAGCGCTCGAGAGCGTCTTCGGATTTTCCAGCATAAACGAGAGCAGTTCGCGAAACAACTGCTCGGTTAAATCGTCGACGACATCGTCGTCTCCGATCACTTTACGCGCCAGCGCCGGATCGCGGTTGGCAAAGGCATCCAGGCTGTCTTTCACCATCTGTATCGTCCTGTTCGCCATGCGCGGAATGTCGATGTAAGGCTTGAGTTGAGGTTCCTCATTGAGTTCCAGCGCTCGCTCGGATACATTTTCGGCCAGGTCGCTCATGCGTTCCAGTTCGGTGGAAACCTTCATCGCAGTGGTGATGAACCGCAAGTCGCGGCCAGCCGGTTGTTGCAACGCGAGTAGCCGCAGGCAGTCTTCATCCACCTCGACGTCCAAGGCGTCGACGCGGTGGTCAGTCTCGATGACGCGGCGGGCTAGCTCATCGTCGCGTTCGGTGATCGCGCGCAGCGCCTTCTGAATTTGACTTTCCACCAATCCCCCCATCAGGAGAAGCTTTTCTTTGAGGCCGAGCAACTCTTCGTCGAAATGGCGATGCATGGGTCCTCGATACGAGTCATCTCGAAAAACAGGAAGGGCGATACATCACGCGCGGAGAGAGGTGTCGCTTTGCGAGCCGTACTTATCGCTCCATATTCCTTATGGTCGGTCAGCCGAACCGCCCGGTTATGTAATCCTCCGTCAGTTGGTTCGACGGATTGGTAAACATCTTCGCGGTCGTTCCGAACTCCACAAGCGATCCTGCGTACATGAAGGCGGTGAAGTCCGAGATCCGGGCGGCCTGTTGCATACTGTGCGTGACGATGATGATCGTGATCTTTTGCTTGAGTTGATTGACCAACTCCTCGATCCTGGCCGTCGCGCTGGGATCCAAGGCCGAGGTCGGCTCGTCGAGCAGGAGCATTTCCGGGTCCGTGGCGAGAGCACGAGCGATGCACAGCCGTTGCTGTTGACCGCCCGACAAGGCGAAGGCAGGTTCATGGAGCCGATCCTTGACCTCCTGCCACAAGGAGGCGTCGATGAGCGCCCGTTCAACGGCGTTGTCAATCGCACTTCTACGGAGGCGACCGCGAATTCTGAGACCGTAGGCCACGTTCTCATAAATGGACTTGGGAAACGGATTCGGTTTCTGAAAGACCATGCCCATGCGTATGCGGACTTCGATCGGATCGAGGTCCGCATCCAGGATGTTGGTTTTATCGGGATAGAGAACAATCTCTCCTTCGTAGCGGTTACCGGGATAGAGATCGTGCATTCGGTTGAAGCATCGAAGGAACGTTGTTTTCCCGCATCCGGACGGTCCGATCACCGCAGTCACGCGGCGCTCGGCGATGGTCAGCGTGAGCTGTTTAAGAACCTGAACCGAGCCATAATGGAAATTCAGGTTCCTGACTTCCGCTTTGACCAATGGGGAATCCATCGTCATCCTGTCATGCTTACCAGCGGATTCGCCTGCGAAATCGTGCGCGAATGAAGATCGCCAGGGCGGTCATGACCAGCGTCATCGCCATTAAGACTAGCCCGGCTCCGGCCGCATTGCGATGAAATTCCTCCTGAGGCCTCGACACCCAGTTGAACATCTGCAGGGGAAGAACCGTGAACGGATCCCGCAGCCACTGGAACGAAATAAATGGAAAGTCCGCCTGCCAGGGAGGATGTGGCAAGAACGCGACGAACGACAGCGCACCGACCGTGATCAACGGCGCCGTTTCGCCGATCGCGCGCGTTAGCGCAAGAATGATGCCCGTGACAATGCCTCCCATCGAATTCGGAACAACATGGTCCTTGACCGTCTGCCACTTGGTCGCACCGAGCGCGTAGGCGGCTTCGCGCACTGTGTTCGGTACGCCACGGATCGCTTCGCGCGTCGCAATGATCACCATCGGCAATATGAGCAATGCCAGCGTAAGTCCAGCGGTCAAAATGCTGTGACCAAGGCCGAACCGGTAAACAAAGAGCCCCAGTGCCATCAGGCCGTACATGATGGAAGGCACGCCGGCCAAATTCGCGATGTTAACCTCGAGGAGGTCCGTCAACCAGTGCTTAGGCGCGTATTCTTCCAAGTACACGGCCGCAGCGATTCCCAGGGGAACGGCGGCGAAGGCGGTCACCAGCATCACGAGGGTGGTGCCCACCCAAGCCGGCAGGATGCCAGCCTGGTCGGGAAAACGCGAGGGATAGCCCATGACAAAGTGCCAGGACAGACGATCCCACCCCTCCAGCGCTAACCCTACCAACAGAGCGCCAAGCGCGAACAGGGCGACCAACATGGTCAACAGTCCGGCAGCCGCGAACAACTCTTCTCTGAATGTGCGGAACTTCCGTGTCAACGATTGCAAATCCTCAGTAGGTCCGGTGAAATCGCTTCCGCAAAATGTGGCCGGCGACGTTGAACACCAAAGTCGTCAGAAACAACACAAGGCCGGCCGCGAAAATCGTCCGGTAGCCAATGCTTCCGTGGGGCAGATCACCGAGACTGACCTGAACAATATATGCCGTGAGCGTGGCGGCTGGCGCCAGCGGATTCCAAGTCATCGTGGGTTGCATGCCGGCGGCGATCGCAACGATCATCGTTTCACCGATTGCGCGGGAGACAGCCAACACATAGGCGGCCGACATCCCCGACAACGCGCACGGGACGACCACGCGCAGAGCGGTCTGCATGGGGGTTGCCCCCAGCGCATACGATCCCTCCCGAAGAGCAATCGGCACAGCGCGCATGGCGTCCTCACTGATCGAGCTGATGTACGGAATGATCATGATCCCGATCACCATTCCGGCGCTCAACATGTTGAACCCGGGAAGCTCCAGCCATACTCGCTGTAACAGAGGCGTTACAAACAGCAGCGCGAAGTACCCGTAGACCACCGTCGGAACAGCGCTTAGCAATTCCATGACTGGTTTGACGATTTCTCGCAGGACTGAAGAGGCGTACTCACTTAGATAGACGGCGATGACCGTCCCCGCCGGAACAGCGACCGCCAGTGCAACTGCAGTGGTCACGACGGTCCCGCACACCAGTGGTATGATGCCGTAGTGGGGTTCAGAAAAGAGCGGCGTCCACTGTGTGTCAGTGAAAAACTCCAACAGCGAGACAGTCCGGAAGAACGCCACCGATTCGTACAAGAGGACGCCTGCAATCCCTAACGTGATTGTTACTGAGGCGAGCGCGGCTGCTAAGAGCAGGGCCTCTATGGCCCGCTCCTGTAGGCGCCGATGGGATGAAGTCAAACGGACGAATTGCAAACATGGTTCCGCGTCTTCAGTCTTCATCGATCAGCGGGCGGGCGCACCACTCCGTTCACAGTTTGGCATCGCGTCGGAGTAGTTCCCGCACTGCGACCCCCAGCGTTTGGCCTCCATGGAACCGGGTCCCGAGTTTGCCGCTGAGAAAATGATCGAGCACCAGATGATAACCCTGCGAAGACAACGGCACGTAATTCGTCTCGAGAGTCAGCGTCGAGGCATTCGTCAAATAGAACTCGACGAACTGTTTGACGCCTGACTGGCGCACCGAGTCGGCGTTGACGTAAATAAAGATCGGGCGGGACAGATAGTACGTCCCGTTCTCGACGGTCTCCCGGGAAGGCATGACTGGGCCCTTGCCTGCATCCACCGCGACGGCCCGCAGCTTGTCTTTACTGAATTCATAGTACGCCATGGGAATATATCCGAAAGCCTGTTTGTCCCTTGCCACGCCCTGGACGAGAACATTGTCGTCCTCGCTGGCCATGTAATCACCCCGGCTGGCCTTGACGTGGCCGACGATGGCTTCGGTGAAATAGTCGAATGTGCCCGAGTCGGCGCCGGCTCCGAACAGCTTGAGCGGGGCATCCGGCCACGACGGGCGGATCTGTCGCCATCGCATCACACGCCCTTGAGCCGACGGTTCCCACATGCGTTTAAGTTCCGCCACCGTGACAGCATCAACCCAGGTGTTCTGACGGCTGACGACGATGGTGATCGCGTCGAAGGCAACGGGCAATTCGAAGTAGCGGACGCCGTTCTTTCGGCATACCTCCATTTCTTCGGCCAAGATCGGCCGCGATGCGTCCTGGATATCAATCTCACCGCGACAGAACTTCTTGAACCCGCCGCCCGTTCCCGAAATTCCGACCGTCACTCTCGCGGCTTCTCGCTTGGCCTTTTGAAATTCTTCGGCCACCGCCTCTGTCAGCGGGAAGACCGTGCTAGAACCATCGATCCTCACCAGGTCGGCTGGTTGAGCATCCACCACGCGCAGCCACCACAGTAAGCCAGCTGCTAGGGCAAAACCGACCATCGCTCTCGTCATGGTGCGCATGACTGGACTCCTTTCGAGTCGAACAACACTAAGCCGGCCATGTTTCTCGGCAATTACCGCCACGTTAAAACCACGTTAAATTCGTGAACCGCTCGCGGTGCCAGCATGTCACGTACGTGTGGTGCCGGAGAAGTAACCGGCATTGCGGTGGCGTCTCTGGAGGAGCGTTCTTCCAGGACGATAACGATGCGGGCGCTCATCGCGTGCGGCGCTCCGCGAAGGCCGAATCCCCGGATCAGTACCGAATGGACTGGCTCGGTGGCACCGCAGGTCTCGCTCACCTGGACCCAGGCCGGTGCGGTGTGACATTGCGAAAAGGACTCCAACAGCGTATCGCAGACATACCGGAGAGACGCGGGTAGGACGTCGGAAAAAGAAGCCACGTCTCTCGTGGCCAACAAGGCCGTTAACTCCTCGCACGACGGCTCTTGTGGAGAAGGTTCAGCGACGAGGAGAGGACTCCGCCTTGGCCAGCACAATTTCGCACATCGTACCTGGGATGGGTGTCCGTCGCTGTCAACCGGTCGGCCGGCAGCGGGATCGGGCGCTCATGCGACGCTGGACGACGCGTAGGCTCGGTGCGGCACAAGACTGAGCTCGTACTCGCCCCCCGCCGCCTCAACCGAATGGCCCCGCGACGGCTCAGACTGTCTACGGCGCCAAACAGTTAGCTCCAACTGAGCTCCGGAAGCCGGTCGGCGAGCTGATCCAGCCGGAGCGTCTGCGCGCATTCCAGGGCTGTCATCACCAATGCTTCGGCTGTTGAGGTCCGAAGATCCATGTCATCCCTCTAGCGTTCAACTCAAAACAGGGGGTCACTCGGTGGTCCTCCCGCGTCGTTCTGCCTCGGCGAGTACCGGACCGCGACGATCCGCATCGCCCCCAACGCCAGCAAAATGGCGCCCAGCATTGCGAGGCGAGTCCAGGGACCGTCTTTAAACCATTGGGAAATCACTTCGGTCAGCATCATGACCAGAACCGTGTCGACGATAAACGTCACCTTGACCCGTCCTTCTGAGAAATAGGCGAAGGTGGTTTTGAATACCTCTACCAGCGCCAGCAAGACCAAGGTATCGATGATGACCTGGCGCAGCGCGACCTCCACAGCGGTGTAGAAGAGCAAACGGAGGTCCAGGAAGGTCTTGACCACGCCGCCGGCGAGTCCGGCCAGGATGGTCAGGATCAATAAGCTGAGCACCATCCTGATGCCCTTCCTCCACAGGACGGTCAGGTCGGTTTCGGCCAGGCGTCCGGCAGCGCGAACGAACCGGGTGGCGGGATTCCAATGAAAGCCCGAACACACCGTGTCCAGTTTCGTCATGACTTCTTCCGTCATCCTACGGTCGGCACTCAAAATTCATCGATTGAGACCGGATGCAGGAGATCTCTGACTGATAGAATGCCCACGATTCGCTCGCCTTGCCGTACCGCCAGATGGCGGATCCGATGTTGCTCCATCAGATCCGCGGCTTCAGTCACCGGACGGTGTTCGTCGATGCCGATCACCGGCGCGCTCATGATCTTTTCCACGGGGATGAAGTACGGTCCACGGTCAGCCCCGACGACCTTCCGGACGATGTCCGGTTCAGTGACAATCCCAACGATCTCGCCGTCCCGCTCGACGAACACGCTGCCGATGTTTCTCGCCTTCATCAACTTCGCAACCTCGACCACCGATGTGTCCGCCTCGACGGTGACCAGATCCCGCGTCATCAGTTGGCTAACGGCAACCATCTTTTTGCCTCCTCCCTTTAAGTGATGGTGAAAGCTGGTTCATCCTTCAGACAGCGTACGCCAGCATAGTCGCCCCTGTTCATGACGGTCCGGCCTGACCTGCACCACTGGACTTACGCTGCCGTCAGGCGCCTTGACCCGCAACAGCGGATAGATCCTTTTTTCGCGCATCCCGCTCAAGGTCAGGATCGCGTGGATCAGCAGAGCCAGAAGACACCCTGCGACACCGAAAAAAAGCAACAAGTTCTCCAAGCCCTCCATCCTTCTTTCACCTCCTTGGAGCCCCTCCGACCTCTTGGCCAGGGCCTCACGCTCTTTCCCTTTTTCACATCAGACGATACTGGCGCTTCGTTCCAACTTGGTCACCAGACCGTTAAATCTGGGTAAACAACCTCCCCGGATGGAGGGACGGATGAGTCATTGAAAGGGTGTGGCGGGTCAAGAGAGGGTCAAGAGAAGAAACAGCCTTTGGTGAACAAACAGAAAAAGGAATGCCTGACAGCCCGCGGGCAGGAGGGGGAATCTTATTCGCGGACGATGAAGCGGACGCTGCGGTTCTTTTGCCAGCATTCGGCGCTGTGTTGGGTGCAGAGGGGCCGGTCCTTGCCGTAGCTCGTCGTATCGATGACGAGCGGAACCAGCCCAAGGCTTTCGAGGTAATGTTTCACCCCCCGCGCGCGGCGTTCACCCAACACCAGATTGTATTCGGATGTCCCGATTTCATCAGCCCGACCCTCCAGCAACACCTTCTTGACGCCGTCTTCCTGCAGACGCCGGGCGTTGGCCTCGACCATCGCAATGGCGTCGAGTCGCAGGCTGGCTTGATCGAAGTCGAACGGGATATCGAGCAAATACCGTGTGGTCGGCCGCTCGTCCGCCAGGTCGGGCGGCGGTGGCACGACTCGGGCAGAGGCGAGCGGAGATTCAGGAGGCGGGATCTCTTTCAGCGGCGCTGCCACGACCCGCTCCTCGGTCGGAGGTGTCCGCATCGTCGGCTGTTGGGATTGATCGATCGTGACGGACGACGCACGGCTTGCGCATCCGCTCCCCCAGGACAACACCCAGAGACAGAGCAGCCAAATGAACGCACGGTCGGTCGGCCAGACTCTCAACATCCGATATGTCCTCCAAGAAACAAGAACGATTCTAGCTCATCGTGCGTTCCCGCAACGTCTGGTACACCCGGCGAACATCGGCGAAGGGCGGCCATTGGAGCACGCCTAGCGCATCCTCGACATACGCCGTAGTTCTCATACCACAGAGGACGCTGGTGACGCCGGGTGTACTGGCCAAGATCCACAGCGCCTTGCGCGACAGAGATTCCTTGCGCCGCTCCTCCGGCAGCAGCGGATCGATCGTGCGTGCGATCGTAGCAGTTCTGCTGCGGCTCCGCTCGGTCGCTTCGCGTCGCATTTCCTTCAGCAGCGTCAACAGTTCAGGCACGTAGCGGTTCCGCCAAACTTCCCAGCGTTCCGCTGGCGGCCCCATCAACAGCGAATCCAGCGTCCGCACTACTTGGTTGACATGCGGTGCGATCATCTGGGTCTCTATTTGTTCCCAATGCTCCAGCCCCTGGATCCGCGGCCGGATTTCAACCAGTTGATCGGCCCAGGCGAAATAGTCCGCCGGCGCCATGCCATGACCGCTGTGAGGTACGTGCGGGGCAATGTCGAGCCGGTATTCTTTTTCCAGCTCGGCCACTCGTTGCCGCTGCTCGTCGAACGTGACCGCCTGCCGCTCGCTCGGCAAGTCGGCGAGACGCACGATGCCGCCCTCTTGTGACGGAATTGCGTTCAACGGACGGTTGATCAGAACGGCCAGGCCTTTCCGGCTAGCTGCCTCGAGCACGGTAAGCCGGTGGTCCGGACCGGTGTTCGGTGTGTAGAGCGCCCCGGTCTCATAGAGGTTCATGGGACATTGGATCACCCGGAAGTGGTGCTCCGCCCGCCCTTCGGCTGCCGCCGCGTCCTTGGCTACTTCCAGCATGCGCGTCAATGAGGTCGCTTCGAGATCGTCCGGCTCGGCCGTACAGGTATTGGAGGACACGCCGTACCAGCATAACCGTCCGGCCGCCACCTGGGTCTCGAAGTACCGGAAGGCTGCTTCGAGCCGCTGATAGAACCGATCGCGCACCGATGCTGCATCCGCTTCACCGCGCCGTTTCGCATCGGACAAAAAGTATTCCGGATTGTGTAACAGACAGACGTCCAATGTGTCCAATCCGAGGCGATCCAGTGAACGGGCCAGTTGGTCGGCCAGAAAGTCGGGATGCAGGCAATGCCAGACGTCTTCGCCGTATTTCACCATCTCGGGATAGGGCTTGCCGGCCTTCTCGCGGGCCTTTGCCCGTTTCAGATTCTCTCCCTGCACATAGCCGATCTTGGAGATAACGACCACTTCTTCCCGCGCGAGTTCGCCTTGTTTGATCAGATCGGCTAATACCAGCCCGACGAGTCGTTCGCTGTCGCCGTCCATATAATTGGTGGATGTGTCAATCAGGTTACAGCCTTGGCGGAGAGCCTGTGCGAGGGCGGCGCGATGGGCCGGGTCCTGCAAATTGACTCGGTAGGTGCCGAAGCCGAGCCGGCTGACGGTCAACCCGGTAGACCCCAGCGACGTGTAGCCGTGGGAGAGATCCCGAAAGGCCGCCGCGCGATTGATCGCCCGCACCGCGAAGGCGGCGGTGCCTCCGGGGGTCGCACATCCGGCGAGTCGGACACCGATCAAGGTCTTAGAGATTGATCGGTCCCCGCCGGATGGCCTCGCGTCGCGCGTTAACGTGACGGCCACCTCAGCGGCGTCGGTAATCGGTTGTCGACAGGCGAAGTTCCGGCAAATGTACAGCGCCGGGCGACCTTGCACCAGCCCTTTTCCACGCAACAACGGGTGCTCGGTTGTCTCGCGTGCCGGATCCCAATGGGCGATGATCCGATTGGGCAGATACGGGCGGTTCATCTCGGCCTTGAGTTGCTCATAGGCCGTTTCGCCCGGCGAGCCAACCAGCGCCAACTCGACAGGCCCCTGCAGCAAAAGATCCGCTACTGCCAAACTCTTGGCAAAGGCTCGCGGATAGCGGGCAATCTGCCGGCCGTAGGCGCGAATCGCGTGCGCGGCGGCCTGCCGAAAATCCTCACGTCCGAAATGGTAGGACAGCCGGGCCAACGCGGACGCGGCGACGGCGTTGCTGCTGGGCGTGGCTCCGTCCAGGCCTTCGCGGCTGCGCAGGATTAATCGTTCATGGTCCTTGGCCGTGGTGAAAAACCCGCCGTGTTCATCGTCGGCAAACTCGGTGACAATGACTTCCGCCAGGCGAACCGCTTCGTTGAGATACCGTTCTTCAGCGCCGGCTTCATATAAATCGATGAGCCCGTCGGCCAACCAGGCATAGTCCTCCAGAAACGCAGCTCCGCGCGCCTGGCCCGCGCGATACGTCCGAAACAACCTGCTGTCCGGCCGACGGAGCGCCGACAAGAGAAAATCCGCTGCTCGTCGGGCAGCCCGGAGATAGCGTATCTCGCCGAACACTCGCCCCCCTTCGGCCATTGCTCCGATCATCATGCCGTTCCAAGCGGTGATGATCTTGTCGTCCAGCCCGGGCGGAACCCGTTTCCGCCTCGCCTCGTACACGATTGGCCGGAGGCGGGCGACGGCAGCTTCAAGTTCTTCAACCGAGAGACCCAGTTCACGCGCCGTTTCGTCGGCCGGGCGGAGGCGATTCGGAATGCTCACAGCCTTATGGGACATCGAGGCCAAAGGCTCAACCCAATTGCCGGCAGCGGTAATATCGTAATACGCGCAGAAGAGGCGCGCGTCTGCCTCGGAAAGCAGGACGGCGCGGATCTCTTCGGGCGTCCAGACGAAAAATTTCCCTTCAACTCCTTCCGAATCCGCGTCGGTGGCGGAATAAAACCCGCCTTCCGGGGAGGTCATCTCCCGCAGGATGTAGTCGAGAACCTCCGTGGCGATCCGACGGTAGCTTGCGTCCTCGGTGACCTGATACGCCTCGATGTAGGTGCGGGCCAGGAGGGCATTGTCGTAGAGCATCTTTTCGAAGTGCGGAACCAGCCAGCGTTCGTCCGTGGAATAGCGGGCGAACCCGCCGCCGATTTGATCGTACATTCCGCCGGCCGCCATCGCGTCTAGGGTCTTGCGCACCATGTGGAGCGTGTGGGCGTCGCCGGTGCGATGGTAACTCCGCAACAAGAACGATAAGCCTGTGGCCGGTGGGAACTTCGGGGCTTCGCCGAACCCTCCGTACCGCGGATCGAACTCTTCGGCGAACTGAGCGACCGCCGCGTCCAGTTCAGCTTCTCCGACCGCCATGGGATTGATGGACTGGCCTTCTTCCTTCAGTCGGGCCGTGAGGTGCGCGGCTTGTCGGCGGAGGCCTTCGGGATCGTTCCGCCAGAGGTCGGCCACCTTCTTGAGCACCGTCAAGAAGCCGGGCCGGCCCCAGCGGTCTGTCGGCGGAAAGTAGGTCCCGGCGAAAATCGGCTCTTGCTCCGGCGTCAGAAACACGGTCATGGGCCAGCCGCCTTGCCCGTGATTCATCGCCAGCGTTGCTCGCATGTAAATGTCGTCCAGGTCCGGACGTTCTTCTCGGTCCACCTTGATACAGACGAAGTGCTCGTTCATGAACCGGGCGATCTCCTCGTCCTCGAACGACTCCCGTTCCATGACGTGACACCAATGGCAGGCGGAATAGCCGATGGAGAGCAGAATGGGACGGTTCAACTCGCGCGCGCGGCGGAGCGCGTCCTCGCCCCAGGGATACCAGTCCACAGGGTTATAGGCGTGCTGAAGGAGGTACGGACTGGTTTCCTGAAGCAACCGATTGGGCCGACGGCCCGTGTGTTCGGACGACATGCTATTCACCGTAGCATCCCCCTTGACGCGGGTCAACGGCCGATTCGGCGTCCATGATTCCGGTCCTGGTTCGCCGAGGGTCACGCTGCGGAAGCGGGAGCAGGTGGGAAGACA
This sequence comes from Nitrospiraceae bacterium, assembly GCA_051293835.1. Lineage (GTDB taxonomy): Bacteria > Nitrospirota > Nitrospiria > Nitrospirales > Nitrospiraceae > DATLZU01. The sequence continues at coordinate 229,390 of JBPKMA010000005.1, read as the reverse complement.
AAGAAGCCGACTGTCGAAGATCAAAAAATCGGCCCGCATCCTCAGATGCCGGAATGCGGGCCAACCAAAGAACGCAAGTTATGGAGAGAGGAAAGTCCCGCAGTGCCCTTCCGTTTACTTGCCGCCCTTTTTCTTCTCTTCCTTCTTTTCCTCACCGTACACGAGCTGAATGAGCTTACCGCCCTTCTTCTCTTTCTCCTTCTTCTCGTCGGCGAAGGACGGAGCGGTGAAGGCCGCGAGGATCGCGAGTGCCAAGAATGCTGTCATGATCCGCTTCATGATGAGTTCACCTCCTTTCGGCACGTGAAGTGTATGGTAAAAATTCGCTGCGACGTATGGGGTGGTACGGTAATCTAAAACTCGCGCAAAAGTCAACTGCCTTCCTACGGGACGAGGCTTAGGGTCTAGCAAGCGCACAGTGTCACCTAAAGAAGGGGCCCACGACCGGGTTTCCCACGAGGCCACTGACCCTCGCTATTGGGTCTGACGCGTCAAGATGTGGTAATCTTTGATAAAACGCAACTGACGATGCGATGGAATGAATGATATAGGTCCCTATTCCAACTACCGCTTGACCGTCCGCCTGGAACTGGTTAACCGGCCCGGCATGTTTGCCCAAGTCGCCACCGCACTGGCTGAGGAGGGAGCCAACCTGGGCGCCATCGACACCGTGTCGGCCAGCACCGAGAAAATGGTGCGCGATGTGACCTTCGACGTTCAGAGCGAAGCCCATGGCGAGCGCGTGCTGCAACGGCTGGGAACCTTACCCGGCGTCCGCGTCCTGTCGGCTTCGGACCGCATCTTCCTGGTGCACCTCGGCGGCAAAATCCGGGTTCACAGCAAATTGCCGCTTACTACCCGCAACATCCTTTCCACCGTGTACACGCCTGGTGTCGGTCGCGTAGCGGAAGCTATCGCGAAAGATCGAAGTAAAGCCTACGCTTTCACGATCAAGAGCAACAGCGTCGCCATCGTGACCGACGGTTCAGCGGTTCTGGGGTTGGGCAATCTCGGTCCCCTCGCTGCTCTGCCGGTGATGGAAGGCAAGGCCATGCTGTTTCGGGAATTCGCTGGCATCGATGCCTGGCCGATCTGCCTGGATACCCAGGATACTGACGAGATCGTGCGCCTTGTCCAAGGGATCGCCCCCGGTTTCGGCGCCGTCAATTTGGAGGATATCAGCGCCCCTCGCTGTTTCGATATCGAGCGACGGCTCAAGGCTACGCTCGATATTCCGGTCATGCACGACGATCAACACGGCACCGCGGTCGTTATCCTGGCGGCCTTGACCAATGCCCTGAAGGTGGTCAACAAGCGGATGGACGAAATTCGCGTGGTGGTGAACGGGCTGGGCGCGGCGGGAACCGCCTGTAGCCGCATGTTGCTGGCGGCTGGCGTCTCGCACCTGATCGGATGCGAGCCCGAGGGGATCGTGCTGGCCGGCGAAGCGGACCGGCTACGCGCCTCCAGGGACGATCTGAGCGCGTGGATCCGCAAGGATCGGCCTCAAGGCACGCTGCAGGATGCCTTGCGCGGCGCCGATGTGTTTATCGGCCTTTCGGTCGGTAACATCCTGAAACCCGAGGACCTGGACCTTATGGCGCCGGACCGGATCGTGTTTGCCATGGCTAATCCCGATCCGGAAATCGCCCCCCAATTAGCCGTTCCCCGTTGCCGGATCTTCGCCACAGGTCGTTCCGACCACCCCAACCAGATCAACAACGCGCTGGCGTTTCCCGGCATTTTTCGGGGGGCGCTCGACGTGCAGGCACGGGACATCAACGAGGCGATGACATTGGCGGCCGCGCAAGCCATCGCCGAGGCGGTGCCGGAGACGGCACTCAGCGAGGATTACATTATTCCCAGCGTCTTCGATAAAGAAGTCGTGCCGAGGGTAGCGAAGGCCGTGGCGGCGGCGGCCAGGGAGACAAGGGTGGCGCGTCGCCGCTCCCGACCGAGCGACGACACGCCGAGAGACTGAACACGCCTTAACCCGGCATCACTCCGTCCCGCCGAGACTCAATTCGTAGAGCAACACCTTCCAGCCGTCTTCTTCACTCAAGAACTGCCCGACGATAGGTAGCATGCCGGTTCCTGGCACCTTGCCTGATTGCCCCAGGCTGCCGTTCTTTAACACCCACATCAACTCGCCGGGCGTCCGGAGCTTTTTGAATGCGGGATTCGTGAAGTTGCGCGGCTGAATCGGGAGCACCTTGGCCGCGTCTCCATCCCCTCTTCCTTCAGGACCGTGACACTGAAAGCAGGTGCCGCGGCCCAGGAAAATCGCTTTGCCTTCGGCAAGCACCTCCGGTGTCGGCGCGAAGGGCGGCTTCGTCGCCTTCGCTGCGGCCAACTGATCCGCCGGCACGCGCGGAATCCTGATATCGAATTCTCCCCCCGGCTGACCGTAGCCGGACGGATCGGCCGCATAGCCCGAAGTGACCCACGTGGTCATTGCCATCCCCATCGCAACCACTCGCATCACACCGATCATGTCACCTCCATGACAAAAGTGAAATTTTTAAGGTGAAGCTATCGCCTGGCCTGGCAGTGGCGGGGCGCGAGTCTACCACCAGGCTTCGTTTGCCGGCAAGACCGAGCCGACCGGATGATGCCCTCCGCGTCACGATGCGGCAGATCGTCCGATTGTGCTAGAATGCGGATCGGCCAGCCACCGGAATCGGGCCACCGTTCCCGACGAGGAATCGTGCCGTTTTCCGCTGCCAAACTCGCCCAGTATCGCACCGGGATGCGCCGACGCATCGAGGCGCTGCGTCTCAAAACCGAAGACAGTCTGGATTTCGCCATCGACCACCTGATGCAGGAACGCATCGACAGCTACTTTCGGATCGAACAGGGCCTGGAGGAAATCGACCGGAGCTTGAAGCTGATCGAAGAAGAACTGCCGCATATTTGCGATTTGTCCGAGGCGCTTCGTCTTGAGGCGCGGCTGGAGTTCATCGAAGAGCGTTGGGAAGAATTGGACAGCGAAGCGCGCGAGCGCCCCCGGCGCCGTCGCCGACGGATCAGTCTGGTGGATTTTCTGAAGGCCGCTGGCGGAGGTGGAGGTCTGTCTGGCGGGCGAGGCGAAATTACCAACGCGACTGAAGCCTTCGATGCCTTGGGGTTGGAATACGGCAGCTCGCTGGCCGCGGTGACTGCCGCTTTTCGCGAACGCGCCAAGAAGCTCCATCCGGACGCGCGCAAGGGCGACCGCAGTTCCGAACCGGAATTGCGCCGAATCATCGAAGCCTATCAGTTCCTTAAGGAATACCTGAGCCCCAGCGCAACCGAGACGGCTGGTGCACAAGACGCCCGGTATAATCCGACGGAATGACCCCGTTGACGGATTCTCTCCGATCGCACTACATCACCGACTCCGACAGCCTGGAACGACTCTGCGACCGCCTCCACCGCAGCAGCCGCCTGGCGCTCGACACGGAGTTCGTGGGGGAAAACACGTTTGTCCCTCGCCTCGAGCTCATTCAAGTGGCCACTGACGAGGTCGTCGCCGCCATCGATTTTCCCGCGCTTCACTCCCAAGGCAAGCTGGACTGTTTCTGGGAAGTGATCTGTGATCCTCGCATCGAAAAAGTCCTGCACGCCGGGCGGCAGGATTTGGAACTGTTCACGACCTATGCAGGCCGGGTCCCGACGCCGTTCTTCGACACCCAGATCGCCGCGGCGATGGTCGGGTACGGCGCCCAAGTGGGGTACGCGCATCTCGTGCAGCGGCTTCACGGAACCAAGCTCGCCAAGTCGCACACGTTCACCAACTGGAGCCAACGCCCGCTGACCAGGGAGCAATTGGCGTATGCGTTAGAGGATGTGCAGTTCCTTCTTCCGATCCATGACCATCTCCGATCGCGTTTGCAGAAACTCGGCCGGCACGACTGGGTGCGTGAGGAATTTTCGCGGCTGGAGGAAACCATCGGGCGGCGGGTGGAAGAACCGCAGGAGCGGTATCGGCGCATTCGCGGATGGGACAGCCTGACGCCGCAGGCCGCCACCGTGCTGCGCGAATTGTCGGCCTGGCGCGAAGCCGAAGCGCGGAAACGCAACGCTCCGCGGGGGCGCGTGCTACGCGACGAAGTGCTGCTCCAGCTCGCCCGCCAAAGACCCGCGACCCGGGAGGAGTTGCGCTCCATCCGGGGACTCCATCCGTCTGAAATCGAACGTCACGGAGAGACCCTGCTAGCCGTTATTCGCGACGCGTCAGCCCTGCCGCCATCGGCATGGCCGGCTGTTCCTCGCGAGCGCAGACCGGAACCGGAATCGGCTGGCCTTATCGAGCTCCTGCAAGCGGTCCTCAAAGCCCTGGCGGTCGGAGCGAATATCGCCCCCACGCTGCTGGCCACCACAGCAGATCTTCAGACGTTGGTCGAAGCCGCACGCCGTCGAGAGCATCCCGCCCTTCCCCTTCTGAGCGGGTGGCGACGCAGGCTGGCCGGAGAGACGCTGCTCGGCGTGCTTGCCGGAACCATTGCGGTCTCCGTCGACCCGACCACCGGCGCGCTGCGATTGGCGCCGCGGGACCGCATCTAACCGTTCCGTTCAAAAGAGAACACCGAGAACACCCGCCTGTCCGTCCCGCCCTTCAGCCCTGCCGGCTCAGGTGACTGCTTGCCTCACGGCCTGTCGGCAACGACCAAATCCTGCATGACGGGTGTCAATGCCGTACGATTCCCGTGGCGTCCCGGGTACGCTTCTCGCCCTGCTGCGCGGAACAAACATGGGCTTTCTGCGCCCAAAGGATTAGCGGGCTGGTTTCAGCCGCTTATCGGAATCTTTCCACTGATCACGCTGACGTTCGGGTTTCTGTTCGGCTGGTTGTTCGACCGTAGCCGAATCGTCCTCGTCACTTTCGTACCGACCCTGGCCGACCGGGCATTGTGGCTCTTGGCGGATGGCGAGGCCACGACGACGGAGGTCGGCCGCGTCGTTTTTCCGTCCGTCGCGCTGCTGCTCCCGCTGAACCTGCTGGCTCGGTCCTTGATTGAGGGAACACAGCCTGATGACTCAGCGGACGGGATCCGCGCCACGCTCATGCCGTGTCCACCTCCGTTGCTGATCGAGCTCCATCGCGCGGAACCGTCCGCATTCACAGCGCCGTTAGAGTTTGCTATGTCGATCGAACCCTCACCGGTTGAAGGCCAATCGCACAGTCCGCGTTGGCAGCATCGGGATAGGCCTGATTCTCATCATCAGGGTGTTTGAAGCCTCGTACAAAGCCGCATATGTAGCGAGACGACCGGCCTGCCAGGACGGCAGGCGTTCGAAACGGCGTTGAAGGGGTTGGAGCGCCGCTGTTCGGTGGCGGTCATCGAAATCAACCAGCTTAAGTCGTACAACAAGTCATACAATGGGCTTGTGGCAAGCGGTCAGATCCTCCCTGGGTCGCTGCAACCATCGTCGGTCTCTCTAAGAGGACAGGTCTATCACCTTGCGGGTGAGAACTTTGCCGCATTGTTTCCTGGCAAATCGTCGGGTGAAACGCTGGCGGACCTTGAGCAGATCAGAAAAGCCGTAAAAACTTTGGACCTTGTCCTGCGCCGGCAGGATCAGGTCTGCAAGCGGCGGGACCGCCGAACCGGCACAGATTCCACGTCGGAAGCATTGCCGGTCACGTCAGCATCGGCGTCGCGGATCGGCACGACGCCACTATCCCGCCGGATGTCGTGATCAGGACGGCTTACCTGAAGAAACAGCTCTTGTGCCACTTCGTCACGTTCGCCGCGGAACGCGAACACTGGACCTGGTAACCCGTGCGCGCCTACCTTGCTTACAGCAGGGCTTTCACTTTCTCCGCCGGTCGCGCCAATATGACCTTGTCGCCCTTTCGGACCAGCGGCCGCTGAATCAGATCAGGATGTTTGATCATCAGGTCGATCAGCTCGTCCTCCGAAAGGTGCTTCTTGGCCAATCCCAGCTTCTTATAGATCTCCTCCTTTGTACGCAACACGTCTTTGGCTGAAAGCCCAGCTTTTCTCAGCAGCTCCTTGAGCTGCGAGCGGGTAAACGGCTTCTCGTAATAGTTCACCGCCGTGAACGGTTTTCCGCTGTCCTTGAGCAATTGCACCGCTTGGCGGCAGGTCGTGCATGTCGGCTTCTGATAGATGATGAGGTCGGTCACTGCGTGGCTCCTCCCTTTCGTTTCGGCTCGGCTCCTGTCTTGACGCGATTTTTTCGCCTATGTATGTTAAGTAGCACAGAGAACCGCGGGGCCGAAGTCGGCGCCGCGTTCCACTTCTCGTTTTGCAGACCTCATTTCCGCGTGCATGCAAAACCCACTATGCCCAGCGTCGGAACCACTGATGCCAGCGGTCAATTCGCCTGCGCCACGCCAACGCAGCGGACTCTCCGGGACTTGAAGACCAAACGCAAGGGACAGCCGGTGTTCGTGCTCGGCCACGTTCCGGAACGGAAAGGGCAAGAGGCAACCTTCGAGCTGTTCAACGTTCGTTTGGCGGTGGTGAAATTTTCAGACGGTGCAACGCTCGGCTATGATCCGGCGGAACTATTGCTCCCGACTGAGATCGATGACAAGGGCGTCGCCTATTTCGAGATCCGTACCTGCTCGGTGTGCGAACAATATTTCCCGCTGACCGCCGAAGAATATCACTCCGAACAGGAACCGACCGTCTGTCCGGACTGCGCGGCTTGAGCGCAGCCCAACTCAGCATTCAGTCTACAAGCGGCGCCACTTCAACGGCTTTCTTGATCAGGCAGTCTCCAGCGAAGCCTTGCAGGCCCATGGGCAACATGCCGGCGTCGATCACTCTGAGCGACGTTACCTTGAACCCTTCCGCCACCCGCACCCCCTCCAATTTCAGCGCGTGGCAAATTTCCAGTTTCTTCCAGGCGGGATTGCCCTGAACCGCTTCGACGGGCAGCAACTTGCCGTCGAACACGACGCCGTCCACTGAAATCTTCGCCGAGACGTGTGTCTTGTCCTTTAGCGCCTCCGCCACCACGGCGAAGGCGACGGTTTCTCCTTGACCAGCCGCACTTCCTAGACTGGACGATACCAGCAACAAGCCGGACACGGACAGCCGGGCAATGCACCTCACTGGTCACCTCTCCGTAGTATACGCGAAGTCGTCCTGCGAGACAGGCATCCGGAGTACGTCTTGATGCACCCACGCCGACCTGCCATCGGGAAACCTGACTTGGAAGAACTGTTCGACGTGGCCGTTGGGAGCTGGACGCGTCTCGACGTTGGTCACGATCACTTCGGTGCCTGGATGTCCTGCCGCTAGACTCTCGTCCGGTTGAACGGAAACCGGCTCGGCGAATCGGTCGACCCCCGTTTCGGCCGGCGGCGTCTCGATCAATGTCGCTCGTTGTCCGGGGAGAATGGGAAGTCGCTTCTGAGGGGAAGTCGCGGGCATGGTCGACGGCGCAATCGGCTCACCGTGACTAAGCGCGCTCGACCCGACGACCTTCGCCGGCGATGAAACCGGACGCTCATGCAGGCGCCAGAACGTCAGCCCGCCGGCGAATAACGCCACCACTCCAACCGCAATCATTACCCGCACGAAACCTGACATGCGGCATCTCCCCCTGGTTTATATGTTTCAGTATGCCAAGCGAGGGAGGGCATTTCAAGGCATGAAGTTTCCTTGACGTAGAAAAGGTGCCCCCCTAGAATCCAGCGCGCGGGTTGCGGATTGCGACGGAAACCGGGACCGTTCGTCGCCGCCCGGGTGGTAGCAAGGAGGACCCTCATGCCGCATGATTTCATGCCGGGACTGGCCGGCGTTCCAGCGGCCAAGTCTTCGATCAGCGACGTCGATGGACAGCGAGGCATCCTGGAGTATCGCGGAATCCGCATCGAAGAGTTGTGCGCCAAGTCCTCATTCCTGGAAACGGCCTATTTGTTGCTCTTCGGCCACCTGCCAACCCGGGCGGAAATGCGGCAGTGGACTGAAGACATCACGCTTCATCGCCGGATCAAGTTCCGAATCGTGGATTTGATGAAGTGTCTGCCTGAGCACGGCCATCCCATGGACGTGCTGCAGGCGGCCGTGGCGGTGTTGGGCATGTTCTATCCCGGCCGGAACGTCAAGGACGTCGACAACAATTATTGGTCGGCGGTGAGATTGATCGCGAAGTTGCCGACCATCGTCGCCGCTTGGGCACGGTTGCGTCGCGGTGACGATTACATTCCTCCCCGCGACGACCTCGGCTTCGCTGAGAATTTTCTTTATATGCTGACGGAAAAAGTCCCGAGTCCGCTCTGGACGGAAATTCTGGACGACTGTCTTATCCTACACGCCGAACATACGATGAACGCCTCCACATTCACAGGGATGGTGACGGCGTCGACCTTGGCCGATCCCTACACCGTCGTCGCGTCCTCGATCGGAGCGCTGAAAGGCCCGCTGCACGGGGGTGCCAACGAAGAAGTCGTCCAGATGCTGAGGGAAATCGGCGATCCATCAAGAGTCCGAGCGTATCTCGAGGCCAAACTGGCTAAGAAAGAAAAGATCATGGGCTTCGGCCACCGTGTGTACAAGGTCAAAGATCCCCGAGCCACCATTCTGCAGGGGTTATGCGAACGCTTGTTCAAGGAATACGGGATGTCGCCGCTCTACGCGGTCGCAGTGGAAATAGAGCGAGTCGCGGAAGAGGTGTTTAAAGGGAAAGGCGTATATCCCAACGTGGACTTCTACTCAGGTATCATCTACGACAAAATGGGCATCGAAGTGGACCTGTTCACCCCGCTCTTTGCCATCGCCCGAGTGGCGGGTTGGCTGGCGCATTGGTTGGAGCAACTCCGGGAAAACAAGCTGTTTCGTCCGGATCAAATCTATGCGGGAGAGCACAATCGTCCTTATATCCCTATCGAGCAGCGATAGGCCGACTCCACGGGCACCCTCATGCTGCCTGCCGCAGCTCCTCGGGACAACCGCGTCTTGCACGTTCCTTCTCAGAAAAGGCGTCGATGTTCCGTTCGCGGGCAACTCGATGCCATGGTCGCAGGGCGACCGCCTCCGTACGACCGAGGTTCCCTGAGCCAGCGCGAGAATCTTGTTCTGCAACCGGTCCCGTTCGGCAAGGATCGCGGCCAGACCTCGCGGGCGGTCAAGCATCTACCAGCGCAAGGGCTTGGCGAAGATGACCGTCAGCAGCGGAATATTCCCCGTCGGTCCCTGACCGAAGTCATACTGTCACCCTGGCTCGACGGGCCAGGAACTCAACATATCTGTCCGCGTACAATCCTTCGTCGCCCATGACGGCTCCCTACTCGAACAACCGCAGAAATCGCCACATTGCGATTGCCACAACCAGAATCAAGCCCGCCATCGCGCCGATCGCCAGGAGTTCGGCCATATCGTCCCAGCTCCGACAGAAAAGTCATTCATCCCCGCTGACTCGGCAGATTGCATCCCGACACGTAGCCCGGATGTCATTTTGCACGTTACAGCTGTCGCGCCCCCGATAGGGGTAAAGCTGATCAGGACCACCACCCACTGTGCGTGCCGCTCGCGCTTCCGATCATGCAGACTTTTTGAGCAACCGCTGGCCGGAAGCCGCTTCGCTTTCTAACGGCTGCAGCCCATGTCAAGAGCATCAAACCCAGCAAGGCTATAACGGTGTACATCCTTCTTCACCTCTTTTTTTTCTTGGCTGGACCGGATGAGGGTCCCATCCAGCCCGGTGTCCTTGTCAACGCAGTTTCATCGGCGCATGCCGCTTGATGAAATTCACGATGGGCTCGATGTCCGACAGTACATAGTCATAAGTAATTTTTCGCCACACCCTGCTCTAACACGCTGATCGCTTCGCGGATGAACTGCACGGCGAGCTTCGCGTTCTTGGCTTCATAGGCAGCAGCCACCTGGTTCGAAAGCCTGAGCACGGACGTTTGCGGTGTTCTGGGATCGTTCATGAACACCGTTTGATACTCTTTTTAACCCAGGAAGCCAAATACGAATCGGCCGCCGAGATCCACAGCGCGGCATTGGCTGCCGACGACACCAGTGCTCCTCTGCCACTGAGCGGGAACAGCGCGCACATAGCAACGACAATATTTTTAGGGGTTACCGGCTGATGGTTAAGCAGGGTTCTCCCGCCGCGCCGCAACGGCTGAGAGGGCACCCGCAGCGAAGTTTATTGCAACGAGTAATTCCGTCGAAAGGAAAGTCAACCCGCGGGGCGAGAGGACAAGAGAGCCGTCGGCCGGTCCTCTTGACAGGCGTTGAAAAAAGATTATTCGAGAGCATGGGTTTTGATGTGTTGGATTTCACCATGAAGAATCAACGTTGCCGATCCGTGGCATAGCAGAAAGGAGGGAACACGAGTATGAGTACCGTGGCACGTTGGGATCCATTCCGCGAATTGGAAGAGTTGTCTGAACGGCTTAATCGGGTCTTCGGCCGACCGTCGGTTCGCCGCGACAACAACAAGGAAGCTCTGACTGTCGCCGACTGGATCCCGGCCGTGGACATCAGCGAGTCTGAAGGCGAGTATCTCATCCAAGCCGAATTGCCTGGCGTGAAGAAGGAAGACATTAAGGTCACGCTACAGGAAAGCGTCCTGACGATCCAAGGGGAGCGCAAGCAAGAAGAAGAGGGAAAAGGGAGAAAATACCATCGGATCGAGCGATCATACGGGACGTTCATGCGCAGTTTCACCATCCCGGACTCCGTGGACGACAGCAAGGTGTCTGCAGAATTCAAGGATGGGCTTCTCTACCTGCACGTGCCGAAGTCGGAAAAGACGAAGCCAAAGGCCATTGAAGTAGAGGTCGCTTGAACACGTACAGAAGGAGGTGAGCACGACGATGGAGATGAGTTCCCTAATCGATGCTACTTTAGCATTGGTGGGAGCGGCTGCCGTATTGGCGACAGGTATCTGGACTTTATTGTCCCAGTCCACCACCGTGTCCACCGGGGGGATTCAACGGGAAGCGGAGACGCCGGCCCAAGAGCACCGCAAGGCAGCCTAGGGATTCTGGTCCCCAGGACCGGCCTCATGGGTCAGTTTCAGGTTGGCCGGCATCCTCTTGACGGTCGGCGAACCGGTGTTATTTGAATTGACAAGCTGTGCCGGATGGGTTCGGTGAAAGGCCCGCATTCGGGATAGCGTGTTCGTCAGTTCCTGTTCCTCTGGTCTCTCCCCGAGCCCCTGCGTCACGGTCAGTGATTTCACTTCCGCCATTACAGAAAGGAGGGATCGGTATGACTTGGGCTACCCAGCTTCCCACTTTGTTCCGTGATACCTCGTTCGACGCCCAGATCGACCGGCTCTTCGATGAAGCGGTTCGTGCCGTGAGCCGCTGGCGGTTGGCATGGGAGCCGGATTGCAACGTCTACGAGGACGCAAACAACTTTTACGTGCAGCTCGCCTTACCAGGAATGGAGCCGAACCAGATCGACGTGCAGGTGGAGCACGACTTGCTGTGCATTAAGGGGGAGCGCAAGAGTGAGCCGTCGGGAGACGTGACATGGTACACGCACGAGTTCCCGTCGGGGCCTTTCTCTTGCTCGTTCCGATTGCCTTCCTATGTGGAACATAGCAAGTCCACCGCCACGTACAAGCAGGGAGTGCTGACCATCACATTCCCGAAGTATGAGGAGATGAAGCCTCGCCGCCTCATGATCGAGGCACAGTAACGGCGGTGGGAGTGACGAGTTCAGTGAATTCAGGTGTCGCACCGGCGCAGGTGAACTGTATCAACACCGGCGCCGGCACCGCGATCACCGGAGGCAATCGTGAGAAGGCTGAATCTCAAGCTTGTGGTTCGTGTATTGTCGGGAGGGCTGGCAGCAGGGTAGGTTGCAGCCCAGCGCTGCAGGCCGCCCAGGACGGCTATAACCTGAGGCTGGACAGCGCATGGATCCAGCACGTCGAAGAAACCCTGACCCGGCCAGCGCTGAATGGGGGAATCAGCACGGGCGAGAAGCTTTAATCGATCGGTCGATTCACGATAGTGGGTATTTCTTACATCAAGCCGATAAGGCGGCTCAGGTGCGGATCGGCTGGCAGCCGAGCGAAACGCCAAGCAAGCCTTGGAGCTGTTTCACAGCGGTCCCAAAAGGCTATTTCCGTCCGGAAGACGTGGAGCGGATTGTTCCCTCATCAAACGGCATCTGCCCGGTGTCGCGATCTGATCGGTGCGTGATCGTAACAATGGTTTCGTGAGTGGAAAGAGGGGAGGGTCAAGTGGCCACAAACACATGTCGTGGCCGCGTTTTCGGTGGTCGCGAGGAGCGGGCGCACATGGTTGATAGGAAAGCGACAGTTATGCGTCGTCCGTGGTCCCAGGCAGCCTCGAGGGCCGCGGCTGCAGTAATGGTCGCGTTGATGCTGGGGGTCGTCCAGGTTTCAGCGGCAGGACCGACCCCAGCACAGTCTGTATTGCCGCGGTCGTTTCAAGGAGCCCGTTTGAGGATGGCCCTGACCGAACTGGCCAGGACCGATCCTCAGATTGCGAGGACCGCTATGCAGGCCAACGGCCGTCAAACCGAGACGGTCGCGGTGACATCTCAGGATCCACACATTTATCGCATCACGTATCGGTTTTATCGCGGCGCCCTGTACGAGCAGGCGATTTCCTATCGCCCTAACCGATTGCCCCGCGGGTACGACGGCCTGTTGGATCGCCTGAAGCAGGTATATGGCCGTCCGGTCGTCGAAAATGCGGAGGAGTATGATTTAAGTCGGGACATCTTCTCCATGAGGAAAACCGTGTGGAGAGATGACGCCACACGGATTGTTCTGGCTGAAATCCGGAAGTTGACTGACGGCCGCGAGCAGTTCGAGCTTGTGCTCACGATGACTGATTTGGCGCTCGAGCTGGCCCGCGACCGATCCGTTCAAGAGCAGCTCCGGAGGAAAGAACAGAGCGTTCCAATTCCGCTGCCGGATCCTCAGGAAACATCCGCGCGAACCGAACGACCGCCCGAGGGTGAGCAGCTGGACGCCCTCGGTTGAGGCTGCGGCGCAGGGAGTTCGTGTGCGGCGCTCCGGAGGCACGTACCTGACGCCGCCCGTGAAGGAGGGTACACATGCCATTGGTCTCCAAGCTCAAAGAACTCATTCCGTGGCGGCGAAAGTCCGTCGAGCCCCATGAGGTGATGACGCTGCGGAATGACATCAACCGCTTGTTCGATCGTTTCTTTCTGGCGCCGTTTGATCAGGATTGGTCGCCGGCGAGGAACTGGTACGGCGACCTCGATATGGAGGAAACGGAAGACGAGGTTATTGTCCGTGCCGAGGTGCCGGGCATCGAGCCGAGTGATTTGGACGTGACGGTTCGTGACGGCGCATTGCACATTCGCTACGAGCGACGAGAGGAACAGTCTGACGGCGGCTGGATGCGGCGGCGGTACGGATCGTGGACGAGAACGGTCGCACTGCCCAGCGGCCTGGACACGGCGACGGCGAAAGCGACCTGTCGCCACGGTGTGTTGACCGTCCGCATTCCGCGGACAGAAGAAGCCCGGCATAGAATCCGGAAGATCCCGGTCCAGAGCTGAAGCCGGCGACGCGCTTACAAGGGCGCGGTTTCATCATGATGTTTTCCATCCCACGTGAAAGGAGGTGATGCGCCGATGACTTATCTGCCCTGGCTATTGAGCTTTGCGGCAGTCTGGCTGATCGCGGCCCCCTTTCTCCTCGGCTATGCGGACACGACGGTCGCGATGCAGAACGATGTCGCCGTCGGCGCCGTCATGCTGATCGCGGGCTTTATCGGGGTTTATCAGGCCCTTAGGGACCGCGGATGGGGAGTGCCGACTCAGCCGGAACGTCGAGGCTGACTTTATCAACACGGGAGGCCGGCTTCGGTCGACAGGGGCCGGCCTCCCGTCGCGTGGAGGAACCATACGTGGAGGGAGTCATGCGTGGTTCGCGGGTGATTGATCGCTCGCACTGATCGGAATGGGCAAATCATCATGAGAGCAGGGAGGGACGAATATGGCAGCGAAGCGCTTGTTGTACGGGGCATCCGCACGCGCCGCGATTCTGCGCGGAGTGCATCAGCTTTCAACGGCCGTGAAGGCGACGTTGGGGCCGAAAGGCCGAAATGCGATTCTCGACAAAAAATGGGGCAGCCCGACCATCACCAAAGACGGGGTCACGGTTGCGAAAGAAATCGAGCTGCCTGACCCGTATGAAAACATGGGCGCCCAACTGGTCCGCGAGGTGGCCAGCAAGACTAGCGACGCCGCCGGCGACGGGACGACGACGGCGACCGTGCTGGCCGAAGCGATCTATCGAGAAGGCGTGAAGAATCTGGCTGCCGGGGCCTCGGCGATGGATCTCAAGCGCGGCATCGATCGCGCCGTGGAAACCGTCGTGGCCGAGTTGAAGCGGATCAGCAAGCCGTGCCAAGGCAAGAAAGAAATCGCCCAGATCGGGGCCATCTCCGCGAACAACGACCGGACGATCGGCGATCTCCTCGCCGAGGCCATGGAGAAGGTCGGCAAAGACGGGGTCATCACGGTCGAAGAAGGCAAGAGCCTTTCCACGACGCTGGATGTGGTGGAAGGCATGCAGTTCGACCGGGGCTACATTTCGCCCTACTTCATCACCAACGCCGAGCGCATGGAAGCCGTCTTGGAGGAGCCTTACATCCTGGTCCATGAAAAAAAGATCAGTTCGATGAAGGATCTGCTACCGTTGCTTGAGGAGATCGTCAAGATCGGCAAACCGCTGCTGATCATCGCAGAGGACGTCGAGGGTGAAGCACTGGCCACGTTGGTGGTGAACAAGCTGCGCGGCACCCTGAGCGTCGTGGCGGTCAAGGCGCCGGGGTTCGGCGATCGCCGCAAGGCCATGCTGGAGGACATCGCCATTTTGACTGGAGGAAAAGCCATTTCCGAAGATCTCGGTATCAAGCTCGAGCACGTCAAAGTGGCAGATCTCGGTCGGGCCAAGCGGGTGACGGTCGATAAGGACAACACCACGATCGTCGAAGGCTACGGCGACAAGAAGAAGATCGAGGCGCGGTGCAAGCAAATCAAGGCGCAGATCGAGGAGACCACCTCTGATTACGATCGCG
The DNA here is from genome assembly GCA_051293835.1 of Nitrospiraceae bacterium. Classification (GTDB taxonomy): domain Bacteria; phylum Nitrospirota; class Nitrospiria; order Nitrospirales; family Nitrospiraceae; genus DATLZU01. Next base: position 214,377 of record JBPKMA010000005.1, on the reverse strand, counting down.
AAAAACTGCAGGAGCGATTAGCCAAACTGGTCGGCGGTGTCGCAGTCATTCGCGTTGGGGCCGCGACCGAAACCGAAATGAAGGAAAAGAAGGCGCGGGTGGAAGACGCCCTGCACGCCACCAAAGCGGCGGTGGAGGAGGGGATCGTGCCTGGCGGCGGCGTCGCGCTCGTCCGCTGCATTCCGGCGCTGGACAATTTGAAGCTGGAGGGCGATCAGCAGGTCGGCGCGAATATTGTCCGGCGAGCGCTCGAAGAACCGCTCAGACAGATCGCCCTCAACGCCGGCCATGACGGCTCGGTGGTGCTAGAGCGGATCCGCAACGAGAAACTCTCGTTCGGCTTCGACGCCGCGAAGGAGGAATTCTGCGACCTGTTCGAGGCCGGAATCATCGATCCCACCAAGGTCACGCGCAGCGCGTTGCAAAATGCAGCCAGCGTAGCGGGCCTCATGCTAACCACCGAGGTCATGGTGACGGAGATTCCGGAAAAGAAAGAAGCCAAGGCGCCACCGACGCCGGAGGAAGATCTGTACTGAGAGTTCAGCTTAGAGAAGGAATCGGCAACGTGGAGTGGGCGACCGCATCCATGCGGTCGTCCACTTTCCGCCCTCAACACTCGCAGCAGACTAGCTCGTGTTCTCTTCCTGTCGTACTAGTTCCCGCACGCCGACTTTCACATCGTAGCGCAAAACGTCACGATACCCGTCATCCGCGCACAGTTGCAAACAACTGCGCGACTGCAGGCGCCATCGCTCCATGATCTTGCGCACTGCACAGCGGACACTCCACGGACACTTCGATGTGTGAATGCCCGCAGCGCGTCTTCGCCTTGATACCCGGTGCAGGCTTCTACGACGACGCTCCCCGGCCAATCCCTGCGGGGAACGCTTCCTGGTCGTGCAGGCACGGCTGGCGACGCAGCCGGCAGACTGTCAATGGAGACCCGGCTGCGCCCAAAAAAGCCTTGAGTGCCGGCGCCTTATCGACTAAGATGGCGCCACCGACGCCGCTTATCGCTCATTCGACCCGGAACCGAAAAGATAGCCGGACGGTCATTGTTCTACGCGCTGCGCATTGTTCGCAGGCGCGTCACTCCGCACGCGCGGGCAGGAGGTCGCCATGCCGATCTATGTGAGCCTTGTAAAGTTCACCGAGCACGGGATTGCTACAATGAAGGAGCAGGGAATTGCCCGATCTGACACGGTCCAGAAAAACATCGAATCGTTGGGCGGTAAGCTGCTCCACGCGTATTACTGTTTGGGAGAATACGATGTGGTGGCCATTCTCGAGTTTCCCAACAACCGCGCGGCCATGAAGGCGGCCGTCCTTAATTCATCCTTGGGCCATATCAAAATTACGACCATGCTAGCGGTTTCCCGCGACGAATGGCGCGAGCTGCTGGGAGAAATCTGGGGAGGCAAAACCAAGTAAATGAAAACCAGTGGGGAAAGCCAGACACGCAGCCATCCGGCACCCGCACACCAGCCACCGCTTGAGGGTATTCGCCTCGAACGGGACACGATGGGCGAACTCGCGATACCGGCCCATGCCTATTACGGCGTGCAGACGGCGAGGGCGATCGAGAATTTCCCGATCAGCGGGCTCCGATTCCCGCGCGCGTTCATCCGGGCCCTGGGGTTGATTAAACGAGCGGCCGCGACGGTGAACGCCTCGTTGGGACTGCTCGACAACACGCTGGCGGAGGCGATCAAGCAGGCCGCCACAGAGGTGATTGATGGGAAACTCGATGCGGAGTTTCCCGTCGACATCTTCCAGACCGGGTCTGGCACCTCCACCAATATGAACGCAAACGAAGTGATCTCCAACCGGGCCACCGAATTGCTGGGCGGTGCGAGAGGCAGCAAGCTGGTACACCCCAACGATCACGTGAATCTGGGTCAATCCAGCAACGACGTCATTCCCACAGCCATTCACGTCGCCGCATCCGAAACCATTGAGCGGCGGCTCATTCCCGCGCTCACGCGCCTCCACCAAGCCCTCGATCGCAAGGCGCGCGAATTCGACGGCATCGTCAAGATCGGACGCACCCATTTACAGGATGCCACGCCGGTGAGGTTGGGACAGGAATTCGGCGGGTATGCGCGGCAGATCGAATTGGGCATTACACGCACGCGACGCGCTCAAGAGATGTTGAGCGAAGTCGCACTTGGCGGCACGGCCGTCGGCACAGGGTTGAACACTCACCCGGAGTTTTCGTCGCGCGTGCTGGCATTGCTCTCCCAGGAGACCGGATGTTCCTTCAAAGAAGCCGCTAACCATTTCGAGGCGCAGTCCGCGCAGGACTCGTTGGTCGAGGCGAGCGGCGAATTGCGGACGCTCGCCGTCAGCCTGATGAAAATCGCCAATGACATTCGCTGGCTCAGTTCTGGCCCGCGTTGCGGCCTTGGTGAAATTGTGCTCCCCGAGACGCAACCAGGCTCCTCGATCATGCCGGGGAAGGTTAATCCGGTGATCGCCGAATCAGTGATGATGGTGTGCGCGCAGGTGATCGGCAACGATGTCACAGTGACCATCGGCGGTCAAGCCGGTAACTTCGAACTGAACGTGATGTTGCCGGTCATGGCCTACAATCTGCTTCAATCCATCGAACTGCTGGCTGCCGCTTCAAACAATTTCGCCGAGAAATGCATCGAAGGCATTACCGCCAACGAACAGCGATGCCGCGATTCCATCGAGCAGAGCCTCGCTATGTGCACAGCGCTGGCGCCGGAAATCGGATATGAAGCAGCGGCGGCGATCGCCAAAGAGGCTTACCGCACGGGAAAGACCGTTCGCGAAGTGGCAAGGGAACGGAAGATCCTACCAGAGCAACGGCTGAACGAACTACTGGATCCCTGGCGGATGACCGAGCCGGGAGGCCCAGTTGGCAGTGCTGGCGGCTGATCTTGTGCCGCCAACCGAACTCCGTCGTTCCATCGTCCGTAACGAGATGTGCATCGCCCGCTGGCGGCCTGCGCGAGAGAGCGATACGAAAGGGTCGTCTCGTTTTGACAGTCCGAGACAGACTGTGCTACAGTCCGCGGAAATTTCTTGGATTTCTCTTCCTTTTACTCGGGCCGGGCGCCCGGAAATTTCTCCAAGGATAAGCTCATGGCTTCGGGAGTCTCGCAGTCCGACACTCACGTGATCATCGTCGTCGGAGCCGGCCCGGCCGGCATGTCGGTGACGAACATGCTTTCCAAAGGCGGTCATGAAGTGATCGTCTTGAACCGGGACATCAAATTCGGCGGCTTGGCCGAATACGGTATTTTCCCCAGCAAGCTGAAACTTCGCGGAGGGCTTAAAAAAACCTACTGGGAAATCCTTGAACGTCCGAACGTCCATTACTTCGGGAACGTATCTGTAGGAAACAACAAGGATCTCACGCTCAAGGACCTTCGTAGTCTGGGCGCAAGCGCGATCGTTTTCGCCATTGGCGCGCAGGGCACAAAGACGATCGGCGTAGAGGGGGACACAGCTCTCGGCGTCTATCATGCGAAGGACGTCGTGTACCATTTCAATAGGCTGCCCGGGTTCAGCGAGCGGCCGTTCGACATGGGCCGCCGAGTCGCTGTGATCGGCGTAGGCGACGTGATGGTGGATATCGCGCATTGGCTCATTCGCTATAAAAAGGTGGACGAAGTCACCGCCATTGCCCGCCGAGGCCCCGCCGAACGCAAGTACAATCCCAAGGAGATCCGGGCGGTGTGCGCGAATATCGATCAAGAGCTGCTTGCCAAAGAGTTCGCGCGTATCCGACCACGGCTCGAAGCGGTCGGGCAGAACCCGGACGAAATCCTGAACGGCATGCTCAGCGAGTTCACGAAATGCGAGCCGAAGATCAGCTCGACGAAGATGGGATTTCGGTTCCTGGCTTCGCCTCGTCGCATCCTGACCGATTCGAACAATCGAGTCCGCGCCCTCGAAATCGAGGAGACGAAACTGGAACTGAAAGACAACGAGACAACCGCCGTGGGGATGAAACAGTACTATGAGCTTCCTTGCGACAGCGTCGTGTTCGCGGTCGGCGACCGGGTGGATGAGACGGTCGGCCTTCCTTATAAGAACGGCGCATTCGTGACCAATCCTGTGAAGACCGGCAACGATCCGGACGACGCCTTGTTTCAAGCCTACGACGAAGCCTCAGGAACCATCCTGGACGGGGTGTTCCTGACCGGCTGGGCCCGCAAAGCCAGCGAGGGTTTAGTAGGTATTGCGAAGCGGGACGGGGAATGGTGCGCCGAAGTCGTGACCCGGTATCTCAGCACGAGGAAGCCGCTCACTCGCGCGGCGGTTGCCGAGGTGTTCGCACGGCTGCAGGCCCTCCTGCGCGAACGCCATGCGATGGTCGTCGATCTGGAAGGGCTCCGCATCCTGGAAGCCGCGGAAAAAGCGGCGCCGCGCACCGCCGAGTGCATCGGCGAGTTCAAGTTCGCGACCAATCAGGAGATGCTCGCGTTGATCCAGCGCAACCGGGAGAAAGCCGCGGCCACGACCCCTCGCTAGCCATCCCCCCACTTCAACTTCCGCCGCAACACCTCGTAATATGTGCGGTCTGGGAACCGGATCAGTTGCGTGCGATGCTCGGAAGCCTTGATCTCGACGGTATCCCCCTGCGTCATCGCCACGCCCACCTGTCCGTCGAAGGTCACCATCGCTCCTTCGTCCTTGCTCGTGAGCGTCACCTCGATCGTCACCTCGCTCGGAACCAAGAGCGGCCGGTGAGTGAGCGTATGAGGGCAAATCGGCGTGAGAATCAACGATCGGACCGCCGGCGTCATGATCGGTCCTCCCGCGGAGAGGGAATATGCGGTGGACCCCGTCGGGGTAGATACGATCAGGCCGTCGCCCCGCAAATTCGTGACGAATTGTCCTTCGATCGCAATCCGGATCTCGATCATGCGGGCCAGCGTCCCTTTGCTGACCACCACGTCGTTGAGCACCGTCGCATGGGCCACGTGCTCGCCATGGCGGTGCAGCCGGGCGCGCAGCATCAGTCGCTCATCCAACACAAAGTCGTTGGCGAACACTCGCTCCAGCGAAGGGTAGAGCTGATCCAGACTGGTCTCAGTCAGAAACCCCAGCCCGCCCATATTGACGCCCAGAATTGGAACCGATCGTTCTTCAACCAGCCGCGCCGCGCTCAACATCGTGCCGTCTCCACCCAAGACCAGCACCATGTCCGCCAGAGCAGCAATTTGCATCTTCTGATGGAATGCAGGTTCATCGATCAGCACTGCTGTCGCCTTATCAAGAATCACTTCCTTATGGCGTTCGCGCAGCCACGCGACGAGATCCTTAAGGATATGCTTAACGTCAGGGAACTTGGGTTTGGTGAGAATTCCGATGGTTTTCACAAGTCTTGATTTTATAGGATGGTGCGGCGTGGAGCCTCTATCAAAAATGAATGAATGATCCGGCTGGAAGCGTGCGCGATTCTAGCGAGTGCCTTCTTTGCCTGTCAAATGAGCCTATCAAATGAACACAGGCACGAAGTCGCGTGCACAAGCTCCGCACCGGAACGGCGTGTTCGGTGACCGGAGGAAACCACCGTCGTCTTGACACCGTATCGACGCGAAGTTAGAATAAGGCCAGATTTTTCGATGGGTTCTCTCGCGAAACGCTCTCTCCAGCCCGTAACTTAGCAAAAGGAGGCAGGATGTTCGAACGATTCACGGACAAAGGTCGAAAAATCATTATCCTGGCAAGAGAAGAAGCCGAGCGGCACCAGAACGACTATCTGGGCACGGAACACCTTGTCTTGGCCATTCTCCGTGAATCGGATGGCATCGCCTTGATGATTCTCAAGAAGATGGGGCTATCCTCCGAGCAAATCAGACTCGAAATCGAGCGGAATCTGCCCAGCGGGGGAACTACCATGACCTTTGGAGAGATCCCCTTCAGCCCGCGGGTGAAAAAAGTCATTGAGTATGGAGTCGAGGAAGCCAGGCTGCTGGGCCACAACCACATTGGAAGCGAACATCTGCTTTTGGGGCTGTTACGCGAAGAAGAAGGTATTGGCGGCAAGATTCTTCGCAGTCTCGGCGCTAACCTTCTCACGGCCCGTCAACTGACGGTCACTTTCCTGAGAAAGGCTGCACCGCGCGAACGAGATCGGAAAAGCAACACACCAGCGCTCGATGAATTCGGGAGGGATCTGACCCTCCTGGCTCAGGAGGGACAACTCGATCCCGTCATCGGACGAGCCGATGAGATTGAACGCGTGCTTCAGATTCTCAGTCGCCGCACGAAGAACAACCCGGTATTGATCGGTGAATCGGGCGTTGGCAAAACGGCCATCGTCGAAGGGCTTGCCCAACGGATCGTCCAATCCGAGGTGCCCGACAATCTGCTTTCGCGCCGGGTGATCGCCCTTGATCTCGGCTCTCTGGTCGCCGGCACCAAATACCGCGGGCAATTCGAAGAGCGCTTGAAGGTCGTGATGAAAGAGATCGTCCAGGCCGGCAACATCATCATTTTCATCGACGAACTCCACACCTTGGTCGGAGCTGGCGCGGCGGAGGGCTCGATTGACGCGTCCAATATGCTGAAGCCGGCCTTATCTCGCGGTGAGATTCAGTGCATCGGCGCCACGACGCTCGACGAGTACCGGAAACATATCGAAAAGGATGGCGCCCTGAAACGGCGGTTCCAGCCGATCTATGTCCAGCCTCCAAGCATCGACGAGACGGTCAGGATCATCCAAGGCCTCCGCGATCGTTACGAAGAACATCACGGAGTCGAAATCACCGAAGAGGCCATCATCGAGGCGGTCAAGTTGTCGGAGCGATATATCACTGATCGGTTCCTGCCTGACAAGGCGATCGATCTCATCGACGAGACCGGCTCCCGGGCCAAGCTGCAGAGTTATGCGCTTCCGACCGAACTGAAGGCTCTGGAACAGGAGCTCAAAAAAGTATCGCGCGACAAGGAACTGGCAATCGCGATGCAGAATTTCGAGGAGGCTGTCCGTCATCGCGAAGAGGAAGAGCGCCTGCGCAAGCTGCTGGAGGAATCCAAGCGCGAATGGAAGAAGGCACAGGAAAAGCAGAGACCGGTCATCACCAAGGAAGACGTTGCCTACGTCGTCTCGAAGATGACCGGTATTCCGTTGTTTAAGCTTGAAGAGGAGGAGTCGAACAAGCTCTTGCGGATGGAGGAGTTCCTCCACAAGCGGATCGTCGGCCAAAATGAGGCTATCTCCGCGGTCTGCCGGGCCATCCGCCGGTCGCGCGCCGGCTTGAAAGAAGCCAAGAAACCCATTGGCTCTTTCATCTTTCTCGGACCGACCGGTGTCGGCAAAACGGAACTCGCCAGAACGTTGGCCGAGTTTCTCTTCAACTCCGAGGACGCGCTGATCCGCATCGATATGTCTGAGTATCAGGAGAAGTTCACCAGTTCACGGCTGTTCGGTGCGCCGCCCGGCTACGTCGGATACGAGGAGGGAGGCCAACTGACCGAAAAGGTCCGCCGCCGACCGTATTCCGTGGTGCTGTTCGATGAAATTGAAAAGGCTCATCCTGATGTCTTCAATGTTCTTTTGCAGGTCCTGGACGACGGCGTGCTCACGGACAGTCTGGGGCGCAAGGTCGATTTCAAGAACACCGTCGTGATCATGACGTCGAACCTCGGTACCAAGCTGATTCAGAAAGGCGTGTCGCTCGGCTTCCACAGCGCCGAACAAGGCGAGCGGGAGCGCCGGATGAAGGATGAGGTGCTGAGCGAGCTGCGGCGCGCCTTCAGTCCCGAATTTCTGAACCGGGTCGACGAGATCGTCGTGTTCCATCCACTGGAGAAGGAACACCTCTACAGCATCTTGGACATTCAGCTGAGAGAGCTGAACGCGCGTTTGCTGGAGCGCGGCGTCGAAATTGAAATCGACGAGGAAGTCAAGCACTGGCTGATCAAGGAGGGATACGAACCCCTCTATGGTGCTCGTCCCATGCGGCGCACGATTCAACGGGCCATCGGCGATCCCCTGTCTGAAGAGATCATCAAAGGCCGATTCAAAGATTGCCGCAAGATCAAAGTGGTGCTCCGAGACGGTGCCCCCGCGTTCATCGAACAGGAAGCGATGGCGGGAGTGTAACCCGGTTGGAAACGAGCGTACGGAAGTTTGTCATCCACTGGGGCCCATCTGAAACGACCCCGTAGAAACGAGAAGAGGGGGGTCGTTTTGTTTTCCCCACCTAACGATATCAGACTCCGCTACGGACGCCTTCCATTTGCCTTCGGCCGCTTCTGATACCGCCATGCGTCGCCACTGGGCTGTATCTTCTTCTTGCTCGCCATACGGGCCGATACTTGGTGTCGAAACCTCCTGCGACGAAACGGCGGCTGCCATTGTGGGTCCCGACAGGAAGGTATGGGCCAATATCGTGTTCTCCCAGCATGACCTGCACAACGGTTATGGGGGTGTCGTTCCCGAGCTGGCTTCACGGCGACATGTTGAACGGATCGAGACCGCGGTAAACGAAGCGCTTCGCGCCGCGCAACTTCGCTGGTCCGACCTAAAAGCTGTCGCGGTCACTCAGGGGCCTGGATTGGCCGGTGCTTTGCTGGTCGGTGTCAGTTATGCCAAGGCCGCCGCGTTCGCATTGAAGCTTCCCCTCGTCGGAGTCAGCCACCTGGAAGCCCACATCGCATCGGCTTGGATCGAGGACCGGGAATTTCCGATTCCTTGCGTGGTTCTGGTCGTCTCCGGTGGGCACACTCATCTGTATCTTGTCCGCTCCGATGGATCCTATAGTCTCCTCGGACAGACGCTGGATGACGCCGCTGGCGAGGCTTTCGACAAGGCGGCTCAAATGCTCGGACTCGGGTATCCAGGCGGGCCGGCCATCGATCGGCTTGCCAGGACGGGCAACCCAGACGCCGTCCGATTTCCACGCGCCTATCTCAAAAAGGGGAGTCTCGACTTTAGTTTCAGCGGACTCAAGACAGCGCTGCTCTACCATTTGCGAGATCGCAAGGGAGTGATGCGGGACGTTCAAAAAGCGGACTTGGCGGCTTCTTTCCAAGAAGCGATTGTGGATGTGTTAGTCGTTAAGGCCTTTGAAGCGGTGCGTCGGCATCGTGTACCGGCTCTGGCTGTGGTCGGGGGAGTCTCGGCCAACTCTCGGTTACGCGCTCGGTTGGTCAGACAGGCCGCCAAAGCAGGGATTCGCCTGGGCCTGCCATCGCTGGCGTACTGCACGGATAACGCTGCCATGGTCGCGGCGGCCGGGCTGAACGCGTTGGAACGAGGCAGACGATCAACCTGGGAACTGGAGTCCGATGCTGAACTGTCCCTGACCGCGATCGCAATCGATTCGTCGCCTGATGCCGAGCGCCCATAGGCAGCGATCGGAATCACTTGGAGGTTGCCATTCCCACCGTTCTCGGACATGTTGCAGGCCTCAAATCCAGTCAGATGACCCGGCTCGAACATCTGTATCGCCGCCGCGTGCCTAGCGACAAGGTCATCAGCTCCGAATTGGCGCGACACTGCACGGAGTTGGTACGGGAAATCGGGCGCTCCATCGGACTGCTCATCACTCGGCGCGGCACGGTTGAGCAGGTGCTGGTCGGGGACGGGTGTGTGCCGTCGCTCCGCGATCTCACCAAATTCAGGGCCGGACCGCGTGCGTTGCGTGGTATCCGGCTGGTCCGTGTACAGTTGGACAACTCGCCGTTGAGCCAGTCGGATTTGACGCAGCTAGCGCTGCTACGGCTGGATTTGATCGCCGCTGTTGGTGCGGGCGGCGACGGCCGGCCGGCCGACGTTCATGTCGCCCATTTGCTGCCGCCCAACCCACGCGGGCAGGTCCATGAGGTTTTGGCGCCGACTCCGTTGCACAACTTACAGTTGGAGTGCGACAAATTCGTGGCCGCTTTGGAGGCGGAACTGATGCGCGCGTCGTCGGGCCACACGGTCGGCGACCACGCGGAATCCGCGATTCTGGTCAGTGCTTCGCCGCGAAGCCGGATCGTCCAGGAAGACCGGCTGGAAGAGCTGGCGGAACTGGCCGCTTCGGCCGGCGTGCACGTGTTGGACAAAATCATTCAGCGGACGTCCGAGCAGCACCAACGATTCTTGCTGGGCAGTGGCAAGTTGAAAGAGGTCGTCATCCGGGCTCTGCACTGCGGGGCCGACTTGCTGATTTTCGACCAGGACCTGACGCCGGCGCAGGTGCGGGCGATCTCGGAAATTACAGAAATGAAAGTCATTGATCGGACCCAACTGATCTTGGATATTTTCGCCCGTCGTGCCCATAGCCGAGAAGGCAAGATCCAGGTAGAATTGGCGCAACTCCGCTATTTGCTGCCCCGCCTCTCAGGACGTGGCACGACGTTATCCCGCCCGGGCGGCGGCATTGGGGCCCGGGGACCGGGCGAGACAAAACTGGAAACCGATCGCCGCCGGGTCCGTGACCGTATCGCGCATCTGGAGCGAGAACTCTCGCTGTTCGCGCGGCACCAGGATCAACGGCGCGCCCGCCGCCTCCGGCACGCCCTGCCGATCGTGGCCATCGTCGGGTACACCAATGCTGGCAAGTCCACGCTGCTCAATGTGTTGACCAAAAGCCGGGTCTCGGTACAGGACCGACAGTTCGAAACCCTTGACACCACGAGCCGACGGCTCCGTTTCCCGCGCGACCGAGAGATCATCATCACTGACACGGTCGGCTTCATCCGCGACCTTCCGAAAGAGCTTATGGGCGTGTTCCGTACCACTCTCGAGGAGTTGCGGGACGCCGATCTGCTTCTGCATCTGCTCGACGCCAGCGCCAAGGATCTCGACGGGCAGATGGCGGCGGTCGAGGCAATCCTCGCTGAATTGCAACTCGACCGCATTCCCCGCATCTTGGTGTTGAATAAATGCGATCGGCTGCCACCGCGTGAAGTCGAAATACTACGCCGCCGTTACAACGCGTTGAGCATTTCGGCTCTTGATCCAACCACCCTTCCTCCGCTGATTGACTATCTCGACGCGCATGTAGCAAATGTGTGCACTCGCTGGAATGAACAGGGTGGCGAAAAGTGCCGAGCCGTTCCGGCAGCTGTGGGCCCCTGACCACTCGCTTTTTGCGACTGATTGGTTCATCGTGGCGAGAACGACCGGCGAAACGTGACGGACACAAAACTGCACAAGCGAGTGCAGCGCATCCTTTGCGCGCTTCGCTGGATCTGGCCGTCGGCTCGGGTGGAATTAAGGTACCGGAACCCATGGGAGTTGTTGGTTGCCACGATCCTGTCGGCCCAGTGCACAGACCGGCGTGTGAATCAGGTTACGCCGGCGCTCTTTAAGAAATACCTCAGGCCCGCCGATTACGTCCGTGCGCAACGGACGGAACTAGAGGCGATGATCCGTTCGACCGGGTTCTACAAGAGCAAGGCAAACCATCTCATCGAATGCGCCAAGGCTGTGGAGGAGCGATTCGGCGGAAAAGTCCCGTGCACCATGGAGGAACTGACGACCTTGCCTGGCGTGGGACGGAAGACTGCGAACGTAGTGCTCGGCAACGCGTTCGGGCAGCCGGCCGTCGTAGTGGATACCCACGTCAAGCGGGTGGCCATCCGCCTGGGACTGACTCGATCGAGGGAGCCCGACCGAATCGAAAAGGATCTTCAGCGCGTCATTCCGAAGGACGAGTGGACGGAAGGATCACAACGCCTCTTGTTGCACGGTCGATACGTGTGCCTTGCCCGCAAACCCAAGTGCGGGGAATGCACCATCTACGACGACTGTCCGTGGAAAGGGAAACAGCCCCAATGATTCGCAGCATGACGGGCTATGGCCGGCGCGAAGCGAGTTGGCGGCGGGGATCCGTGGCGGTGGAAGTGCGCGCGGTCAATCATCGTTTTTTGGAGATCGTGACGCGGTTGCCACATTCGCTGAGTGACCTCGAGGAACCGTTCAAGAAAGCGGTGCAACGGCGTTGTCTTCGCGGCCGTGTGGAAGTGACGGTTTCGCTAGGGGGCGAAAGAGACACAGCGCGAGCCGTCTCTCTTGACCGTTCCCTCGCCAGGCAGTACTATCAAACCCTCCGTGAGTTGCAGAAGGATCTGCGGATCGGCGGAACGATCGATCTCGCGCTGCTCTCCGGTTTCCGAGACATCATGGTGATCACGGACCAGCCGAGTGGCGATCCACGGCTCAGCCGTCTGACCAAGCAGCTGCTTGGCCAAGCGTTGACTGATCTGGACCGCATGCGCCGCCGCGAGGGAGCCGCACTGGCCAAAGACATCCGGGAGCGACTCCGTTCGATCCGAATAGCGAAGCGCTTCATCGCCCAACGCGCTCCCGAAGTCGTGCGGGAAGCGTTTATCCGTATGAAAGCCCGGGTCGAGAGCCTTCTCGGGGCCAACTCGCCGGATGTCGGACGGTTGAATCAGGAATTGGCGATCTACGCTGACCGTTGCGACGTCACCGAAGAATTGGTCAGGCTTGATTCCCATATGGCCCAGTTTGATCACCTCCTGCGGCGGAAGGGCTCGGTAGGCAAGACATTGGATTTTCTGCTGCAGGAAATGGGGCGCGAGATCAACACCATCGGCTCCAAAGCCGCGGATGCCGAAATTGCGAGGTGGGTCATCCACATCAAGTCGGAACTGGAGAAGATTCGCGAGCAGGTCCAGAACGTTGAATAGCCGCGCCTACTGAGGCGAGCCTTTCTATGGCATCTGAACTGTCGCTAACCAGAAAGAGTTCCTCGGAGCATCGGAGGGGCCTGCTGTTCGTCGTCTCCGCGCCGTCCGGAGCCGGAAAGACCACATTGTGCAAACAAATCGTCTCTATCGTTCCAGACGTGTGGTATTCGATTTCCTACACGACGAGAAAGCCGCGCCCCGGTGAAGAACACGGACGCGACTACTATTTCGTCGAAGAACGCGTGTTCCAGGACATGATCGAGCGGAACGAGTTTCTGGAGTACGCCCGCGTCTACGGCCACTGGTACGGCACACCTAGAAAAGCCCTGTCCGACACGCTGGAACAGGGGATCGATGTCCTGCTGGAAATCGATGTCCAGGGTGCGATGCAGGTGAAGAAAAAATTCGAAGACGCCGTCTATATTTTCATCCTTCCCCCGTCACTGGAAGTCCTGCGAACGCGGCTTCAGGCCCGTGCCGGCGATTCTCCAGAGGAAATCCAACAGCGCCTCCAGAAAGCCCGCGAAGAAGTTTGGAGTTACCGTGAGTATTACTACATCGTACGAAACGAGGAGCTGAAGCAGTCGCTGAAAGAGCTGGAAAGCATCTTTTGGGCAGAACGGATCAAGACCAAACGGCTTGACATGGCCTGGCTAGAGGAGAACTTTATCCTGGATAAAGAGACCAAACCCGTGGACAGAGACGCGTCTACGGCTGCGAAAGGGAGCACAAAGACCCATGGTTGACATGTTGTCCTTATTGCCAGAATTCGATCATGATCGGTTCGATTCTCGTCACCGGCTTGCCCTGATCGCCATTCAGCGGGCGAAGCACTTGATTCAGGGAGCCAAGCCGACCGGCACGTCGAAGTTCACCAAAGAGACGACGATCGCACTGGACGAGGTGCTGCGCGGCGAAGTGCAGTTCTTGACCGGAAAAGAGGCGCGCGAGGCGCTTCGGGAAGCCAAGCGCAGCAGGGAGACAGAGACCGAGCGTATGGCGACCATGACTGGTGAGGACGCCAAGGAAATCAAGAAAGAACTGAGCGTCTACGTCGATGACTCGGTCAAGCCAGCCGCTGAACCGGAAAGCGAAGAGTAACCCGCTGTCGTGCAGGCTGAGCCAATACCCAAGTTTCTCGGGAAGCGGATCGTCCTCGGCGTCACCGGGAGCATCGCCGCCTACAAGGCAGTTGAATTGTTGCGCTCACTGGTCCGGGAGGGGGCGCACGTCAACGTGGTGCTGACCGAGGCCGCCACGCGGTTCGTCGCGCCGCTCACTTTCGAGGTGCTCTCCGGGCAGCCGGTTGCTACCGACCTCTTCGCGGCGCATCAGGAGATGCTTCATCTCCGCTTGCCGGAACAGGCCGATGCGGTCGTCGTCGCACCCGCCACAGCTCATTTCTTGGCCAAGGCCGCATTGGGGCTCGCGGATGATCTGCTCAGCACGTTGCTCCTGACGACCCATTGCCCCTTGATCATTGCGCCGGCAATGGACGGCGACATGTGGGCACATCCGACCGTGGTAGCCCACGTCGCCCAACTGCGGCAACGAGGCGCGCTCATCATCGATCCCGTCGAAGGTCCGTTGGCCTCCGGCCGAATCGGACAGGGACGGCTGGCCGAGGAAACGACGATCCTCGCCGCGATCGAGGCGCAACTCTCTCGGCGACAGGACTGGATCGGCGAGCGCGTGCTGGTCTCGGCCGGTCCGACTCAAGAACCCATCGATCCGGTCCGCTTCATCTCGAACCGTTCCTCCGGGAAAATGGGCTATGCGATCGCCCAAGCGGCCCGCGAGCGCGGCGCAGCGGTCACGCTCGTGACTGGCCCGACGTCGCTTCCTATTCCTGCGGGGGTCGACGCTGTGGCCGTCACCACCGCAGAGGAAATGGAAAAAGCGCTGATGATGCGACTGACCTGGGCGACCGTCATCATCATGGCCGCCGCAGTCGCGGACTTTCGTCCGAAACATCCGGCAGACCACAAATTGAAGAAGACAGAACACGCATGGAAATCCTTGACGCTCGAACCCACCCCCGATATCTTGCATCTCCTGTCTAAACGTCGCACCTCGCAGATTTTGGTTGGCTTTGCTGCCGAGACGCAGAATCTCATCGCCCATGCCAAGGAAAAGCTCATACGTAAACGTCTCGACTTGATCGTCGCCAATGATGTACGCGCCGAAGGGGCCGGCTTCGGATCCGACATGAATGCGGCGACGCTGATCGACCGTGATCAGCGCGAAATTCAGCTTCCTCTGATGCCCAAACGGGAACTGGCTCATCACATCCTCGATGCAATCCAGCGTTTGCGCACTGGCTGCCGGCAGACCGGTTCTCAAACGAGCTAGCGGCAATCTGGTGCTCGCCGATGCTGTCTTTCGCTGCCTTTTGAAGGGCGTTTTCGAGCTTCTGTGAGATCGAACGGCTTGCCGCC
The DNA here is from genome assembly GCA_051293835.1 of Nitrospiraceae bacterium. Classification (GTDB taxonomy): domain Bacteria; phylum Nitrospirota; class Nitrospiria; order Nitrospirales; family Nitrospiraceae; genus DATLZU01. Next base: position 199,306 of record JBPKMA010000005.1, on the reverse strand, counting down.
GCGTTGGCTAGAGATCCACAGTCAAAGGTCTTTCTCCCTCCGGTCGAAGAGTATGAGAAAGCCGGCCCATGGCAGGAGGCCACCGCGGTATGGGAAGCGGGGATGCAAGTGAATCCGGGATTCGTCACGGCGATGGTGGCGCTGGGAGGAGCCTATGTGCATCTCGAACAAACCGCAAAAGCCAGCACACTCCTTGAGGTTGCGTTCAGGAGAAGCCCGGACAATCTGAGACCTACCGCACGCTGGCCCAAATGTCTGCCACCGAAGGAGTCGAAGAAGCGGCGCTGTGTTCCTGTGAGGCGATCCTGACAGTCAACCCTCAAGACAAAGAAGCGTTGGCGCTCAAATCCACCCTCGACCGATATCCGTCGCGACCACCAGTTGAACCCGAAACCTATCGACGCACGGCGACTCGTCTCGAAGAAGCACATCCGCGTGACCGGAACGAGGAAGCCCGGTCCCACGTCGCCGGCCTGCCAGCCCACTCCGCAACTTCCGATAGTTGCCATAGACATTGAGCAAACGGGCACGCCTCGAACAGCTGCTGAGGACCATGAGACTCCGCGTCGGGAATGAGGCGAGCTGAACCTTTGTTTGACCCGACCTCGACGAATTGCTACAATAATTGTCTCAGCCCGGTTGGAAAGGGGAGCACAAGAAGTACGGTTTGTGGAAGCACGGACCAAAGGAATCAGACATGGTGCGGGTGCTTGTGCTCCACGGCCCTAACCTCAATCTGCTGGGAACCCGTGAGCGATCGCTGTACGGGACTACATCCCTGAAGGCTGTCAACGACGCCATCACGCGGCTGGCCGAGCAGATAGGGATCCATGTCGAGATCAAGCAGTCGAACAGCGAAGGCGAACTGGTCACCTGGATCCAAGAGGCCAGAACAGGATTCGATGGTCTCATCATCAATCCGGCTGGATATACCCATACCAGCGTGGCGATTCGAGATGCGATCGCAGCAACCGCTTTGCCGACCGTCGAAGTGCATTTGACCAATATCTATCAACGGGAACCGTTCAGACACCGCTCTTACATCGCTGGCGTGGCGTTGGGCCAAGTCTCGGGGTTTGGTCCAACGGGATATCTGCTCGCAATGCGTGGTCTCCTCGATCACCTGAAGTCCACTCGAACGGCCCGGCGGATTCCGCGCAAAGGCGGCAGAAAAGCGTAGACGGGGCAAGTGGGCGATGCCTGGTCGATCCGCGTCCAACCGGTCCGCATGTGCATCGTCTGTGTTCACCTTCATCGATGAGAAGCGAAAGAGAGGAAGAGAACTGTGATTTCGACCGCCGATTTTCGCAATGGCGCCCGTATTCTGGTCGAAGGCGAACCTTACTACATTGTGGAGTTCCAACATGTCAAGCCCGGCAAGGGTGGGGCGTTCGTGCGCACGAAGCTCAAAAGCTACAAGACCGGTAACGTGCTGGATCGCACGTTTCGATCCGGCGAGAAGTTCGAAGAGCCCGATCTCGATGAACGCGAGATGCAGTTTCTCTACGCGTCGGGGGATTCCTATACGTTTATGGACACGGAAACGTATGAGCAGTTCACCTACGACAGGAAACAGTTGGGGCCCGACGTCGATCTGCTCAAGGAAAACATGGTCGTCAAGATCCTGATTTACGAACACCAGCCGATCGCCGTGGAGCTGCCGACCTTTATCGAGCTGAAGGTGGTGGACGCGGAGCCGGGCGTCCGAGGCGATACGGCATCTGGAGGGAGCAAGCCCGCCGTCGTCGAGACCGGTGCCGTCATCAAGGTGCCGTTGTATCTCGAGGTCGGGGAAGTCATCAAAATCGACACGAGAACCCGCGAATACGTGGAGCGTGTTCGGTGAGCAAATCGCGATCTCGCCCACGGACGCGCAGGGAGCGCGGCCGACCGATTATTTTGCCTCGGGCTTTCGCCGATGTGGCGAGAGACCAGCCGTTACTGTCCAGCGATCAAACCAAGCAGGTGCAGGAGCTCATCGACCTGCTGCGGCGCAATCATTTGACGGAGTTGGAGGTCGAGCGCGAAGGAACCCGCATCCGGCTTCGGCACGAAACGAGCATCCGTCCGCAAGCCGCGTCGATACCGGAAAGCTATCCGGCAGCTCAACCCGCTGCCGGTCAAACGCCGAGCGGCCCGCCGGTCCAGGACACAACTGGCTTGGTCACCATTACCTCTCCGATCGTCGGGACCTTTTATCGTTCTCCCTCACCCGATGCCGACCCGTACGTGGAGGAAGGCGACTTCGTCAAGAAAGGACAGGTGCTGTGTATCGTGGAAGCTATGAAGCTCATGAACGAGATCGAATCTGAGGTAGACGGGAGAGTCGTCAAGATTTTGGTCGAGAGCACCAAACCGGTGGAGTACGGTCAGCCGCTATTTCTCATCGATCCAAAAGCCTCGGAGTAGGAACAGGGGCGAGTTGAAGGTCGCCTTCGCGTGAGTCCTTATCAAGTCATCACGTGTTCAAGAAGATTCTGATCGCCAACCGCGGAGAGATTGCCCTGAGAATCATCCGAGCCTGCAAGGAACTCGGGATCAAAACCGTGGCGATCCATTCCGAGGCCGATGCCAATGCCCTTCACACCAGGCTCGCGGACGAGCGTATCTGCGTCGGCCCGGCCGAGGATGCCCTGAGTTATCGCAACATCCCCAACGTCCTAAGCGCCGCCGAGATCACCGGCGCGGACGCCATCCATCCCGGTTACGGGTTCCTCTCGGAGAATGCCCACTTCGCCGAAGTCTGCGAATCCATCGGGATCAAATTCATCGGACCGACCTCAGAGAATATCGCGCTGATAGGTGACAAAGCCAAGGCGCGGGAAATCGTGGCCCGCCGCGGGTTGCCCGTCACGCCAGGCAGTCCCGGCGAAGTGCGAAGCGAAGCGGAAGCGCTGGAAGTGGCAAAGGCCATCGGGTTTCCCGTCATCATCAAAGCCTCAGCCGGCGGCGGCGGGCGGGGTATGCGGGTCGTCAACAAAGCCGAGGACCTGGCCCGTGCGTTCCAGGCCGCCCAGGCGGAAGCCAAAACCACGTTCGGCAACGAAGGAGTGTATCTCGAACGGTACTTTCTCGAACCCCGCCATATCGAAGTCCAAATCCTGGCCGACCACCGGGGGCGCGTCGTGCATCTCGGCGAACGGGATTGTTCCATTCAGCGCCGTCACCAAAAGCTCGTCGAGGAAACCCCCTCGCCGGCCGTGGACGAGCGGCTGCGGCGGGAGATAGGCCGGGTAGCGGTCGAAGCGGTGAAAGCGGTGCACTACCGCAACGCCGGAACGGTGGAGTTTCTGCTGGACAAGGACCTCAATTTCTTTTTTATGGAGGTCAACGCCCGTATCCAGGTCGAGCATCCCATCACCGAGATGGTCACGGGGATCGACTTGATCAAAGAACAGATCCGCATCGCCGACGGGCAACCGCTGTCGTTCAGACAACAGGACATCCAGTTGACCGGACACAGCTTCGAATGCCGGATCAACGCCGAGTGTCCGGACAAGTTCACGCCCTGCCCCGGCCGGATTACGAAATGGGCTCCACCGGGCGGTTTCGGGGTCCGGGTCGACTCCGCGATGGAAGCACAGGCGGTGGTCGTCCCGTACTACGATTCCATGATTGCGAAATTGATCACGCACGGACGCGACCGGCAGGAGGCGATGGCCCGCATGAGGCGGGCGCTCGACGAATTCGTCATTGAAGGCATCAAGACCACCATCCCGCTGCACAAGAAAATCTTCAACGATCCCGATTTTCAGAAGGGCCACGTCTCGACGAGTTTTCTCGAGCGATTCCTCGCGAATCACCCTTCCTGACCGTGTCCGACGTGGGACCGCCATGTCCGCCCGGCCTGCGCCACATCCGCTCTTGAAAGGTCTCTATCTGATTCTCGATCCGGCCGTCCGAGTGGACCGGCCACTCGAGGAGGTCTTGCAGGAAGCGGCGGCTCACGGGGCACGCCTGTTCCAGTACCGCGACAAACTCTCGCCCATGGGCGAGGCCTACCGACGTGCGATGGCACTGCGCAGGGCCGCGGCGGAGACCGGTTCGTTGCTGATTGTCAACGACCGCTGCGACTTGGCTTTGGCGGTAGACGCTGACGGCGTCCACTTGGGGCAGGAAGATATCCCGCTGCCTCATGCCCGCTCCCTGCTCGGCGCGGGGAAGATCATCGGCGTTTCAACCCATCGCCCGGACCAGGTGGAGGAAGCCACCAAGGGGGGGGCCGACTACGTCGGGTTCGGGCCGATCTTTCCGACCGGAACAAAGTCGCATCATGATCCGGTTGTCGGTCTCGACGGTCTGCGGGCGATTCGTCCGCTGACCGACCTGCCGGTCTTTGCGATCGGCGGGATCACAATCGAGTCCGTCGACGCGGTTATGAGAGCCGGGTCCGACGGCGTCGCCGTGATTTCCGCCGTCCTCGCTGCCCCTGACATCGGACAGGCCGTCCGCGCGTTCATCGCGCGTCTCCCAGCAGCAGATCGGCCAGTTGGCTGATCGTATCATCCTGCGCGATCCGGTCCAGCGTCGCGTCCCAGGATCGGCCGTCAAGCCGTTGGTGCCGTAGTGGGCCGACGACCGGTGCCCCGCTGAGCTCGCGGAGCAATTCCACGGTCGAGCGCGACTGTAACTCGGCAGCCGTGGCAGCCGTCATCGGAGCCGGTTCGTTCAGCACGATCGCCAGCACGGTCAAGCCCCGTCGCCGCACCGCCTCGACGGTCAGCAACGCATGGTTCACACCGCCGAGGCTTGCGCGTCCCACGACGAGCACGGGCGTCTCCAAGCACGCAATCAAATCCCGCACATCCAGTCGGGGAGCAAGCGGTACCAGCACCCCGCCGATCCCTTCGATCAACAGCATCGCATGTCTGCCCCGCAAGGTGTGCACCGCCCGGACAATCCGACCGACATCCACCGACTGAGCGGCACGTCGTGCCGCCGCCAGCGGAGCGAGGGGATCTGGAAAGCGGTAAGGAGCGATCAGGTCCAGAGCGTCCAGCACTCTGGCGGCGCGTGCCAAACGCTCCGCATCAGACAAGTCTGTTGAGCCATGCGTGGCGCCCGTTTCGACCGGCTTCATCACACCAACCGCCAGCCCCCGATTCTTCAGATGTCGCGCAAGCGCCGCGGTGACGAACGTCTTCCCAACACCGGTATCCGTGCCCGTCACAAACACGCAAGGGACGGCAGGAACAGGAGAAAAGGACTCGGCCATGAAACGCTCGACCGACATTAGACCAGGCGACTGTCGAGGTTCCAAATCTGCCCGGAGACATCCTGCTGGAGCGCCAAATGGACGACGGTTCGGGCTACCTCGTCGAGACGTGGCGACCGTCCGAGCAGATGGTTGTCAAGACGCGCGGCGTCGGGCATGGCTGATCCGGCCAATTCCGTCTGGTGCCAACCGGGATAGACAATATTAAGCCGGATGTTGGCCCGACCCCATTCGCGGGCCGCCGTCCTGACCAGCCCGAGTAACCCCGCTTTCGAAGCGGCATAGGCAGCTTGGCCCGTCCCCCCGCAGTCCGCCGCGTACGAACCCACCACGATGATGGAACCATCCCGTCGACGCAACATCGGCGCGGCCGCCGCTTGCAGGCAATGAAAGGTTCCGGTCAAATTAGTCTCGACGACTTGCCGCCATTGCTCGGGATCATGGCGGATCAACAGTCCGCTGACCGCCTGACCGGCGTTACAGACCATGACATCAAGCCGATCCCACCGAGTGAGGAAGGCTCGGATCATCGTTCGAACTTGTTCGGCGGATCGGATGTCGGCTTGAAACAATGCGCCCTCTCCGCCCGACGAGACAACTGCCGCGCAAGTCCGTTCGGCTTCTTCGCGACGCTCTCGATAATGAATTCCCACCCTCCAACCCTCTTGCGCGAAAGCCAGGCAAATCGCCCGGCCGATGCCCCGCGAACCTCCGGTGACCAGCACCGTCTTCCGAGTTCCGGATCGCGACGAGGATGGGCGGGATTGCCGGCGTGACAGGTTCACCATGGCACGCCCGCATTATCGGCAAGGCCAGCCAGGATGGCAAGCGACGGCCTGGCCCGACAAGGCTCCTAACTAAAGGTCTCTTGCCGGGAGGAAAGGGAGTGTGGTACCGTTCTTTCCACCATGGCCGAGGACCCGGTCGGCACAATGGGTAAGCGCTTTCACAGGTGTGGCTTTGGCCTTCTTATCGGATTCAGCCTACTGGCAAGCGCAGCCATCCTGCGCACGGCCGTCGCTGAGGAAGCGGAGGTCATTGCACAATCCGCCGAATATTTTCCGGATGCGATCGGAAACCGATGGGAGTATCGCGGTCACATCCTGGAGGGTCCCCTCCAGACCATCAACCACAAATTCTTTACCAATGTGTCGATGATCACCGGGACCCGTGTCCTCAGAGGGATCACCGTCACGGTCTTTCACGACACCAACGCCGGAAACCACGGGCCGTCCGACAGCTTCTATCGCCGTGATGCCGCCGGGATCGTCTATTACGGGTCGGAGCCCGGCACCCCGCTGGAACAACAATTGGTTCCCTACCAAATCGTGCAGTTTCCCTTGAAGTATCCGTCATCCTTCCAACAGTTCGACCGGAAGAACCTGAATTTCGGAACGGACCTCGACGGGGATGGAATCGACGAACGGGTCGACGTGCAGGGCGTCGTGAGCGTGATCGGAAGGGAACCGGTGACCGTCCCGGCCGGCACTTACTCGGACGCTGTCCGTGTCGAAGCCAAGATGACACTTCAGATCCATCTCTCCAGCACCGGCAAGACGGCTGTCGGCACGGACCTGATGACCGCCTGGTTTGTCAAGGGCATTGGCCTAGCGAAGTACATCGAACGACAGGAGTTGCCGCCGTTCCGGACGGATCGAGGCCTGGTGACAGAGATTACCGAGGAGTTGGAAAAGGCGGAAATCAACGCGCCTCCGGCCTCACTCAGCCGGAGCGAATCCTCGACGCAGCGTGTTTTCGCTGATCACGCGCGCAATCATGAACTGCTGGAGATAATCTTCGCCGCCGGCCTTGGCTCCGATTCCTGAGAACCGATGCCCGCCGAACGGTTGTCGCCCTACCAGTGCGCCCGTGATCGGCCGGTTGATGTACAGATTGCCCACATCGAAGAGCCGTCGCGCCGCAAGAATATTGGCGGGACTCCGCGAGTACAGTCCGCCCGTCAGCGCATAGGCAGACTGGTTGGCTAACCAAAGGGCATCTTCAAAGGTCTTCGCCCGCATGACTGCCAGAACCGGCCCGAAAATTTCCTCCTGAGCCAATCGATGGTCGGGTCGAATATCTGCGAAGACCGCCGGACCGACGACATAGCCCGGCCCCTCGACCTTCCGTTCGATCACCAGCCGTCCTTCTCGCTTGCCGATGTCGATATACTGCCGCACCTTATCGCGCGCCCGTGCGTCGATCATCGGTCCCACACGCGTGCCCGGATCTTCGGGGTTCCCGATCGTCAGGCTCTCCACCGCCTCGGCCAGACGCCGCACAAACACGTCATAGACAGCCTCATGGACGATGGCGCGAGAGCAGGCCGAGCATTTTTGTCCCTGATAGCCGGTGAATGACGTCACCACGCCGACAACGGCTTCATCGAGGTCGGCCGTCTCATCGACAATGATGGCGTTCTTGCCTCCCATTTCCGCGATGACCCGCTTGACCATCCGCTGGCCCGGTGCGACTTGGGCCGCGCGGGCAACGATGCGAAGCCCGACATCTTTCGAACCGGTGAACGCGATTGTCGAGACCTCGGGCTGGTCGACCAAGGCCTCACCCAGTTCAGGACCGCCCACAGCGAGCTGGAGCACGCCGGGTGGCACCCCGGCTTCACCCAGAATGCGAACCAAATGGTGCCCCATGACCGGCGACCGTTCAGACGGTTTGAAGATGACGACGTTACCGGTGACCAATGCGGCGGAGACCATGCCGGTCGGAATCGCCAGCGGGAAGTTCCACGGCGCGATGACCACAGTCAATCCGCGCGGCTCATACAGCAAATGATTCAACTCTCCCGGTTCACAGCCCAACCGTTTGGGCTGTCCTAACCGGAGCATCTCCCGCGCGTAGAACTCCAGAAAGTCGATCGCCTCAGCAACGTCAGCGTCGGCCTCGCGCCATGGCTTACCGGTTTCGAAGATTTCCCAGGCGGCGAGGTCATATCGCTGCTCACGCATGAGCGCAGCTGCTTTTTGGAGCACGGCCGCCCGTCGCACGGGTGAAGTCTTCCGCCACTCGTCGAACTGATCGAGCGCCGCCCGGACCATGGCAGGCACATCAGCCGGCGCGGCGGCCGTGGTGCGGCCGACAATCTGATGCGGGGCACTGGGATTCATAGAGGCCATGTCGTCCCCGGAAAGGGAAACGCCAGGCGAAACGCGAGGAGGGAAGGATCCGCCCAATTGTTTCTTCACGCGGGCGATGCCGTCATACATGGCGGCACGGACGGAGGCGCGAGAGAAATCCGAATGCGGTTCGTTCACGAATCGGTCCGGCGTGCCTTCCACACGATTCTCGGTTCGGTTAGGGGGTTGCGGGGGGGCTAACAATCTTTCCAAGGGCTCCGATTCGACGTATTCCTTCCGCAAGAACGATTCGTTCGACGTATTTTCCAACAGTCGTCGGACCAGGTAGGCCATACCAGGCAGCAATTCGCCGAGTGGCGTGTAGATTCGCAGACGGCGTCCCAACGATGTCACGGCTGTCTGAAACGGCTCAGCCATGCCGAAGATCATCTGATACTCCCACGCATTGGCCGCAAGACCCAAGGATTCCGCCGCGGCCTCAACGTAGGCCAGGCTGCGCAGATTGTGGGTGCCGAATGCAGGCCGGATCAGCTCGGCGTGTTGCAACAGCAGGGCCGACAGCGATTCGTAATTCAAATCCGTCTCCGCTTTGTGCTCGAACAACGGCACCGGCCAGCCTCGTTGTTGGTAGCGGATGGTGTCCGAGTCCCAATAGGCGCCTTTGACCAGTCGGATCGTGATCGGCGCACCCCGCGCGCGGGTCCAGTCGAGCAAGGTTTCGATGTCCCGCCGAGTCTCTTTCAGGTAAGCTTGCAAGGCAAGGCCGGCAAAGGGATAGGCTCGGTAGGCGTCCTCGGAAAGGATCCGCATGAAGATCGACAGGATCAAATCCTTCGTCTCCACCTGCTCCATGTCCAAAATGATCGAAGCAGGCATGGCGCAAGCCAGATCGAGGAGCGGGCGCAGGCGGGCACCGACCGCCCGGAAGGCGCCCTCCGGATCAATGGGGTCGAGCTGCGAATAGAGGGCGGAGACTTTGACCGACAACTGGACGCGCGGCAAGGCACCGAGATGGTCCCGCTCGAGCAGGGGAACGTCGGGCCACGTGGCCGACACCTCACCCAGCCGTGCGAGGGTTTCCAGACAGCGATCCCGGTATCGATCGGCTTCGCGCTCGCTAACCGTCGCCTCGCCTAGTAGATCAACGGAGGACGCTCGCTTGTCTTTCCAAAGTCGTTCCAGCACCGGCAACGCCTCGTCAATGACGGCACCGGCGATGAACGTTCGCGCCATTTGCTCCACCTGATGGCGGATGGATTTCGCTCCCAGGCTCGCGCCGAACGCGGTGGCCGACAGCGCTTTGAGTCCCCACTGGAGGCCGAAGATCTGGACGCCGCTCTCGCCGAAATATTCTTCCGCCAGCCTGGCGACCAGCCGATCGTCGCGTAGAGAGGGGAGCACATCGACAAAACGAAAGAGCTGAACCTTGAAGGCTTCGTCCTTCATGGCCATGTTGATCAGGGTTTGAGACCAACGCCGCGGATCAAACACTGTCGGAGTCCGACCGGATGAGCGACGAGCCAGGTCTTCTCCAATCTGCTTAATCCTCGCCTCGGAAGGATGGGGAAGTGCTTGCACGCTCATAGACCTCTTAAGGCCAGGTAAAAATTGCCTGTGTTATGATGATTAAGTATACACCGGTGAGAGATTTTCTTGAAAATTCGGACAGGGTTGGATAGCATCGGGCGCCGAGAGACCGTCGGTCCAGCGACGGCGAAACAAGCATGGCAGAGGAGGAAGAATGGGCCAAACGAAGTATACGTTAGATTATCTCACTATCGTATTGTTCGCGACAGTCACGCTGGCGACGGTGGTTGGCGTTCCGCTGTTCGGCTATTTCCACGGGTTTAGCGCGGTCGACTGGACGATGTTGGGCATTTTGTACGTGGTGAGCGGGCTCGGCATCACCGTAGGCTATCACCGGCTGGTCGCCCACCGCAGCTTCGAATGTCCAGAGTGGGTGAAAGCATGTCTGTTGGTCGCAGGCGGATGGGCGTTGGAAAACTCGGCCTTGCGCTGGTGCGCGGATCACATTCGACACCATGCCCGTTGCGATCAAGAGGAAGACCCCTATAACGCGACGAAAGGATTTTGGTACAGCCATTGCGGGTGGATCTTCATCAAATCGCCGCACCGCGACGAGAAATATGAACTTCGCCTTCGCAAGGATCGGGTGGTGATGTGGCAGCATCGCTGGTATGTGCCGATCGTACTGTCCGGTCTGGCTCTTCCTTTCGTGATCGGCCTGGTCAACGGAGGATGGATGGGCGGGTTGGGCTGTTTCCTGTTGGCCGGCATCTGCCGGACCTTCCTCGTGTTGAACTCGACCTTCTGCATCAACTCGATCTGCCACCTCTGGGGTTCTCAGCCACACGGCACCTTCGATAGCAGCCGCGACAGTTGGTTTATCTCATTGCTCACGTTCGGCGAAGGCTATCACAACTATCACCATACCTATCTCCGCGATTATCGAAACGGACCCAAATGGTATAACTTCGACCCCTCGAAGTGGCTGATCTACAGCTTGTCGTTGGTCGGATTGGCGTACAACCTCCAACGGCAGAAATCGTAGCGATTACCCCCGCCATCGATTCCCCCACCCTCTCGGCCCAGGCCGCACCTGGGCCGAGAGGTCCATTTTCTTTTCCTCGGCTCATCGCTTATGATGAATACGTGCGTGCCAGAAGCCGGGAGGTCTCCCGATCACTAGTCGAGAGGAACGGAATCTCATGCCCGAACTGAATCCCGGATCCTCAGCCCAGGAGGGACGCCATCTCATCCCAGGCGTCAGAAAGGTGATTGCCGTTAGCAGCGGCAAGGGAGGCGTGGGCAAGTCCACCGTCGCGGTCAACCTGGCAGTCGCACTGAGTTTGGACGGGTCGAAGGTCGGGCTGTTGGACGCTGACATTTACGGCCCCAACACGCCAATAATGATGGGCGTGGAGAAGCCACCAGAACAGAAGGACGGTAAGATCGTGCCGGCCGAGAGCCACGGCGTCAAACTGATTTCAATGGGGTTCTTTGTGCCGGAGGAAACCGCCATCGTCTGGCGCGGCCCCATGGTACATACCGCTATCCAGCAGTTTTTCCGCGATGTCCTATGGGGAGAACTGGACTACCTGCTGATCGATCTACCGCCCGGCACCGGCGACGCGCAACTGACGCTATCCCAACTGGTCCCGCTTTCCGGCGCCATCGCCGTGACTACGCCCCAAGAAGTCGCGCTGCATGACGTGCGCAAAGGACTAATGATGTTCCAGAAAGTCAACGTGCCGTTGCTGGGTATCATTGAAAACATGAGCTACTTCGTCTGTGGCCATTGCGGGCACCGCACCGACATCTTTTCGCACGGAGGCGGGGAACGGGCGGCGGAAAAACTGGGCATCCCATTTTTGGGTAGGATTCCGATCGATCCTGCCATTCGCGACGGCGGCGACACCGGCCGGCCGATCGTCGTGACCGATCCCCAGTCTCCACAGGCGGTGGCCTTTCGCGATATTGCGGCCAAGATCGCGGCTCGGCTTGCGGAAACGGGCGCGGGGGAAGCAGAACAGGGCGTCGAGCGCTTGTTGAAAAAAATCAAAGGACCTTTCGCGGGCAAGTAGTACGGTGGCAAGCCCAGAGGAGTACCAGAGGGATCAACGGATGTATTTTCGACGCAACGCGTCGCTTTGCCAACGAAACGAATGGAGGAAACAACATGGCGGATTTCGTAAGGGTCGCGAGCACATCGGACATCGCTCCGGGAAGTGGGATGGTCGCCGAGGTCAACGGGCAAACCATCGCGGTGTTCAATGTCGACGGCACCTATTATGCAATCGACAACACCTGTATCCATCGGGGCGGCCCGCTCGGCGAGGGCGACCTAGACGGCGAAGTGGTCACCTGCCCCTGGCATGGCTGGCAGTTCAACGTGAAGACCGGCGTGTCGGTCAATAACCCTTCCGCCTGCGTCAAATCCTACCAGGTCAAAGTCGACGGAATGGACGTCAAGGTGCTGTTGTGATTGCGGCCCTTCGGTGGGGGCTGTCCTATCCTTTGTCGTTCCCTCCTGGCCCCCGTGACAGTCTGACCAGCGCCAACGTGCCGCAGACTTGTGCGAGTCTCCTCGTCCATGCATAATACCGTTGGATGGACCGCGCCGACCTGCTGTCGCTGTATCGTCAGATGTTCTTGATCCGCCGCTTCGAAGAGAAGTCGGCGGAAATGTACGCCCTCGCCAAGATCGCCGGATTTCTTCATCTGTACATCGGAGAAGAAGCCGTCGCCGTGGGAGCGATTGCGGCCATCCGGCCCGACGACTATGTCATCAGCGCCTATCGCGATCACGGTCACTGCCTCGCCCGCGGCTCAGACCCGGGAAAAGTGATGGCCGAGCTGTTCGGCAAAGCCACCGGCCTGTGTAAAGGAAAGGGTGGCTCCATGCATCTGGTGGACGCGGAGCGCCGGTTCATGGGCGGGTATGCAATCGTCGGCGGTCACATCCCGCTCGCGACCGGCCTGGCCTTTGCGGTCAAATATCAGCAGCATGACCAGGTGGTCCTCTGCTTTTTCGGGGAGGGAGCCGTGCCCAGCGGGCACGCGCATGAGGCGTTCAACCTAGCGGCGCTCTGGAAGTTGCCGGTGATCTTCATTTGCGAGAACAACCGATACGGGATGGGCACGCCGGTTGAGCGGGCCATCGCGTTGTATTCCAATGTCACCGAAACGGCGCGGTCCTACGGCATCATGGCCGAGCGCGTCGACGGCATGGATGTGCTGGCCGTCCTGGCGTTGACGCAGAAAGCGGTGGAGCAAGTGCGCTCTGGCCAGGGCCCGTTTTTCATCGAGGCGATGACGTACCGATTCATGGGCCACTCCATGGCGGACCCGGCGCACGGGCACTACCGGACGAAGGAAGAAGTGGAGGAACACCGGAAACGTGACCCACTGCTGCTCCTTAGACAGACAATTGTGACCAACCGCCTCGGCACAGAGGCCGATTTAAAAGCCATCGAGCGCGAAGTGAACGACGTCGTGGACGCCGCGGTCCGATTCGCCGAGGAGAGTCCCTTCCCCGAGCCTCACGAACTGTATACCGACGTGATGGTCGAGGAATGACCATGCCGCAGGAGCTGACCTATCGCGAAGCGCTCAACCAGGCCATGCGCGAGGAAATGCGGCGGGATCCGCGCGTGTTCCTGATCGGCGAAGAAGTCGGGTACTACCAAGGTGCGTTCAAAGTCAGTAAGGGCTTTGTCGAGGAATTCGGCCCCCAGCGGGTGCTGGACACGCCGATTACCGAAGCCGGCTTCACCGGACTGGCAATCGGGGCGGCGATGGCGGGTTTACGCCCGATCGTCGAGTTGATGACCTTCAATTTCGGCATCCTGGCCCTTGACCAGATCGTCAACAACGCGGCCAAAATCCGGTATATGTCCGGCGGCCAACTGTCGGTCCCCATGGTGATCCGGGGACCGGGCAGCGCCGCCCATCAATTGGCGGCGCAACACTCCCAAAGTCTTGAGGCCTGGTTCTGTCACGTGCCGGGACTGAAAGTGATCGCGCCGGCCACGCCGCACGACGCCAAGGGCCTGCTGAAAAGCGCCATCCGCGATCCGAACCTTGTCATTTTCATCGAGGCTCAGCTCCTCTACGGGACCAAGGGACAAGTGGGGGACGGTGAGTTCACGATCCCCATCGGCCAGGCGGCGGTCAAACGGTCAGGTCGGGATGTCACGATCGTGGCCTATTCGAAGATGCTCCTGGTGGCCTTGGAGGCGGCGGAAGCGTTGAGCAAGGACGGGATCCAGGCGGAAGTGATCGATCCGCGCACGTTGAAGCCCTTGGATCTGACTACCATCGTGGAGTCGGTGAAAAAAACCGGTCGGCTGGTGATTGTGGAAGAGGGATGGCGTTTTTGCGGGTTGGGTGCGCAAATCGCTGACAGCGTGTATGCCGCGGCCCTCGATTATCTGGATGCCCCGATCATACGCGTCACCGGCGAAGATGTCCCGATGCCGTACAGCCGCCCGCTGGAGGATGCCGCGATTCCGGACAAGGCCAGGGTCATTGCCGCGGTCCGGCGCGTCACGTACCGAACCTGACAAGGAGGAACGACTTTGGACGTTGTCTGGACGAAGCAGCGCGGAAGGCCTATCCGGACGAGGAATTGGAGGCGCATTTCTCTACGCCAGATCCCAAGCGATGGAGATGCTGACAGTCAACCCGGTCGTGAAGGGTAAGGTCGAAACGGAGTGCGACCGAGTCCTTGCACTGGGCATAGCCTGTCTGAAAGGCTGAACGGGAAAAAACCTCCGTGTTGGAAGGCGTGAAGGCCGAACGCGCGGTGTTGAAACACAAGACGATCGCGTTGAGCGACCTGCTAGCCGTCTTCCGCTCGCGATAATGGCACCGGGATCGAAGAGATTCGATAGCGGTGGAGTGGATCAGAGGGATACCTATCGAGTTGCCGGCTTCGACGCCCGCGAACGGGGCTTCAACCGACCGGCGGATGTCGAACGCGGTGGCGACGGATACCGGGCCGTCTTCCGGTACGAGAGCGAGTGTATCCTGACAGGCGGCAGAGACACCCAAGAGGCTGCGCTGATCGAGCTCATTCGGTTGCTCCAGGCACGAGGGTACCGCCAGCTCAGGAGCCAGTTGAGCGTCCGCCACGGCGTGTATCTGGGCTCTCAAGAGCCGTGGATCGAGTATCCGGACCCAGCGGGGCAAGCGGAGAAACACGGGCTCTTCAGCGTAGTGGAATGGTTGCGTCGGTGGTTCACGAGCTGACCCCGTCTTGGTGAGAAGCTGACGGTGAGGAGCAGCCTATGGCGAGTCGCGTCGTGATGCCCAAACTGACGGACACGATGGAAGAAGGCGTCGTCGTCAAATGGAAGAAACGCGAGGGCGACCAGGTGGCAGTCGGCGATGTGCTGGCTGAAATCGAGACGGATAAAGCCGTCATGGACCTCGAAGCCTTCGCCTCCGGCATTCTTCGCAAAATTCTCGTGCGCGAGGGCGAAACCGTCAAATCCGGTACGCTGATCGGCGTCATCGCCGAGGCAGACGAGGATATCACCAACGCGCTCGCCGACCGCCTCGAGGCCGCGCCATCGACACAGGCCGAGAAGCCGGCAGCATCCGCGTGGCCCTCCGAGACTCCGCCCATCGGAGCGGAATCGGCCGCCAAAGTGACGCGCATCCTTGCCTCCCCGCGTGCGAAGGCCTTAGCCGCCGAGAGGGGTGTCGATCTTTCCACAATCACGGGCACCGGCCCAGATGGGCGAATCGTCGAGGAGGATGTGTTGAAGGTGGTGTCGGCCACGGGACCGGTTCCATCGACGGGCGTCGACGTCCCGCTCAGCCAAATGCGCAAGGCCATCGTCCGAGCCACCACCCAGAGCAAGGCACCAGTTCCACATTTTTACCTGACGATCGAGATCGACATGGAAGAAGCCGAACGGCTCAGGCAGCACTTCAAACAGAGTCGCCGGACACACCCGAGCGTAACGGATCTGCTGATCAAAGCGGCGGCGCTGGCGCTGGCCAAGCATCCGGAGATCAATGTTTCCTTTACCGGCAAGGCCATCCGCCAGCACGGTTCGATCGACATCGGCATCGCCGTCGGGATGGAGGACGGGCTCGTCACGCCGGTCGTGCGAAACTGCGGCGCCAAGTCGCTCGAGCAGATCGCGGCGGAGTCGCGCGCGCTCATTGAACGGGCGCGCAGCAGGCGACTGCAACCACAGGAGTACACCGGGGCAACGTTTACCATTTCCAATCTGGGAATGTTCGAAGTGGACAATTTTATCGCCGTGCTCATGCCGCCCGAAGCGGCAGCTCTGGCCGTCGGCGCCATTCGCGATGTACCGGTGGTGAAGAAAGGGATCGTGACCATCGGCCGGTGCATGACAGTCACCATGTCCTGCGACCATCGCGCCATCGACGGCTTGCAAGGGGCACAGTTTCTGAAAGAGTTCAAGCGCATCCTGGAGCATCCTATCGAATTGATCCTGCCGAAGGAGTCGTGATGAGCTTCGTGCCGCTCGCCGAAGTCCGGAAGACCGATGGGAAGACGCTTTTGCCCGATGGTCTGCCCCCCCGGCTTCCGCCCTGGTTCAAGGTCCGCATGCAGCGAGGGCCGGACTACCAGGACATCCGGCGGATTGTCGATACACTCCACCTGCACACGATCTGCGAAGAAGCCCGTTGCCCAAACATATGGGAATGTTGGAACGCCAGAACGGCTACCTTTTTGATTCTTGGCGATCTCTGCACCCGACGCTGCCACTATTGCGCGGTGACGACCGGCCGGCCCCAGTCGGTCGACGTCGAAGAACCGAGACGGGTCGCTGACGCCGTTCGCGCCTTAGGACTGCGGCACGCGGTGATCACTTCCGTCAACCGGGACGAATTGCAAGACGGTGGGGCGTCCGTCTTTGCTGAAACCATCCGGCAGATTAAGCTGACGACGCCGTCCTGTACGGTGGAAGTGCTCATCCCAGACTTTGAAGGCGACGAGACGGCGCTGGCGACAGTGGCAACGGAGAAGCCGGACATTCTCAACCATAACATCGAAACGGTGCCCCGGCTGTTTCCGTCCATCCGGCCGCAAGGCAAGTACTGTCGATCGATCGAGTTGTTGGGCCGCGCCAAACGCTTGGGCCTGCGTACCAAATCAGGCCTGATCGTCGGGATGGGGGAGACTGTCGAGGAAGTGCGGGCAGTGATGCGCGACCTGCGGACGGTCGGCTGCGACATCCTGACCATCGGCCAGTATCTTCAACCAACCAAACGACACCTGCCGGTCGCCCGCTTTTATCATCCTGACGAGTTCGCCGCTTTGAAAGCCGAAGGATTGGCGATGGGATTCAGCCACGTCGAATCCGGGCCGCTGGTGCGCAGCTCCTATCACGCCGCTGAACAGACCGACAATGGTTGCCGCCCGGGCGGAGAGCGCACGGTCTAGGTAGTCCCCTCCGCGCCATCCGCTCCATTTTCGCTAGGTCGAACCCATCGGCACGTCACCGCTTCAGCTCGGAGACGCTCTCCGCTATCCACCAGACCGTTGCCGCCATGTGCTTCAGGAACGGAAGAAAAGACAGGACAGAGCGGGTTCATGAACCGGTTTGTGGATTGTCGGCTCCTGTGGAGTGTTCCTTCGCGACCGAGTTACTGAGCCGGCAATACCCGAGCAATCAGCGCCTGGGCCTCTTCCTGAATACGGCGGAGATGGTCGAGGCCGAGAAAGCTTTCGGCGTAGAGCTTGTACACAGCCTCCGTCCCGGAAGGTCGAGCGGCGAACCAGCCGTGCTCGGTAATGACTTTCAACCCGCCGATCGGCGCGCCGTTGCCTGGCGCAGTGGTGAGCTTCGCGATGATTCGATCACCGGCCAGTTCTGTCACTGACACCTGTTCGGGGGAAAGTTTGGACAGGATGGCCTTTTGTTCCGGTGTTGCCGGCGCATCGATCCGTTCGTAAGCCGGATCGCCCAACTCCTGGGTGATCTCCCGATAGAGTTGAGCCGGATCACAGCCGGTCTGCGCCATCATCTCCGCCGCCAGCAGATCCATGATAATGCCGTCCTTATCAGTGGTCCACACCGTCCCGTCGCGCCGCAGGAACGACGCGCCGGCGCTCTCTTCTCCGCCGAAGCCGAGCGAGCCGTCCAGCAGGCCATTCACGAACCATTTAAAGCCGACAGGAACCTCGACGAGCTTCCGCCCAAGCTTGGCTGCCACACGATCGAGCAGGGTACTGCTGACGAGCGTCTTGCCCACCGCCGCCTCTGGTCTCCATCCGGGACGATGAGAAAACAGAAACCAGATCGCCACAGCCAGGTAATGATTGGGATTCATGAGGCCGGCCGAACGTGTCACGATCCCGTGCCGGTCGTTGTCCGCATCGTTCCCAAACGCCACGTCAAAGCGATCCTTGAGCGCAATCAAGTTAGCCATGGCGTAGGGCGAGGAGCAGTCCATGCGGATCTTTCCGTCCCAATCCAGCGGCATGAACCGAAACGTCGGATCCACCGTGCGGTTGACGACCTCGATCTGCAATCCGTAGCGCTCGGCGATCGGTTCCCAATAGGCCACGCCGGAACCGCCAAGGGGATCCACGCCGAGTCTGAGCGCGGCCGATCGGATAGCCTCCATGTCCACGACGGACTGGAGGTCCCCCACATAGGCGCCAACGTAGTCGTGCGTGTGGATCGTAGAGGAGCGGCGCGCACGACTATAAGGCAGCCGCGCAACGCCGCGTAGGTCGGCGGCGAGCAAGGCGTTGGCCCGCTCTTCGATCCAGGCAGTCACTTGGGTGTCGGCCGGACCACCTGAGGGCGGGTTGTATTTGAAGCCGCCGTCTTCGGGCGGATTGTGCGAGGGCGTGATGACGATGCCGTCAGCCACACCGGTGGTTCGGTTGCGGTTGTGCGTCAGGATGGCATGGGAAATGACTGGCGTGGGGGTGTAGCCGCCGGCGTTGTCCACTATGACGTCGACCCCGTTGCCTGCCAACACCTCGATTGCGCTCGCGAACGCTGGTTCGGACAGCGCATGGGTGTCCATGCCCAGATAGAGCGGACCGGTGATGCCTTGCGCCCGGCGGTACTCGCAGATCGCCTGGGTGATCGCCAGAATGTGCGCTTCGTTAAAGCTGCGCGTGAAGGCCGAACCGCGATGACCGGATGTACCGAAGGAGACCCGTTGCTCGCGGAAGGCAGGATCCGGCTTCTCCGCATAGTACGCCGTGATCAGCCGGGGAATGTTGACCAGGCTCGAGGCCGGGGCGGGTTTGCCCGCCAGCGGATGCAGACCCATAGCTGTCTCTCCCTCCAAGTCTTTTTCGGTGATCTGGCACGTCGGTCTTGCGACCATAATGACGGTGCCGCCCGCGTGTCAACCGGTGGTTACGGTACGTACCGGTCGAATTGACTCTCCTCTACCCCCTCCCTATAATGAATTCACTGCCGAGAATTTAGCCTTCAAGACTCATCATGGCCGTGTTTTCCAAAGAACTCCTCACAAAAAAAGTTGGCGAATTTCGCGCCGGCTTCCGCCGCGCCTTCGCCTTGACCACAGATCAGGAGACGTTCAGCGCCGAAGACCTGGCGTTGTTGGAACGTGTCGCCGACGCCGTCGTGCAACGCGGCATGGCGGCACCGGCGACGATGTTTCTGGAATCCGTTGGCCCGATGAATTTTCTTGGCAGCCAAGCGTTGCATGTCCTCACGCCGATCCTGGAACTGGCCTTCAGCACCAAGGAAGTCACGAAGGTGGCGCATCTGCTCGAACACCGCGAGACCATCCCCCGCCTGATCGCCCTCATCGAAGCCAAAGCCGCTCCCAAAGGAGCCTCTGCTCGATGACCGCGTCCGGTCCGTCCGCCGAAAAGCAGGCGAAGGATCGGCCGTTGACCGTTATTGTCGCGACCGACTGCGGAAGCACCACCACCAAAGCCATTCTCATTGAAAAGATCGGCGAGGAATATCGCCAGACCTATCGCGGCGAAGCGCCGACCACCGTCGAAGCACCGTTCGAGGATGTCACGAAGGGCGTGCTCAACGCCATCGCCGAAATTGAAGAGCTGTCCGGCCGGAAGATCCTCGACGGCGAACGCCTCATCACGCCGAACCGGGCCCCTGAGGGGGAGCCGAACGTGGGAGTGGACATCTACATCTCCACGAGCAGCGCCGGCGGCGGGCTGCAGATGATGGTGACGGGCGTCGTCCAGAATATGACGGGAGAAAGCGCGCAACGAGCCGCCCTGGGTGCAGGCGCGATCGTCATCGACGTGCTCGCGTCGAACGACGGACGGTTGCCCCATGAAAAGATCGAGCGGATCCGAACCCTGCGTCCGGACATGATCCTCATGTCAGGCGGCACAGACGGCGGAGCCATCACGCACGTCGTCGAGATGGCGGAATACATCGCCGCTGCCGAGCCGCGCCCCCGATTCGGCAGCACATACACCTTGCCACTCATTTACGCGGGCAACAAGGACGCGCGTGAGCAGATCCGCAAGATCCTCGGTGAGAAAACCGCGCTGGTGGTCACCGAGAACATCAGGCCCGTGCTGGAACGGGAAAACTTGGCGCCGGCCCGGCAGAAGATCCACGATTTGTTCCTCGAGCACGTCATGGCCCAGGCGCCAGGGTACAAGAAACTCATCGAGATGACAGGCGCGCCGATCATGCCGACCCCTGCCGCGGTTGGGTTGATTATGGAAACCATCGCCAGGCGGCAACACCTGAACCTGATCGGGGTGGACATCGGAGGGGCGACGACCGACGTCTTTTCAGTGTTCGACGGCGTCTTTAACCGTACCGTCAGCGCCAACTTGGGCATGTCGTACAGCATCTCCAACGTGCTGGCCGAAGCCGGACTGGCGAACATCATGCGATGGGTGCCCTTCTTCATCGACGAACAGACGCTGCGGAACCGGATTAAGAACAAAATGATCCGGCCCACGACGATCCCGCAGACGCTTGATGAGTTGCAGGTGGAGCAGGCCATCGCGCGGGAAGCCCTGCGGCTGGCGTTGATCCATCACAAATCCCTAGCCACGGGTCTGAAAGGCGTACAGCAGGAACGGACGATTTCGGATATCTTCGAGCAGCAGGCCTCCGGCCGAACGCTGATCGACATGCTGAAGCTGGATCTGATCGTCGGCAGCGGCGGCATCCTTTCCCACGCGCCACGGCGGGTGCAAGCGATGATGATGATGATCGACGCTTATGAACCGCTGGGCTTCACCCGCCTGTCCGTGGACAGCATTTTCATGATGCCCCATCTCGGCGTGCTTTCGACGGTGAACGAAAAAGCGGCGACCGACGTGTTCATCTGGGACTGCATGATCTACCTCGGCGTCTGCGTCGCGCCGATCGGCCGCGGGAAGGACGGAGAGCGGTGCGCCGACTATGTGATCGCGTTCGACGACGGTCGGCCTGAGGAACGCGGCACGTTGCGATTCGGCGACCTCCGCCTGTTTCCGTTGACCCAGGATCGGACGGCTCGCGTGACGATGCACCCGGCCAAGACTGTCGATCTCGGCGAAGGTCCCGGCCACGCCGTGAGCCGCACGGTGCAAGGCGGGGTCGTTGGTTTGCTCCTCGACGGCCGCGGACGTCCCTTGCAACTCCCACGCGACGACGCCGCGCGTTTGGCCGCCCTGAACAAATGGTACAAAGCTGTAGACTTGTATCCGATGTCAGGTGTTGAAGGCTGAGTTCTGCGGGATGAACTTACGCATGTCGCAATTGGTCTTCTGACAACTTAACACTCATCATTCAATATCCCGTGAAGAAATGGCTCACGCATACACACCCGGGCTGACCGTCACCGAGCGCACGATTGTCCGACGGAAACGATTGCTGCCGCTGCCGGGCACTGTGCTAGTCAACATCGGCAACGTGGTGCACGCCGACTCGCCGGTCGCGCGGGCCGAGTTGCCCGGCAAGGTGCAAGCGGTCAACGTCGCCAATCTCCTGGGCATCGCGCCCGATGAGATCAGAGAGTATCTAGTCAAACGGGAAGGCGAGCCTGTGCGCAAAGACGAGGTCATCGCGGAGAACAGGCCGCTGATCAAATGGTTCAAAACCGAGGTCCGCTCGCCCATTCAGGGCACGATCGAATCCGTCTCGACAGTGACTGGCCAGGTGCTCCTGCGCGAGCCACCGCGCGTTCTGGAACTTCTAGCGTATATCGATGGGACCGTCATCGAGGTGCACCCGAATCACGGGGTCACCATCGAGACCACCTGCAGCCTGGTGCAAGGCATTTTCGGGATCGGCGGAGAGGCCTGGGGCGAGATCACCGTCGCCGTGCAAGCTCCGGACGAAACTCTCACACCAGAGCACCTGACCCCGGAATTCAAGGGGAAGGTCGTCGTGTGCGGTGCGCTCTGTCCAATCGAGACCATGAACAAGGCTAAAGATGTCGGCGTCGCGGCGCTCATAGTCGGAGGCATTCATGACAAGGATCTACGGGCATTGCTCGGGTACGATCTGGGCGTCGCGATTACGGGCACTGAGAAGGTCGGATTCACGTTGATCCTCACGGAGGGATTCGGCACGATTCCGATGGCGGCTAAGACGTTCAAGCTGCTGTCCGCGCACGCCGGCCGGAAAGCCTCGGTTTCCGGCGCAACCCAAATCCGGGCAGGAGTGATCCGGCCAGAGATCATCATCCCGTCACCCGTCGCCCGTCACCGGTCCATGGACGGGAGCGAGGGAGAAGACGAGCGGGAACGGACGCGGGAAGGAATCAAGATCGGCGATCTTGTCCGCATTATTCGCGATCCTCTGTTCGGCAAAATCGGCGAGGTCTCGCGGTTGCCGCCGGATCTTCAAAAAATTCCCACCGAAAGCCTGGTGCGCGTCCTGGAGGTCCGCTTTCCGGACAGCAGCACGGCGATCGTTCCCCGCGCCAACATCGAAGTTATCGAAGGAGCCTGACGGTGCCGGTATGTGAAGGGTCACGCGAGACGGGCGGACAAGTCCGGTCATTGCTGGCCGTCTGGCTCGTGTCTCTATGCGCGCTGCTGGATTGGACGGGAACAGCCGCGCTGGCCGAATCGACGCTTTTGCCGCCGCAAGACGTTCGGGTGATCGATACTCCGAACGACGGCGGTGGCAGCCTGACCGTGCTGTGGGCGCCAGCGCCTTACGACAGCGCAGCCGTCAAGTATCAGATCCTGCTCAGCGAGTCCCCTTCGGCCGATCCCGCGACGATGAAAGTCGTCGCTGAGTTTCCAGCCAACACCCATTACGTGCGGGAGAACAAATGGCCTTGGTGGAGTAGACCCGATCGCCCGGAGGTTCATCAATTCACCGTCAAGAACGGCAAGGGCATCGAATTGAAAGACGGCACCGTCTATACCGTCACAGTCGCGGCGGTCAGCGGCGAGGACCGTGTCTTCGCCCGGCCGGCGGCCGCCACGCCGGCGCCGAACTGGATCAACTGGAACCAGATGAACAACTTGTTCTTGGCCCTCTCGTTCAGCGGGGTCGTGTTCTATGCGATCCGGACGGCGAAGCGACGGGAGATCTTTCTGCGCCGAATCCCCGGGCTCGATGCGGTGGATGAAGCCATCGGACGAGCGACCGAGTTGGGCAAACCGATCCTCTATCTGACCGGCGCGCACGACATGAGCGATCCCTCAACCATCGCCGCGGCCGTCATTCTGGGCCGTGTCGCCAAGCGGGCCGCGGCTTATGAGACTGAGCTGCTGGTGCCGCACCGCGACCCGATTACCATGGCGGTGTGCCAGGAAATCACGAAACAAGCCTATCTGGAAGCGGGTAAAGCAGATCAGTTCAAGGAAGACTCGAACTTTTTCATTACCACAGATCAATTCAGTTACACCGCTGCCGTGGACGGGATCATGCTGCGCAAGAAGCCGGCGGCGAACTTTTTCATGGGGGCGTATTTTGCCGAATCGCTGCTCCTGACTGAGACCGGCGCCAGCACGGGCGCGATCCAGATCGCCGGCACCGACTCCGACCACCAATTGCCGTTTTTCGTGACCACCTGCGACTACACATTGATCGGCGAAGAGCTGTATGCAGCCAGCGCGTATTTGTCGAAAGAACCAGTGCAGGTCGGCACGCTGCGCGGCCAAGACATCGGGAAGGCCTTCATCCTGAGCGCGATTGGCCTGGGCACGCTTGTCGCTACTGCCGGAGTCCTGTTCGGCGCGGACTGGCCGCAGATCGTGCTGGACGTGTTTCGGGATCTGAAATGACTTTTTTCCGCCGACAAGCGCCGCTGTTGGTGACGCTGGTGACCGGGCTGGTGTTCGCAGCCCAATATTACGTGCCGCATCCGGCTTCCGAACGCCTTCTCACCTCGGTCACCAAATGGATGCAGATCATCGGGGGCTTCGCATTGGTGCTCGGTGTCACCAGCCTGTTCCATCTCCATGCTGTGAGGATCCGCCGGAAAGAACCTGGATGGGGATACAGTCTGATCTTGTACGCCGGTCTGCTCGGAACGATCGCCGTAGGCCTGTGGGCCAACGGCAAAGAGACGGTGGACGGCGCCGCAACCGCTTTCGGCTGGATCTATACGTATATGTTGGTGCCGCTGCAAGGAACGATGTTCGCCATCCTGGCGTTTTTCATCGCCTCGGCCGCGTACCGGTCATTCCGCGCCAGAAGCCGCGAAGCGGCTGTCTTGCTGGTCGCGGCGATCATCGTCATGATGGGCCGCGTACCGCTGGGCGAATACCTCCTGCCAGCCAGTGGTGACGTCTCCCAGTGGATTCTGAACGTGCTCAACGCTTCGGTCCGGCGCGCCATCCTGATCGGCGTGAGCCTGGGCGCCGTGGCGCTTTCATTCAAAATCATCTTTGGCGTGGAACGGTCATATTTGGGCGGCGGCAAGGAATAACGTGCTGCGTCGGACGGATCTCGCAGCTCGTCGTTCGCAAGCCGCCTGCGTTTGAAGGCGAGAGACACTTCGCTTCACGAACAACGGTTTATGACGTTCGCTGAGCGCATGCTCAAGATTGATCGGCGGATCATCTTTCTGGTGATCGGCCTGTGCACGCTTGTGCCGCTCCTGTATCCGGTCGGCCTGCCGATCAAGGTGTCGCCAGAAGTGCGCGGGGTATATGACTATATCGAGAACCTGCCGCCAGGCTCGGTGTTCCTGCTCTCGATGGACTTTGATCCGGCATCCAAGCCGGAACTGTATCCCCAATCGATCGCCATCCTGCGTCATGCGTTCCGCAAGAACCTGCGGGTGATCGTCATGACCCTGTGGGTGACCGGCATCGGGCTCGCCGACCAGGTCGTCAGTCAGGTCGCACAGGAAACGGGCAAGGTCAACGGCCGCGACTACGTCTTTCTTGGCTGGAGCCCGGGCGCCGGATCGGTCATCATCAACATGGGGCAGGATCTCTATACCACCTTTCCGTTCGATTACTACGGAAAGCCGACCAAAGGGTTGCCCGTGCTGGAGGGCGTTCAGAATTTGCGCGATGTGAACTACGCTGTGAGCCTGGCGGCCGGCAATCCCGGCGTCGAAGCGTGGTATGTCTTCGGCAAGGACAAGTACAAGTTCGAACTCGGGGGCGGCTGCACAGGTGTCATCGCACCGGGGTTGTATCCCTTGCTGAGAAGTGGCCAGATCAACGGGCTCATCGGTGGCCTGCGCGGCGCCGCCGAATACGAAAGCCTGATCGGCCAGAAGGGGAGAGCCATTGCCGGGATGGACGCCCAATCGGCGACCCATTTCGCCATCATCATTCTGGTGGTTTTATGCAACATCTTCTATGTGGCTCTGCGAAGGAAACAAAAAGGGTGACGCGCAATCTGTTTGCCCTTGGGGGTCTCGATGCCGTTTGACACGTTGTTGGGAGCCTGGATCGCAACGGGATTGACGTTGTTCATCCTGTCGTTCCTGTACGAAGACAACCCGCTCTTCAAAGTGGCGGAGCACCTCTACGTCGGAGTCTCGGTGGGATACACGATCGTAAAGGCTTACGATACGGTGATCATTCACTTGATTTACGAGCCGATCGTCAAACAGGGGGACTGGTCGCTGCTGATCCCACTGACGATCGGGATGCTTATGCTGACTCGATACGCCCCAAAGGCAGCGTGGTTGTCCCGCTACGCTTTCGCCTTTATCGTCGGGGTCGGATCCGGGCTCGCGATTCCGCGGACAATTTCGTCGTACATTCTCAAACAAGTCGAAGACACGGTGCGCCCCCTGACATCAATGGTCCCGGGAGACGGCCTGACCTTCAGCTTGAACCTCTTGAACCCGGCGAGCAACTTGAACACGGTCATCATTCTGATCGGCGTCACCTCGGTGTTGTTTTATTTCTTCTTTTCCGTCGAGCACACCGGTGCCGGCAAAGCCGTCGCCCGAATCGGCATCCTGTTCCTCATGATCTCGTTCGGTGCCGCGTTCGGCTATACCGTCATGGCCCGTATGTCTCTCCTGATCGGCCGGCTGACCGACCTGATCGAATTTGCGGATCCTTCCTACGGCCGCGCCTCGTTGTGGCTGACGGCCGTCACCGTCATCGCGCTGGTGATTTGGACCCGACAGTGCCGTGAACAGTCGCCGGGGGGATAATGTCCTTCACCCTTCGAATGGTTGCCGGTCACGGCGGGCCTCCGTTAGAATGCTGCCCTGGATTATCATGGAGAGGCAAGCGTCGCCGACGCCCAAGGATCCCAAGCGATACCCCATGCTCCGGAACCTGCAGTTCTCGCCGATCCGGGAGAACGAGGAGCAGTACATAGTCCTCTGGGACCCCACCGGCTTGAGTAGGGACAAACTCATCTTGCCGCTAAGCTACTTCTTCGTCGTTCAGCATTTCGACGGGGAACATTCGCTCGAAGAAATCGGCATGCTCTATCTGAAGCGCTTTGGCGAGTTTCTGAACCCCCTCAACCTGGAACGGCTGGTTGAGGATTTGGACGCCAAGCTGTTTTTGGAAGGGGAACGGGTCGAAGCGGCGAAGGAGCAGGCGAGGAAAACCTATCGCGACTCGCCCGTCCGGAAGGCCGCCTTTGCCGGACGTAGTTATGAGGCGGACAGTCAGCGGCTCCGGGCGCAGATCGAAGGGTTTTTTTCGTCCAAGGAAGGGCCGGATCCTAAACCGTCTGAAAACCGCGGTAAGAAGATCAAGGGCCTCGTCGCGCCGACCTACGACCTGCGTGAGGCCGGCCCCATCTATGCCTGGGCCTACAAGGAACTGCAGGAAGCCGAGGCCCCCGACCTCTTCGTGCTTTTGGGAACCGCCTATTCCGGCATGGAGTCGCCGTACGCGGTCACGGACAAGGCCTTCGAGACACCGTTGGGCATTGTCCGTGCAGATCACCTCATCCTCGACCGGCTAAGAGCCACCGTGCCGCAATGTTTTGACGACGAACTTTACCATCAGCACGAGCACGCGATCGAATTCCAGCTGCCGTTTCTCCAGCACATCGTCGGCGGCAAGAAACCTATGAGCATCGTGCCAGTCCTCTGCTCTTTCCCCACGGCGAGCCTCGTCGATCCGCAAAGCCGGGAATGGATTGAATCCTTCATCGCCGCCCTCAAGGAGGCAATCGCCATGTCAGGCCGGGACTTTTGCGCGATCGCCGGCGCGGAACTGGCTCACATCGGCCTGCGCTACGGTGACTCCTCGCCGCCCACCGACTTCTCTTTCCACCGCTGCATGCGGCAGGACTTGGCGATGCTTAAACATGTGGAAGACCTGGATCCAGAAGCTTTCGCACAGTTCATCCGCAAAGAAAACGACCAACGCCGTGTCTCCGGCTTCTCGGCCATCTATACGCTGCTGCGCCTGATCCAGGCGGACAAAGGCCGAGTGCTGCGCTACGACCGGGGTATCACCGATCAGTACAACTCGACGGTGACGTACGCGGCAATGGCGTTCTTTTAGCTTTCAGAGGATGGCAGGGGTGAGCCAGGATATGCTGCTCAATCTGTTGTCGGATCGCAGAAAAGAGAACAGGGGGCGGGAGTCTTTTCCAGGTGTCACTCTCGTCCGGTAGGGAGTGCGGTCCGTAGATCCAAACGATTGGCTGCATGGCGAAGCGGGGAGCGCAAAAGGCCCCCCCTGTTCTGCTACGCTTTTCTGCTACGCACAGGACATGCGGTTGGCCGACTTGGTCATTTCGAATAAAGAGGCTCCCGCATGGCTCACCCCAAGCATGGGGCTCGGTCATAATGGTTCCGTGTGAGCGGCTGTTCTTGCCAGCCATGAGGTAACCGTGGGCATCCCGCATACCTACCAACTCCTGATCACTCTTGCGGCACCTCGGCGCATTCGCATCGGCCGGTTGGGTACTTTCCACTTTCCGGCCGGTCGTTACGTGTACACCGGCAGCGCCCGGCGCCATCTAGACGCGCGCCTCTCCCGCCATTTATCACGCACGAAAACCCGGCACTGGCACATTGATTATCTGCTGGCCGCGCCAGGCGCGCGGGTGGTCAGCGTGCGCCGATTTTCGGAACCGGAATGCGCGCGGGCTGGTCGGACGCGGGGTCGGGTCCTCGTCCCCGGATTCGGTGCGAGTGATTGCCGGGCTGGCTGTGGCAGCCACTTGAAATATTTATTAGGTTGCAGATGCTCTCCGCAGGCCTCAGCTTCGATACTTCAAAAAAGCCCGCGCTTAGCAGGCTAGGAATTGTCTTGGAAGGGAACACCAGCTTCAGAGACTCTGAAGCGCTTTGTCCGCCACTCCCGCACCTGCCCAGCCTGTCGGTCAGCCCGTGTGCCGGGCCCTTTGCCACGCCAAGCCTTTGCGGATTCCGGTGGTTGGCGAGCTAGCCCTTCCTAGAGCCAAACCTCTGCACGAGGCTGTCGCCTGGGTCCGCCGCACGGAGCCGCGGCTCCTGAAGCAGGCGGGCGATACCCGGCTGGGGGGACCAAGCACCGCTGGCTCATGCGCTCCCCAGACATCCCGGCCGCGCAACGGGCCACGTTCCATACGGTGCAGCAGAGAGCCCTCAAGGTGGCACGGCCGGGCCATCAAGGAGCGCTTCCGGCAGTTCTGGGACTCCGCTACCGAGAGCCGCCCCGGCATGCTTCGCCCACTGATGCTGGCGTGCGCCCCACAGCCGGCGTCGGCCGATGGCGGAGGACGTGAAGTGGATCTAGTGCCACCTTCCCCCACATGTTCACCGATCTGCGGCAGGACATCACGAATGGCGGAGGGGAAGCCGTCAATGCAACAATCCAGTGAGTCGAGAAAACCGTGTGCGGCTTCCGCCACGTCGAGCACTTGAAGACCGCACACGAAAGCTTGAAGAGCCTTTTTGCTTGGTAAGCATAGTTAGACCAGCAACAGCCATCGCAGCTTGGCAGCACGGTGACGACCTCGATTCGGGACACGGTGGTTAGAGGCCCCAGCGCCTAAAAAGTCAAACGTGACAGGCCGGGCAATTCCGGCAGGAATTTCCGTTACCTTGAAGTTGTCGTGCCCATCTGTTATTCTGCGCCCGCTTTTTCATCGTGCGCATTCTTTTTCGAACCATATCAAAAAATGACCAACACAAGGAGCAGGCCATGGCCGGCATCAAGCGGGCATTGATCAGCGTGTCAGATAAGACCGGTGTCGTCGAGATGGCGAAGGGCCTGGCTGCGTTGGGCGCAGAGATTCTGTCGACCGGCGGGACGGCCAAAGTCCTCCGAGAGGCCGGCGTGGCAGTGACGGACGTGGCGGCTTACACTGGGTCGCCGGAAATTTTGGACGGCCGGGTCAAGACGCTCCATCCGAAGATTCACGGCGGGTTGCTCGGCCGCCGCAGCGTGCCGGCGCATGTGGCACAGATGCAGGAACACGGCATCGAACCGATCGATGTCGTCGTCGTGAACCTCTACCCCTTCGAGGCCACGATCGCCAAACCCAACTGTTCCTTCGACGAGGCGATTGAGAATATCGACATCGGCGGGCCGTCGATGCTGCGATCGGCAGCAAAAAATCACGAAGATGTCGTGGTGGTGGTCGATCCGTCCGACTATACGCGCGTGTTGGAGGCGCTCACGGCGGGGACGGTGACCCGTGAACTCCGGCGCGAGTTGGCGCTGAAAGTCTTCCAGCATACGGCGCGCTACGACAGCCTCATCGCCGGCTACCTGGAAAAACAGATGCAGGGAGGCGAGGTCAAATTCCCCAAGATGCTCTCACTTCAGTTCGAGCGAGTGGAGACCCTCCGGTACGGGGAGAACCCGCATCAACAGGGAGCCTTCTACCGCGAGCTCCATTCGCGGGAGCCGTCCGTGTCGCGCGCTACAGTGCTGCACGGCAAAGCGATGTCGTACAACAACTATCTCGACGCGAACTCGGCGCTGGAACTGGTGAAAGAGTTCGACGAGACGGCTGTCGTCATCATCAAACACAACAACCCCTGCGGTGTGGCACTCGGGGCGACGCCCGTGGAAGCCTATGTAAAAGCCCGGGAAACTGATCCCGTGTCGGCCTTCGGCGGGGTGATCGCATTCAATCGGCCGGTCGATCTGGCGGCGGCGAAGGAGATCACCTCCACCTTCGTCGAGGTTGTCGTGGCGCCGGGCTTTACCGACGAGGCGTTGTCCGAACTCAAACGAAAAAAAGATCTCCGCTTGCTGGCAGTGGGGCCGCTCGTAAAGGCCATGCCGGAAGGCTATGACCTCAAGAAATTGGTTGGCGGCTTGATCGTGCAAGATCGCGATCTCGGAACGGTGGCAGATCTCCGCGTGTTGAACGTGCCGACCAGGCGCAAGCCGACGGACGACGAATATGCCGCCTGCGCCTTCGCGTGGAAAGTCTGCAAGCACGTCAAATCCAACGCCATCGTCTACGCGAGGCCGGGCCAGACAGTCGGCATCGGGGCAGGGCAAATGAGCCGGGTGGATTCGGTGAAGCTCGCCGGTATGAAGGCGGTCTTGCCGGTGAAAGGCTGCGTGATGGCCTCTGACGCCTTCTTTCCGTTCCGCGACGGGATCGATGCCGCTGCACAAGCCGGCATCACGGCGGTCATCCAGCCCGGCGGCTCGATCCGGGATCAGGAAGTGATCAAGGCTGCGGATGAGCATCAGATGGCGATGATTTTCACGGGGATGCGCCACTTCCGCCACTGACAGTTCGTGTAGGAATTGAAAGCTGTACCCACTTGATCACTGCTGCATTGCCTGATCACTCACATTTTTTGTCTCAATGTGTTCTGCTCTCGCAATCGGCAATCCGTCAATCACGTATGAGAATTTTGGTTATCGGAAGTGGCGGGCGCGAACATGCGCTGGTGTGGAAACTCGCGCAGAGCCGGCGCGTGTCCCAGCTCTACTGTGCGCCAGGCAATGCCGGGATTGAGGCGCTGGCCCCCTGTGTGCCGATCCAGGCGGAGGCGATTGCCGAATTGAAGGCCTTCGCTCAATCCGAACGGATCGATCTGACCATTGTCGGCCCCGAAGCACCGCTTGCGCTTGGAATTGCAGACGAGTTCCGCAAGGCTAAGTTGAAGATCTTCGGTCCGACCAAGGGAGCGGCGCGTATCGAGTCCAGCAAGGTCTTTGCGAAAGAAGTGATGGCAGCGGCCGGTATTCCCACGGCGACTGCGCGAAGTTTCGACAAGGTCGGTCCGGCACTGGAGTATCTCGACCGGCACGCCCTACCAGTCGTCGTGAAGGCGGACGGATTGGCGCAGGGCAAAGGCGTCGTGGTCGCCACGACGCGGGAGCAGGCACGCCAGGCGGTGACGGATCTCCTGGAGAAGCGAATCTTCGGCGAGGCGGGCCGGCAGGTGCTGATCGAAGAGTTTCTCGACGGCGAAGAACTCACCCTCATGGCCTTCACCGATGGCAAGACGATCGTGCCCATGCTCCCGGCGCAAGATCATAAACGGGTCGGCGACGGCGACACAGGTCCAAATACCGGCGGCATGGGTGCCTACGCACCGGCGCCGCTTGGCACTCTGGCCTTGCGGGATGCGATAATGAAGCAGATTCTGCTGCCGGTCGTGGAGGCGTTGCTGCGCCGGGGTTGTCCGTTTCAAGGCGTGCTTTATGCCGGACTCATGGTGGTCAACAACCGGCCGTATGTGCTGGAATTCAATGCCCGGATGGGTGATCCGGAAACGCAGGCGGTGCTGCCGCTGCTGAAAACCGATTTGGTGGAGGTTGTGGAAGCGGTGGTCGAACACCGCCTGGATCAACTCACCGTCGAGTGGCATCCCGACACAGCAGTCTGTGTCGTGTTGACGTCGGGTGGCTATCCCGGTTCCTATCAGACTGGGTTCCCCATTCATGGATTGCCGGAGCACAGTGCCTCTGACGACACCTTCGTGTTCCATGCCGGAACCAAGCGGCAGGGAGGGGAGATCGTCACGGCCGGAGGGCGCGTTCTCGGTGTGACCGGCCGGGGCACCAGCCTGGCACAGGCGCGTGACCGAGCCTATCGCACAGCCCGCGCCATCTCATTTGAAGGCTGTTATTTCCGTACCGACATCGCCGCACGAGCGTTGTCGGCCTGCCGGTGAGTCACCATGACCAGGGCTATGGCAACCAAGGCTCGCGTGCTCCCATGCCTGCAAGACTCTTCAGAGGAGAGTGCACAGGAGATCATGCAGGTAGTCCAAGACGGTGGCCTCGTGGCTGTTCCGACCGAGAGTTTTTACGCTCTCGGCGTTGTTCCGACCGATGCCACGGCAGTCGCTCGCATCCGCCGGATCAAGGGCGAACGGGGCAATAAGCCGATTCTCGTGCTGATCGCCGACCACGCGCAGTTAGGCGGACTGGTCGCCAGTATTCCCCCAGCCGCGCAAGCGCTGATGGACCGATTCTGGCCAGGTCCCTTGACGATCATTTTTCCTGCGTTGCCGTCCCTACCAGCGTTCCTGACCGCAGGTACAGGCTCGGTCGGCATCCGATTGACGGCTTATCCACTTTTAGCGGCACTACTGCGTCGAGTCGGCCCGTTGACCGGTACCAGTGCTAATCGCTCCGGTCAGCCCCCGTTGCGGACAGCGCAGGCGGTGAGTGACGAATTGGGTTCAGATGTCGACCTGATTGTCGACGGCGGGCCGACGCCGGGCGGACTGCCATCCACGGTTGTCGATGCGCGCGGGCCGATTGTGGTGGTGCGGGAAGGCCAAGTTTCTCGGGCTGAACTGGCGGCGGCGCTGGAACATGTCGGCTTACGGCTGAGCTGATGGCGGCCAACTGTTTACACCGGCTTTGGATGAAGTAGGAGGTGCCAATGCATGCAAGAGCGTTGTGGAGGGTCGCAGTAAGTGCGATGCTCGTCGTGACCGGGGGCGGGTTGAGCGGCTGCGATTACTGGCCACCCGCGCTTCAAACCCAAATCGAGCAGCTTAAGACCGAGCTTCAAACCGTGACCATGGAACGGGATCAATTGCAGAGCCAACTTTCCGCCGCAACCAAAGCGCGTGAGGAGTTGCAGGCCCGTGTAGATGAACTCACCCGCGCGAATCGCGAAAAGACCGCGATGATCGCCACGCTCGAGCACAGCCTAGCCGCCGAGCGCCAGAAACTGGCAAAATTGACCAAAACCGGCATGGTCAGAGCTGCCGCGAAGACGACCGCACTACCCGCTGGCAAGACCGCATCAGTCAAGAAGAAAACGGTACGGTTCTCGGGGGCCAAGCGAAACTGAAACCCTGCTTGACGCTATGACGAAGAGGACGATGAAGAAGCCGACGGAGAGCCAGTCAAGCCTGCCCCGGTTGACGTAGCGCGAGAGCTCTGGCCCGCCGCTGAGACCGCAGCTCCCGTCCCGGTGGGCTGAGCCGACGACGCCGTGCTATCCTTCTTAGCATCGGCCACTCCGTTGCCGGATTCAGATGAGGAAGGAGGCTTGAGCTTGTCGGAATAATCGGTAATGTACCATCCACTGCCTTTAAACATGATAGCCGGGGGCGAGATAACCTTGCTGACGCTGTTGCCACAACGGCTGCAGGTCGTGAGCGGAGGATCGCTCACTTTCTGCTGCACTTCAAATCGGTAGTCACAGGTTCCACAGAGATACTCGTAGATCGGCACGGATTGAGCCCTCCTTCCTCTTTCTCCTTTCTCCCACCCTTCGGCGAGAACGCGTCAACTCGACAACGAGCAAATTAATAACACAGTCTTCCGCGAAATCAAGGCTGGCAGGGATTTTGGCACGGTGTCGCAAACCGTCCCGCTCCAAAGCCCGCGGTCAGTCGAGGTGTCGGAGGGCAGCCTCCATGCGGTCCAGCCCACGGAGGATGGCATCCATCCCGGTGGCGTAGGACAGGCGGATATGAGCCGAACTGCCGAACGGCTCCCCCGGCACCACCACAACCTTGGCTTCTTCCAGCAGGTAAGTGGCGAGATCCGAGGCGCTGGTGATGGTTCCCCGTTTCCAACGGCGAGTGAAGAGGCGGCTTATGTTGGGGAAAGCGTAGAACGCGCCGGTCGGGATCCGACAACTCACCCCCGGCATTTTATTGAGCCGCTCGACCATGACCCGCCGCCGCCGGTCAAATTCCGCGACCATCCGTGCAGTGAACGCGTCGTCCAAGCGCAGCGCCGCCACCGCGGCTTTCTGCGAGATCGAGCAGGGGTTAGAGGTGCTTTGGCTCTGGATGTTGGCCATCGCCGTGATCAACGATTTGGGTCCGGCCGCGTACCCGATGCGCCACCCGGTCATGGCGTAGGCTTTGGATACGCCGTTAATAATCACCGTCCGAGCGGCGACGTCCTGGCCCAGTGTTGCGATGCTGCAGTGCCGGACACCGTCGTACACGATCTTGTCGTAAATCTCGTCGGAAATAATCACGAGATCGCGGCGAAGCGCCACCGTCGCGATGCGTTCCAGCGTGGCGCGGTCATAGGTGGCGCCGGTCGGGTTGCAGGGAGTGTTGACGATGATCGCCTTTGTTCTCGGCGTGATATGCCGCTCCAACTCATCCGGGTGAATCGCGTAGCCCTCGTCTTCGCGCGTCTCCAGCAGGACCGGCGTCGCGTCGTTGAGCAGCAACTGATCCCGGTAGGAAACCCAAAAGGGCGTCGGAATCAGCACTTCGTCGCCGGCTTCGAACAGCGCTTCGGCGAGATTGTACAACGAATGTTTCGCCCCGCAGGAGACGAGGATCTGCGATGGGTCGTACCGAAGCCCCAATTCTGCCTGAAGCTTCTCGGCAATCGTCGCCCGCAGTTCGTCGATTCCAGAGGACGGCGTGTATTTCGTAAAGCCGGCACGGATCGCGGCTTCCGCCGCGGCCTTGACCGGTTCCGGAGTGTCGAAATCGGGCTCGCCGGAGGCAAAATCGATCACATCGATCCCCTGGGCCGCCATGGCCTTGGCGGTGGCGGTGATCGCAAGCGTGGGAGACGGGACGATGCGTCCCGCGCGCGCGGCGAGCTTCATGGTCGAAGGCTCCGTAGTCGCTGATCCAGCCGCTTGGCAACCTCAGGGTGGACGAAGTCGGTCAACGGGCCTCCGTGTTTCGCAACGTCCTTGATAATAGTCGATGTCAAATACGAATATTCTTCACTCGGCATGAGAAAGACGGTTTCCACGGTGTTTTCCAACTTGCGATTGGTCAGCGCCATCTGAAATTCATGTTCGAAGTCTGAGATTGCCCGCAGCCCTCGGATCACCGCGTGGGCCCCTCGGCGTTTGACGTATTCGACCAGTAATCCTTCGAAAGTGGCGACCTCGACCCGCGGCATGTCTTGTGTGACCAAGCGCACCATTTCCAGTCGTTCAGACAGGCTGAACAAAGGATGTTTGCTCGGATTTGGCGCGACGGCCACAATCACATGGTCGAAAATCCGGAGACTGCGGGCAATGATGTCGGTGTGCCCGTGAGTGATCGGGTCGAATGTACCGGGGTAGACCCCCACGTTCATGGGATGCGCCCCACCTCGCCTTGCCTACGATAGAGGGTGAGGGACGTATCGCCGTATCGATAGCTACGGATCCGTATCAGCGGCCCCAACATGTCCGGCACCGGCGTCTTGGACGCGTGCTCCACGATGGCAATGGCGTCGTCCGCGATCAACCCTTCACTAAGCCAGTTCGCCAACCCGATCAGTTCTTCTTCCGACACATACGGCGGGTCGGCAAAGACCACATCATATGGTCCATTCCATGACGCACAGTGGCGGAGAAACCTCCCGACGCGGCCAGCATAGATCCCCACCCCATGACTCAAGGCGCATCGCGCGAGATTCGCGCGGAGGAGCCGGAGCGCAGCCGGATCGGACTCGACGAACGTCACGCGCCGGGCGCCTCGGCTGAGGGCTTCGATCCCAATCGCGCCTGTCCCCGCGTACAAATCCAGCACGGCAGCGCCCGGAATCCAGGCCCCGGCGATCGAGAAGAGCGCTTCTTTCACCTGATCAGATGTGGGACGCAAATCGGACTGTCGAGGGCCCAGCAGCCGGCGTCCCTTCAGGGAGCCAGCGATGACGCGCATGGTTGTGTGTCGGCGACGCGATTCAGGCGGCCCACTGTAACACAGCGTTTTTGAGCGGGTCAAGGCTGGAGGCTACAGCGAAGCGACGGATGAGTTCGCCGCCCGTGATGGAAGACAGATGTGGAAGAACAAGAGATGCTTTGACGCCTCTTTGACCTCTTGGCTATAATGCTCCGCACGTCGCGGTTTCATGCGGGGCACGCGTAACCGGTCGGAGCAGCGACGGAACCATACAATCGAACTGGTGATGCGTGAACGGTCAAGCGAGGCGAGGAAATCCTTAGCGGGCCCCGACAGCGTGCGCTTCGCGGGCCGCCAGACTCTTTCTTCGGTTCGTTGAAATGGTGCGATCGATGATCGCGCCGCAGTTGATACATTTCCATGCGTAGAAGATGAGGAAAAAATCGGAAAACCGTTCCAGCATCATTAACCCTTTGCACTTCGGACATTCCATCGCTCCCTCCTGGGTGTCAGCGCTCACTGCTGCGGGTAGGCGTAAGCAAGTCCTGAACCGATCCAGATCGGTTTATGAGAATATAGGAAATTCAAATGGTTATGATTCTGTTCGACGAAAAGTGAGCCCCAAAGCTGTCTGGGGCTGGGTACAAAAATGTCCATCACGTCGGTTTCTTGACCCGAACAGGGCCGTATGATGGGGAAAAGGCGGGGCAATGGGATCGCCCAATGGCCGGCGACGGAACGTCCGCGCGAGCGGTTGCTGCAAGAAGGTGCGGCCTCATTGTCAGACGCGCAGCTACTGGCCATCTTACTCCGCGTCGGCCGGCAGGACGCTTCGGCGCTCCAAGTCGCCATGGACCTGTTGCGCCAGCTCAGGGGGCTGCACGGGTTGGCACACTGCGGGCTCGATGAGCTCTGCGCGATTCCTGGGGTCGGAAACGCGAAGGCGGCCCAGATCAAGGCCGCTATCGAGCTGGGACGGCGTGTCCTGGCGGCACCGCTCTCGACCGGCACACGCATCCATTCCAGCATCGATCTGTTCAAACATTACCATCCCCACCTGCGTGATCTCCGGCACGAGATTTTTAAGGTCATTCTGCTTGACGCGAAGAACACGGTGATACGGGAGGAGACAGTGTCGGAAGGCAGCCTGACGCTGAGTATCGTTCATCCACGGGAGGTGTTTACGCTCGCGGTGCGCGAATCTGCGGCGTCCGTTATCCTTCTGCACAACCACCCCAGTGGCGATCCTTCACCCAGCCCGGAGGACCACCAGTTGACCGCCCGGCTGGTCGCGGCGGGAGAGGTGTTGGGGATTCGTGTGCTGGATCACCTGGTGGTCGGCGATGGGCGCTATGTGAGCTTTGCGGACCAAGGGTGGCTGAAGGAGGGTGGGGCAATAGCCTGAATGTGTCGGCTCTTGCGGATGGAGCGGAATCGCGAACCGGCCGAAGTGGTAATCCGAGAGGAGTCGTTCACGACCACATCAGCGGAGGAGGGACATCATGAAAGAATCCCGCGTCGAGTCGGTCAGAAATGTCGCAATCGTATCGAACACCGGAGCCGGGAAAACCTCCCTGGCGGAAGCCCTCCTTTTCGCCGCCGGTGCTATCCCGACGATGGGATCGATCGCGAACGGGACAACGGCGTCAGATTTTGAACCGGAGGAAATCCATCGGCGAATCTCGGTCAGTACCAGCGTGCTCCATTTCGAATGGAAAGACACAACGGTGAATCTACTTGATACCCCCGGCGCTCTCAGCTTCCTTGGCGAGACCCAAACAGCGCTGCGCGCGGTCGATGGCGTGATACTGGTCGCCGGGGCGGCAACTGGGGTTCGGACCGAGTTGCGGCGGCTGTGGCAGAACGTTCGGGAGCTTCGCCTGCCTTGCCTTTTGTTCGTGAATGAGTTGGACAAGGAGGGGACGTCCTTTCATGCCATCATCGAAGAATGCGAACGGACTTTGGACCTGACCGCGTTGCCAATCACGGTCCCAATCGGCACAGGTCCAGGATTGGAGGGTGTCGTCGACCTCTTGCACGGCACGGCGATCTGGTCGCGAAGCGACAGTCCCAAGGTGCAGACGGGGAGTGTGCCGGCCAATCTGGCTGGTGACGTCGCTGAAGCGCGCAAGAAATTGCTCGAGGGGGTGGCCGAAGTCGATGATCGCTTATTGGAGAAGTACCTGTCGGAGGGCGATCTTGACGCGGGCGAGTTGTCCCAAGGCCTCCGCCACGGGGTGCTTGCAGGCAAGTTCGTGCCGGTGCTCGGCGGCTCTGCCGTGCGGACCGTCGGCGTCGTGCCGTTGCTGGACGCGCTGGGCTTCCTGCTGCCATCGCCAATCGACAGCGCGACAGTGCGACCGTTGGAGGGGACGCATCCCTACACCGGCGAACCGGTTGTGCGTCAGCCTTCGCCGTCCGATCGTTTCTCGGCCTTCGTGTTCAAGACGCTCATCGATCCGTTTCTGGGACGGATGACCTATGCCCGTATCCTGTCGGGAACTCTGGCGGCGGACTCAGGATTCTTCAATGCGACCAAAAAGGTCAAGGAAAGAGGCGGACATCTGTTTATGATTTTGGGCAAGAAGTACATCCCCGTGCCATCGGCGGTCGCCGGTGATATCGTCGCAATCGGAAAGCTTAAGGATACGCAGACCGGCGACACCCTCTGCGATGAGCACGACCCGATTCTTTATCCGGGACTTCAGTTGGCGCGGCCGGTCATGTCGTTCGCCGTCGAACCCAAGTCCAAAGCAGATGTTGAGAAAGTCAGCCTCGGGCTCCATAAACTCATTGAAGAAGATCCGACGCTGGAGTTCACCCGCAATGCCGAGACGAAGGAAATGGTGCTCAGCGGGATGGGCCAGCTCCATATCGACGTGACCTTCGAAAAGCTTCGGCGCAAATACGGGGTGGAGGTGACGATCCATACACCGAAGGTCCCGTATCGCGAGACCATCAAGACCGTGGCTCAGGCTCAAGGCAAGTACAAAAAGCAAACGGGCGGGCATGGCCAATATGGGGACTGTTGGCTCCAGCTTACACCGCTCCCGCGCGGCAAGGGGTTCGAGTTCGAAAACAAGATCGTGGGCGGCGTGATCCCGCGCAATTTCATCCCCGCCGTCGAGAAAGGCGTAGTGGAGGCCATGCATGAAGGCGTGTTGGCCGGATTTCCGGTCGTGGACGTACGCGTGACCGTCTACGACGGGTCGTATCACGTGGTGGACTCATCGGAACTCGCCTTCAAAATCGCCGCATCGATGGGGTTCAAGAAGGCGATGGAAGCCGCGCATCCGGTGCTGCTGGAGCCGATGATGAGCGTGGAGGTCAATGCCCCAGAGGATCACGTGGGGGCTGTGATTGGCGACCTGAACTCGCGGCGGGGCCGCATTCTCAACGTGACGGCGAGTGGGGGAATGCAGTTGATCAAAGCCGTCGTGCCGCTGGCCGAGATGCTGAAATACGATCCGGCCCTCAATTCCATTACGGCCGGCCGTGGGACCTACACGATGGAGTTCCTGAATTACGAGGAGGTCCCTCGTGAACTGGCGGCGCGGATCGTCGACGAACACAAGGCTATGAAGCACGCCGTCGCTCAGTAACGTTACCGGTCCGAGGGTTTTAAGACGACGTAGAAGGCCCGGTTCTCGCGGAGCACACGTAGCAGAATTGTCTCGCCACGTTTGATCTTCGCGACGGCAGCGGTGAACTCATTGACGCTAGAGACTTCCGCGCGATTGACTTCCTTGATTAGGTCCCCTTCGCGAAGCCCCTCGGCCTGAGCGAGGCTGCCTGCATCGACCTTGGTGATCAGAACGCCTTTACTATCCTTTAACTTGAATTTTTCGGCCAGCGCGGCCGTCAAGTCCTGCACATCGATTCCCAACTTGAGCTCGCTCCGGGACTGCGGCAGCGAGGCGACAATCGCGTGGTCCCGACGCTCGGTCAACGCGACGTCCAAGAGCAGATGCTTTCCGTCGCGCACAATTTCGATTTTCGCGATCGCGCCGGGAGGCAGCGCCGCGATCAGGCGTGAGAGTTTGTTGGGCGTATCGATTGATGTTCCATCGATCTTGGTGATGATATCGCCCGGCTGGATGCCGGCTACCGCCGCCGGATCATTCTCAAATACCTCGTTGACAAGGACGCCTTCTCCTTCGCTGACACCGAATTTTTTGGCCAAATCCGCGGTCACCGGTTGGATGCCCACGCCTAGCCACCCACGCACAACCTTGCCTTTGATCAACAACTGCTGGATCACTTGTTTGGCCATGTTCGCCGGGATCGCGAAACCAATTCCTTGAGCGAAGTTGATGATGGCGGTGTTGATACCAATGATCTCTCCGCGCAAATTGAAGAGCGGTCCGCCTGAATTGCCTGGATTGATGGAAGCGTCGGTTTGGATGAAATTCTCGTAGCGGGAAAGATTGATATTGTCCCGCCCGACCCC
Organism: Nitrospiraceae bacterium; assembly: GCA_051293835.1. Lineage (GTDB taxonomy): Bacteria > Nitrospirota > Nitrospiria > Nitrospirales > Nitrospiraceae > DATLZU01. The sequence goes on along the minus strand of JBPKMA010000005.1, from coordinate 158,691 downwards.
GCTCACAACCCCCAGAGTGACAGTCCGCTCCAGCCCGAAGGGATTGCCGACAGCGAGAACCCACTGGCCGACCTTGACGTTGTTGGAGTCTCCGAAACGCGCATAGGGGAACGGCCGCTCGCCGGTCACTTTCAGCACGGCCAGGTCCGTATCCGGATCCTTGCCAATGACTTGGGCGATGAGTTTGGTCTTATCGGATAATCGGACTTCCACTTCGTTCGCGTCTCCGACGACGTGATTGTTCGTGACAATATGGCCTTCAGGGTCGATGATTACGCCGGCCCCAGAACCGGGAGAATTGGGCAGCCGTTCACCGGGGAACTCCTTGGAGCGGCCGGGGCCTTGCACGGGAAAAATGCTGACTACCGACGGCCTGGCTTTTTCGGCCAGTTCGGTGATCACGCTTTGGATTTCTTCCAGGAGGCGAAGACCGCTTGGACCGGGCGAGGGCTCGGCGGTATGCCCCACACACGGCGAGAGGATCGTGAATATCGTGAAGACCCAAAGGACCAGAGATCGGGTTGCAGAAGAGGCGGTGTTGCGTGTCATGGGATCACCATTCTCAAGAAACGCACAGCGGCTCAGAGTCGATCCGCCAAACCGAGACGCGAACATCAGGGTATTGTAACCGATTGCCGACCCGAAAAGCGGGGCAGAATCTTCGCCAGCTCGTCCTGCGGGCCAAGCAGAATGACCACATCGTTCGGTCGAACGGTCAGATGCTTGGTGACAGGCAACAAGACCGGACCCCGCAAGATGGCAGCGATTCTGACGCTGGACGGCAATTCGAACTCCCAAACAGACCGGCCGACCAGCATTGACTCTCTGGCGACCGTGACGCGTTGCATCGTTGCCGAACGAAGCGCCAAGTCATGATGAATTCTAACCATATCTTCGTGTGCCGCTTCAAGTTTCAATTCCCGGATTTGGCCTTCCAGACGCGCGAGAAGGTGTTGTAAGTGCCGGACTTGGCGAGCGGAAGCCTCGAGCATTCGTCGGGCCTCGTTCATGTCGAACGGTGGCGGTGCAGAACGACTGTCCGTGTGGGTGTTCCTGTTTAGGATGTCGGCAAGGCACTGGCCGAGCTCTTGATAGATCGTTTCGAGCCGATGGGCCATGGAGGCAGCTTGCCAATGCAAGCGAAGAATCTGGACCTTCCGATTGACGCGCTCAGAGATCGCCAAGGTGATTTCCTGCAGAGCCTTGACGGTGATCGTAAGTTCTTTGCGGATGCGGGAGAGAAATTCGAAGGTCATGCACGGTTCAGCTTGGAAGGAAATTGCAGCAGATGGTCCGATAAGAAATATTCTGTCAACTCTTACCTGCTAGCTGTTGCCCGATCTTCGGCTCGGTTCCATTCCATAACCTTATGAGGTTGTCTCGATGTTTCAGCCAAATAAGGCCGCAAAGGACCAATGAAAACCCCATAAACCCCCAACTGCGCTCGAACACGACACTCAAAACCGGTAGAAGCCCGAACGCGACCAGCGCTCCGACAGATGAATATTTCCACACCGCGACGGTCAGCAGCCAGACCACCATGGTTGCCAATCCAACGACTGGCGCGTTGCCGATCACCGCTCCCAATGCCGTTGCCACGCCTTTGCCTCCGCGAAACCCCAGGAAAGCCGAAAAGGCATGTCCCAGCACCGGACACAAAGCCACCGCCAGCACGACCGCTTCCGGCTCCAAACTCCGGGCGGCAATCCACCCAACCAACCAGCCTTTGCCTAGATCGCCGGCAAGCGTCAGCAGGCCGGCTTTCTTTCCTGCCACACGGAGGACATTCGTAAACCCGATGTTTCGGCTTCCTGCCGTGCGCGGATCCACTGTTCCCAGCCATTTACACACCACGATGCCGAAGGGAACCGACCCAAGCACGTATCCTGCTGCTCCCATGCCGACAGCAAGCCACAACTGTTCCATGAAGCAAACGACCAACGGCGCCCGCATTGAAGGACGGGCTTACAATCCCTTGAGGGTGACTTGGCGCCAAAAGTTGAGCAGGTATTGGGCTCCCGAGACGTAGCCCAACACTAGCGAGACATACAGCGTGACGGTTCCTGCTACATGCAGGTTCTCGAATTGCGCGAAAGCGGTGTCTTCAAGCACCAGAAACACGACCGCCACGACCTGCAATGCCATCTTATACTTGCCCGTCAACTCCGCCGACAGAATCATGCCCTCGGTCGCGGCAATGGCTCGGATCCCCGTCACGGCAACCTCGCGGGCGATGATCAGAATAGCCACCAGCGCGCTTACCCGACCGTATTGCACCAGCAGGATCAAGGCCGAAAGCACCAACAACTTGTCCGCGACCGGATCCAACAGGCGGCCCAACTTGGTGATTTGCGAACGACGGCGGGCCAGATACCCGTCCAACATGTCTGTGACTGCGGCCACGACAAAGACTATGGCCGCTGCCACCGACCGCGCCGGCGTCGGCGTCACGAAGAGCACCACGAAAACGGGAATCAGCAGAATGCGGGAGACTGTGAGGAAATTCGGCAGATTAATGTTGGTGTCCCGCGCGGCGGACTTCGCCAGCCCGATCCCCGCTTGTTTCCACACTTCGCTGACGCGCATACCGACCGTCTACGCCGTGTTCTCGCTCTTTCCGTTCCCGCACCCCATTGGTGACAAGCGGCCTTCGGTCCCACCGCCGGAAGCGGATCGCCGCGCCTCTTACACAATGCCGTGTTTAAGCAGGTCGTGCAAATGAACGACCCCGACAATCTGCCCGCTCGCCTCCACCACCACAAGGGAGGTAATGGAGAAGCGCTCCATCAGATGCACCGCCGCGGTCGCCAAATCGTCTGGGGCGATGGTCTTGGGATTGCGACTCGCAAGGTCCCCCGCCGTCACGTTGCCCAGATCTCCGCCGCGCTGGAGAAAGCGCCGCAGGTCACCATCGGTGATCACGCCCACCAGCCGGCCATCTCCGTCGACGACCGTGGTCATCCCCAGCTTCTTGGCCGTCATCTCCAGGATGGCCTCGTGACCAGACGACTGGAAGCCGACGCGAGGGAGCTCGTCGCCGACATGCATCAGGTCGCGCACCTTCACTAACAATCGGCGGCCCAATGTGCCGCCCGGATGGAAGAGGGCAAAGTCTTCTGCCTTGAAGCCGCGCTTCTGAAGCAGCGCGATGGCTAGAGCGTCTCCCATGGCCAAGGTCGCGGTCGTGCTGGCGGTGGGCGCCAGGCCCATCGGGCAAGCTTCCTCTTTGACCGACACGTCCAGCACTACGTCGCTGTTTTTCGCCAAGGTGGACTCGGTGCGACCGGTCAAGCTCACCACAGGAATACCCATCCGCTTCACGAATGGCAGAAGTTGCAGTACTTCTTGCGTTTCCCCGCTGTTCGAAATGGCCACCAGGACATCCTTCCGGGCCAGCATGCCGAGGTCGCCGTGAATCCCCTCGGCCGGGTGCAGGAAGAACGCAGGGGTTCCCGTACTTGCCAGGGTCGAGGCGATCTTCTGCCCGATCAGTCCGGACTTGCCCATGCCGGACACCACCACCTTGCCGGCGCACCGCTCCAGGAGCTCGACGGCTTCTATAAAGCGATGATCGAGCCGATCGACGAGTGCCCGGATGGCCTCCGCCTCGATTTCCAGGACGCGCTTCCCCTGCTCGATGCTCATTGCCCCGTGCCTCAAGCTTTGGAATCCAGGGCGTCGCAGATACGCAGGATTCGCTCTAGCAACGCTTTCAATTCCGACAGAGGGACCATGTTGGGGCCGTCCGAGAGCGCCGAATCCGGATTAGGATGGACTTCCATGAAGAACCCGTCACAGCCCGCCCCCGCCGCCGCGCAAGCCAACGGCGCGACGAATTCCCGTTGCCCCCCGGACTTCGTGCCGGCTCCCCCGGGCAATTGGACGCTGTGCGTGGCGTCGAACACGACCGGGTACCCGAATCGCCGCATGATCGGCAGCGACCGCATATCGACCACCAGATTGTGATAGCCGAACGAGGAGCCCCGTTCAGTCAGGAGAATGTTGCGATTGCCGCTGTCCTCGAGTTTCTTGACGACGTTCCCCATCTCCCACGGTGAAAGGAACTGTCCCTTCTTCACATTCACCGCGCGTCCGGTCCGAGCCGCCGCCACCAGCAGATCCGTCTGCCGGCACAGAAAGGCGGGAATCTGCAGCACGTCCACCACGTCGGCTGCTGCCCGTGCTTCCTCGACAGTGTGCACGTCGGTCAGGACAGGGATGCCGACCTGCTCTTTCACCTTACGCAGGACAGCTAACCCCTCCCGAAGCCCAGGCCCCCGAAAGGAGTCGATCGAGCTGCGGTTCGCTTTGTCGTAGGAAGACTTGAAGATGTAGGGCATGCCGCAAGCCCGGGTGATCTCGGCGATCTGCGCGGCAGTTTCCAGCGCCAAGCGTTCGCTTTCGATCACGCAGGGCCCGGCGATCAAAAACCGGCGGTGAGCCGCCCCGACTTTAAACGGCCCGAGATCCACTTCGTGCATGGCAGGTGCCCCCTCCTCTGTCAACCACAGACCGGTGTGCCGGCGGCAGTCGACGCGGCATTGCAATTCGCCGCCCCACTCACCCCGCTTAGCGCCCGCATTTCCTCCGCAGCGCGGCCCCCACGAACGCGCTAAAGAGCGGATGAGGATGATGCGGCCGTGAGGTAAATTCGGGATGAAATTGCGTTGCCAGGAACCAGGGATGGTCTGGCAATTCGACGATCTCGACCAGCCGTTGGTCCGGCGACAGTCCGCTTAACACCAGACCGTGGCGGGTCAGCGCCTCCCGGTAGGCGTTGTTGAATTCATATCGGTGCCGGTGCCGTTCGCGCACCTCCAATACACCGTAGGCCTTGTGCGCAAGGCTGCCTTCGAGGATGCGGCAGGGATACGCGCCCAGCCGCATGGTGCCGCCCTTGTCATGGACCGAACGCTGATCGGCCATCAGGCTGATGACCGGATGCGGGGTCTGCGGATCGAATTCCGCACTGTTGGCGCCCGCCAGGCCAGCGACATGTCTCGCCAGTTCGATCACCGCGCATTGCATGCCCAGGCAAAGACCGAAAAACGGAATGCCGCGCTCCCGCGCATACCGGACCGTCTGAATCTTTCCCTCGATCCCCCGCGCCCCGAACCCGCCGGGGATCAAGATCCCATCGGCGTCCCGCAACATCTGCTCAGCACCGAGCCGTTCGAGTTCTTCGGACTCGATCCAGCGAATGTTGACGCGGGTTTCATGATCGATCCCTCCGTGGACCAGGGCTTCGGTCAAACTCTTGTACGACTCCTTGAGCCCAACGTATTTACCCACCAGGGCAACCAGCACCTCGTGCTTCGGATACTTGATCTTCTGGACCATAGCGTCCCACTGGCGCAAATCCGGAGGGCCGGCCTCCAGGTGCAATTGCCGGACAATCAGTTCGTCGAGCCCCTCCTTACGGAACACGATCGGCACTTCATAGACCGTTTCGACATCTTTGGCCGTGATCACCGCGTCCTTCTCGACATTGCAGAAGAGGGCAATTTTGGCTTTGATATCGGGCGGCAGATAGCGGTCGGTCCGACACAGTAGGATGTTGGGTTGGATGCCGATCTCTCGCAATTTGTTCACCGAATGCTGAGTCGGTTTCGTCTTCAGCTCGCCCGCCGCGCCGATATAGGGGACCAGCGTCAGGTGCACGTACAGGACGTTGTCCCGTCCGACGTCATACGGCATCTGTCGGATGGCTTCCAAAAACGGTAAGCTCTCGATGTCGCCGACCGTCCCGCCGATTTCGACGATCGCCACATCCGTCCCTTCCGCCACCCGCCGGATCGACTGCTTGATTTCGTCGGTGATATGCGGCACGACCTGGACAGTGGCACCCAGATAATCACCGTGGCGTTCCTTGGTGATGACGGAATGGTAGATCCGGCCGGTGGTGTAGTTGTTTTCGCGGGAGAGGGTCAGCGAGGTGTAGCGTTCGTAATGTCCCAGGTCCAGATCCGTCTCGGCCCCGTCGTCTGTGACGTACACCTCCCCGTGTTGGTAGGGGTTCATCGTGCCGGGATCGACGTTGATATAGGGGTCGAGCTTTAGGAACGTGATCTTCAGGCCTCGGCTTTCCAGCAAATTGCCGATGGACGCGGAAGCCAGGCCTTTGCCCAAGGAGGACACCACGCCGCCGGTCACGAAGATGAACTTGCTCACGACTTCCGCCTCGTCAGGATCAGTCTCCGCACCGCGCCGCCTCTCCGTGTCGCAACATGGTTTCGGCCTTGAGCAGATCTTCCGGCGTATCGATCCGCAGGGACGGGTGCTGCGTTTCCCAGACGCGGATACGGATGCCGTGCTCCAGCGCACGGAGTTGTTCGAGTTTCTCGGCGTCTTCCATGAGTCCGGTCGGCAACTCGGCCAACTTGAGGAGCGTTCGGCGGGTATAAATGTAAAGGCCGAGGTGCATGTAATGCAACCCGCGTGCGGGTCGCCCGTCCGTCTCATCCCGCACGTGCGGGATCGGCGCGCGGGAAAAGTAGAGCGCGTCCCCGCCCGCGTCCGTGACCACCTTCACGACAGCGGGATTGCGGAGGTCCTCGGCGGACTCCAGCGGACGCTTGAGCGTGCCCATTTCCGCCCCGCTCGCAAGAAACGGTTCGACAAGGTCTGCGAGCAGATCGGAATGCAGCGGGATCTCATCGCCTTGAAGGTCGACGAAATACTCGCCCGTCCGCTGGCGCGCTACTGCCGCCACCCGATCGGTTCCGGTTCGGAACGGATCTTCGGCCATGACGACCAGCCCGCCGAACGCTTCGACGGTTTCACGAATCCGATCGTCGTCAGTCGCCACGATCACCTCGTCGACGGCCCGGCAGGTCCGCGCCCGCTCGTACACATGCTGGATCAGGGGCTTTCCCAAGAGCCGGGCCAACGGCTTGCCAGGAAATCGGGACGAGCCGAAACGGGCGGGAATAACGACCGTCACCGATCCGGCCGGTCTATGCATGGTTCAACGCGTCTGAGAGTTGCTGAGGCGTCACCGTCGCGGTACCGACCATGCCGACGACGATTCCGGCGGCGTAATTGGCCAGGGTCGCCGCCTCGCGCATAGACGCACCAGTCGACAGGGCCAAGGCCAAGGTTCCGACGACGGTATCGCCCGCACCAGTGACATCGTACACCTGACGCGCGCGGGTGGGAATGTGCCATCGGGCGCCATCGGCCTCGTACAAGCTCATGCCCCGCTCCCCGCGGGTGATCAAAACCGACTGGCATCCCAGACGTTGCCGGATGATCGCGCCGGCTTCGTCGATGGTCTGATCATCCTCGCCGTGCACGCCTGCGGCCTGCACGGCTTCCAGGTGATTGGGGGTGATGACCGTCACGCCCTTGTAGTAGCCGAAATGTTCGACCTTGGGATCGACGACGATCGGAATGCCGTAACGTGCAGCCAACTGGGTCAGTTCGGCCATCAAGAAGGCAGTGACGACGCCTTTGGCATAGTCCGAAACGACCAAACAGGACAATTCCCGCAGCCGCGACTCGACATACCGCACGATGCGCCGTTGGAGAGCGGCCTTCAGTTCTGTGCGCTGTTCGACATCATAGCGGACTACCTGCTGATTGTGGGCAATGACCCGACTTTTGCGGGTTGTCGGCCGGTCGGCGTCAATGATGACCCCGCCCCGCCCTGGCCGGCGCAAGCCGAGCTCTTTGAGCAAGAGCCGACCGCTCTCGTCCGCACCGATGACCCCGCACAGATCCGCTTGACCGCCGAGCGACAGGATATTGTTGTAGACGTTCGCCGCCCCGCCGAGTTTCAGCGATTCGGATTCGACATGGACCACGGGAACCGGGGCTTCGGGAGAAATCCGGTTGACACGGCCCCAGATATAGTGGTCGAGGATCAGATCCCCGACGACCAACACGCTGGCCTGGGGGAAACGTTGAATACGCCGCTGAAGCGTACGCAAAGTGCCGGATCCGTCCACGGGAGGTCTCGGGACCTCGCCAGCACCCGCGGATCGGCGTGCGCCGCTCATCGAACGGCCTGACCGAGACGCTCCCATCGCACCCACTCCGTCCACTTACCTTGTCCCCTCCACGACCAATAAATTCGGAAGGCTTTCCCCCGGATTTTGTCCGCGCGCACAAATCCCCAGAACCGGCTGTCGAGACTCTGGTCGCGGTTGTCCCCCATCACGAAATAGGAATCGTCAGGGACCGTGACTGGACCGAAGTTGTCGCGCGGATTGACTGCACTGTCGATCACTCCCGGATCCACCCGTTGGGTATAGGCCTTGTCGTCAAGCGGTGTGCCGTTGACGTAGACGACCTTGTTGCGGATTTGGATCGTATCCCCGGGCAAGCCGATGATCCGTTTAATGAAATCCTTGTCTTCGTCCTCCGGGTAGCGGAACACGATGATGTCGCCGCGCTGCGGCTGCCCGAAGCGGATCAGCGTATACGAGGAATAGCAGGTGATCGGAGGAAAGCTCAGGCGCACTTTGCAGTTCGTCGGCCACTGAAGGCCGTACGCCAATTTGCTGACCAAAATGTGATCGCCGATCAACAGAGTCGGAATCATCGAACCAGACGGAATCTTGAAGGCTTGGACGACGAACACGCGGATCGCGAACGCCAGAAGCATGGCGACGACGATCGCCTCCGCATATTCGCGGAAGACGGATTTTCGGCTCTGAATCGGTTTGCTGGCAGCCGCAACCGCTTCCTCTTCCAAAAGTGGCTTGGAGATCGCGGGTTGGGATGCGATCTCGGTGCGGGGCGAGGAGGGGTCCTCCATGCCCGGGCGATTAGGATCTCTGCTCATTCGCCAGTCACCTTCAGCAGGGCAAGAAACGCTTCCTGCGGCACTTCGACCCGGCCTACCTGTTTCATTCGCTTCTTGCCTTCTTTCTGCTTTTCCCACAGCTTCCGTTTGCGGGTAATGTCACCGCCGTAGCACTTCGCCGTAACGTTTTTCTTCAGGGCGCCGATCGTTTCCCGCGCAATGACCTTGTTGCCGATCGCCGCCTGAATGGCAACCTCGAACATCTGCTTCGGAATCAACTCCTTCATTTTCTCAACCATCTGCCGACCCCGGTGATAGGCCCGCTCGCGATGGGTGATGAACGACAGGGCATCGACCGGCTCGCCGTTGAGCAGAATGTCCAGCTTCACGAGATCCGATTCCCGGTAACCGATCAGCTCATAATCAAACGAAGCGTAGCCTTGAGTCCTCGATTTCAACCGATCGTAGAAATCAAGGATGACCTCATTGAGGGGCAATTCGTACGTGAGCATGACGCGGGTCGGGTCGAGGTATTGGAGGCTTTGCTGGATGCCACGCCGTTCCTGGCACAGTTGAAGGAGGTTCCCGACATATCGTTCCGGCGTGATGATCGTCGCCAGGATAAACGGCTCCTCGAACAGTTCGATCGTATGGGGAGGCGGCAGCTTGGCGGGGTTGTCAATTTCCAGCACTTCGCCCTTGGTCGTCAGAACGCGATACACCACCGTCGGCGCGGTGGTGATCAACGAAAGTCCGTACTCCCGTTCCAACCGTTCCTGGACGATTTCCATATGCAGAAGCCCAAGAAATCCGCAGCGGAATCCAAATCCCAGCGCCAGCGACGTTTCCGGTTCATAGACGAACGAGGAGTCGTTCAAGCGCAGCTTCTGCAGCGCGTCGCGTAGGTCCTCGTACTTCGCCGTGTCGGTGGAATACAGACCGCAGAAGACCAGTGGCTTGACTTCCCGGTACCCGGGAAACGGAGAGTCAGTGGGGAGAACCGCGTCGGTGATCGTGTCGCCGATCTTGACGTCCGTCACCCCCTTCATGTTGGCGCAGAGATAGCCGACTTCGCCCGTCTGGAGCTGCGCAGTCTTAGTCCGCTTCGGTGTGAATTGTCCGACTTCGGCCACCTCGAAAATCCGATCATTGGACATGACCTTGATCTTCATGCCGGGCCGGACTGACCCGTCGATGATGCGGATCAACACGATGACCCCTTGGTAGTTGTCGAACCACGAATCAAAGATCAGCGCCTTGAGCGGCTTGTCCGGTGAACCGGAAGGCGGTGGAACCCTGGCGACGACGGCTTCCAACACGTCCACCACCCCCCTCCCCTCCTTCGCGCTGACCAGCAGGGCATTGGCGGCTTCAAGCCCGAGGACGTCCTGGATCTGCTGCTTCGTGGCCTCGATGTCGGCGCTCGGAAGATCGATCTTGTTGATGACCGGAATGATAACCAGGTTGTTCGCCATGGCCAGGTGCACGTTGGCGATCGTCTGAGCCTGCACGCCCTGACTGGCGTCCACCAGCAGCAAGGCTCCCTCACAGGCTGCCAGGCTGCGCGAGACCTCGTAGGTGAAATCGACGTGCCCCGGCGTATCGATCAGATGGAGGGTGTACGTCCGCCCGTCTTTCGCCTGATACCGGATGGCGACCGCATGGGCCTTGATCGTGATCCCTCGCTCACGTTCAAGGTCCATCGCGTCGAGGATCTGTTCTCGGAACTCACGGGCGGTGATGGCACCCGTGGCTTCTAGGAACCGGTCAGCGAGGGTGGATTTGCCGTGATCGATGTGCGCGATAATAGAGAAATTCCGGATGAGATTTTGCAAATCCCGGCTCATGCATTACGAAATTGGCTCATTATATTGCCTCGCTCCCGGGTTGTCAAAGAGAACACCGGCTCACTATAATCCGCACGTCTTTCCGACGTTCCACATGCGCGACGCGGTTGCAACGCCTTTTCGATAATCCATGGAATCGCGGACGTTCCGATCCGACTCTGATCGACTGGCTGCATGGGATCGGAAGTATCTCTGGCACCCCTTCACCCAGATGCGGGAATGGGAGCAGGAGATGCCAGTGATCATCGAGCGCGGCAAGGGGCCCTACCTCGTCGACATCCAGGGGCGTCGCTATTTAGACGGGGTGTCCTCCATCTGGGTCAACGTCCATGGCCATCGCCACCCGCTCTTGGATCGGGCGATCCGCGATCAACTCAGGCGAATCGCGCACAGCACGCTGTTAGGTCTCAGCCATCCTCCCGCCATTAGACTCGCGCGGGAATTGGTGAGCCTGGCCCCGCGTGGCCTGACCCGCGTCTTCTATTCGGACGATGGATCCACGGCCGTGGAGATCGCCTTGAAGATGGCGGTGCAGTACTGGCAGCAACGGCGTCCTCGTCTCGGGCCGAAGAACACCTTTCTGCATCTGACGCTGGCCTATCATGGTGACACGATAGGAGCCATGAGCGTGGGACAGATCGACACGTTCCACAAACGGTTTGTGTCGCTGCTCTTTCCTACGTTAGCCGCCGACGCGCCGTACTGCTATCGATGCCCGCTGAAACTGGCCTACCCGTCCTGCGGGATGGCCTGCCTTGACCCCATCGAACACATACTCAAAACGCGACACTTAGACCTCGCCGGCTTCATCGTCGAGCCACTTGTGCAGGCAGCAGCCGGGATGATCACAGCACCGCCCGGCTATCTCAAACGTGTTCGTGAGCTGTGCACAAAATATGGCGTGCTCTTGATTGCCGACGAAGTCGCCACAGGCTTCGGCCGCACGGGCACGATGTTCGCTTGCGAACAGGAAGGCGTCACGCCGGACCTGATGGCAATCAGCAAAGGCTTGACCGGCGGCTATCTGCCACTGGCAGCGACGTTGACGACGGAGGAGATCTATCGGGCGTTCTTGGGCCGGTACGAGGACTGGAAGGCGTTCTTTCACGGGCACAGCTATACTGGCAATCCGCTCGGCTGCGCCGTGGCTCTGGCGAATCTGGAGGTCTTTCGCACAGAACGGACCTTGGCGCACCTGCGTCCGAAAATCGAGGAGCTGTCGCGTCAGTTGCGTTCTCTGGGGGAATTGCCTCAGGTCGGAGACATCCGCCAGTGCGGGTTCATGGTGGGCCTTGAGCTGGTCAAGGACCGGATGACCAAGGAGCCCTACTCGCCCGCGCTGCGGGTTGGCCATCAGGTCGCATTGGAAGCTCGTCGGCGCGGACTGCTGATCCGCCCGCTAAGAGACGTGATCGTGTTAATGCCGCCGCTCTCGACTCCTCGTGCAGCGCTGGTCCGGATGGTGTCGATCCTCGATGCTTCGATCCGGACGGTGGGAGAGATGGTTCACATGCGTCAATCAGGACGGCGAGCGACTCGGAAATAGCGGTAGGATGACGAGCGATTTTCTGGTGATCGGCGGTGGGATTATCGGCTTAAGTATCGCGCGGGAACTGCGCCGACGCTTTCCCGATGCTCGGATCGTCGTAATCGAGAAAGAAGCAAGGTGCGGTGCACATGCCAGCGGTCGTAACAGCGGTGTGCTTCATGCCGGATTTTACTATTCCCCCGAGAGCCTCAAGGCGAAATTCACCCGGCTAGGGAACGAACAACTGACAGCTTACTGCGAGGACAAGAAGCTACCGCTCAACAAATGCGGCAAGCTCGTGGTGGCCAAACATGAAGGCGAACTGGCGTCGCTGGACGAGTTGCTCCGGCGAGGACGCGCGAACGGAATTGTGCTGGAGGAAGTGACTGAGCGGGAGGCCAAAGCAATTGAGCCACGGGTCAAAACCTATCGACGGGCGCTCTTCTCTCCCCGGACCTCGACTGTCGACCCTGTGTCGGTGGTGAACGCCGTACAAGCGGATGCGCTGGCGGAAGGGATTCGGATTCATCTCGGCACGGCATACGAGAGCCGAAACGGCCGGCAGGTACGCACCAACCGGGAGACTTATGAGGCCGGATATGTGGTCAACGCCGCAGGACTCTATGCCGATAAAATCGCGCGGGACTTTGGCTTTTCCGAACGCTACCGGATTTTGCCGTTCAAAGGCTTGTATCTGTATTCGAACGAACCACCGGGAGCGATCCGGACCAATATTTATCCGGTGCCAGATTTGCGGAATCCGTTCTTGGGGGTACATTTCACGGTGACTGTCTCCGGTCGGATCAAGATCGGACCGACCGCGATTCCGGCGCTTTGGCGGGAGCAGTATCGAGGGCTGAGCAATTTTCGGTTAGGTGAATTGATCGAGGTCGTGGCACGAGGGCTCGGATTGCTGCTCCACTCCCGCTTTGACTTCACACAGCTGGCGCTGAGCGAACTGGCGAAGTATTCCCGCTCACGGATGGTCGCCTTGGCCGGCGCGTTGGTTGAAGGCGTCGAGCTGCGCCAGTTTCTGCAGTGGGGAGAGCCGGGTATTCGCGCGCAACTGTTGGATATCCGCGAAAAACGTCTCGAGATGGATTTTGTCGTGGAAGGTGATCATCGTTCCATCCACGTCTTGAACGCCGTGTCCCCTGCCTTCACCTGCGCGATCCCATTTTCCGGCTATGTGTGCGATCGAATTCGTGCACTGACCGGTTGAAGGCTACTGCCGATGGGATGGGGTCAGAACACGTCGATCCGCTCGCCTCGTCCCACCTTCAGGCGGTCGGCGGCACTGGCTTCTTTAAGGAAGATTTCCAGTTGCCCGTTGCTGTTGATGAGCGCCCGAGGCTGGTCGGGCGATCCTTCGCTGTAACTGCCAACCAAGCCTTCAATGGTGAGGCCGCCGATCCGGATGATTGGATCGCGCTTGGCCACCCCTCGGACTTCTTTGACGTGCGCGGACGACACATTGGAGACCAAGTTGCCGAATCGGTCGATATAGACAATCCGTCCCGTCAAGACCTGGTGCTCCCAGGCTGGCTCGGCGATCGGAAGTCTGACGTAATCGCGAATCAGCCGACCGAACGAACCGAGGGCCATACCCTTGGTCAGCCACGCCGCGGCCGGAGCGAAGAGGTCGCGGCCGTCGAACGTCGCGCCTTCCGACTCCAGCCGGTACTGCCGGTTCTCGATCTGCCGCACTTCGACGTTCGTCTCTTCCTGATAGATGTAGCTCAGCAAACCGTTGTCCGGAGCGATGAAAAAGTAGCGCGAGCTACTGACCAGCAACGGCCGCCGGCGGCTACCGACACCGGGATCGACCACGGCAACGTGCACGGTTCCCTCGGGGAAATAACGGTAACAGGACTTCAACAGATAGGCCGCTTCGTCGATCTGATGGGGTGTGATCTGGTGGGACAGATCAACAATCCGGGCGAGCGGGTTGATCCCGAGAATGACCCCTTTCAGGCTAGCGACGAAGTAGTCGCGGTCGCCAAAGTCAGTCAGTAGCGTGATGAGAGAAATGGCAGGGGGCATGGCATCACACACGCTGCTAGCGTTAGAGTTCGTCGAAGCGAATCTCGAGGATTTCGTACTCCACCAGGCGGGCTGGTGTTTGGACCTCGACCACATCCCCAACTCGGCGGCCGATCAGCGCCTTGCCGACGGGCGATTGCACGGAAATTCTCCCGTTCTTGAGGTCCACCTCGTCCTGGCCGACAAGGGTGTATTGCTTTTTCTCTCCGGATGCCTGTTCGATCAGGACAACAGTCGCGCCGAAGACCACGGTGTCGCTGGAGCGATTCGCTGTTTCGATAATCCTGGCGTCCGCCAGTTTGCGTTCTAGCTCCGCGATCCTCGCTTCGATGAAGCCCTGCCGCTCCTTGGCGGCCTCATATTCCGCGTTTTCACTGAGATCGCCGTGCCCTCGGGCTTCGGCGATCGCTTCGATGACCTTTGGCCGCTCGACCTTGCGTAGCCGGTCAAGCTCGGCTTTCAACGCTTCATACCCTTTCTTCGTAATCGGTGTCGGCATGTTTTCTCTCTCACGCAGAACGTCAATGGGCGAATAGGCAACCGTCTCACCTGCAAAACCAGCGTGCCCTTTTCCGCCTGTCCTAGGTCTATTGCGTTTTGCCTCTCGTGTGCGCGTTGACGTGATACTCCTGCAACGACTGGATCGTCAGTTCTTTTTTCATCATGGCTTCGATGCCCATTACTGCAGCGCGGGCGCCGCGCATCGTGGTGTAGTAGGGGATGTTCTTGTGCAGCGCTTCTCGTCGAATGGACACAGAGTCAGCTTGCGACGAGGCAGTTCTGACGGTGTTGACGACCAAACAAATCTCCCCGTTTTTGATGTGGTCCACGATATGTGGCCGGCCTTCCTTCACCTTGTTCACGGTCTCGACGGACAGCCCGCGGCTGCGAAGGTAGGCGGCGGTCCCTTTGGTGGCTTCGATCCGGAAGCCGAGCGCCGCGAGCCGCGCTGCGACCTCAAACGCAGCCGGGCGGTCCTGTTCCTTCACACTGATAAAGGCTCGTCCTGCGGTGGGCAAGATAGCGCCAGCGCCGGCCTGGGATTTGGCGAACGCCCACCCGAAATCGCTGTCGATTCCCATGACCTCGCCGGTCGATTTCATTTCCGGTCCCAACAGGACATCGACGCCGGCGAATTTCGTAAATGGAAAGACCGCTTCTTTGACCGACACGTAGGGAGGCTCTGGCGCGTCCATGAAACGCAGCTCTTCAAGACTCCGACCGACCATCACTTTCATCGCCAGCTTGGCCAAGGGGACACCGATCGCTTTGCTCACGAATGGCACGGTGCGCGATGCGCGCGGGTTTACTTCGAGCACGTACACCACATCATCCTTCACGGCGAACTGCGCGTTCATCAGGCCAATGACGCCCAATTCCAAGGCCAGCGCAGTCATCTGTCGTCGGATCTCCGCAACCACCTTTTTGTCGAGGGTATATGGGGGCAACGAGCAGGCCGAGTCCCCTGAATGGACGCCGGCTTCCTCGATATGCTCCATGATACCGGCCACGACGACCGTGCGACCGTCGGAGATCGCATCGGCGTCCACTTCGATCGCATCTTCCAGGTACTTGTCGATCAGGACAGGATGCTTAGGAGAGGCTTTGACCGCAGACCCTATATAGGCCAGGAGGCCGGTCTCATCGTGCACGATCTGCATGGCTCGCCCGCCGAGAACATAGGAGGGGCGCACCATCACGGGATAGCCGATCTCCTGCGCCACGTTCACGGCTTCATCAAGCGACCGCGCCATGCCGCTGGCCGCCTGGCGCAGCCCGAGTGTGTTCAGCAGGTCTCGGAAACGTTCCCGGTCTTCCGCCCGGTCGATCGCATCGGAACTAGTCCCCAGGATCGGCACCCCGGCCCGCGCCAGCGGCACGGAGAGTTTCAACGGCGTCTGTCCGCCGAACTGGACGACCACGCCGAGCGGACGTTCCCGATCGACGATATGCAGCACGTCTTCTTCAGTCAACGGCTCGAAATACAACCGGTCCGAGGTATCGTAATCCGTGCTGACCGTCTCGGGATTGCAGTTCACCATGATCGTCTCGATGCCTTCCTCGCGCAGTGCCATGGCGGCGTGGACACAGCAATAGTCGAACTCGATGCCCTGCCCGATCCGGTTGGGCCCACCGCCGAGGATGATGACTTTACGGCGGGAGGTCGGTCGGGCTTCGCACTCGCGACCATAGGTGGAATAGAGATAGGGCGTGTGGGCCTCGAACTCGGCGGCGCAGGTGTCGACCCGTTTGTAAGTAACCGCCAGACGGCCATCCGAGCCTCCGCCGGTCATCCGTCGGCTTCGAATCTCCTGGACATCAAGACCCGTCAGCTGCGCGAGCCGTTCATCGGCAAACCCGAGTTCTTTGGCGTACCGAAAGAGTCCCTGATCGGCTGAGTCGAGAACCGTCCGGCCCGCTTGGACAAGTCGCTCCTCAACCCGCACGATTTCCCGAATCTGCTCGAGGAACCACGGATCGATCTTGGTCAAACTGTACAGCTCCTCGTTGGTCATGCCGAGCCGCATCCCGTCGGCCAGTCGCCACAGGCGGTCCGGATGCGGCGTGCGGAGCAGGGCTCGGACACGCTCCATCGCCGCCCGGCGATCGAAATCGTTCGGCACGCCGCAATCGAGACCCAATCCCGAGTTCAGGCCGAAACGATCCACTTCCAGGGAGCGGATGGCCTTCTGAAGCGCTTCCTTGAAGGTGCGGCCGATCGCCATGGCTTCACCCACCGACTTCATCTGCGTCGTCAGCGTCGGATCCGCGCCAGGGAATTTCTGGAAGGCGAAACGCGGGATCTTGACGACGACGTAATCGATGGTAGGCTCGAAGGAAGCTTTCGTCACACCGGTGATGTCGTTCGTGATCTCGTCCAGGGTATAGCCGACCGCCAGCTTGGCCGCGATCTTGGCGATGGGAAAGCCGGTCGCTTTCGACGCCAAGGCCGAACTGCGGGAGACGCGGGGATTCATCTCGATTACCACCATCTCACCGGTGTCAGGGTTGACGCCGAACTGGATGTTGGAGCCTCCGGTATCGACGCCGATTTCACGGATGATCCTGACCGCAGCGTCCCGCATCACTTGATACTCTTTGTCGGTCAAGGTCATGGCCGGCGCGACGGTGATGCTGTCTCCGGTGTGCACGCCCATTGGATCGACGTTCTCGATTGGGCACACAATCACGACGTTGTCCTTCTGGTCGCGCATCACCTCCAGTTCGAACTCTTTCCACCCGATCACCGATTGCTCGATGAGCACCTGCCGGACTGGACTCATCGCCAGACCCCATTCGACGTGTCGGCGGAATTCCTCGACATTGTAGGCGATGTTGCCGCCGGTCCCGCCGAGCGTGAACGAGGGACGAACGATCACCGGAAAGCCGATCCGCTCGATATGGCGCTCGGCTTCGGCGAGGGAAGTGGCGGTGCCGCTGGCAGGCACGGCGAGCCCGATCCGCCACATGGCCTGGCGGAACGCGTCGCGATCTTCTGCCTTGTGAATCGCCTCCGCCGAAGCGCCGATCAGACGGACGCCGTATTTCTCCAGCGTCCCTCGCTTGGCCAGGCTCATCACCGTATTCAACGCGGTCTGCCCGCCCATGGTAGGGAGCAAGGCATCGGGGCGTTCTCGCTCGATAACGAGCTCTACCACCTCCGGCGTGATCGGCTCGACATACGTCCGATCGGCCAACTCGGGATCGGTCATGATGGTCGCCGGATTGCTGTTGATCAGCACGACCCGGTAGCCCTCTTCCTTGAGAGCTTTACAGGCCTGGGTGCCCGAATAATCGAACTCGCAGGCTTGTCCGATGACGATCGGGCCGGAGCCGATCAGCAGGATGGTCTCGATATCAGTTCGTTTGGGCATAATCGCTTCAGACTATAGGCGATCGGCGTGGAGGCGCGAGGCCGCAATAGTCCGTCGGCTTTCGCCTGATCATCCTTGTCTCCTATCCGGTTTTCGGCATCGGTCCGATCGGCGGTTGATACGGCCGAGGAGGATGCGCCGGTTCAAGGCCATCCGCCGGACGGTAGTAACGCATGGCTTCCGGAATCCAGGCCTCGATCTGGTTGATCCGGGTCACATCCGAAGGATGCGTGGACAGAAACTCCGGGATTGCCTGCTGGGAGCGAAAGCACAGTTTGCCAATCATCTGTCGAGGGCAGCCGCTCATCCGCTCCCAGAACGCCACTGCCTCGCGCGGGTCGTACCCGGCCTGTGCCATCAGCCGAAGGCCAATATAGTCGGCTTCCGATTCCTGCTTGCGATTGAACGGCAGGGACACTCCCACGCCGTAGGCGCCCATCGCCCCCATAGCCACGCTCGGATTGATGGCGCCGGTCGCGGCCCCGGCCAGAGCACCGACTTGGGCGATCTGTTCGAGAATCCCGCGGCTCATCCGTTCGGCACCGTGCCGTTGCAACACGTGGGCAACTTCATGGCCCATGACCGTTGCAAGCCCCGCCTCGTTTTGCGTGATCTTGAGGAGGCCGGTGAACACGGCGACCTTGCCGCCCGGCAAGGCAAAGGCGTTGATCACCCGATCGTCCTGGATGACCGCGAATTCCCAATGATACTCCGGTTTGTTCGCGACCGCGGCGATCCGCCGGCCGACCCGATGAACCATTTCGTTGATCTCGGAATTTTCGTTCAACCGGGCCTGGCGCAACACTTCGCGGAAGGCGCTGACACCCATCGCAATCTCTTTTTCCTCCGAGAGGAAGATGAGCTGGTCGCGCGCCGTGCCTGGCGCGCGATAACAGCCGGCCAGCGTGCTCAACGAGCTTCCCGCCAGGCAAATCCAGAGTAGACCACGCGCCACCAGGACGATCGCGGTTCGCCGGCTGATCGGCGCCGAGAGGAATGGCTTCACGCTATTCATCTTCAAAAAGATGAGGCTATGGACAACGCATCCGTCTCAGAATAGATCGACGAATCCCTGCTCCGTCACGGCATCCACAAGTACATGAATTGGGGAGTGCCGCCGCGCACCAACGAAAGCAGGTCGAGGTTCGCCATCCCAGCGAGTCCGTGGCCGAAACCGAACAGGCGCGAGTAAATGTTGTTCTGATATTCCCCGGGACGCCGGTAGGTCACGACCCGCGCGTCCTTCAGGCCTGCCCGCTTCTTCGCTGTCTCGATGGCTTGTTCCAGATAGCCGACATCGTCCACCAGCCCCACGGCCTTGGCCTGCTCGCCGGAATAGATCCGCCCGTCGGCGAGTTTCTTGATTTGATCCATGGACAGATTGGGCCGGCCTTCCTGGACCACTGTCAGGAACCGCTGGTAGAAGGAATCGATGACCCCTTGAAAGATCGCGCGCTCTTCCGGCGTCATCGCACGGAACGGGGAACCCATGTCCTTACGAGGGCCGGACGTGACGGCAGTCGCTTCGACGCCCACTTTCTCAAGGAGGCCGCGCGCGTTGATGGTCAGCATGATGACGCCGAGGCTGCCGGTCACCGAAGACGGATGCGCGAGAATGGCGTCCGCGCTGGCTGCAATGTAATAGCCGCCGGAAGCGCCCACGTCCATAATCGACGCGACAATCGGAATCTTCCGCGTGGTCTTGAAGGTCTTCAATTCGTGATACAGGATGTCGGAAGCGGTGACCGTCCCGCCCGGGCTGTTGATCCGGATCACAACCGCCTTCACTTTGTCATCCTTCGCGGCCTTCGTCAGCTCTTCTTTCACGGTGGCGACCAGACTGGGGCGCGCGATGAGCCCGTCCTGTTCCTGGGAGCTGATGATGCCGGACAGATCGACCAGCAGGACCTTGGCGTCGCCCGCGCCGCTCACCTGGACTTCTTCCAGGGGACCGAGCGGAGGCGGCAGGTTGATGGTGATGCATCCGGACTGAAGCAGAGCCGTAAGAAAGGCGACAAGACCGACACGGAGTCTGTTACGCATGACCCTTCTCCATCAGATGCACGAATTCTTCGAACACATACGCCGAATCATGAGGCCCGGGAGAGGCTTCGGGATGATATTGCACAGAAAAAGCCGGCTGGTCCAGACAGACCAGGCCCTCGACCGAATGATCGTTCAAGCTGACATGGGTGACCTCCACGCGCCCGTACGCCGTTTCCGCGATCAGCGGCTGAGCGGGAACGGGATCCAGGCCTTGCGGGATCTGCACGGCAAAGTTATGGTTCTGCGACGTGATCTCAACCTTTTTGGTGCGCAGGTCCATCACCGGATGGTTAGCGCCGTGATGTCCAAACTTCAGTTTGTAGGTGCGCAGTCCAAGAGCCAAGCCAAGCAGTTGATGACCGAGGCAGATGCCGAACAGCGGTACACGGCCGAGCAACTGTCTGACCATTTCGATGGCGTAGGGCACCCCTTCCGGATCGCCCGGGCCGTTGGACAACACGACGCCGTCGGGCTTCATCGCCAGCACGGCCAGACCCGGGGTCGAAGCCGGCACCACGGTTACGGTGCAGCCCACATCGACAAGCCGCCGCAAAATGTTCCGCTTCACCCCAAAATCATATACGACCACGCGCCACGGCGTGCGGCGTTCGACCGTTCTTCCGGACTTTGCCGCCCTCCCGTTGCCGGCTGGATAGGGCACCCAGGAGCCGGATCCCTCCGTCCATTCATAGGGCTGGCGGCACGTCACTTCTGCGACCAGATCGCGTCCGATGAGACTCGGGGCGGCCCTGGCTTTTGCCACCGCCCGCCGGGGGTCAAGATCGAGGTGCGAGATTACTCCGAGCTGCGAGCCATGCTCGCGGAGGTGTCGGGTCAGGGATCGCGTATCGATCCCTTCAATGCCGACGACACGAGCCTCCTGAAGATACTCAGGCAGCGTCAAGCGGCATCGCCAGTTGCTGGCCAGCACGCTGGCCTCGTGGACGATAAAACCTTCTCCCCAAACACGCCGAGATTCCACATCTTCCGGCGCCACGCCGTAATTGCCGATATGCGGACAGGTCATGGTGATGATCTGGCCTTTGTACGAGGGATCGGTCAGAATTTCTTGGTAACCGGTCATGGCCGTGTTGAACACGACTTCCCCAACCGTTTCACCTTCATAGCCGAGGGCGCGGCCCTCGAAGACAGTTCCATCGGCCAGAGCGAGCACGGCTTTCTTCATCGCCCGACTCCCTGATACTGAATCCAGCTCCGCACTTTTACGGCGATCAGCGCAATTCCCAACCCCAGGTTCAACAGGTACAGAAAGCGTATCGGCCAATGCAACCGGAAAAACGCCGCAAACGCCGCCTTGCGCGCCTCTTCGCCTTGAGCCGCAAAGGCTTTTGCCTGGAGAGTGGTGGCCTTGGGATGCAGCCCGAACACGATCACGGCAGCGATCACCGCCATCACGCCGAACAGCGCCCATTCGCTCCGGTTGGCCGGCGGAATGGGCATTCCCCGGTGGCCCATCCATGTCCGCCAGCCGGCGCCGGCCGCCACGAACGCGAGAGCGGCGAGCACCAAGCGGTTATACCCATCGAACGAGCGAGTTAAAAATAACCCGCCGGCATCCTGGCCGCCGAAGGTATTGAACACAGCCGGAATGACTGCGGCGATCAGCACGATGAGGCCTCCCGTCCAGACTCCCAAGGCCGTGTACTCCAAGGTCAGGCAAACGATCAGGATCCACCGCACCACGCGGCTCACCGCACCCCCTGCTCCGTAGGCTGCAGTTCGTAGACCACGCGTCCGTTGACCAGCGTCGCGGTCACCCGGCCTTTGACCTTCCAGCCGGCAAACGGGGTGTTCCGACTTTTCGAGCGGAAGCGGGTCGGATCGACTTCCCATTGAGCCTCTGGATCGACGAGGGTGACGTCCGCATCGGCACCAGGCGCCAACGTGCCTTTGGCCAGCCCGAACGCTTTGGCCGGTGCCTCGGTCAATTTGGCCACCGCGGCCTCCAGCGTCAGCACCCCCTCCTCCACTAACGCCAACGTCAACGGCAGCGCGGTTTCGAGGCCGACGATTCCGAAGGGCGCCTGCGCGAACTCCTGCTGCTTTTCCTGTATTGCATGCGGAGCATGATCGGTGGCGATCACGTCGATGGTGCCGTCCCGCAAACCCTCTTTGATGGCCTGCACGTCCTCCCACGTCCGCAGCGGCGGATTCATCTTCGCATGGGTGTTGTAACCGCGACAGACTTCCTCCGTCAGCGAGAAATGATGCGGGCAAGCTTCCGCGGTCACCCGGATTCCGCGCGCCTTGGCCTCGCGAACCATGCGCACCGAACCGGCCGTGCTGAGGTGCGCCAGGTGCAGACGGGCGCCGGTCAACTCCGCCAACGCCAGGTTGCGGGCAACCATAATCTCTTCCGCCGCCGCAGGAATACCCGGCAGGCCCATCTCGGTAGAGACCACACCTTCGTTCATACACCCGCCCTCCGCGAGGTGCAGGTCCTCGCAATGGTCCACCACCGGCAGATCGAACGCCAGCGCGTATTCCATGGCCCGGCGCATGACCAGGCTGTTCATGACAGGACGGCCGTCGTCGGAGATAGCCACACAGCCGGCCTGCCGCAGATCGCCGATTTCCGCCAACTCTTTGCCCTCGGACCCCTTGGTGATCGCACCGATCGGAAACACATGCGCATTGCCCGCCGCTTGAGCCCGCTCCAGAATGAACTCCGTGATCGACTGGTTGTCGTTGACCGGGTTCGTGTTGGGCATGCAACAGACGGACGTGAATCCGCCGGCCACGGCCGCCGCCGTTCCGCTCTCGATCGTTTCCTTGTATTCGAACCCCGGTTCGCGCAGGTGGACGTGGAGATCCACAAATCCCGGCAAAACCAGGAGCCCGGTTGCGTCAAGGACCGTCGCGGAGCGCGGAACAGAGAGGTTTCGCCCAACGGCGGCGATTCGTCCGTCCTCGATCAAGACATCCGCCACGCCGTTCTGCCGTCCCGGATCGATGACGTGCCCACCCCGTATCAGGAGCAGAATTGGCCCACCACTGGCTCTCTTCATTTCGTGTCGATTCTTCTCAGGCATCAGGTCGACATCCAATCAGTTTGCGCCCGACATCAGATACAGGATACCCATACGCACGGCCACGCCGTTGGCGACCTGGTCCAGGATCACCGAGGATAGGCTGTCCGCAACTTCCGGCGCAATCTCCACGCCCCGATTGATCGGGCCCGGATGCATGACAATGGCGCCCGGTTCAGCCAACTTCATCCGTTCCGCCGTGAGCCCGTACAGCCGCGAGTACTCACGGATCGTGGGGAAGAGAGCCCGTCCTTGCCGCTCCAATTGCAGGCGGAGCATCATGATTACCTGCACGCCGCGTAGGGCACCTTCCAGGTCGTAGTAGACGCGAGCACCCAGCCGGTCCACGGCCGGAGGAATCATCGTCGGCGGGCCGACGACACGGACCTCCGCGCCCAGTTTGACCAAGGCGTAAATATTCGACCGCGCCACTCGGCTGTGGGTCACGTCGCCGACGATGGCCACGCGCAGCCCTTTGAAGGGCAGTTTCCGTTCGCGAATCGTGTAGAGGTCGAGCAACGCCTGGGTGGGATGTTCATGCCAGCCGTCGCCGGCGTTGATGACGGAGGACTTGACACTGCGCGCCAGGATCTCCGCCGCACCGGCGGCAGGGTGTCGCAGGACGATAATGTCCGCTTGCATGGCTTCGATATTGCGTGCCGTGTCCAGCAGCGTTTCGCCTTTGACCACGCTGCTGGACGAGGGCGAGAAGTTAATAACATCCGCGCTGAGGCGCTTCGCGGCTAACTCAAACGAGGTGCGGGTCCTAGTGCTGGGCTCGAAAAACAGGTTCACGACGGTCTTGCCTCGGAGAGCCGGGACCTTTTTGATCTCCCGTCCGGTCACTTCCTTGAAGGAATCGGCCGTCTCCAGAATGAGCATGATCTCCTCGACCGACAACGTCGCGAGGCTGAGCAGGTCTTTGCGTTTGAGGCTCACGGGTTCCTCCGGTTACGCCTTCAGGATGACCACTCGGTCCTCTTCTCCTTCTTCTTCCAACAGCACCTTGACGATCTCGTCCCGCGACGTTGGGATGTTCTTGCCGATGTAGTTGGCCTTGATCGGCAGTTGCCGGTGCCCCCGATCGACGAGCACGGCGAGTTGAATCTCGGCCGGCCGGCCCAAATCGATCAACCCGTCCATGGCGGCGCGGGTCGTGCGTCCGGTGAACAGGACATCGTCGACCAGGACAATTTTCAGGTCCGAGATGTTGAACGGCACGGAAGTCTTCCGAAGCACCGGCTGGTCCTTGCGGAGGGCAAGGTCGTCCCGATAGAGGGTGATGTCGAGTTCTCCGATCGGCACCTGGGCCCCTTCAATGTCGTGGAGGCGACGGGCTAGGCGGTGCGCCAGATGCACCCCGCCGGTGCGGATCCCGACCAACGCCAGATCCTTGGTGCCCTTGTTCCGTTCAAGGATTTCATGGGCAATACGGGTCAGCGCGCGGGCGATGTCGCCCGCCTCCATAACCAGCCGCTCCTGCGGTTTCCCCGTCCGCGTGCCCGTCGTCATGCAGGTTCCAGGCATAAAAAAACCTTCCCATCGACGAGCGATGAGAAGGCAATGATCGGCGGGACACAACCCAGCGGGCCGATCCTCATGAGCATCACTCCTTGCTCACCTCGCAGGATGAGCGTTAAAGGTGAGGGCATCTTATCGGGTGCAACCTGAGGCTGTCAAGGTCGGACTGAAGTACCTGCGTAGCTTTTTTTCGCCTGCACCAGCGTCAAGCCGGGTTTGAGACGGGCCATCGGAAGAATGGTGCGGTGCATCTGGAACGTCGGCAGGGTTTCCACCGGGTCTTCCCGAAGCAGTTCCAAGGCATAGGTCCGCACGAGACGACCCACGGTCGGAGGCCCTGCGACGAAGACCAGTCCGCCGGGGGCCAGCGCCTCGGCAAGACAGCGGATTGTATCGGAAAGCGCAGCGGGGCGATCGAAGTCCGCAAAGGGAATCCAGTGGTAGATCACGTCATACTGCTTGGCATAGGCTGCCTTGCGGCAAGCCTCCGCCGGAAAGAAAGCAACCCGTCGGAGCGCCTCCAACGACGGGCCGGACAAGGCCGCTTGATTCCAGAGGGCCTGCGCATGTTTCTGAGCCAACGCCGGACGGCGGTACAGCACAGTGTAGCAGCGAGCCCGGTCTGGCTTAATACAGGCGCTGAGGCCGGCATCGAAGTTGTCAATCAGCAGAAACACGGCGTGAGCTAGGTGGGAAGCCAGCAGCTGGGTATCTTCCATAAAGTCTTGCAGGAAATCGGTGACAAACGGCTGCGATGCCGCTTCGTCAATTTCCGTGTCATCTTCAGGATAGAGCAAGACGGAGCCGAAGGCTTCGGCGGCTGAAACCACCGGCGGAGTCCCTTGAAAGAGGTCCCTCCATCCCCACGGTGCCGACTCTGTTCCCGGAGGCGGCGCGGAATCGCGGATGGGCCCCCAGGTGGGATTGAGCGGGAACGTGATTCGGTGCTCGCCGTCGCGCAGAATCAGCCTCCCGTTCGAGACTTCCACGCTCCGACCATAAGGCGCGAATCCGCGCGCCGGCGGTTTGACATACGGGAGGCCCGTCGGGTCGTCGGCGAGCGTCGCCTTATGGATCGTCTCCCCTTTGACGGTGACGCAGAGCCGGTGTGCGGGGTCGAAATAGCGACGCGGCGGGTCCGGTGTTGGCAGCCACGTGACCTCGTGCGATCGAGACGGATTCATGAAGAGCGAAAACGGGTCCTGTCCGCCAGGCGCGCTTGGTGTAAAAAACCCCCCGAACAGGCGGAAGGCGGCTTCGGAGGGATAGGTGGGAATTCCGCGGTAGCGGAGCGCGAGCGGGTTCGGTCGCCCTTCATTTTGATCGTCGTACAGGCCGCGGATGAATTCGAGCGCGGCGGACCCGGTCCCGGGCAGCAGCGATTGAAACAATTCGACCACGGGCAAGAAATCGATTCGATCCCAGTGCATGACTCCCATGCAGGACATGAAGCGGGCATGATCAAAGCTGCCGCTATCCAACACGTAGAACGCGTCTTTTTTGTGCCGGATAGTCGCCAAGCCGCGCGCATCGACAACCAGGTCTTCATCTCCGTAAAAGAACCGAACCTCTTCCAGCGGGACGCCCAGCACCTGCGCAGCCATCCGGCGCAAATCGTCCGCCCTCAGCCGCTCCCAGCCCGGCTTGCGCGAGAGATCGAGGGTCGTGGCATTCACGAGGGCGGCCGGCTTCAGTCCGACCCATTGTTCCCAATCGAGTCGGAACCGCGCTCGAACCAACCGCGCGTGGCCCGCCGGCGTAGTTTCCCACTCGCACTCATGCAACGGGTTGCCGTCCGGATCGGTCGCGAGAAACCGCCGTCCGGCGCGATCGTAAAAAATCAGATGCCCGCTTGGCTGCCGGACACAACGTCCCCCGGCTGCAACGAGATCCCGCACATAGGGGAAATTGGTAGGAAAGATGACGTTGCCGGGCCGTGAGAGGGCAGAATGCACAACGTCGCCCACTGCACGTTACTCTCTGATCTGACCGCTGCCCAAGACAATGAACTTGAAGCAGGTCAGTTCTTCCAGCCCCATCGGACCGCGCGCGTGGATTCGGGACGTGCTGATCCCGATCTCTGCCCCGAGCCCGAACTGGTAGCCATCGTTGAGCCGCGTGGAAGCATTGACGAGGACTGCGCTGGCGTCGACCTCCCGGAGGAACCGCATTGCCCGGCTGTAGTCGGTGGTAATGATCGCCTCCGTGTGGCGCGATCCATGCTTCGCGATGTGGTCCAATGCCTCGTCCATATTCTTCACTACCTTGACCGCCAGGATGAGATCGAGAAACTCTTTGCCGTAATCGTCGTCTCGGGCCGGAATGGCCTCCGGAACAAGCTGGCAGGTCTTGGGGCACCCCCGCACCTCCACCTTCGCATCCAGAAGCTTAGGGATCAAGCTGGGCAAAAACGTCCGTGCGATGGTCTGGTGAACCAACAGCGTCTCCATCGCGTTGCAGGTAGAGGGACGTTGAACCTTGGCGTTGAGACAGACCCGCTCGGCCAAAAGCGGGTCTGCGTCCGCATCCACGTAAATGTGGCAGACACCCTTGTCATGCTTGATGACCGGAATCGTCGAATGTTCGCGCACCGTCTGCATCAGCGACTCTCCGCCGCGTGGGATAATCAGATCGATGTACCGGTCCTGTTTGAGCAACGCGACCGCGATTTCCCGGTCAGGCCGATCGATGAACGTAATCGCGCCGGCCGGCACGCCTTCCTTCTCCGCCGCTTCGGCCAAAAGCGCCGCAATGGCCGTATTCGAATGGATCGCTTCCGATCCTCCGCGGAGTACGCAGACGTTTCCGGACTTGAGGCAGAGTGCGGCGGAGTCGGCGGTGACGTTCGGCCGGGCTTCGTAAATGATGCCGATGACTCCGATAGGGACGCGGACCCGTCCCACCTGCATCCCGTTGGGTCGCCGCCACATCTTGGGAACTTCTCCAAGCGGGTCCGGCAATCTCACGATCTCGCGAATGCCGGCTGCCATCTCGGCAATCCGTTCGGGCGTCAACCGGAGACGATCGGCCATGGCCTTCCGCTCCGGTGCCGGGTCGAACGCGGCGAGATCCTTCTCGTTCGCCGCGAGAATCTCTTCGGCCCGGGCTTCAAGAGTATTGGCCATGGCCGTCAAAGCCCGGTTCTTGACGTCTGTCGTCAAGGTAGCTAAGCGCCCGGTGGCAGCCCTCGCCTTTCGGACTAATTCGAGGAGGTATTCTTCGGGCGATTTCGGGACAATTGCTTGATCGGTCGTTGCAGCCGGCGTTTTCATTGCTCCTCCGGGACTCAGGCAATCCACTCTTAACCAGGCGATGATCGCTCCGTCCCCAACAGACGCGCGTGGTGCGAAGCGAGAATACCTTCCCCTCTTGAACGCCGTCAAGGTTCGGCCATTCGACGGAGACTAACCGGATGGAGCCGGAGTCGGCGACGGTTGCAGTTGAGAAAGGTCGGGCGAGGTCGGTACGACGCCGGGTTGAAGCGGAACGAGCGAGCCGGCGGAAGGACTCGGATGTTGGAACACCCAATCGTGATAAGTCGGCAATCCTTCAAAGTGCCGTACCGGGAGAGGAAAGTCATGTTGTCGGAGTGGCTTCGCCGTGCTCCGGCTTCGGACGCCCATGATCCCGCCGGTCGGTGCGCGGACCAACTCCCATTCTCCCCGTCCCACGGGATCCAGATAGACCTTCCGCAGAACAGGCCTGGGCTGTCGGGTCAACTCGGCCAAGGAATTGGGGTACACCTCGCCTGGGATCACCCGCCCGGCTTTCATCCTGGCGGAATAGAGTGCGATGGCGGTCTGGATTTCGATGCCTTTGGCCAGAAGATCAGCTTCCAGTTCCCGCTGCACCATGATTTTCCATTGCTTGGCGGCGACGGACAGCGAGATGCCGATCAGCACGACCGAGAACATGACCAGAAGGTACGTGGCTCCCCGAGCGTCGGTAAGGCAATCTGAGCGGATGTTGGACATACGGCGTTTCTTCTTCTCTCTATTGTTGCGGGGACGGCGGTTGCTGCGGCTCCGACTCCTGTGCCAAAGGCACGATCTGCTCAACACGCGAGCCGGTCTCCTGGATGGTCACACCGTCCGGCGTGATGGCCTTGACCAGAAACCGATCCTCGATGGTTTCACCGGCCTTGACGATATGCACTTCTTCTTGTTTGACAAGCAAGGCCACCTCCCGTTTACGAAAGACCTCGCCCAGTTGCATGTACCCAAGGTAGCGGAACTGGGCCAGTTCGGCCGACACCGCCTGCTGATGCAAGGCTTCCAGCGAACCGTGATCCGGTTCGGACGGCAGTGGCTGGGAGGCGTTCATCGCCAAGGCGGTATCGGCGCGAGGGAGGGCGAAAATATTCCGGGGGGTGGTGAACGTGACGTTCCGCAGGCTGCGACTGGCATCGAGAAGATCCAAATTGACATGCAGGCCGCTGCCCGCCTGCCGAGTTGGTGCCCGTTGGTCGGAGACCGTGCCCGACACATTGGTGAGCGGAACATGGGCTGGCTCCTCCCACTCAGCCGCCCGCCAGACGACAAGCCCGGCCCAGATCGAGCACAGGACCGCGAGGAGCAACAATTGATGCCGGTGGCTCAAGCTCACTCCTTTGAGGGCGCGGCGACGCGGCCCGCCTCCTTTCTCAGATAGGTCACAATCTTAATGTTAAACGTCAGCCGCTCATCCTGGCTGTTGCCTGACTGCACCACATCCAAGTCTTCGATGAACAGCAACTCTTCCGCCGTCTCGAGGTTGTAAATGAAGCGGCGCAGATCTTCGTATCGCCCACTTACCGCTCCCTGTAGGACCGCCTTCGTCATGCCGGGCACGCCGGTCGCCTCGGTTCGGTAGGACAGCGCCGGCAGCGTCACGTTGTCCCGCTTGGCCTCTTCCGTCACACCGAGAGCCAACGGCGCGAAATCCCGTTCGGCCGGCAGCACGGCCATCACCTGGTCAAGCTCCCGGCGAACCTTCTTCGCTTCCATGTGTTGGACGAGCCGTTGCCGGGCGGCAGTCCACTCAGCTTGCACCACCGCCCGCTGCTCTTGGGCCGAGACAAGGAAGGTAGCGTGCACGGTCAGATAGACCGCAGTCAGGAGGCAGGCCAGCCCGAACCACGGAAGGAGCGGGCCGTACGGTTGCCGAAGCAGACGAACGAGTGCCTCCATCAGGCGAGTCACATCCGTTGGGGGCGATAGCGAAGCATCAGGTCAAACTCGACCAATCCGTTGCCGGCATCCCGATGCTGTCCCAACACTGGGTCTCTGAACGTGGGGTGATCCTGCATGGCGAGGGTCAAGGCGGTGACATCTTCCAGGCTGAGGGCAGCGCCGTTCAACCGGATGATCGAACTGCTCGGGTCGAGCCTGATGCTGTTGATCGCAAGTCGAGGAGGAATGGCCTGTTCCAGCTCCGTGAGAAACCGAGTCCAGGAAAACACCCGTTTCTCCAGGAGCTGATTGGCCAGCGCTACCTCGGCGGGTAGTCGTTGCATCGCCGCGTCGGAGAGATCGATGCCCTCCTTGGCTGACGCGGCGACGAACGCCCGGTCCTGTTCTCTGATCCGCTCCAAGGCGACAGTGATCTCCTCGGCCTCGCCACGCGCGGTCCAAATCTGACCCAGATCCCAGACTATCGCGGCAGCGACCGCACCGACCAGCACAAGAAGCCCGAGCCGGCCCGGCTTGAGATACCAGCGAAAGCGGCTGCTGAGATTGATCCGAAACAGTCCCGATCGCCGACGATGCCTTCGATAGCTGGGGAAGACGTTCCTCACCCGCCGCAATCCGTCACCTCTAATTTACAAGACGCCGGCGATTGCAGGGAGGGCAACCGCGTCCACGACCTTGCCGACCGGTTTCCACCCAACTCGTTGGATCTGGGTCCAGTTCAGCGGGTGGATCGACACGTCCAATTCCTGGGCAAGCACCTCTGGCAGTTCCGGATCCGGATCGTCGGCGGCGAACGCCAGCCGTTGCACTGTCAACCGAGGATAGCGCTCCCGGCAGGCCTGGATCGACACCAGACATTCATCGATCACCCTGCGATTCCGATTGTCAGGGCTGCTGTGTAAACCCCCTTCGGACGGTACGGACGCACCCAGCAGCTTGGTGCGGACAAACACCAGGCGTCCCTCATGGAACAGAAACAAGGTCAGACCGCCGTCCGCCACATTCAGCCACATGAGATCCCCGACCGATGTTCCAGTCCAACCAGCGGTTGCCGCCCACAGATTGAAGAGGCGGAAGCTCGCGATGTCCACGTCCACGGGAATCAACCCGACTGATTCGCAGGCCGATTCGTATTGCGCAAGGACCACGTTTTGAATGACGACTGCGAGCACGGTGTGCGGGCCCTTGGCTGGCCGACCGTGGGACCACACTTGTGACACGACTTTGGCATCGGCCAACGGCACGAGTTGCTCTTGACCGATTCGCCAGCGAATCAGTGCGTCGCGTTCCTCGGTCCGGGTCGGAAGTTGATCGAATTGAAAGACAACAGCTCTCACGCACAGGTCAGGCAGGATAAGCGTAATGGGCAGCGGGATCTGGCGGATCCAGGTCCGCCCGGCGACGCGATGGTGGCGTTCAGGCTCGACGAGGCTGCGGAGGAGCGCCTCCAACGCCGGCGCGTCAGCGATATTCGCGTCCACCGGCGAGACTCGAATCACCCCCGGAGCGAGCGACGTCACCGCACAACGATGACGGGTCCGTCCGTTCCAGTCCCGTCGGGCTTCCACCCAGGCAAGCTTGCTGGCCCCGATGCGCAGGCAGCGGCAAGGCCGTCCAGCCATCCACGACCACATCTCAACCCTCCTCGCTGAAGGTGACACGGTTGATTTCCTTCAGTGTGGTTTCCCCCTCGAACACTTTCTTAAGTGCCGACTGGCGGAGCGTGATCATCCCGTCCGTCACCGCCCGATACCGGATCTCGGAGATCGGCCGGTCCGCCATGATCATTTCCTTGATCTCGTCGGTCAGATTCAGAAACTCCGTAATGCACTTCCTGCCGCGATATCCCGTACCGTGGCAGTCATAGCAGCCTCGTCCCTGATAGAAGGGTGTGTCCTTGTATTGGTTGTAATCCAGTCCGGATTCTTCCGCCAAGGCTTTGTCTAATTTGACCTGTTCGCGACAGGATGGGCAGATGATCCGCACGAGCCGCTGGGCTAGTACGCAGTTGAGCGCGGTGAGAAAGTTGTAGGGATCGATCCCCATCGAGGTAAACCGACCGATGACGTCGAACACGTTGTTGGCATGCACAGTGGTCAGCACCAAGTGTCCGGTGAGGGCCGACTGAATGGCGATCTGGGCCGTTTCCGGATCCCGGATCTCCCCCACCATGATCTTATCCGGGTCGTGACGGAGAATCGACCGGAGGCCACGCGCGAAGGTCACGCCTTTTTTTTCGTTGACTGGAATCTGCACGACGCCCGGCAGTTGATATTCGACCGGATCCTCGATCGTGATCAGCTTGCTTTCCTGAGTGTTCATCTCGCTGATAGCCGCGTACAACGTGGTGGTCTTGCCGCTGCCCGTCGGTCCGGTCACCAGCACCATGCCGTACGGCCTGGCGGTCGCCCGACGGAACCGCCGAAGATCCTCGGGGTTGAAACCGAGTCGGTCCAGTCGCAGGGCGGAAACCCCGGAGGTGATCGCCTCCCGATCCAGAATCCGGATGACGACCGACTCACCGAACACGCTGGGAAGAATGGAGACCCGGCAATCGACCGTCTTGCGGTCCATGCGAACACGGAAGCTGCCATCCTGGGGCACGCGGCGCTCGGCGATGTCTAGTTCGGACATGACCTTGAGACGCGATACCAGCGGCGCATGCAGCTTGATGTCCAGAGGCTCCATGGCCGGCACGAGGATCCCGTCGACGCGGAACTTCACCCGCGTAAAGCGATCGGCCGCTTCGATGTGGATGTCGCTTGCCCGACGTTGCAGCGCGGACAGGAGAATCGTATCGATCAGCTTGACGGCAGGGCTCTGGTCCTCGCCGGCCTGATCAACGGTCAGGATTTCCTCGCCTCGATCGTCCTCCTTCACCAGGACCGAACGATACGCCGCTTCCAGTTCGCGGAGGGCGTGGCTGGACCCCTCGCTCTGCTCCAGCGCATTCAGGATCGCGCCGCGCGGGCTGACAATCAGGCCTAGCGGCTGGTTGAGCATCAGCTCGAGCTCATCCAGAGCCAGCAGATTATGGGGGTCGGGAACGGCAATTGTGAGCACACCGTCCCGCTCGGTGATCGGCACGAACGGATGCCGCCGCATCAACTTGACCGAGATACGTTGAAAGAACCGGGGATCGACACGAAATTCGACGAGGGGATCGTACGGCAGACCGTATTGCGCGGCCAGCGCGCGGGCCAATTGTTCTTCCGTAATTAAGCCCTCCTTAACCAGCGCAGCGCCAAGGGTCGACGGGGTCTCGCCGAACCGGCTCACCGCTTGGTCGAGGGCCACACGGGTCACGGTGCCCTGGCTAATCAGGATGTCAGTCAATGATGCGCGTTCCACATGTCGCCGCATAGACGCTCTCTTCTAAACAGCTTAGAGTGAATAGCGCAGAGCCGGTCGCAAGTAATCGAGCACAAAGAGACCACGCATGCTCACAGCACCGTGCCGGCCATTTGGAAGACCGGGAGGTACATGACGATCACGATGATCCCGACCAGGATTCCCATAACCAGCAGCAGCGCCGGTTCAATCCAGGTGGTGAGTTGACTCAATCTGAGGTCGAGATCACCTTCGTAGAATTCGGCGACGTCTCTGAGCATCGCTTCCAACGAGCCGGTCTCCTCCCCGACCGACAGCATTTCGATCGCCAGCTTGGGCAGAATATTCTGATCCTCCAGCGCCGCCGCTAGGGTCGATCCTTTCCGGATCTGTCCTACCGCTGCCGCCAGGCCTTCCGAGATAAACCGGTTCGACACGGCGCCCCGCGAGATCTGCAGGGCATCCACCAGCGGCGTTCCTCCAGCGAGCACGGTAGCCAGCGTGCGCGTGAACTGTATGGTGTGGTGCTCGATGAAAATCTGACCGAGCAAAGGTACACGCAGAAGCCAACGGTCCACCGTCCGACAGCCAGCCGGCGTCTGGTACCAGGCGCGGAGGGCCGCCGCCACAATGGCCAGCACGATGAGCAACGGAATCGCGTTGGCTTGGCCCGTCCGCACCAGTTTAATCAGGGCCTGGGTGGCCGGTGGCAGGGATTGCGCCGACTCGCCGTAGACGGCGACGAACGTCGGCATCACATAGGCGAGGAGAAATCCGACGACGGCGACACCAATGACGATGAGAAACACCGGATACGCTAGCGCCTTCGTCACTTTCTGGCGCAAGCCCAGCATCAGTTTAAGATAGACGATGTACCGGTGCAGGACCTCGGGCAGATTGCCGGATTGCTCGCCGGCTCGCACCGTCGCCACATAGAGTTCCGGAAAGTGGTGCGGATGCTTGGCCAGCGCGTCCGAGGCGGACGCGCCGCCGCGGATGTCCTGCCGCACAGCCCACAGGACGCTCTGAAACCCCGCATGCCTGGCCCGCTCAATGAGCAGGTCCCAGATCTTGAGGATCGGCAAGCCAGCCTTGACGAGAGCGAGCAATTCTTGATTGAAGATCAGAAATTCCTGCAGCGGGAGCTTGCCCCACCTGCGCATGAGCCCGACGGGCAGCACGCCGGCCGCGCCATGGCGCTGGAGCTTGAAGACGAGGAGCCCTTGGCTTTCCAGTTTCGCCCGGACGGCGCCTTCGCTCTCTCCATCGATCCGGCCATGCGAGGTTGTGCCGTCGGGGCGGGCTACTCTATACACGAATGTGGGCATGGAGCATAATTGGGCAAACCGGTAAAGATTTTCCGGGCGACCATACGGTGCTACGGGACCTGAGCGCCGTTCCCGGAAAGCCCTGGGACGGCCGCCGGTCCCGCGTCAGGGAGCCACAGGGCCTGACCGGGTTCGATGCGGTTGCCTCGTAAGTTATTGAGCGCCCGCAGCTCAGCCAGGCTGACCCGATACCGTCTCGACAAACTCCAAAGCGTGTCGCCCGCTTGGACCGTCACGGTTCGCGGCGGAGCCGGGAGTTCGGGTTCAAGCGTGCGCCGGTTGCCAGCTCCCGCCGTTGAGATGTTCGGAAAAGGCGTCCCATACGGTTCGACGTCCGGCAAGCTCGCAGGCTCCGCGCGGACGGGGTTCTGCGACGCGTTGCGCGATGTCGCGGCTGGCGCGTTGCCTCCCGACTCTTGAAGCAGTTTGCTATGTTGAGCAAGCTGCCGTTGCAAGTGCCGAAGTTGCGCCTGAAGCTGCTGGCCGGCGCGGGCGATCCGTTCCCGCTCGCTGCGCGCGGCCGCCAACTCCTCCCGTTGAAGGTCGATAATATGTTTCGCTTCCGCTAGGCGGCGCTCCGTTTCCCGTAACTTGCCTTCGAGTTGAGCCCTCGCGACCTGAGCCTCCCCTAGCTCTTTTCGACGCGCCTCCAACTCGCCGCGCAGCTCGGCGATCGTGCGTTGGGCGTCGTGCACCGCTGTCTTGAGCGCGTCGATGGTAAGTTGCAAATCGGCCACCTCCGGCTCAACCATCGGTTCCAGTTCGGCGCAGCCGGCCCACCACCACAAGACTGGGACGAAAAACGCCCAGAGTACCGCTCGGTTCACGCTGGGAGTCTCGTTGCCGGAAGGATGGTTCATGCGTGTAGTCACGCCCGGGTGTCGGCGCGTGCCTTCACCACTGGTTATAAGGAACGCCGTTCGTGCCCACCAAGTCAGAGCCGGAGTAGACATCGAAGACACCGCCTTCCGTCGGTTCGGCGATTTCCTGCCACGTTGTCGACGAGCCGGTGAAGGGGTCCATCGGGATGCGACGCAGGTACCCTGCCGAGACCAGCGCTTCCAAGGAGGCCGGATATTTTCCCTGGTCGGCTCGATGCTGATCGAGCAAGTCACGGAGCGTAAAGAGGTCCTGCCGCAGCACGGCCTCCTTGGCCTTCCGGACCGCTGTCTGATAAGACGGAACGGCCAGCGTCGCCAAAATCCCCACGATCGACACGACTATCATCAGCTCGATGATTGTAAAACCGCGCGACCTCCACCGCCGGTGCTTACCAATCCCGGTACCTCGTTCCATCCAAGGCCGTTTCCTGACTCTGTGTCGAGACATCGTACACGTCATCGCCGCACCAGGACGTCGGATTGGGCGGATCCCGGTAGCAACGCAGCAACCAGTCGGGCTTCCCCGTCATCGGATCCACTGGGATGGCGCGCAGGTACCGACGCACGGTCGTCCCGCGGACGGTGGCCTCCTCGCCGGTCAGTTTGACGCCGAGGAGCACCTCTAAAGATTTGGGGTACCCGTACACGCTGGCCACGTCTTTGCAGGTCAACTTGTTTTTGAGACAGGCCGGACCGATCAGCACGTCACCGTCGCGGTTCCATTCCAGCTTGAACGCATCGATGGCGGCCCTCATCGTGCGCAGGTGTTGCCGCAATTCGATTTCGCGGATTCGTTGGCCCGACACTCGGCTCAACGGCATGGCCACAGAGGCCAGAATCATGATGATCGTCAGCGTAACCAGCAGTTCAATGAGGGTAACGCCAGACTGTTTCACCGCACTCTGACCACTCCCTGCCCAACCGCCAACCGCTCGCCCGTCGGATTCTGTTGGGATCCGCCCGCCATTTCCACGTACAGCAGCGAAACGCCCGGCGACTTGGCCAGAAACGTGACTATGACGAGTGCGCCGTTTCCGGCAAGTGGAGTCGTCGGACGAAGCAGTGTCAATTCCACCGTGCCCTCCCGAGAGTCAGCGGCGGTCACCCTCGCGCCTCGCTCCCCTTGCTTGAGCAAATCGCCCTCTGCGGCGCTCTGAAACTCCAGGAGGTGGGGATCGTAACGAAGCCTGAGCTGACCGTTCTGTAGCGGCGGAAGATGCTCAGCGACGACGTCTAACCGAAACGGACGGCCAACCTGTGCTGTGAGGTCAGACGGTTTCAAAGAAAGCGAGGGGATGTCGCTCTTCTGGGAGGATGCCGAAGAAGGCGGGCCCGGCGGTGCAGACATTCCATTGTCGCCATTTTGGTTGTTCCGATCGTTCGAAGAACCGTGAAGCGTTCCCGCGCGTCTCAACTCCGGCGGACCGGATGTTTTTCGGAGATACCCAGGAAACAGTGGAGCCGTGGCGTAGAGCGTTTCGGTTCCGGACCAAAAGGCCTGCGTTTCGGGACCCGGCGGGGTCATGTTCTGAACGATGTGCGGCGTGATGGTCAGGATGACCTCCGTCGTCACCCGTTCCGTTCGAAATGAACTGAGCAGGTCACCAATCACGGGAAGGTCGCCGATCCAGGGGATCGTCGTACGGCTCTTGCGGTCTTCTTCCTGAAGGAGCCCGCCCAACACGATGGTCTCGCCGTCTTTGATGTTCAAGATGGTCTCTGCAGACCGGTTCCCAAAGCGGAATTGCTGGATGAGGGGCGATTGCTGCAACGTGACTTGATCGCCGATCTTGACGACCTCGATCTTCATCTTGAGCGACAGTTCATTGGCCAGCCGAATGGTCGGCTCCACAGTCAATTTGACGCCGGTGTCCCGGAACTCGATCGACGTGACGGTGGAGGTGGTTGGCACGGCGCCGGTGGCGGCTTGGCCTGGCAACACGTTCGTCGTCGAGAGCAGAATCGGTTGTTTGTCGCCGATGTTGATTTCCGCTTTTTTGTTGTTCATCACCCGAATCTTGGGCGCCGCCAGCGTCTTGGCATCGGTTTGCTGCTTGAAGAAGTCCAGTAGGACCGTGCTCGGCAGACGGAATAGATAGCTGTCAGGACCTAGGCTGCTCAGTTGACGGTAGGTGAACTGCTGCGGGTCGGCCTCCAGCACCTTGGTAAAGCCCGGTGGCACCAGCCCCATGCCAGCCTGCTTTGGATAGTTCAGCCCGTACGTTTGATTTTTGGTCCGATTGACTTCCAAGATTTCGACATCGAACAACACTTCGGATTCCTGGCGGTCGTTGGCGAGAATGATTTTCTCAGCCAGTTGCAGCTTTTCCGGTTGGTCGCGAATCACGATGGCGTTCAATTGTTCGTTGGCATACATCCGCTTGCTGTCGAGCATGCTCTTGAGCAGAGCCAGCATGTCCTTTGCCTTAGCGTTCGACAGGTAAAAGGTTCGGATCATCAGATCCTGGTATTGCTCCTGCTTTTGCTTAGTATTGGGACTGATCAGGAGCAACTGCGGTCCGACCCGACGGGCGAATAGGTTGTTGCTGTTTAGAATCAGATTGAGCGCCTCTTCGAACGGTGTGTCCTGAAGGGAGATCGTAACAGGATCGTTGCGGACATCCTTGTCGAAAACGAGGTTCATGCCGCCGACCTTGGCGATCCCTTCTAGCACTTCCTTTAAGCCGGCATTCCGAAACCGCAGGGTGACCGGCTGGCTGAAGCCTGCGTCTTGCTTGTGGGCTTCCTGTTCCTCACTGATACGAGCAATGCCCTCGACGGCTTGCCCCAAGTCAGGATCAAGTTCGACCGCCCGTGCGTAATATTCCAAGGCTTCTTCGGCTCGGCCTAGCCGCGACAATTTTTCAGCCTCACGGGCCTGCTCCCTGGCTTCCTTGAGTCGAAGCGCCTCGGCCAGCGCGGACTGATGTGCAGGATTGGACGGTTCGATCGAGAGAGCCTGCTTAAATTCCTCGATGGCTTGTTCGATTTGTCGCTCCTTGAGCAGCGACCGGCCACGTTGTTCATGTTGCGCCGCCGCCCGCTCGCGCGCCAGTGAATACTTGCGTTGAAGGCCAGGATCGAACGGGTCCTCTTTTAACGCCTGCTGGTACGCCAATGCGGCTTCTTCCCAGTTGCCGCTGGCTAGATACTGGTCCCCGCGCTTCACGTCCGCCGAGGTCAGCATCAAGCACCCTGCGACGGTCGATGCGAAGGCCAATACCAGCGCCGCCTGCCACGTTGGTTGACTCACCCTGCCCATGGAGGGGTCTTCCATCGGTCTCCGCTAAAGGACATCACGCGGAAACGGTTTCGCGCGAACCCATGCAGATTCGATGCCTGACACGCCATTAGGTCTTACAGGCGCCAGTACCGAAGTGAACGTGGTAAGGTGTTCGCATCGAGGATTCCTTTGACATCAACGATCACACCTTCGCGCCTGCGCCGGAGCGGCTTAAGCAACTCTTGCAGATTCATAGTTGTGTAGGCGCGGTGAGCGACAGCCAGAACCAGGCCGTCAACCTGCCTGATCCGGTCCCACGGAACGAGATGAATGCCGTACTCAGCCACTGCCTCTTCCGGTTCCGCCAAGGGATCATGCACGACGACTTGGACGCCGTATTCCCGCAGTTCGTTGACAATGTCCGGCACGCGGCTGTTGCGCAAGTCTGGAACGTTTTCCTTGAAGGTCAGGCCCAGGACAGCCACCTTCAGATCTTTCATCGGCCGCTCCAGTTGGCTCAAAAGTTTGATCGTCTGTTCCGCGACGAACTTCCCCATGCCGTTATTGATCCGGCGCCCTGCCAAAATGACCTGCGGGTGATATCCGACCGACTCGGCCTTGGTCGTCAGGTAGTAGGGATCCACGCCGATGCAATGCCCCCCGACCAAGCCGGGGGAAAATTTGAGGAAATTCCATTTGGTCCCGGCTGCTTCTAGGACGGATTTGGTGTCGATGCCCAGGCGGTGAAAAATCAGAGCTAGTTCGTTCATGAGCGCGATGTTGAGGTCGCGCTGGGTGTTCTCGATCACCTTCGCCGCCTCAGCGACTCTGATACTCGGGGCGCGATGGATTCCGGCTTCGACGACCATGGCGTATGTGTTTGCCACGATCTCCAGCGTCTCATCGTCCTGCGCGGAGACGACCTTCACGATCTTCGCAAGGGTGTGCTCCTTGTCGCCAGGATTGATCCGCTCGGGCGAGTACCCGAGTTTAAAGTCGACGCCGCACTTGAGGCCGGAGTACTGCTCTAGGATCGGCAGGCAGACTTCCTCGGTCGCTCCCGGATACACGGTGGACTCATACACCACGATAGTGCCAGGGGAAAGGTTGGCGCCGATCAGCTCCGACGCTTTCTTTAAAGCTGTGAGATCGGGCTGAAGAGCTTCATTGATCGGAGTGGGAACCGCGACGATGATGAAATCAGCGGATTTCAGTTCGGCTGGCTCGTATGTATAGTGGACACGTGTCGAGCGGAGATCTTCGGCTGAGACCTCTCTTGTCCGATCGATGCCTCGGCGCAACTCAGCGATCTTCGCCCGATTGATGTCAAAGCCGATGACCGGTACATGCTTGCCGAACGCGACCGCGATCGGAAGCCCTACATACCCGAGCCCCACCACGGCAATGCGACGCCCTCTCTTTTTGCTTTTGACGTGCCCCATCATGTTTTCGTGCCCGTGTTTAGAACTTGAAGAATGACAGAACAGTGATTTTCCGTCAACAAAATAGCCGTTTCAGCATGTTCAGCAATCCTAATGTGTGAGACCCACCGTACCGGTTGAT
Organism: Nitrospiraceae bacterium; assembly: GCA_051293835.1. Lineage (GTDB taxonomy): Bacteria > Nitrospirota > Nitrospiria > Nitrospirales > Nitrospiraceae > DATLZU01. The sequence goes on along the minus strand of JBPKMA010000005.1, from coordinate 118,536 downwards.
CCTGTTTCGCACAACAAGTTTTTATTAATAGAGCACGAGACCCCAAAAAGTTCCTCAGCGAAAAACCGGAAAGGCACTTTTATCCTGATGCTACTTTTCTCTGATGGTTGGTTGGACGTGCTGAATGATCGGCGGAGGCTTGAACAACAAGAGGAGTACGATGCCCTCTGCCTTTCGTCTCCTTCTTTCCATCAACCGGATGAAAAGCCATACAGTGCTTGGCCATCAAGGAAATTAAAGTATTGGATTCATGCTCGCCCAATCAGATTTACAAAAGAACTAATATTTTCATATTGTTATTGTCATTTTTATAAAGCAAATATTGAAGTGTACACGTCGTGATAACCTTTTCACATCATTACATCGTGGATTCCGTTCACTGGCTCGGCTGAGAGGAGATTGTAGATGATGATGTTGTTGGGCCGTAATGCGCGAATTGTCTTTAAATTTTTAAGACAGCAAATCTTCAAAAACCAAGGTAAGGCTTTTTAGGCATCTCTCTTGCTCAGGTTGTCGGGCATAGAGTCTGCCGGTCAGTCAGGTTCGTCTGGAAGGAGGGAAAAGAAAAAACATTCCGGCAAGGAAGATCGTCGCAGGCAAAAGAACGATCGGTGACAAGGGCAAACTGTCCGAGAGGGCAGGACGCAAAGCCAAGAGACCGGGATCGGGAAGAAGTTGTTCCCATGGTTGGTCTGGCTGCCACCAGGTTAGGCTCTTGAGATTGGTGCGCACGCCCGTCCTGTCCGCGGATGGGCGTTTTCGTATGGCGTGCACAATAAGCGATGGCGGGCCAGGTCGAACGGAGGACCAATATGATGCACCAGTCAAGAGAACGAACTGTGCGGTGGTTTAAAACGTTCGTTGTAAGCGGGACGATGAGTTACTTGTTTGTCGGCCTGAATGCGAACATGTTGGTCGGATTTGGAATCCCCACGGCCATAGTGATAGCGGCCGAGTCTGCCGTCGACGCTTCCTCCTCCACTTCGCAGAAGCCTGTCCAACAACAGACTGATCCCAATCTAAGCCGCCGTTCGCTCATCGGATCTGCAACCACGTCCCTTGGCCCGAAGGGTAAGGCCTCAACAAATTCGGCCAGTCAAGGTCGTAAACTGATCCGCCGCCCCTCCACTGGCCAACTCGTTCCGACTGATCAGCTTGCCCTCTCCGCTCAACCTGCGGTTCAAAACGGTTTAACGGCCTCGCTTGCCGGATCTATAGCCAGCGAAAGCTCGAGCACCTTACAAAAAGAAAGCTCGACCACGACATCTTCGAGCACAACGACGAAAAGCGCGGCAAACGGGACCAGATCTATTTCGATCTCCGCAGTGACTTCTTCAGCCGTATCGGTGCCTACAACCTCGTTGTTAGATGCCGGTTCAGGTTCGACTCTATCCGCGGCGGCAAGCGTCTCAACGGCGGCCCCGGCCTCTGGCAGTTCTTCATCGGGCGGCAGCTTCGCCGGCAGAGCGCTACAGAAACTGTTAAGTCAAATGCCCGCCTTGACGCACATCCTGTCCCCACCGGCGTCGACTCCAAACTCGACGCCGCCTGCCACCACCAGCCCGGTGATCGGAAGGTCTCCGACAAGCCTGGCGTTTTCGGCCGTTCAAAACGGATCGAACCCGGCCGGCCAGACCGTCACGATCAGTAATACCGGCTCCGGGACGCTGAATTGGACCGCGGTCTCGAGCGCACCGTGGTTGAGTTTAAACGGAGCGAATTCAGTGTCCGGAACGAATAGCGGATCATTCACAGCAAATGTCAATCCCTCCGGTCTCGCAGTCGGAACCTATAATGCTTCGATTACGATCAGTGCCATCGGCGCGACTAATACCCCACAGACGGTATCTGTGACGTTGACGGTCACGGCTGCGCCGACACCGACCATCGGTTTGAGCACAACGAATTTGTCATTCACCGGTGTACAGGGAGGAACGAACCCGGCCAGTCAGACTGTGACCATCACCAACACAGGCTCAGGCACCCTGAATTGGAATGCAACCGAGAACGCCGCTTGGCTGAGTGTGAGCCCGGCATCGGGAACCGGGAATGGAGCGCTGGTGGTCAGTGTGAATACGGCCGGATTGAGTGCCGGCACGGTCAGCGCGCCGATCACGATCACGGCTTCGGGCGCCTCCAACACTCCGCAAACCGTCACCGTTTCTCTAGTAGTAACGGCTCCTGCAGCCCCGACCATCGGCTATAGCCCGGCGAGCCTAAGCTTCACCGCCACCCAGGGTGGGACCAATCCAAGCAATCAAACAATAAGCATCACCAATACTGGAACCGGGACGTTAAGTTGGAGTGTCAGCGACAATGCAACGTGGCTCACGCTCAGCCCGACATCAGGAACTGGAAATGGTTCCGTGACGGCCAGCGTTAACCTATCGGGCTTGGCGGCCGGTACTTACAATGCCACCATTACGATTGCCGGAACCGGTGCAACAAATACCCCGCAAACCGTTCCCGTGACGTTGACAGTGAACACTGCACCGACTATTAGACTCAGCCCGACCAGTCTCTCATTTACAGCGACTCAGGGGGCAGCTAACCCCGCAGCGCAGACGGTCAACGTTACGAATACTGGCGGTGGAACCCTGACGTGGACGGCCAGCGACAACGCATCCTGGTTGACGTTGAACACGACGTCAGGCACCACAATGACGGAGACCGATCCGATCACGGTCAGCGTCAATACGTCAGGCATGTCCGCGGGCACCTACAACGCGACCATCACGATCACGGCCGGCGGGGCGACGAATACGCCGCAGACAGTTCCCGTGACCTTGATCCTCAACCCGCCGGCGACATCATCAGCCACGCTGACCTGGAATGCCAATACAGAGAGCGATTTGGCCGGGTACAAAGTCTACCGTGCGACAGCGCCGGGCGCTTACGGCGCACCAATCGCAACGTTGCAAGGTAATGTGACCAGTTATGTTGCGACCGGGCTGCAGGTCGGTACGACGTACTATTTTGTCGTGACCGCTTATGACACTGCGGGAAACGAAAGTGCGTATTCGAACGAAGTCAGTAAAAGCGTGTTCTGATCGGTTATTGAAAACCAAAGTATAATGAGCGCGCGAAGTAAACCAGTAGAAAAAGAGTGCCACAGGTGTTTTGGTGGTGAGGAGGGATCAAGATATGGTTACGAGGTCACGGTGGGCCATGAGACTACTCGTACTTCAGATTGTACTCGGACTATGGGTCGGTATGCTGCCAACATCGCCCGTCAGCGCGGCAGCACCGCCTCGCGCCAATCAGCCATATGCGGAAGCCGAACTGTGTGCAAGGCCAGAAGTCATTTTCTGCGAAGATTTTAATTACCCGGAGAATTTTACCAAGACCTCCCAGGGAGATCCCAACTATGGTCCGTGGTTGACGAATTGGATCAATCCAGGACTGGTCAATGGCGTATTTGGTTTTGTCTATGGCACAGAAGGGCGTCGGATTAATCCAGCATCACAATATCCGGTTAAACCTAGCGGCGCTATGCCAAGCGGGAACCAACCTGACCATGTCTGGGTCGCTAATTGGGATCCTGAGAAAGGGCCAGCAAATAACGGCTCGACGTTCGGGCAGATACGCCATCCCGGTCCAAACGGAACGTACGCGAACGGCACTCCACCTACCAACGATATTTACATCCGGTTTCAATACTATGTCACTCCAGATTATGCATGGCCGGGAGACCCTAAAACCGACAAATACTACTTCATCAATGGTACCACCGGATGTGGTGGTAGTCCCGGCGTCTATGACAACAAAATACTATACTTTTATCCAGCCGATATGACCAGCCCGACCGATGCGTCTTATGATGCCGGTCTTCACACTCAAGGCTGTGTATACAGCGCGGTCGACAACGCTCGATTTGCCGACGCCATTGCCATCCGGTACGGAGACGCAGGAGAATATAAATTCTATCCGGGATGCATCAATTGTGTGATCAACGGCACATATCAAAATTATTTTCCGTTTCAATCGCTGGCACTTGAGAATCCCAATGACCAAAAGCTGTTTCGGCGGGTGTTTCGGTTAAACAAAAACAAATGGTACACGTTCGAACTGCGCTATAAGCTCAGTTCTGGGCCGAACGTCCCTGATGGCATAACCGAGTTATGGGTTGATGGCGTCAAAATCTATTCGGAGACAGGGCAACGGACTTGCGGGTCAGGAAGCGGCGATACCACATGCTCCGGGATAGGAATTATTAATCTCGTCGCTTATCACAATGCTGCAGATCCAACTAGGTGGGACGGTCAGCAAGTGATTGACAATCTCGTCATTTCTCGCTCCTACATTGGACCGCCACGTGGAGGCTCGACTGATACCAATCCCCCTGCCCCACCCACGAATCTGAGAATCCAGTAGTCGTTCGAGGGAGTGTTTAACGTTTTTGTTTCTCAAAAACCAGATTGCTTTCAGAAATGTGACAGAGGTCTTGTCAAGAGGTGTGTAAAAGGGAATCAGGCAGCAACTTCCAGTCGGATGACGGCTCGCTGCTGCACGCCATCCCCCTCCGGCGCGCCGGCACACACGACCGGCAACAACTCCGGTGCATTCAGGCACCGGACCGGCCGTTCCGCTCACATGCCGCTTGGGTCTCGGCCTAGGGCCGGGTGGTCAACCGCGTCGTCGCCCCGGCCTGGGCGTCTTGAGAAGGGCAGCCAGCCCCTTGACGAGGCGATGGGGCCAGCCCCGCTGCTCCGCCGCCATCGGCGACTGCTCGGCGAGAGCCGCTCAGCTCCCCACGTAGCATCCTCATCCTGTCCCCGCGCCTTGCGCCGCGGGAGTGAGGCGGGCAACCAGGGCACCCCTCACCCAACCGCCCCCGCCGCGCTAGCTCGCAATCGCCGAGCGTCAATCCATGCTGATACCACTGCGGCACCAGCGCGCTGCCCCGCTTACTCCAGCGCTGGAACAACGGCAGCAGGCGACTGCTGCGAGACCCCGCTGGGGCCTCCCCGGCGGCTCGCCGCGCCGACTCCGCCAAGCCCTGCCGAACCGGAACCGTTTCCACTCACAGCCGCTGCACAACCTGCAGGATGTGGTCGCGTACAAACTCTTCCCGATGGTTCCACCGACGCCTTGACTCAACTCCGGTCCCTGAGCTCTGCTCGTTCACGGTGGGGCCTCCTCATCTTGGCCAGGCCTCGGCCTGGGGGTAGTGGGTGGTCACCTGAAAGGTAGCCACCGCCCTTTTCCTCCTTCCACACCTTCTGTGTATACCTCAAAAGCTGGGCTCCATCTCATTAATGGACTGTTGAATGTATTTGGCTATTAGACGGTAGCCTTGTGCGTTGAAATGTCCATGAACACGGAGCGGGTATAAAGATAGCGGATCCGGATGATGACTCAACAATTCATGAACATCAATGAGAGGTATTCCTAGTTTTCGAACGGCTTCGAGAACCTCGGCTCTATGGAAAAGCGAATCGTGGGTAGGATGCCTCTGATTGTATCTGGTGTAGTCAGGAATATACACAAAATACATCCTACCTCCCCAAGCCAGCACGCGGTTTCTCGCTTCGGCAAGAATTCGAGAGAACAGATCGGAAGGCTGAGGCGTGGAAGGGGGGGCAGCCGGCTTGTTCATTCCCAAATGGGTTCGTAGATGGTATAACCTCAGAATCTTTGCCCACCACTGTCCTCTGATTCCTTCCCGCTGTCTTCGTCCTTCTTCCTCAGCCTCTGCGGCAGCGCGCGCTTCGGCAAGAAATGGTTCGAGAAGCATGGAATCTATTTTGTCCTGCTGATCGAACAATCCTAACTTGAATTTGGGGTCCAGGTATCGCAGGAAAAAGGGGAAAGTCTGTTCTCGTAGAAGGTTATACTGGTCATTTTCTTCGAAATACATCCATAGGACAACGCGCGGCTCTACGGCTCTCGCATATTCCGTCAAAATCGCGAGTTCGATCAAAGGCCCGCTGCCGGCCATGCCCAGATTGACCGCTTTAATGCCATGAGCTCGAAGGTGGGAGGCAATGTCTTCACCCTGATTAACGCAGGCTCCGTGTGCGAAAGAATCTCCAATAAGAGCAAGATCGACTTTCCCCTTCCGGTATAACCCGATAGGGTTATTAAATCCGTGTTCGTCGCTTTCATACGTAGAAAACGCGCCTCCCTCGTTGCAAAAGACCGTTATTCTCCGTGACAATCCGCTCAACGGAATAATTTGCCCGTCATGAACACGAGCCGCGTTCACTTCTGCCCACAGTCTGGGAGTAATAGCGGGAACTGCCGGGATCCCGCTTGCATTGAGAGCATTGATGAACTCGAATTTGCTTCGTTCGTCGAATTTGACTCCAAGCGAACGAGCTGCAAGAATTCGCTCATCTGGATCACCCCGAAGAAGTGCCAGACCGATTTCCAATGAAAACACCGTAATACCGATGGATAGCGTAACCAAAGAAAGGTTGATCCTGATGGATTCCTTCAAGAAAAGGCAAACGGTGGCATATGCGACAATTCCCAGTAATTCGCAGGCAGCATAAGGAATAAACGAGGAGCCCAGGGCATCTTTTCTCATCCAGGTGTACCCAAAACCCAATGCGAAAAGCCCTATAGTTCCCCAAAGAATGGCATCTGCCATGGAAGAAATACGCAACCCTTGCTGAACCTTACTCACGTGGCCTACCTCCTTGGCCAGTTTGCCTATCGCCGTCTGCCACAGGCTGCAATGGAAGTAACTGAGAGTGAAAAGAAGATTGGCTGGGATAGCTAAGTATGCACCCCGAGCGGAAAACGAATATCATCGACCGAAAGCTCTTCAGCCGGGTTCATGTGCGAGTTGCAGAATGGTTCGGGATTCAGGTGCCAAAGTCTGCGCTCCCCTTTCGCGTTCCAACTCACCGATTCGGTTGGCGTAAGCGCGTAATGCCCCGATGAAAAACAGGTGCACATAGAAAAACTCAATATATTGAAGATCGGCAAATAGGCCTGCAATGAGAAATCCGACAAGACCTGCTTGGGCCCCACGCATTTGGAAATGCAAGTTTCTAAATCGCTCGTCAAGGGCGAATGCAGAAGGCACTCGAAAGACAAGACTGCGAAGGACAATGCACAAGAAGAGCACAAGACCAACCAGGCCAGATTCCGCCAACATGCCGGTATATACGCCGTGAGGAAGCCTTTCTTTGCCGAAGATGATGTTATACATGACAGGGTCCTGCACTAAGTCAGAAACCTTGTCGACATAAGTTTCTTTTACGGGAGAAAAGTTGTTAAGTCCCACACCCGCGATCATGTGATCCTGCCAAATACGCAAGGCAATATTCCACAGAACGATCCGCGATTGTGAAGAGGCATCCCGCTGTTCTGCGGGAACAAAAATCGTTGCGATCCGTTCGCGATAAGTTTCCGGTTGCCAGATGACAACCACCGCAGCAACAGCAGCCGAAAAAATCAACGCTTTCGTCCGCTGCCGCATTAGCAGAAAAAACGTTCCGCCAGCCCCGACAAGACCTAAGAATCCGCCACGTGATGCAGTGTACACCAGGCACAGAACGATCGCAGCAGCGCAGCCGATCAACCCGAGCTTGAATGCTTTTGCCAATTTGGGATCCATCGCTCGGGCAAGCACAAGCGGTATCACGAGCACTAACGCCGCCGAAATTTGGCTTGATCCACCGGGCCACAAATCGTCTAGTCTCGGATTACCCGCCACTCCTTGAAGAAATCCCCAAAAGCCCAAAAGCCCAAAGGACACGGAAATCACCCAAACATATTGTTCAAAACGTTCTTTCGTAGTAAGCGTTTTGGTCAAAAGAAAGCAAAGTGCAAAGATCTTCGTCATCTCCAGTGTCTTTTCAAGACTACGTTCGAACGAGGCTTCGGCCAGGAAGGTAACGACGTACAGCCATACGATGTATACGAGAAAGAGATACACATATCTGGTTTGATACCTCTCTTCAATCTGGCTTTGGTGCTTGAGTGTTTCCCGATGGATAAGGTAACCACCTAACCCGAGACCGGCAGTAATGAGATGAAGCCGTCCAAAGGCGGGATTTCCCCATACCAAACTTTCGGGGCGCAAAATGGTGATATGAACGAAAAAGAGCAAGCTAAAAACGGGGTTGAAATACCCGTAGAGAGCGCAACCATAATAAGTTAAGAACAAAACAAAAATGCGCATGTTCGGGACAGCACAAGCTACGATGATCGCTGGTCAACCGGTCGAATTATCTCGCGTGGCAAGTTCATGATAGAGCCGCTCGTAACGCTGCACCATCCGGTCAACAGAGAAGAGTTTGCGTGCACGGTCACACGCCCGCAGCCCCATAATCTCGCGAAGTCGGGAATCGTCTTGAAGTTTGGCGATCAACTGCAACAAGGTGTTCTCATCCCCAGGTTTGAAGCGGTACCCTTCACGACCCTCTTCAAACAGATCGGCAGTTCCCCCCACATCAGTAGCCACGACAGGAAGACCGCAGGCCATCGCTTCCACAAGTGTATGGCTGGACCCTTCATACAAAGAAGATTGAACGTAAAGATCCATACAGTTTAGAAGCTCCGGCACACGTTGGCTGAATCCATAGAAACAGATATCCTCCGAGAGATTAAGATCGGCCGTCAGTCGTTCGAGCGTTGCTCTGTGTTGTCCTTCGCCTACGATGAGGAGATAAGGCCTTCGGCCACTCCGTTTCAGACCGGATACTACACGTAAGAGACTTTCATGGTTTTTGACTGGATCCAACCTGCCAACGTTCCCGATCACAAACCGGTTAGGCGGAATTCCATGTGCTTTTCTAAGCGCAGAGCGATTGGGCAAGGGGCAAAACTTGTCCAGCTCGATCCCGTTAGCGATAACCTCGATCTTGTCCTCGCTAAGACGACATTCGCGCGCGAACTCCCTTTTCATCAAAGAGTTCAGTGTAACGATTCGGTCGTAAGTCCGTACGAACAGCGACTGGATGACTTGTCGCTTGACACTCATTCGCTGTAATTCGTCATAAGTTCGTCCATGAAAGGCATAAATTGATCCGCTGCACCTCGCAAGTCTCAAAGCCAAAGCCGTTTCAACCAATGTGGCCCACCCTCTAGCGTGGACCACACTAATTCCGTACCGCCTGATGATCTTCGCAATGCGAAAGGGAAGGAACCAATCATTCCCCATTCTCTTCTTCAGCGAGAAAACCTTAAATCCCAAACGTTGGGCTTCCTCGCCAAACGCTCCAACTTCGGTAAAGCTCACAATGACATGGAGAAAGCGCTCCCTGTCCCCATATCGGAGAATGTTCAGCAGTTCACGTTCCTCCCCGCCAACCGTAAATGCATAAATCATGTGCCCGACCGCAATACGGTCTAAAGTGTCCCTTGATCCGCCCATGAAGCAACACGTCAGTTTGGCTCAGACCGGCAGAGCCAATGCGAGTCATCAGTCTGCGGGAAGCTCGGGTCGTGCATATTGTGCCTCAGCCAGGGCGAGGTCGGTCAGATAACTTGGAGCGGGAAGGATGTCTGACGAGGTAGTGCCCGATCGCGAGGTAATCGAGATTGCCTTCCAAAAAAGCTCGAATCGCGTCTTTTGGTGAATTCACGATCGGTTCTTCATGCATGTTAAAGCTGGTGTTGATAACAGACGGAATCCCGCTTAATCGATAATACTCGGTAAGTATGGCATGGAAACTTGGGTTCGTCTCCCGGTTGACTAACTGCGGCCTGGCAGTACCATCCACGTGCACGGCGGCCGGACAGGTCCGCTTCATAAATTCGGTGCAGTCAAACGTGATGGTCATGAATTGAGCGGCAAGTTCAGCGCCCTCAATGTGATGGTAACAGCGATCTCGATGCTCATACAGTGTCGCTGGCGCAAATGGCATAAATTCCGTGCGTCCCAGCCTTTGGTTCAACCATTGGTTGACCTCCGGCTCAGTCGCCCGATAAAGGATCGATCGATTTCCAAGCGCTCTGGGGCCGTACTCCATCCGTCCGTTGAAGCGGGCCACCACGTTGCCTTGGTGAATCAGGGCTGCCACCTTTGGCTCAATTGGATCAATGCGCTCAAAAGTAAGCCCCGCGTTTCGAAGCGCTTCCAGGATCATGCTGTCGGAATACTCTGGTCCGTAGTAGACCGACTTGTAGGCTGTGTCTTCGCCAAGCTGCTCGCGGCAAGCGAGAAAACCTGCGCCTGTTCCACAACCGCCATCCCCCATATTGGGATAAACAAAAATTCTGCGAATGCCAGGAATCTCGAATATTCGTTGATTCATTTTGACATTCGCCATGACTCCACCAGCCATGACGACCGTATCGACTCCAGTGGTCTCAACGTAGTAGCGGATATAGTTCGTTGCGACGATTTCCAATGCGCGTTGGTAGGCAGCCGCAACGTCCACTTTAGGAAATAGCGAGGCGAGATAACGGGAAAAGTAGATATTGTTGCTTTCGCGTATGCGGAATGAGCCTGGTTCCTCAACGAACCGGCTCATGACGACATCGAGTAGGACCTTTGGCTCACCGTACGCCGCTAAGCCGACAATTTTACCCTCATGGCGACTCGGCTTGAAACCCAAAGAGGATGTGACGCTTTCGTAAAACGTCCCGAGCGAGTGCGGATAGTCCAGCGTGTGTATGCGTCTCAACCGGCGTCCTTCGCCAATGCTGATGGAACCAGCCAGACCCGATCCATACCCGTCCAGGGTTACAATAAGCGCGCGTTCGTATCCGCTGGCAAAATATGCCGCAGCGGCGTGGGACAGGTGATGATCGTAACGTTTCAATTTCTTAAGGAGGTCCAGTTGCCGGAGATTGTCTACTAACTCCCGTTGCCATCGTCTGTGACAAGCAGCGGCTTCGCGCTTCCACTTCACAGACCCGTACCTGGCTGCCAGTCTGGCGCATACTCCTTTCGCGCCCGCCAACCGGTAAAACAATTTGTGCAGCATGCTCTTTGCCATTGTCTCGTTCGGATCGGCAAGACCGGGAATGCGCTCCGTCCGCTTCGGCACACTTGACAAGGCGGCATCGATTTCTTTATCCATTCTGGTGAATGGTGCCGACCGTAAGAAAATGGCTTCATCCTGCAGGTTCTTGGTAAATAATTCAGTTTCTCTTCTTGAGTCGAAAAAAGGATAGGCGACCTGGTCAATATCTTTCAGAGAAATGCCGGTGTAGGCGAGTCCGGCTTGTAACGCCTGTGTCGGAAACCCGTCCTGTAATTTCCGGCGGGTAAACCGTTCTTCCGCTGCGGCAAAGAGAACCTTTCCGTCGTTCAATAGGGTCACCGTCGAATCCTTGTCCAACGGAGAAATCGCGAGCACGATCATGGGTCCTCCTGAGGCCTCAAGTGGGTAAGCGGTACGAGCATGGATTTTACTTCCATGGGAGTCGTCGGACGTCCTCCGCATTCACCCATAAAAAAATCGAGCACGCTGCGGCACCGTGACATGAATTGCTCAAGGTCTTTTTGCGATCTCACATACGGGGTATGCCCTGGTACGAGAGATGGACTGTGGAACGAAAATGTAAAGACTTTTAATCCGTCGGAAATGAGAGCGCGCAAGAGGCGTTCTTGTTCCGAATATACATATCCCTCTGGAGAAAGCCAAACCTTTTCTAGAAGGTGAAGTCTGGCCAGAACGCCTGGTATCCGCCATCGAATCGAGCGTTCTGCTGCCAGCAGAGAACGGCACATTTTCCCCCATTGTCTAAGCCTTCCCAAGTAACCGACGGTGAGTGGCAGTTCGAGCAACCCTGACCCAAACCAGTACGGCCAAGCGGAATGGGCAGTAAAGTCAGGCCCCCCTTCAGCGGAATAATCCATTTCCGGACATATACTCAAATCGATTTGATAGCCTTGTTCTTCCAAGATTGATGCGGTATGAGGACCGACGCCGTACCGACCCGCCTTGTACAAAACCGGTGCTTGCCCGAATCGCTCCCCAATGCGCTCTCCGAGCACTCGCAGTTTTTCCGCTTCCAACGTTCGCGGAAGATTACCGGGAAAACTGTTGCGCTGTAGCAGGGGTTCATCGAAGGGAGGATTCACCCATGGGTGAAGGTGGGCTCCAATTACGCAGCGTCCGTCTGCATAAATTTCTTGAAGCGGACGATAGCCTTCATCTTGGTTTACTACCGGATAGTCGATGACATAAACAGGTTTGATGTTGTATTCATCGAATAGCCTCTGCGCACGACCGATATAGCGCATCGCCGTCACGGCCGTGTTCGAGCGCGCAAACCCGCGTGACCAATCGAACTCTTCCTCAGTATCGATGACGACAATAAGATGCGGCGGGCTATGTGAAGGAAGATTGCAGTAGTCCTCCGGGCTCGGACGCAACATGATCAAAGAAAGTTGAGTTCTACCTGAAAGAAAAGGCTAGCCTAGAAATACGATATACCTCGAGTATCTCGAGTATCTGGATCGATGAATGTGCGACGCCACGGTTCCAGCCTGAGAAGATCCCAGAGATGAAGGAACCAATGGAGTGCTCCCGCTTTTATCAAGCAGCCACGAACTGCGTGCTGTGGCTGAGTGGTTGTTCGACCTGGCCTGGGGACCGATACCCGAGTGCTGCACGACCACGCGATCCACGCGACGAGCGCCTGTTCCCATTCCAGCGGCCTGGTCCAGTCGCGGAGCCCGAGGAGTGCTGCTGTGCGAGCCCGCTACGCCGTTCTGGAGTGGAAACCGGCGTTGCCCGGCCTCGTCCCACGCGGCCAGCCACGGCGACGTCTGCGCCTGGAGGCCGACGGAGGGGCCAACGGTCTTTTTCGGGTCCCAGGCCAGCACGAGGACGACAGACACCCCGCCGCGGGGCTTGCCCCTGACCGGGGTCGGGTCAAGCCCCCCACCCCTGCGTTGGCGCCGTCGGCCGGGGCTTGCTCCGCATTGGTATCCGAGTCGCCGGCTGGCGGGACCCGGGCCGAGCACCCCGGGCGCTCGCCTCAGCCGCAAGACGCGCGCCTTGTTGACAGCTAGCCCCGCCGCCAAGTGCCCTTGCGCCCGATCCGGCGATGCTTTCCGCGCCGGGAGTCGTTCCCGCACCGGCGCCTGGCGCTGGGCAAGCGGTGGCGAATGGCAACGCCTCATAGCCCCCGCCTCATCGCTTGGTGTGAGTTCCCCGGCGAGTGCGCCGACCAGCGTCTTAAGTCGGGCGTTCCCCTGCTGGAGCCGCGCTTCGCGTCCCGTCGGCTGGGCAACCTAAGAGAAATTGATCACGCCACGGGGCATACGGCGCTTGGCCGAGGTGGTCGTCCTGACAAACGGCCGTGACAGGTTTACCCTGGCACCCTTCGAGCGCGATGGTGGTCACTGAATTCGGGCGGTCCTTGTCTGAGAGGGGAGCAAGATAAGTCGACTGGCCAAGTCTGCGAATGGCAACGGCCTTCGCGGTGCCAATTGCCGATCGAAAGTCTCCTGACAGGGCTCTTTGGGGACGGTCCATCGGTCTTCTGCGTCAAAAGAGAGTATAAATAAACGGTGCGACGGCGGAGCCCTGAGTGAAGACAATCAAGGTGCCAAGGAGGAGCAACACTAGCACGATAGGCAACAGCCAAAACTTTTTGCGCTCTCTCATAAATGCCCATAACTCTATAAGAAATTCACCCATGTTCGAATCCTTTTCAATTTTAAAATTGGTGCTTCATGTGTGTTCGCGGTCGTGGATGGCGAATGACCCGATACGTTGGGGAATTGCTGACAAATCCACGGCGCATTGCATCCCGCCCAAAGAGGCGCATGGCTAATCCTATGGGGGTGATCAGACCAAAAAAGACGATGCCTAATATAATTCGAGTATTGATCAACCCAACGATATGCCCTAGCTTCGTCCACATTACGTAGACGGGCTTCAAGGTCCTAGGAAACGCTCCTCCGAGTCCGACGAGTCCGCCGCCAAGGCAGAGGGCCCATATCCTCGGCTCTTCGCCCCGCCACATCAGTGGCCAGAGTCCGATGACCAGAAAGATGCCACCAACCAACAAACCAAAGGTGCGCAGTTCTTTTGTCGCGTTTTCCTGTTCCATGGGACAGCCTCAATCGAGTTCGAATTCGTTTTGCCAATTCGTATCACCCTGGAGCGGCTTCTGTTTTGATTTTGTCAGCACACAGTTTTCAAGAACGAGAATATCCATCTCGGTCCGCATAAAACAACGGTAAGCGTCTTCCGGCGTGCAAACGATCGGCTCGCCTCGAACATTGAATGAGGTGTTCACCAATACCGCGCAGCCCGTTCTAGCCTCAAAGGCTTTAAGAAGTTGGTAGTAGCGAGGGTTAGTTTCTCGCTGAACGGTTTGGACACGAGCTGAATAGTCCAGATGAGTGACGGCGGGGATATCCGAACGAGGCACGTTTAGCAGGTCAATGCCCCACAGCCTAGTGTGATTGGCCGGAAGGGGAAGACGCCGGCGTTCAAGAACAGGCGCCACGAGAAGCATGTAAGGACTATCTGTGTTCAGATCAAAGTAATCCGACACACGCTCTCGAAGAACTGAGGGGGCAAAAGGACGGAACGACTCTCTATATTTAATCTTGAGATTCATCACCGATTGCATCTTGGGATTACGGGGATCGCCTAAGATGCTGCGCGCACCAAGGGCTCTGGGACCAAATTCCATACGACCTTGGAACCAACCGACAACTTTGCCCGCTGCGAGTTCGTCGGCAATGTGATCAAACAGTCGGCTGTCAGGGATGACCTCATATGGAGCATCAAGTTTTTTGAGGAACTGCTCGATTTGGTCATTTGAAAAGGAAGGTCCCAAGAAACCGCCTTTCATTTGATCATAGCCGTTCGCTTTCCGCGGACGCTCTTCATATTGATGCCAGGCCGCTAAGGCCGCCCCGACTGCGCCACCGGCATCTCCCGCTGCTGGTTGAATCCAGAGTCCCTTGTACGGCCCCTCGCGCAGGATGCGGCCGTTTCCCACACAGTTTAAGGCGACACCTCCTGCCAAGCATAGATAATCGCAGCCGGTTTCATGATAAAGAGTTCGGCTCAGACGAAGCATCACTTCTTCTGTCACCTCTTGGATGGACCGAGCGAGATCCATTTCGCGCTGGGTCAGTTTGCTCTCCGGCTTGCGCGGCGGTCCGCCAAACAGCTCGTCGAATTTCGCTCCTGTCATTTTCAGTCCGGTGCAATAATCGAAGTACTCCATGTTGAGCCGGAAGGTGCCGTCGGCTTTCAAATCGATCAAGTGATCAAGAATCGCTTTTACGTATTTCGGCTCACCATACGGAGCCAAGCCCATGACCTTGTACTCGCCGGAATTAACCTTAAATCCCGTGTAATAGGTGAACGCGGAATACAGCAATCCCAGAGAATGAGGAAACGGAATTTCCCACAGTGGCGTCAACGTATTGCCGTTGCCCAGCCACGCGGAAGTGGTCGCCCACTCACCCACCCCATCCATGCACAAAACCGCCGCCTGATCGAACGGCGAGGGATAGAAAGCTGAAGCTGCATGCGATTCATGATGCTCACAAAACAGAATAGGAGGAAGATCTTGTCTGGATGTGCAGGAGCCAGTTGAAAGTAATTCCTTTTGTAGAAGATTCTTGAGCAACAATTTCTCCTTGAGCCAGACAGGCATTGAAACGATGAACGAGCGCACGCCTTGGGGAGCGTAGGCCAAGTAGGTTTCAAGTATCCGCTCGAATTTCACGAGCGGCTTATCGTAAAAGACGATGTACTTAAGATCCGAAAGAGACACACCGCCTTCTTTTAGACAATAGCGAACCGCATGAATGGGAAAGCGGGGATCGTGTTTTTTACGTGTAAAGCGCTCTTCCTGGGCAGCCGCCACGATCTCCCCATCGGTGACCAGACACGCCGCGCTATCGTGATAGTACGCTGAAATTCCTAGAATGCTGTTCATGAGCCCTCCAGTTGAGGTCTTGTCAAGCGGACTCGACCTGCTTGAACCCCTTGCCCGCCGTCGTCCGCAGCCGCACCGCCGCAAACGCGACTCGACCCCGGTGGTCGTGCGCAGATGCTGCCACTGCTCCCGCTGGACCTGAAAGACCGGAACGAGGCGCTCCCAAGCGGTGTGTCAGCGCTCGACGGCTTGCGGGGCCCTTGTGCGGTACCGGCGACTGCACTGGTCTCGCACCGTTCACATCCCGCTTGGGTCTCAGCCTAGGGCCAGGGGGTCAACCGCGTCGTCGCCGCGGCCTGGGGGCGTGGGAATGGCAGCCAGCCCCTTGACGAGGCGATGGGGCCAGCCCCGCTGCTCCGCCGCCATCGGTGGCTGTTCGACGAGAGCTGCCCAGCTCCCCACGTGGCCATCGGCGAGCGGGCAGCGCCAGGGCTTCAGCTCCCGGCTTCGCCGATCGCGCAGCACCGCTCCCCAGGATTCCTTCGATATTCCTTCGACTTGCGCTGGCCGCTCTCCATCGGGAGCACGACCTTGCGGCCATCCGTGAGCGCCCCGATCAGACGAGGAGCGCTGCCGTGGTCTGCGCGCCAGCCCGGCTTTGATATCCAGCCCATCGGCCCACCCGAAGATAACTTTCCCGGGTGTCGAGGCGCCACTGCTTCCCCGTGACATCCTCATCCTGTCCCCGCGCCTTGCGCCGCGGGAGTGAGGCGGGCAACCAGGGCACCCCTCACCCAACCGCCCCCGCCGCGCTAGCTCGCAATCGCCGAGCGTCAATCCATGCCGATACCACTGCGGCACCAGCGCGCTGCCCCGCTTACTCCAGCGCTGGAACAACGGCAGCAGATGACTGATGTGAGACCCCGCCGCGCCGACTTCGCCCAGCCCAGCCGAACCGGGACCGCTTCCACTCACAGCCGCTGCACAACCTGCTGGATGTGGTCACGTACAAACTCCTCCCGATAGTTCCACCGAGGCCTTGACTCGACTCCGGTCCCTCCTCGCTGCTCTTCACGGCGGGGCCTCCTTTCTTGACCAGGTCCCGGCCCGGGGGGTTAGTCACCCGAAAGGTGGCCCCCCTTTTCCTCCTTCCACACCTTCTGTGTATACCTCTCCCCTTCAGATCTGCTGTGATCAAGATCTGCTGTGATCACCAATCGCTGCAAGCGTCGGGTAATCAGAAGAGGCTGTAAGAATTGGGGTGCGCTATGCGCGAAGGTGCGCTGTTTTCCCTAGGTTCATGGTGCTTGTCTTTTCACGGACCAACTGTTCGTAGAGAGCTTCAATGCGACGCAATCGTAATTGAAAGGAGAATCTCTCCTCCACCCGTTTTCTCGCAGCCATGGCCATTTGGGTGCGCAGGCGCGGATCACCAAGCAATTTCATAAGGGTTTCGGTCATGCCCATCGAATCGCCGACCGGTAAGAGATATCCGCTGGTTCCATTCTCTATCAACTCTGCAGTGCCCCCGGCATTGGTGGCTACTACGGGTACCCCCATAGCCATGGCCTCCAGAATGCTGTTGGACAGTCCTTCCCGGCAAGAGGTCATAAAAAACACGTCTAATGCCGCATAGATGTTCTGCAGATCCTGTCTATAACCTGTAAAGACAACCCGATCAGCGATTTTCAGAACGGCCGCCCATTCTTGAAGTTCGCAGTAAAGCCGCGGACTTGCCCCGTCTCCGACTATCACAAACCGCGCTTCGGGGTATTGCTGCGCAATGTTCGCCGCAACCCGAAGCCATGTCCGGAGGTCCTTCTCCTCTGTTATTCGTCCGACATAACCAATCAAGGGAAAAACCCCTTCCAACCCAAATTCCGATCTAAACGTGTTTGTGGCCCGTGGAGCCCAAACAGTAGTGTCGATAGCGTTATGGATCACCGTGATTTTTTCGGACGGAAGGCCCGCATTCACCATTGCAGATTTTGTGGCGTCGGAAACGGCAATCAGGTGGTCAAAGTACCGCATGATGAGCAAGTCCAATCGCCTATAGAGTTCTCCTCGAAAACCCATCATGGCCCAATTGTGGGCAGTAGAAATCAATGTAAGCGATTTCTTCCGTAGCGAGCGGCTGACCAAGTAACAAAAAAGATCGCTTTTATAATCGTGCGGATGAATGAGATTGATATCATGCTCGATGATCAGCTTCCGCAACGCCAACAGAACGCTTGGGTCGAATTTTCCCCGCTCTGGAATTTCATGATAGGTCAAGCCAAGCTCGCGCGCCTTTTGAGTAATCGTGAACTCTCGATCACGGACATCTCGAATGTAAGCCACCACTGGCGACACACGGGATCGGTCGTGCAGCGACGCCGAGAGCAGAATGGTTTTATCGGGACCGCCGCCCCATTTGTAGGTATTGCGCACTTCTAAGAGCCTGACTTCAGGCATAACGATCCTCGGTGGCGTTGCGAGAACCTGATGGGCAAAACCACGTGCGACATGTGAACTCTTCCAGACGTCCGAGCAGCCGGCGAATCCAGTCCCTCGCGCGATAGAGCTCATAGAATTGATACTTAAACGACTGAGGCCGACCAAAATCGTACTGCCCCAAAGGCTCAGGAGCTGTTCCCTCACCTTGGACAAGGCAGTAGGCGTGAATGTACGCGTTGCCCAAGACAATAACGATAGGCCTGGTCAATCGGCACGTAGGAAAAGAGAGGAGATCCCTCACACTGGCTGCGAAATAAAACGAGGCCCTCGAGCGAAAAGACTCCCGAAGAGCGCCACGCGAGTGCTTGGCTGCCCAGTGGAAAACCGTGGCTTTCCTGATATCCTGAGCCGGCCATGTTTCAGTAGGAATTTCCACTTTGTGAAGCACGCTCTTGTACGGCACTTCATGTTCAAGCATCCATTGTGCATAGTGAAGCAGACTCGCTCTCGCATAGGCATACATGTAATCTCGAGCATCCTGTTCGATCTTCAGATCGAGATACTTCCCCAACACGCTGAGAAACACGGTGTAAGACCATCGCCGTTCAACGTCTTTGAGGTTCCGATCTTCTATATCGTCGTGTGGGTGAATGCAACGGCGAATCAACAGTTCGGCTCGTTTGAGATATCGAATGGCTCCAGTTAGTGTATAGGCGTCGATCAAAGCATTGATGGAATTTCCTGCTCCACGTCCTGGACCGTGATAGCCAGGCGTAGCGGTTAACGTACAGTAGCCGGTCGGGCGCCGGTCCAAGAAGCCGAAGGGCCGCGTCGACCCATCGTCCATGTTGATGACCCAATCGGCCAAGGTGATCACGGCGTCGTAGGCTTGAGGATTTCCCGTCAGGTAATAGTAATACAGCAACCCCGTTGTATAGTTATGCTCGCAGGCCGGACCTCCCCCGTATCCCGGTGATCTTGCAGCCTGCGGGCTTGTTCGTGAAAACGAACGATGCGTGGCGGTCCCAGCATCGGTGTAGTGATCGGTATGCCAAAACAGTCCTCCGTTGACGGCCGGTCGATCCTCACTGGTGTGATAGATATCGATGTCTATGACATGCTTTGCGAGATCGTCGGCCAGCAAGAACCACCGGTGATCGCCGCTTCGGCAATATTGCACGAGCGCGCCATGGACCACGTCGTACTGATTGTTGTAATGAGCGACAAGAGGGGGGCCATCTTTTTGATTGACGGCTTCATGATCGGCGTACAAATCTCCAAAGTGTCTCCACCCGTATTCGTCGATGATTTCCCGTCTGTGAAAGAACGTATTGTCGCCATGGACAGCACTGTTGATCAGGTCGCTGGCCAAAGCGAGTTCTTTGTTCTCAACCGGTTGCCTGTCAGTCGGCAGGAAAAAGGCAAAGACCTGGGCGTCGGCGTACCAATCGGGAGTGGTACGAGCCAGAATACGATGATTCATCCACTGAAGAGTCGAGATCGATGAGTTACCTTCTCCGAAATGCAGCCACACGTCGTGGGTTTTTTGTTCTCCGCCCTGCAGCTCGAAGACATCTCGATACGCATCGGGGAACAGACCAATCCGGATCGCGTATCCTGCGATTTCTAGTCGTTTCGGAAAATTTTGCCAAAACCGCTCCACGGTCGCGGCGACCGTCGCCAGCCCAGTAGATAGAGCCACGATCGGCGTGGCCCGACTTCCCTGCGCGACATCAACGCCGTCTCCCATCACGCGGTAGCCCTTGAAACTATTCGGAACGATTCCGAACCGATTCACATGGTTGCGGCTTTTCCAGTTTTGTCCGCCGCTTGAATCCTGATAAATCTGGAAACGTTCATACTGACATGATTGCGCCGCCTGCAGCGGTTCGGCAATCCACTGCAACCGACGGGTATCGGCGCATCGGAGGCCGATCGAAAGCGAAAGGTCCTTAAAATAGATCGAGCCAGGGTCTCCCAAATCCCACAATCCTCGTGGGTGCCGAGCTGCCCGAGGGTTACGGAGTGTGAATTGGAACCGGACCAAACCAGTTCCGGCAAAAAAGTGCAGACGGGAGACGAACTCTGAATGCAGCGCTCCGTTTTGATATCGGAAACTTCCGTCCAACCTCACAGTCGCCCTGATCGGTCCGTCCGACTCGACCACGACGTTGGCGATTTGCTTGCAATATGGAGCACCTGCGTCATCCGTTAGAGCCACCCCGCTGATCGCGCTGTCCCATATCTCAACGCCCGACAGTTTCACGCTTGAAAAGAAACCGACTCCGCCAGTTTCAATGTGAAACACGGCCAATCCGGTGTCAACCTCGATGCCGGCGCCGTGTTGTGTGACAGATAATCGGGGATAGGTAATGAGTGCCGGGGGATGCGGTCCCGCTCGAAGGTGGTACTGTGTTGCGCGGTGAGGTGCTGCGTCGGCGAGAAAATCGAGCAGCACCCATTTCAGACTACCGTCGTACCATCGGGCTAATTCGCGGACCTGTAAAGGCACATGGTTTTCGTCTGGATCGATCAATGAGAAATCCCTTAAAGATCGAATCGCTCCCTTAGGAAAAGGAATTCCGAGCGTCACAGGTTCCTGTTTCCTGGGAATGCCTGCGTGTTCTTCTAAAAGGATCGGGATCTCGAAAGAATGAAGCATCATCGAATGACCACATGTGGCTGGTCGTTAGACTTAAGGGGTGATCAACCAGGCATCTTGGTGAAAACTAAGGTTCATTGCGGCAGCAGGGAGGCCAATTGTTCCGTCAAAAGCCGCACGTTGTATTTCTGATAAGCCGCCTCGTAAGAGCAATCCAATTGTTGCTCACCCGTCTTCCAACGCATGTAAAGTTTTTGTAATGCAAGTGCGATCTCCTCAATGTTGTTCGGATCGGCGACTTCCCCTACCCCTTCCTCGGACACAATTCTGCTCGTAGCACCGGATTTGGGCGAAATAGCCAAAATCGGTTTCTTCATGCCGATGTATTCGAACAGCTTGGACGGAACCTGGGTTGTCGTGCCTGGCTGAAGGAGCACCAGAACGGATGCACGGCGCATGTGGTCCAAACTTTCCGTAAAAGGAACATGATGATGAAGCGTCACAATGTCGCGCAGGCCGTGCTCTGCAAGAAACTCCGGTAAGTTATACGGCAGCTCGACGGTGCCGACAAAATTTACTTTCAGATGCCCACGATCAATATCTGATCTGCTTGCAAGCATCTTGACCGCCTTTAAAAAAGATCGCGGATCTCTGCGCCCGTACAAGAATCCGGTATGAGCGATCACGAAATGCTCTTGCCTCTCAGCAAGCTGTCCTTCATTTGATGGACCATAATCATCCGGATCAAATCCATTCGAGAGAACCGCAAACTTGTTACCTGGCTGACCCGGAAAACGCTGCACGAATTCAGCTTGCAATTCTTGTGTGTTGGCGATGACCAAGTCGGCCCCTTCGATCACCTTGCGTTCAAGGGCTCCTTCCAAGCTGTTTCTTAACCGTGAATAAGTCAGCCGGAAGGGGTTTGTCATCCAAGGGTCGCGAAAATCCACGACGAGGGGCTTTCTGGTAATCCGTTTAAGGAGCAAACCGATCACATGGGCGCTCCATGGGCGACCGGTGGAGAAAATCGCGTCATACCGGTGACGCCTAAAGGCCATGAGCCCGCCTATCATTGCGGGAAAGATCCACCCCATTTCCTCATCAGGAATTTCGAATAAATCCGTGATCCCGTCCTTTATCCGCTGGTACCATCCCTGCGCGGGCAGGCGTACCGCGCTTTGGGGAGGCATTGCAGGTGATTTAGCACAGGGCGATTTAACTGCAACCGACCGTCTTAGCTTGCCTTTTAGTTCGAGGATGCGAGTCAACCCCCGGATGACAGATGTCCGAACCAACGGGGTTCCGGGAGGAATTTTTAACAGCAACGACGGATCTGTCGACAAATACGGCTCGTAACATTGCTCTTTGACGGAAAGAATGACCGGCTGCCATGCATACTTGGGCAAGTATTTGGCAAACTTAAGAACACGTTGGGAGCCGGCTGCACCGATCCCTCCAACAGGAGGGAAAAAATAGGCGATCATGAGGACACGTTTCATAGGCAAGAGGTGCGGTAGTATTCAAAAATCAGATATTGCGCCACGCATAGATCGGTCCCAGACCGCGGGCCAGAAAATACACCAAAAAATAAACGATGAAATGAACGACGTACTTCATCGACGCGACCTTGGCACTGAAAAGAAAAGAGATAGCTAGAAGCGGTCCGGCGAGAGCGACCAGCGATCCGGCGAGCCACCACCATGCCGCGTAATGATCGACCACCCAGACAAGCGGACTCGCGAAGACACTAAGAAGCGCACACACGACATAGACAGGTAGCACGAGACTCGGTAGTTCGGACGGGCTTAGTCCATGCCGGAAGGCCCCAGCAAAGTTGTCCCGTCCTCTCCACAGCTCCTTCCTGAACACTTCCCATAGGGTTCGGGGCTCGCCATGGTGCCAGCAGTGAATACGGGAGTCCGCAACGACCTTGTACCGCCTGGCCAAGCGATAGCACAAATCCACATCCTCGCACGTCCAAAGCGCTTCGTCGAAGCCGCCGCATTCCCAGAACGCGCTGCGGCGGACAAACATGTTTCCCGACGGGAGCCAGGTCACTTGGGTGACATGCGGGCGGGCTTCGATCAGTTTTTGTAAGACCCGTCGAACCCAGGTTGGGGGATCCAATGGCACGAGATGATAGCTCCCAACCGCGCCTACGGTCGCGTCTTCAAAATGCGGCATCGCACGAGCAAGCCATTCCGTATCGACTGTGCAATCGGCATCGAGAAAAGCCAAAATCTCACCGGAGGCAGCCTTGGCTCCGGCATTGCGCACACTGGAAATGGTTCCCCCATGTTTGCGAACAACAGCCGCTCCCGATCGTTCGGCAATCGCAGCAGTATCGTCCGTCGATTCGTGATCAACAACGATCACTTCCCGCTTGTCTTTGGGATATTTAAGCGACGCCAGCGATTCTAATAACACCGGCAGATGTGCTGCTTCGTTGCGCGCTGGAATAATCACCGAGACAAACGGAAGAACGGCCATCAGTTACGCACCTCGATGATCGCTGCCCAGCAATAGCGTCGCAGAAAGGGGAAGGCCGACAGAATCCAACGATCCAAGCGATCCGTCACGTGTAAGGTTTTGCGGAGCAGCCATTCGTTCCCCGTCAGCCAAAACAATCCCTGCGAAAAAATAGACAGAAATTGGTAGCCTCGATACTCACCTGAGCGGAACGCGCGTATAAAGTCTGTGATCTGCCGGTCCGTCATCGGCTGTTCCGTCGGGGTCCGCCTGTGTGGGGTCAGCCACCGGAATATTCGCAGAAAGATATTGTGCGCGAGCGGCTCAATGAATAGAGCACGACCGCCAGGCTTCAGAACGCGGGCAATCTCGCGACCCGCGCAGCTTACGTCCGTGTGATGAAGAATGGACACTCCCAAAACCAGGTCAAATATCTTGCTCGGATAGCCCAAGTCTTCGGCGGCCATGACGGCCGGATAGATCTGTCCAGCGACCCCTGCGGCTTCTGCATCGTGCACCAGGTTGCGGAGACTCTCCGGCGAAATGTCGAAGCAATAGACCTTCGCGCCGCGTTTGCAGTACGCGAGGGTACTCCATCCTTCTCCGCATCCGAAATCCAGAATCGTCCTCCCGTCGAGCTCGCCGATCGAGCGCAAGTATGCGTCCCACACAGGGTCCATTCCCCCTTTCGCGTAGAAGTTGTGTCCGTCCGATCCGTGGCCGTGATGGTGCGAAACGGCCTTTTCGTCATGGAATCGGCGCTCGACTTCGTGCCGCGATTGAAGCACAGTGTGCTCTCGCTCTGTGTTGGACATTTTGGTTCCTTTACACTTGACCAGGGCGGGGCAACGACCGTCTGGGCTTGCAGATTGCGGGGACGCCCACGGCAAGCGAGTCCGGAGGAACAGAAGATAGCACCACCGCGTTGGCTCCGATCACACTCCGGTCTCCGACGTCGATCCTTCCAAGAACTTTGGCTCCTGCGCCGATCAGAACATTGTTCCCCACCCGAGGCGCACCGCCCCATCCGCCGCGATCGCCCAGCGTCACATCATGGTACAGCGTGCAGTTTTCCCCGATCACGACCTCCGGATGCAGGATGACCCCCCCAAAATGGTGGATGCGAAGACCCTTTCCGATTTGTGCTTCCACAGGAATGGAGATACCAGTTGTCATTTCTACCAATCGTTCGGCCAGAAACCGAAACGGCTGGGTCGGAATGCCGCGTTCGTGAAACCACCGAAAGAATCGATAAACCAGGATCGCTAGAAATCCCTGTGACGCAAGGCCCCTGATAAGGTTTCGGAGGCCTCCATTGTCCTCCCGAAAGCGAGCGAGATCGGCTCGGATCATGGCCAAGAAAGACGATCTCGGTTTTAACGAAGACAGGCTCGAATCACGGGTGTCGCAGACGTTCATGCAGTGCCTTGAATGAACTGAGACGACCGTGCTTCCGCGAAAACCTTCAAGCGGGGATGCATGGCGTAATATTGCTTGCCATCCTCTTTACGCTGTGACTGCCTGGGGAGGCAACCTTTGCCGGCCTCATACGCCGTTTGCGCAAGAAGCTGACTTTGCACCCGGCTCGCAGTGGCTCGAACGGAAGCAAGCGTGTCGCCGAAATGAATCGGGATACGCTTCAGAGCGATGATATCTCCGGTATCCACACCGGGATCAACGAAATGCACAGTGGTGGAAGACGGGCTTCCTTTAAGAAGCGCCCATTCAATAGCGTTCATGCCACGCAGTTGTGGAAGCGGTCCCTGGTGTGCGTTCAACGTTCCAATGCGGGGCACCATCAAGGATGGGTGCTTTGACAATCGGCACCCCGCCGAGAATCATCAGATCGACGTGGAGCTCACTCAACACACGACGGGTCTCTTCGCAGTTGACGTCTTCGACGACAAAAAAGCACCCACCTTGGGCAGCCGTTTCAGACTCGAGGGTGGGACGCTGGTTTTGGGGCATATTCAGCAATGCCCGAAGCACGGTCAAAAAACGACGGACGATCCATCGAGCCGCCACAAAAGGAAACGTGAATCCGTGGGTCCTCTTATTAAGCTCCTTCAGAATATCCCTGGTGTACAGACTACCTATTGAGGTATCCGCACAGAATGACGATGGTCATTGTAGAGGCTCCGAAACATGACCATGGCGTCTCCTTCCGCAAATAACGCATCGAGCGTGAACTTGGCTGCCCAGTTGGGAACACGATAGGACATATAAGGCCCCACACTGGATAGGACCCCGACACGCCACCGCGGAGCCCGGCATTACCTGACCGAAGATCGATTCAGGCGATGACAAAGTCATTCAACTTCAGCGCTGTATTGAGGTCTCGGATGTCTCGGGTAATTTCGTACAATCGGTTCCAGATTCGGGCTGATTCGGGCGCAGCCGGTCAAACAGGAAAACGAACGATCGCCTTTCCAACCCTCTGCATAGGTGCCGGCGAGGCAGCGGCACACTTCGTATCGATGCAGCAGCGCGTCTGCCGCACATTGCCCGACAGTGATCCAGCGATCTTCCTTGAGAAGGAGTCCGGACTCGAGGAATCCTTCGATCGTGTAGCCAATCGTGTGCAGGAGCGGCGGTTCGTTCGGTTCCAGAGCGCAGTGCTCGAACCAGCCCGTATCATGCGGGCAACGGGCGGCCCATTCCAAGAACCGAACGGCGCTGTGGCGGTAAGAAACCTCGCCAGTGACCGTGGCGAGAGCAAGCAACGGCCAGGCTACACGGGTGAAATTAGGTATTAGACATGTTCCAATAGGTGAATTGCCGCCGGCCTCCGTCTTCATTATAAAGACCGCCGGTACCTTCGGGGCAGTGACAAAGCCGGATTGCCAGAAGCCATCGGCTAGTTGAATGCTCACTTCCCAATCAGCCATCCGCCTAGCCCGTTCTTCATACTCCGACATCTTGCACCGTCTAGCCGCTTCCAGGAACGCTGGGATAATGTAGCAGGTGGTCTCGGGGTACGCCGCGCTCCATCCATGCGAGAAACTGTAGTCCCCTGCCACCCCGACGATGCCTGTTGCATCCTGGGCCCGGCACAACCAATCCAGCAGGGCTTGCCGGAAAACCATCCGGCTCCCTTCGTCGAGGGCACCGTCGCCTTCGGACCTTTGAGGATCACGCCACATGATGATTAGGTGGCTCGGTCGATACAGGTGCTGGCGCATGCCCTCTTCTATGGAAAGCATAGCCCGTAAACAATACTGGAAGGCAGGACACGCTTAAGGAGATGGCGCATGGTCCAGTTGCCCTTTTTATCTAACCGCCAGTGCAAAGTTAGGGGCGTTCAGGTGTCCAGACCATCTCGACATCCCCTCGGATAGCACGGGCTATCCCGAGCACGGCGGCAAGATTGACCAGATAAAAATAAAACATGCCGTGGGCAATACGCGCACCGATACCCCCTTGATCCTGGACGACCGCCCCCATGCCAGCCAGCCCGACACTCAAGGCAAATCCCAGCAGACCGACTCGATACGCCCATCCATCCTGCGCAGCAACCAGACATCCAACCACCGCGATCATGATCAGGGGGAGAACCAACCAGCGAAGGATTTTGTGGGACCAGACTTGCCAAGCGAACATACCCACGCGCCACGGTTTGAGCACATCGGCGACACTCATGATTCCGCGCCAACTCCGGTTGACAATCCGTCGCTTTCGACGAAACTCCTTCCAAAAGTCTCCGGCCGTTGGTTCATAGCCGACCGCCGTCGGTTCGTAAATCGCCCGGTAGCCCTTAGCGACGATCTGAAGGGGAATCACCAGATCATTGATCGCCTCTGGAGCCAAAGGAGTATAGAGCTGCCTGCGAATGGCAAAGATGGCACCGTCTCCTCCTACGGTACTGCCGACCAGGCTTTCCCATAACCGAATCATCCGTTCGTAGCTCCAGTAGGTGTTTTCCTGTATATCCGCTGCTGATTGCCCTCCTTCGACATAGCGCGAATCGCCTGTCACACACCCAACGCTGGGATCGGCGAAGCCTTTGACCAAGTTCCGAAGCATATCCGGCCGATATAAGATATTCGCATCGCTGAAGACAACGATATCGCCTGTAGCCAGCGTCAAGGCGGCATTGAGCCCGACCGTTTTCCCGCCTCGTATCGGCATGCGCAGCAAGATAACGCCCTGGTCTTCGAAGGAACGCACGATTTGATCCGTGCCGTCCGTCGACGCGTCGGACACCACGATGATCTGGAGTTTATCCCGCGGATAGTCCAAACAAAGCGTATTGTCCAATTTCGATTTCATCGCCTGCTCTTCATTGTACGCGGAAATCAACAGCGTAACCGACGGTGTTATGGCGTCGGTCGACACAGTGCGCGGTCTGAGGCGGGCCAAGCACCACAAGACCAAGGGATATCCGAAGTAGACATACCCCACCAAGCCGAAAGCTGTCCATGCGGTGATAATTGCCAGCGTCCTCATGGAAGCGCCACGCGAAACCGATCACGCCACAGTTCAAACACCAAGCACGCCAAGATCGCCTCGGTATAATCCTCCCTTCCCGCATCATGAGCCGCGATCACGCGGGCGACGACGTCGGCGTTTAAAATGCCTTCACGCTTCAAACGGTCTTTCGCGAGCAATTGAGTGAGTAAGGGCCGAAGATCCGTTCGTAGCCAGGTTCCCATCGGACCGCCGAACCCTCGTTTGGAACGGTCGAGAACAAAGTCCGGAACGATACCTCTGAGCGCAGTCTTCAGCAGATGCTTCAAAGTCCATCGGCGTACGCGATAATGAGCGGGAACGCGGCGAATGAAGTCAACGACCCGGTTGTCAAGAAAAGGTACGCGGACCTCGAGCGAATTCGCCATTCCCATTTTGTCGGTGAGCAGAAGCAGGCTCTCTGGAAGGACGGTTTTCACATCGACGTACATCAAACGATCCAGCGAGGACTCGGCTTTCGCCCGATCATAGATCTCGATCAACTCTCCCCCCGGATCGAGATCCGACATCGGACGGTTCAACAGCGCATTGACCAACTCGACCGACAGAACAGACAAAAGTCCGACATACTGCTGGGCCATCGGAAGGGCTGCAGTCCGTCCCCATGTCTTTCCATAGCGACCGAGATTTCCCCAGACCGTCCCTCGGTCTGCGCGAAGCCCGTGGTCGAGCAGTTTTCCGATCGATCTCCGCACGTTCTCTGGAATCCAAGCCACCAGGCGGTTCAGCGAGGATGCAAGATAGCGACGATATCCCCCGAATAATTCATCTCCGCCCAACCCGGACAGCGTGACTTTGACATCACGGCTGGCAAGCTCGCTGACCAGATAGGAAAGAAGGAACGACGTGTCGGTCAACGGTTCATCCAGCATTTCGACAAGCTTGGGAAGTAGATTGGCGACATGGGGGCGGACGATCAATGTCTGGTGTTTCGTCCCCAACGCCCGTGCCGCGGCTTCCGCAAACGGCGCTTCGTTGTGATAGGCATATTGCGCGTCAAACC
Organism: Nitrospiraceae bacterium; assembly: GCA_051293835.1. Classification (GTDB taxonomy): domain Bacteria; phylum Nitrospirota; class Nitrospiria; order Nitrospirales; family Nitrospiraceae; genus DATLZU01. Next base: position 89,791 of record JBPKMA010000005.1, on the reverse strand, counting down.
CGATGCTATACGTCCTGACGCCATGGGTGGCCGCTTGCTGCATGAACGCGACCACAGCGGTCGAATCAACCCCGCCGCTGAGAAACGCGCCCAACGGCACGTCACTGACCATCTGGCTTGTGACCGCCTCCCGCAAAACTGTTCTCAGTTCTTCGCAACATTCTTCGAAAGTCGGCACGATATCGGGGCGGACAAAATTGAGATCCCAATATTGCTGCAAGTGAAACGTTCCTTGCTCGGCAACCAAACGCCAACCGGCCAGTAACTTGTGGATGCCGCCAAAAAGGGTGCGGGGAGGAGTCACGAAGCCTAGGCGAAAGAATTGGGCAACTGCCACCGGATCGAGCACTCGTGGAACTTCAGAGATCGTCAGCAGTGCTTTCACCTCGGAAGCAAGAGCGAATCCTCGCGGTGTGTTGGCGTAATAGAGGGGCTTCACCCCCATCCGATCCCGGGCGACGACGAGCCGTCCGGCCCTTGCATCCCATAAGGCGAAAGCGAAAATGCCGTTGAATTGTTTAACACAATCCGGACCATCCTCTTCGTATGCATGAACGATCACTTCGGTGTCGGTCTGGGTTCGAAAGCGGTGACCGCGACGAGTTAAGATCTCGCGAAGCTCGCGGTAATTGTAGATTTCACCGTTGAAGACTACCGTGACCGTTCCGTCCTCGTTGGAAATCGGTTGATGCCCGCCCTCCACATCGATGATGCTCAGGCGTCGCATGCCGAGGCCGATTCCCCTGGCAAGAAAACTCCCCTCGTCGTCTGGTCCACGGTGCGCAATGCTCCGACACATCCGCTTGAGATGGTCTCCGATCACCTCGGTGGGCTCTTGCCAGTTATAGAGACCGACGATTCCGCACATGGACAGTTGCGCCTAATTCGTGAGGTGTTTGCGAATGCGCGGTCCAAGGATTTTTGAGACGCTTACCGGTAGTCTGCGCCAGATTTCCGCAAACAAGCGGTATTTCCCCTCACTCCCCAATAGGGTCGAGCCGGATCTGCCATCCTGTGTCAGCAGTCGCCAAGGTAGCGTCAGAGGCTGCGCGCCCCATTGTTTCTTAAACTCGAATGTTCCCGAATTCATGGAAGACCGGCCAAAATCGAACATCCGGTATCCGTGCTCACATCCATGTTGGATGGCTTCCCAATACAGGAGATTGTTCGGGCATTTGGAAAAGTGTTTTCGCAGCGACGACGCCCATGGGACAAGCATCGTGTCCTTGAAAAACAGACAAACCGCGCCTCCCACGGTGCTTTGCCCGTGGCGGACAAGGATCACGCGCATCCGAGGGCCGAACGCCGTTCCTATCCGACGGAAAAAAGTTCGGGAATGAACCGGCGAGCCGAGATCCCGCATGTTCACGGCAAAGACCGTATAGAACTCATCCAGCAACTCAGGGCCACCGATGATAGTGGTGAGTCCGGACTTTTCAGCCTTGCGTACCTGGTTGCGCACCTTGGCGGGCAACGACCGCCAGAGCGTGTCAATTCCGCCGGACAAATCCAGCACCATCCGCACCTTGTCCGAACGCGAGATACCTACTTGAACCACGGGAAACGCTTGCCGAATCTCCAGCGCTCGACATTGCCGCTCGCATAGGAGGCGAATCGCGCGATCAAGCAACGCCTGCGCGGTTTCCGGATCATCAGCGCAGATACCGCCGTAATCCATGAACGGCATCGAAGTCAGTGAAGTTCCGAGAATACTTTTCACCAAGACAAGCGGAAAGATGCCTTTCGCGGTGCTGCCATCAGTGGCCAGAAGGTAGAACGCCTCATGGCCGTAGGCCTCTCGGATCACGGATTGCCAGGCAAATACATGGCCGATAGTTGCGCCATCCGACTGCTGAACGTAACTGTCCCACAACGGCTGATGACTCGGGCCGCACACCACGATCTCCCTTGCCGAAGAGAAGGTCATGTCCAAGACGCGTGCGTCTCGAAATGCCTGAGCAGGATCGACACGATCCGCTCGGACGCGTGTCCATCCCACAAGGGCGGCGGCGACGGCTTCGGTTGTGGACTCGTCAACACCTTCTCGGCTTCATACACGATTTTGTCCGGAGAGGTTCCGACCAGCCGATTGGTGCCATGAGTCACGGTCACAGGACGTTCCGTGTTTTCGCGAATGGTCAGGCATGGGATGCCGAGCGCGGTCGTCTCTTCCTGTATACCGCCGGAATCCGTCAGCACAAGCCGAGCTCCGGCCACCAATGCCATGAAATCCAAATACCCTAATGGATCGAAGCCATAGACCCCGTTGACTGTAACGGTAGGCATGCCAAGGCGAATCCCATGACCGACCGCACTCGAGCGTTCGAGCATCTTTCTGGTACGGGGATGGATAGGAAACACGATCGGCAAAGATTGCCCGATCTTCTGGAGTGCCTCCAAAATACGGCAAAGCGTGTTGGGATGATCAACATTGGAGGGCCGGTGCAGCGTCACTACGCCGTAATCACGTCCCGTCAATCCCAGCTTCGCGCGGATATCGGATCGGCTCCAGAGTCGTCGGGAAGCTTCCAGTGAATCGATCATAACGTTGCCGACCAGAAAGATCTTGTTTTTGTTCACTCCTTCAGAGAGAAGATTCTGCACGCCACTCTCCTCCGTGACGAACAGAAAATCGGAGACGGCATCGGTCACCACCCGATTGATCTCCTCCGGCATCGTCCGGTCGAAACTGCGCAGGCCGGCTTCAATATGAGCGACAGGAATCAAAAGTTTCACGGCCGTCAGCGCGGCCGCCATGGTGGAATTGACGTCCCCAACCACTACGACGAGATCCGGTCGTTCCCGCTCAATCACCGGCTCCAACCGTTTCATGACTTCCGCGGTTTGATAGGCATGTGACCCGGATCCGACGTCTAGACAGATATCGGGATCAGGAATTTCCAGATCACGAAAAAACTGTCCAGCCATTTGCACGTCGTAATGCTGGCCCGTGTGGACCAACAGCGACGCAATGTGCTGATGCCTTTGCATCTCGCGGATTAAGGGCGCAATTTTCATGAAATTCGGTCTGGCGCCAACAACAGACAGGATCTTCATGCAGGCTCCATAGCAAAACTAGCCAGCAGCAACTCGCAAGTCGCAAGAGTCGCGTGACATGACTTGGTGCAGGCTGCCCTTACAAAACTTTTTTGAAGTAGTCGATCGTCCGTCTGAGTCCGTCTTCGAGATCGATGCGCGGTTCCCAGCCGAGCAACGCCTTGGCCCGACGGATATCCGGACGCCGAACGCGTGGGTCATCGACGGGCAGCGGACGATAGTCGATAGAAGTCTTTGTCCCGACGAGTTGCACTACAAGCTCGGCGATCTCGTTGACCGTCAACTCTCGGGGATTGCCGAGGTTTATCGGATCGTGAATGCTGTCGGGAGGGCTTTGCGTTCGGGTGGTCAAAAAGTCGGACCGGTCGATCCGCCTTTCGATGGATTTGTCTGAATCGGCCATTAGCAGGGCGAGAAGACCACGGACTAGATCGTCCACATAACAGAAGCTCCGGGTTTGAGTACCGTTGCCAAAAACCGTGAGCGGCTTGCCCTGAAGGGCCTGCACGATAAAATTGGAGACGACGCGCCCGTCGTTAGGCCTCATCCGAGGACCGTAGGTGTTGAAGATCCGGACAATGCGTGTGTCGAGGCCATGGTAGCGGTGGTAGGCCATGGTCATGGCTTCCGCGAAACGTTTGGCTTCGTCATACACCCCCCGAGGGCTGATCGGATTGACGTTTCCCCAATAGCTTTCCGGTTGGGGATTCACGAGGGGATCGCCGTAGACCTCCGAAGTGCTGGCCAACAAGAAACGAGCATTTTTGGCTTTAGCCAGACCCAGGGCTTTGTGGGTTCCCAAGGCCCCGACTTTGAGCGTGGCAATCGGCATCTCTAAATAATCTTGGGGGCTGGCCGGTGATGCGAAATGCATGATGGCATCCAGCGGTCCGTCGATGTGTAAATAGTCACACACGTTGTATCGAATGAAGCTGAACCGTTCATGACCCATCAAGTGAGCGATGTTGTCAGGACGACCGGTGCAGAAGTTGTCCAGACACACGACTTCGTGACCCTGTTCGATCAAGGCATCACATAAGTGACTGCCAAGGAAGCCCGCCCCGCCTGTAATGAGTACGCGCATGAATTCCTCCTCCCCTAAGGTATAGGGGCTCTTCGTCATTTCGCATCACAAACCGACTTGTACACTTCCGCTAAGTGTGCGGCGCATCGCCGAACATCGAAAGCCGATCGAATTCGCTCCCGCATTGCCATTCCATCCTCAATGAGCCGGTCCGGGCTCTCCGCATAAAGCTGCAATCTGTCCGCAATGGCTCTGGAATCGCGTTCGGGCACAAGCAAGTGCTTCAAATCTCCGAAGATGAAAGGAATGTCAGAATGCACGGTGGCGATAGCCGGCATGCCTGTGGCCATCATCTGTTGCAGGACAAACGGAGTTCCTTCACAATCCCCGTTGGCTGCAGTGACACTGGGTGCAAGAAAGAGATGACAGTTGAGACTCAGTCGCAGCAATGCTCGGAAAGGAAGAAGCGGAGAGTAGGTGACCACATGTTCGATCCCCAGTCGTCTGATGGAAGTGAAGGTGGCGTCACGGGTCTCTTCGTCTCCGCTTTTGCCCATTGCTTCAGCGACCAGATCGAGATGGAGGTTCACACCCCGGCGATGCGCCAATGCCACGCCCTCGAGAACGTACTGAATCCCCTTCTTTTCGCGGAACGTCCCCGCGAAGAGAAGCTTCAACGGCTGGCCTGGCTTGAGGACGCGCGGCTGCCATGGCAGACTGTCCACATCGACACCGAGCGGATGAACCTTTACCTTTGCAGAGGGACAACCCAGCTTCTCCAGGCGATCGGCCATGACCGGACCGAGAGCCAGCGCAAAAGAGAGGCGTTCGAACAGCCGCCTATAGATCTCTTGCCACTCCGAGAGGAGCCCCAATTGGTAAACATCGGCGCCGTAGAATCCCACCAACCAGGGAATTCTCAAAGCTTCCTGGAGAGCAAAGTCTTCCGCCGCGACATAGCCAAAGTGAGAATGCAGCACACCGGGATGGCGGGCTTTCACACGCATCAGATCCACTGGATAAGGCCGCTGACCAGCCAGTTTTCGCCAAAGCCGACGAGCCAAGCTGTGCGAATTCACGCACCAGGCCTCTAGTTCGGGGAATTCCTCGCGGTTCTGAAGCGACCCACAGAGGATCAAGTGGCGGACATTCGGTACGAACCGAAGATGGTCGTACAGCCAGTTCATGGTTCTGGCGACAAACCGGTCGCAGCGCTGAAGAATAACTCTTTCTTCCATTGCCCCTTCTCCTCTATGGGAGCTGATAAAGTGACAGGGTCGTGCGAATTGACCCCAACGAGCCTGGGCATGCCTGAGTCAGTCGTTCCGTAGTGGGACAGGCAAGGGTGGAAGATCCCTTCTGCCTTTCGGCGGGAGAGAGACGCAGCTAAGCAAGCACGTTATCCCCCTGCTCCGCTCCATAATTCTCTCAATCCATAGGTTTCCCTCGGCCGGCCAGTGCCCAATACAATGCTCCGAGGAAAAGAGCCCAAAGTGATTGCCGCTGCTTTTTAACCGATTTCTGCGAGAACAATCCGCAAAGTAGACTCTTTGTGGTCCAAGAAATCTCCCAGTAGGCCATCTTGAGAATCTCTCGATCTCCTCGCAAAACATGCTTACAGTATAAGGCTCCACGCCCTATTCCATACTTTCGGTTCAACGACTCGACTTCTTCATCTGTCCTCCGTCCGTGATTATGGAACACGACAACGTCGGGAGAATAAACCATTCTGATTCCTTTCTTATAGGCCCGGTATAAGAACTCGGTATCCTCTGCAACCGCTCCAGGTTTTGCCCCAGGTCCAAAGAAAGGGTCAAATTCTCCAACCTCTACGAAGACTTTTCGAAGAAATGCCATGTTGCATCCTGGGATAAGCGCGAACAGATGATCAAAGGAAAGAGAAGAAAACAACATTCTTTCTCTACGCGTTCGGATGGAGACCGGCTTATCGGTTGGATTGTATAGCTCGACTCGTCCGCCGAGCCCGGCGAGCGCGTGATCTGTGCGGAACTCCTTTACGATGGCAGCCGCCCAATCGCGCGCAACAAGGCAGTCGTCATCGGTAAAGGCCAGGATCTCTCCCTTTGCCTCCCTGATCCCTGTATTGAGCGCATACGACTTTCCCTGCTTCCCCTCGAAGACATAGCGTACGGGCAAACCAGCTTGCTGAAAATCATTCACTACCGACGCTGTGCGGTCGTTGGAGTTGTTGTCGACAACCACCACTTCCCAGGCAATTTCTTCCGGCACAACCATTGCCGCCAAACTGTCGAGCGCTTGCCGCAAGGCTGAGGCACGATTGTAGGTTGCTACAATGATGCTTAGATGCATTACAACACCCGTAGGACCATGCTTCGAACGTGTTGGTGAATTCGTGATTACCTTTCTACGCTAAGGGGGCAGATCTTTTTAAGAAAAACAATGCTGCGCCTGCTCAGCATGGTCTTCAAAAAGGATTTCCGCACTTCACGCGTATAGAAGAGATCCGGAAACGAACGGCACATTTTAAGGAGAAACGCACGGGGCCTGAGCCGGAGGCGCTCTGCCGTCAAGCATGGAGTCGATCTGAAAGCACACACGCTCACAAGCTTCCCGGTGTACCGATTTGATGAGATTATGTCTGTCAGGGATCATCGCACCATATGTCTCTAGAATCATCGGTTTGGCTAGAAACTTTTCATACAGGCCTTCACAACTAATGCCAGTAGGCCCCCTGCGAATGTATTGACCTGTCAGACTCCCTGTATGATATCGCCATTTGATCAGCGGCGTGACCAGGTAGGCGATATCGTAGAACAGGGCAAGGCGCATCCAGTACTCATAATCGTCGTTGTGGCATAGTTTATCCGTGAATGCACCGAGTCGGTTGTAGGCTGCTCGTCGGAACAGCGCGGTAGGAAAGTTGATCTCGCAGCCACACGTAAGCAACCGCTTAAGCACGGTGTAGCCAGCCTCTACCGCATCAGCCGTCCGCTCTGGTCCGTGTAGCCAGTTGGTATTTTCTCGGAGCGTTCGGCCCTCGCCGTCAACCACACATGATATCTAGAATGCACCAATCCCACTTGAGGATAATGGCCCTGCATGTCGACCTTGCGTTCAAGATTCTGCGGCATCATCAGATCGTCATCAAAAGGAAAGTGAGGAATTCTCACTCTCGCGAGTGACAGGCAGCGATTCATGTTGCTGTGCCAGCCGATGTTTTGAGAGTTTCTCAAATACACAACGCGTGGGTCAGAGAAGGACTTTGGTCTACGTGTACCGGATCATAGTCCGATTCGGTGATCTTGTTCGCAAGAATTGTCATGTCGCGGGACTGGTGACAAAAGTTCCAAAGACGGTACTCCAATAACACAGATGAATACAGCAAATAGGGCGCAGCCATGATAGATCAGGATCCATGATGATGACCTCCGTGGACGATCTGACAAACGGTCTCAGGGAAAGATAGTCCGTATTGTTCACAGAACCACGAATGATGAATTCGTCGACGGCATGCCCGCGCTTGGATAGCGCTCGCACCATTTCAAACGCGAACCGCTTGGATCCACCGGCGTCACCATTGTGAACCTACACTATTGTCCAGGGCTTCCTCATTACGTCAAAAACCCAAGGTGACAGCAGTTGTCAGTGCCCCGAGGTCAGACGGAAGTTGGTATGCGGATTAGAGGCGGCAGACGGCTTTCAAGGCTTTCAAGATTTGCACAGTGCGCGGGCTCAAGACAGTCTTCATAAAGGTTTTCCAGACCTTGAACGACAGACGCAGAGCAGGAAATGTACGACACATCTTGAGAAGAAACGCCCGCACTTCTTGAGGAGAGCCTTCATTATCAAGCATAACGTCGGCTTGGAGAACGACTCGATCGCGGGTTTCCTGACGGACCAACCGCTTCAGCGCAGCGACTTCGGGAATTCGTCGATACCGTTCGAGCACCATCTGTTTCGCCAATAACTGTTCGTAGAGCCCTTCGGCCGTTACCCCGGTGCCGCCTTCTGTTTTTATATGCTGGCTTGTTAGACTGCCCTTGTGCCATCGCCACTTAATCAGCGGAGCAGCCAAATAGGCCACGTCATAGAATACGGCAATCCGCATCCAATACTCGAAGTCATCGTTGTGGCGTAATTGAGCCGTCCATTGGCCGATCCGATCGCGCACATCCCTGCGAAACAGAGCCGTCGGCAAATTGATTTCACAATATCCAGTTAACATGCGCGTAAGGACAGCATAGCCTGGTTCGATTACATCAGTATCTCGCTCCGGTCCATGACCCCAATTTGTACTTTCTTTAAGTAACCACCCCTCCTCGTCGATCATATGAAATCGCGAATGCACCAACCCAACACGAGGATGGCGACGCAGAACCTCGACCTTGCGTTCCAAATTTTCGGGCATCATGAGATCGTCGTCTGGGAGAAAGGTCACGTACTGCCCACGCGCCAGAGCTAGGCACTGTCTCATGTTCCCTGAACATCCGATATTGCACGGATTCCGGGAATAAATGATGCGAGGGTCCGCAAACGACTTGACGATCTCGTAGGTGCCATCCGTCGAGGCATTATCAGAAATGATTAACTCGAAATCGTCAAAGGTCTGCACCAGGACACTGGCAATAGCTTGCTTGAGAAAGACAGCTCGGTTGTAGGTCGGAATGAGAACGCTGACAGTCGGAGATGCTACGCCCATAGAAGATCCTCTAATGAAACACACGGTGAGCTTCGCCTCGCAATTGCGAGCTTTCAAGCATGGGCAGGATATTCTGACGAAGGTACTGAGCCAGGCACTCAGCCACGGCAACATTGGCGCGCGGTGAATAATGTCCGCCAGGCTCGAACCGCTTTGCTTCTGGCACCTGTAACAGGCAAGAGGTCGAATCAAAATACGGGATGCCGCTCCGTTGGAGAATTTGGAGAAATCTCTTGCCAGTGAGATTCGGTCGTTGAAGATCAAAGTCTCTCGCAGTGGGAAAATAGACAATCACCGGAATCGTGCTTGACAGGGTTGCTTGTTGAATGAATGAGCGTAAGATTCGTTCATTGAGCGCGAACATCGCTTCCGCAGAGGCATTGGCGTTTAGAGGCCTCCACCGAGGGAATCTGGTTAACAGGAATCGCACGGAGTAAGAGACATGATACCATTCGCGCTGCCATTCGAACGGGGTGTAGCCCATGTCGTATGGAAGGTATGGCAGGTCAGCGATCGATGATTTGGCGAAGATCATATCGGGTGGAATGGCGGGAGTATTAAGCACCCGAAGTTCCGCTGTGGTTGCAAGGAAACGCGGCTTTGAAAACGGCCATTCCCACTCAGGGTAATTCAAAAACGGGTACACCACCATCGACCGAAGCAGATCGTGGGAAATGAAACCCAACACAGCGATTGCAGGATGCCACGGCCGTACGTCTCGGAGATAACGAAGATACGCCTGATCGACGCCATACCCCCCCACACCGAAGTTTGCGACGGCGAAGCGCTCTCCCAAAAGCTTTTCAAGCCACGCTGCCCATGTGTCCTCATACGCCACCTCTTCGCCGAATGTAAATGAATCTCCGAGCACGGCAATCAAGGACGCAGCGTGAGGCAGAGAAAAGCTTTTTCCAGGCTGGGGGGCGCGCAAACCCTGAGAATTGGAAAAATAGAGTCCGTTCGCGCTCCTGCGATTGGGGCCGATTGACCAACCAAGGTCTTGGTCGTACACCCAGTAGCTATCGCCCGAAGCAAGCCCGTATTGCTGATTCCCGGAGGCTTTCTCCCATATGGCAAGGTAGTGCGCCCGCACCCGGTCCCACGGTTTGGGAAGCAACAACAAGCCGTTGACGGTATCGCCCTGTGGCGTCCGTTTCACGAGAACCCAAATCGCGAGTTCACTGCATCCCAGAACCAAGAAGATGGTTAACAGGTTCATCGTCACCGTGAGCTGAACCATTCGCCACGCATTTCTGTCACGGAAACTGAGAATGCAGGCACGGCTTATCCATCCAGTCGCGACGGCGAAAATAACGAGGCCGATGACGAAAAACACTCCCGCGTTGCTCTGAAGGAACGCCGAAAATTCTCGCTCACCCTTTTTATAAAGAGCTAATAACGCGAGAACACCGGATCCCTCTAAAGCAAATAGCGCGACAATGACGGACCAGCTCGGGAGAGATTGAGCGAAGTTCCTCTCTGGCGAATCGAATAGAGAGGTCATGTGGAGCCGTGTCGCCTATTAGAACCGTTAAGGCGAGACAGAAACGAAGCGATGGTCATCGGAATGGGTCGAGCGTGTGGTTCCGACTCCGCTCCGAAATTGACTGTACAAATTCCAAAGAACCGCCGCCACTTGGCGATGTCCTTCTTCGGTCCAGTGATCGTCGCGCGCCTTGTAATGACGAACCTCCAGGCGTGATGTCAACGATTCGTACCGAATCCCAAGTCTAGTGCATATCTCGTTCAGCTTACGGTCTGGCAAATTGCGGTCTACTGGCGCATGGAACGACTTCGCCGCGCACAGGGCCTGCATGCGCGGTTCACTGATCGTCTCCACAGCCGGAATGGAGAGCACGACAAGCTCCGCTCCTGCCGCTCGGCAGAGGCGGCTGCCGCGATTCAAAAGAAACTCACAGGCTTCATAGGCACGCTTGGCGAAAGAGGTTTCGCTGTGGAGAGCCGCAAGCACGGCATGAACACGACGCAATTCAAAATTGTTGCTGCAAGTCCACTTCGCCGGCGAAAGGTGGCGGGTGACGATCTCCCATCGGCTGTCTCCCTGGACCTGCCGCACAAATGGCGCTCGATAGCCTTCATCTTCCGGATTAAGATTGTCGGACAAGTCGTTTCCAATGTAGACGAACCACACGACAAGCTTCCCTTTAAGCTGAGACGCTAATTGTTCCAATAACAAAAGTTCCTGTACGAGGTTGTATCCAGGAGCGCCAATCGTTTTGATCCGCATGCCAGGATTCAGATTAAAGAATGCCTTGGCATGATCCATGCCGTACCCCCATGCGTGAGAATCCCCGACGACGATCACGTCGCTTTCGGCGATCGTGGCTCTGCCTGCCCAACCGAACTGATCCGTCACGACATGAAACACATCGTCGCGGTCTTCGAGGACATAGCAATCAAGATTGCCCTTGGCTTTCCAGCCGAGCACCGGATCGAATTCGAAAATGTCTTGCCAACGTTTGATAGAAGGTTCCATCTGCCGGGCAGTCCATCGCATCAGCCCAATCGCCAGCCAAAAAGGAAGTCCGATCACCAACAGAGGAGAAATCACGATAAGAGCGATTCCTGATGCGAGCAGCGCGAGCCCGTATCGACCCCGGGCTTTTGACCAGTCTGCGAAGGTCATAAGGCTTAAAAAAGCGTGTAGATGCCAGCAGGAAAGGCGCGTTCCTGTTCCGGTTCAAGAACCGAGAGCAGGAGCAGGAAAGGAAGCAATGAAATCGCCCACCCGTGCCCGGTAGAGCGGGCCCAAGAGAGATAGACCGAAACCCAGGGCCGCTGTTTAACCTCGCGGGTCTCGCCCTCATACTCATGCGGATAATTTGTGACCGGCAGGGTGTGGCGCGGCACCCATATCGACGCCATCGCAGTCGGCCGATCACACAACAGAGAAGATTTCCTGCGCCCCACGACTACAAAGACCACGAAGTAGCACACTGTCTTCACGGCAAGGCGAACCATGCGGAAATAGAAATCTGTGACTCGAAACCACAGCCGGTACGGACCGCGTGCTACGGTCGGAACCAGAAACCCGATGGCGCTCAGCAGTGCTCCGGCAAGCACACCAGCCGCGATCCACGGAATCCCCAATCGAACGGCAAGGCAGCCCCCGGCAAGCAACCCGATCATTGAACACATGACGATCCAAAAGCTTTGGAGCCAGGCCCGACGCGGATGCAAAGGCAGAAGCATAAGGAACCTCAATCCAGCGCGTATTGAGCCTTATAGGTCTCGGCGTCTTCGAGCGAACCCTGCGGTTGACTCGCCTTCAGCAAAATGTAATTTTCTAGGACCAGGCAATCCATGTTCGTCGCCATGAAGCACCGAAACGCATCTTCAGGCGTGCATACGATCGGTTCCCCCCGAATGTTGAAGCTGGTGTTGATGAGGACCGGACAGCCGGTCCGTTCGTAAAAACGCCGCATCAGCCGATAAAACCGCCCATGCCTTTCTGCATCCACGGTTTGAATCCGAGCGGAATAATCCACGTGCGTAATCGCCGGCAAGGTCGACCTCGGCACAGCGACCCGAACACGCAAATCGGGATCTTCCATGCGGCGTTGCTCCTCGTCTGTCAATTGCCTGCGCCACTTTTCTCGAATTGGCACAACAAGGAGCATATAGGGGCTTTCTTGTCCTTCTTCGAACTCGAAAATCTCATGGGCATATTCTTTCAGGACGCAAGGAGCAAACGGACGGAAAGACTCACGGAACTTAATTTTGACATTCATGATCTGTTGCATGCGTGGCGACCGCGGGTCGCCAAGAATACTGCGGCTGCCCAACGCTCGCGGCCCGTATTCCATCCGTCCATGGAACCACCCCACGACGTTTTCTCGGGCGATCAGGTCGGCGACCCGCGTGAGCAGTTGCTCCTCGTCAGGCACGTACTCGTAGACGGCTCCGACCGAGTCCAGGTATAAGCCGATCTCCTCGTTGACGAACGAAGGGCCCAGGAGCGAGCCCTTTTGGCTGTCGCCCTGACCGACTGGGCGAGGGCGTCCGAGCCGGTGATGCCACACCAACAATGCCGCCCCCAGCGCACCGCCGGCGTCGCCGGCAGCCGGTTGAATCCAAAGGTTGCGAAAAGGCCCTTCGCGCAGAACCCGTCCGTTTGCCACGCAATTTAAGGCTACCCCTCCGGCCATCACGAGGTTGCGGGCATTGGTCAATCGATAGGCATACCTGGCGGCGTGCAGAACGACTTCTTCACAAACCACTTGGATCGACGCGGCGATATCCATCTCTTTCTGCGTGATATCGCTTTCCGGTTTGCGCGGGGGGCCGCCGAACAAGGCATGAAACTTATCCGACGTCATCGTGAGCCCCTGACAATAATTGAAATAGCTCATGTCGAGCCACAATGAACCGTCCTCGCGAAGCTCCAGAAGATTGTCCATGATCAATTTGACGTATTTCGGCCGGCCATACGGCGCTAGACCCATCATCTTGTATTCGCCGGAATTGACCTTAAAGCCAGTGTAATAGGTAAAGGCCGAGTACAACATGCCGAGCGAATGTGGGAAGCGCATTTCGTGGGTCAACGTCAACTGGTGGCCACGGCCCATGCCGATCGAGCTGGTCCCCCATCCTCCAACGGCGTCCAGTGTCAGCACCGCGGCCTCCTCAAACGGTGAGGGGAAGAACGCGCTCGCGGCATGGGACTCATGGTGATCGGTAAAGTAGAGTTCACCGCGAAAGCTCTCGCCAAGTCCTTCCAAAATCTCCTCCCTCATCCGGAGCCGGTGTTTCGCCCACAGACCGATGGACCGTCGAAACGACGGGAACCCTTCGGGGGCAAACTGCAAATACGTTTCCAGCAGGCGTTCGAACTTCGCATACGGTTTCTCATAAAAGACCGCATATTGCAGATCTGCCGCTTGGATGCCAGCCTGCGCTAAGCAATACGCCACGGCTCGATACGGGAAACGGGAGTCGTGTTTCACGCGGGTGAACCGTTCCTCTTGAGCTGCCGCGACAATCTCACCGTCTTTTAAGAGAGCGGCGGCCGAATCATGGTAAAAGGCCGAGATGCCAAGTATGTACACAGCCATACGCTTCTAAAGGTCTCCGCGTTTGAATAACTCGACCATATAAGCCGCAGTCCGTGCCGCCAACGCCATGATCGTCAAGGAAGGATGCGCAGCACCTCCGGTCACGAACGTGCTGCTGTCGGCGATGAAGAGATTTGCTACGTCGTGCGTGCGTCCCCACCGATCTGTCACGGACTTGCGAGGATCGGTTCCCATCCGACAGGTCCCCATATAGTGGATGGACGCACCGGGTTGATGAGACCATGAGTCCAGGATCTCGTCTGCACGGGATACTTGCAAGAGTTCGCGGATGCTGCGCATCATGGCCGGTAACATCGCAAGATCGTTTCCGCGGGGTTTGCTGACGATGTGTGGAACTGGCAGGCCGAGATGGTCGGTGACGGTTTGGTCGAGGCTGACCTGGTTCCGAATATCCGGCAACTGTTCTCCCTGCGCGTACACCTCCAATACATGACCGAACAATTCTCTTACGCGGGTTTTATGAGCGACTCCCCACCCGCCGACGCGCTTCGCGACAGCAATCGGCCAAGTGTTCGCAGTCGCGACCTCGAGCAGCCAACCTCGAGCGAATGGATTGTCCTTTCTTGTCTCGTAGTAGTCCTGGATCATGGCGGACACGGGAACTCCTTGCCAATTTTTTAGCGGCAGAGCAAATCTGGCCCGTGCTCCCACATCCAGATGCTCCGTCAAGTACTTGCCGACCAGTCCGCTGGAATTGGCCAGCCCATTCGGGTAGAGGCGCGAAGTGCTCAGCAACAGGAGCCGTGGCGTCTCAATGGCGTTGGCTGCGAGCACAACAGCTCTGGCTCTCACCTCATGTTCTCGCCCCTCACCGTCAAAGAACACCACGCTGCGCACGCGATTTGAAGAGTTGATTGTGATCTCTCGCGCCGTGCAGGATTCCAGAATCGTGACTTTCCCGGTCGCCTCGGCCTTGCGGACATAGGTGACATCCGCGCTGGACTTGGCAGAGATCCGACATCCGTAGCCACACACGCCTGCCTCGATACAGGCAGGCCGACCTCCCCAATTTGTTGTAGGAATGGCAAGAGCAGGAACGAACGGGTGTAGTCCAAGCTTTCTTGCTCCTTGGGCGATAACTTCTCCGGCTCTAGTCATGGGGTGGGGAGGTGTCGGGAACGGCTTGCTTCTCGGCGAGTCAAAAGGATTTCGCCCGTCGCCATCCGAACCGGATACCCCGAGTTCGTATTCGACACGAGTGTAATAGGGTTCCAACTCGGCATAACTCAGCGGCCAATCGTCTGCTACGCCGTCCTCACTCCGCACGCGAAAGTCGGATTCGTGAAGTCGCGGCGAGACCCCCCAACTGACCACCGTGGTGCCCCCGATACCCTTCACGCGGACATAACGAAATCCCTGCGGTCCGGCAGTATACAAATCTCGGCGGGGATCTTCCGGCTCAAATACCTTCCATGCTCCGACTGGAAAATCCGGTCGATCCGAACGGTAGTCTCGTTCGGGATTGAAGCGCCGGCCGGCGTCAAGCACAATGACGGACATCCCAGCTTCGCCCAACTCTTTAGCCACGACCGATCCGCCAGCTCCGCAGCCAACCACGACAACGTCCATGGGACTGGATCGAACTTGAACGTTAGCCATGATGAACGAGAACGGAAAAGCTTAACTTCTGGGTGAATTGAAACGGTTCACATATCCGAGCGGGAAAGGAGGGCCGTCATATCCGAGCCAATCCCAGGCAACCGAACTGGCATAGAATTGAGTCACGATATCTGACTGCAACTGCCGCCAGAAGTCCACTGTCGGGGTCAGTCCTAGCCAGTTGCCGTAATACCAGTAATGCAGTTTCCGTCGTACCCTCGCAGTGAATGTGCTCGCTTCAGCGTATATGGCTTTCCCGACAGTATCCAAGAAGGTGACCAGTTCGAGCTGCTGAGATGGCGCAAGAGAAAGGAATCCAGTCCCATAACGGGACTCAGCCAGTCGACTGAATGACGAAAGGCCTGCCGCATACAAATTCCTCATGGAAGGATCTTGCGCGAGCAATGCGGTGATCTTTTGCGCGACAGCAGCTTCCATCGCCCCGGGACTATTCGCTTCCGAGGGGAGAACAATGGCAGCAAGAGTCACCAAGGACGCGTATTCAGTTGAAGAGAGTGCTCGGTCCTCCTTGTGCTGCAATCCATCTCGGCCGAAAATTTTCGATTCGATCTCCTTCTCCATCTTTCCAGACAATCCAATTCGCATCCTACGGCCAAGGGTTGAGGCGGAAGAAGCCGTTGTCATTCCTAGCAAGCACAAAAGGGACGCAATCAGAATATGCCTTCGCGTGCATGAAAGTACAATCGACACGTTCATCCGTAGCTTCTGTTCACTTCCTTCATCTCTCGCACATAATCCGTTCCGCCGAAACAGCAGTAGCCATTGGTTGGTTTTCCTCTGAGGAGAAGCTGGCACGAACGTTCAGTTGAAGCGCCGAAACACTGGTTTAACTGGACGACCGTGAAGATACTTGCCAATCCCCTCTTCAAGTGCCTTCCGGTAAACCACTAGCGCCTCATGGACGGCATCGACAGTCCTGTTGATATCGCTTTCGCTATGAGAATAGCTGACGACAAAGGAGGGAGCGATGATTCCTCTCTTAATAGTCTCTTGGAGAAACAACGTCCTGAAAGATTGTGACGGTTTGCGTTCATCGTCAAGCGTGGAATAGATCAAACAACATGGCTTCCCGAGTATGTGGAAATACTGTGTCAACTTCTCTTCTTCAATGGCCTTCTGAATGCCCGACTGAAGAGCTCTTCCTCTCTCCCAAAGCGTCTCGATAACTGGCTCGGTTTTGTAAATTCGAATCACTTCCCGAGCAGCAGCAAGTGCGTGACTCTCCGCTCCATGAGTGTATGAGAGCAGAAACACTCGCTGCATGTCATGGTCCAACCCACCGAGGCGCATGATTTCCCGCTTTCCCACAAGAGCGGCTACGGAGAACCCGTTACCCAGGGCCTTTCCGAATGTGGACAGGTCAGGAGTAAGCCCGTAGAATCCCTGGGCGCCGCCGAGGTGCCACCTAAATCCGGTAATCATCTCGTCAAGAATAAAAAGCGCTCCTTTGGTCCTGCAGAGTTCTTGCACTCCTTGAAGAAACCCATTGGCCGGTTCGCATTCCTTCTCGCCCTCCATTATGACGCAGGCTATCTGGTCGGGATATTGCTCAAATAGGGCCTCAAGACTTCGGAGGTTGTTGTACTCGAACTTCACCGTCAGTTCGCGAACGGCCGATGGGATACCTGCGTTCATGGGCGTCGACCCAATGAACCAGTCATCCACTGAGAAGAACGGATGGTCGCCACAGATAGCAATACGATCCCTTCCGGTGTAGGCCCTAGATAGACGGACTGCCGCGCTGGTGACATCGGATCCGTTCTTGGCAAACTTTACCATTTCTCCACCGCGGATGACGCTGAGCAACTCCTCCGCGCACTCCACCTCGATCGGCATCGGCCTGGTAAAATTGATACCCCTCACCATCTGCTTAGATGCGGCGTCTACCACCGACTTGTACCCATGGCCTAGTGAAACTGCTCTAAGGCCCATGCCATACTCAATAAACTCATTCCCGTCAACGTCCCAAACGTGAGATCCCTCTCCTCGACACAGAAAGCCAGGGGAATGCTCGGGATATTGATCGTCCCCTTTCGCATAGGTATGGCTTCCGCCTGGTATCAGGAGATGGGCTTTTCTTTTGAGTGCCTCCGATTTCTCGAATTTCATGCGTCGTAACCGTTTGTCACTCTAGCTGTCTTTGGATTCAGCGTAGCGTCTCACCGTACGAAAAAGATCCGCAGGTGTTCCAATATCGACATACGATTCTTGGGGAAAAGCCAGTCCCTCGACATGCAACCCCTCCCGGACGGCGGCCTGAAGGATGAGTCCTATGGGCAGGTCGCCCTGAGGATCCGCACCAGTCTTCGCAAGCTCTCCAAGGTTCTTCCTTGTCTCTTGGGATGTAAGAACGCGGTGTAAAAAGCTTGTGAATATCGGGGTCCAGACAGCACAGATCCAGGCGTACTTGAGATCGGTTTCCCTCGGTTTGAGCAAAATCGCGCGCACCCTGCCGTGGTCGTCCATGTCAACCATGTCCATCAGGCGGGTATCGTGAGCTGGGTACAAGCCCAGAACCACGTCGCACCTGGAGCTTGCCTGATGCTGTAGCAATCGAGCGAAGACATCGTCGGGACCGAACAGAATGTCAGGAAACCCGAAGGCAATCCGCTTTTGTGCAACGAATGGATAGGCGCGATCGATGGTGTCGGGAGGTCCACAAGACTCCGCAATCACTACATACGCCAAGTCCATGCCAACGATTTTGCCATCCCCGAAGTAAGCCGGAATGTCCCATTTCCCGTCGCGAATCACAAGAATCGCCTTTTTAATGTGCGCATTCCTGAACTTGTCGAAAAGATATTCGCTGACGACTTTGGTGCGCGGCTCTCCGTTCGCGCCCTTTCGGGCGAAGCCGATCGGATAGAGTTCTTTGCTGCAGGGCAACGGCGCAATCCGTTTTGCCCTCCCCGCTGCAGGGACCAGCCCGATCACGTCCTCAGCTTTCTGTTCTGTGTCGCTGGGGTGTCTCGATGGAGCGTTTGTCATGCGGTTGTCGATCAGTCCTTATGCTGATACACGACTTCCCCTTGCACCGCAGTGCCGTCATCGTAGAGCGCAACTAAGTCATCTGGAATGCGGGAAAGATCAGTGCCACGCAAATAATCTCGCATGGTGGTCCCTGTGCATGCTTCATCGGTGTGTGGCGCTCCCCGCTTCGACGCCACGTCGTCCAGATGGACCACCCGAAAGTCGATACTGAACCGCGTCTTTCCCGACGTATTGGGGACACTGGAGTGCATCTGGGCAGCAGAAAACAGAATGATACCACCGGCCGGCACGATCAAGCGAAGCTGGGGATCCAACAACTCCAGCGGTTCGGTCGCGCGCGGGAGCGGCCGAGGATCTTCCTTGAGATATTGCACCACATGCTTGCCGCGATGCTGCTGATTCCAGAGATAGTAGTTGTAGTCACTCGAACTATTTCGAACGGGCCGATTCCAATATTGGGGATGGAACGCCATGGCGTTGTCAGACCGAATGTCATAGATCGGGATCCACCAATTAATCTGACAAAGGGGAGCCGAATACCACGTATCGCGGTGCGGATGCCAGGCGTAGGCAATGCCCGTCGTGAGGTAGTTATCGCTTGTTGAACTCCTCATTTTCGGCACATCGAAGTAGGTTTTCCCCAGATCGCAGCCCAGGTCGGCAAGAATAGCCTTCACGTGCCGCTTTGATTCCGGATGATGAATGAAGTGAGGCTTCAACTTTCCGAGTATCTCCGCATACTGCTCCACCGGCATGTGATATTGCGCATACTCCGGATCATGAGGGGCAAAGGCCTCGGCAATCAGCTTTCGCGCAAACTCGATGAAAGCCAGGGTGCTCTTTCTCGGTAAATAGACGAACAGTTGACCGTCGAAGAGCATCTGTCTCCGAACGTCGTCGCTCACCGGGGCCTCGAAATAGACCGTGTTATTCATGGTGGCCCTCCTTGGGTAAGAGTGTGGTTACCCGGCCTCCTGTGTCATCGTAGCAATCCGTGATGTGCAAGTGTCTGCGCCGCGGCATGAATCGTTTCAAACGGGGTTCCGGCGCGCTCCGCGATGTCGAGCAGCGAATGCTGTCCGTCGGATAGGTTCAGGACCCACAGCAACGCCATCTCATTGAAAGCGCCTTCCTTCTGACCACCGACGGAGCGATAGAGCCCTCGCTTGCCGAGTTGCGGCTCACAGTGAGGATTGGTGTTGTGGCAGGTTCGATTATTTTCCAATATGCACAGAATCTTCAGGCACGTGTGCAACGTCTCCTCCAAGGCCTCGGGATGCACGAAGTCCAGGTTGTCGGCGGACGTATGATACTCTGGATACTGCCCATGCGGCGTTCTCATAAGGCAACCGACCGGTAGATTGAATCCTGGAGAGCAGTATTGCCGCTCATCATATCCATAGGGGGAAAAGTCGATGATCTGATGCGGTTTTCCCGAGTGACGGAGTACATGAGACGTCGCACGGTCGATTTCGGCGTTCCCTTGACGGCTTCGTTTGTACGTGATGAAGCCCGCATCCCCTACTCCGGTTAAAACCAACCCGTGTTTGATTCGGTGAACGTTTTCCTGATTCCGTGACAACCACGTGATGGACCCGATCGTGCCGGGGATGAACAGGAAGCGATAGGAGTATTGTCGCGAAACTACCGCCAGTGCCCGGGCCAGAAATGTGGAGACCGCAATGCCGGACAGATTGTCGTTACCCAACGAGGGATGACAGACGTGGCATGAAATCAGCACTTCGTCCGATCTTTCTCCGGGTAAGAAGCATTCGCCGTAGGTGAGGTGTCCTGGTTCCAGAATGGAGTCGATACACACGTCATATTCGGCGTCCGGCAAATCCAAATATTGACGATGACTCAGGCAGAAGCCCCAATTTTCAGTGTAATAGGATGTTCGATAGGGAATCCAATCAGGGTATTCAGGAATCGTAAAGAGATGTTCGCGAAGCTCGGCGAGACGCATTTTCTTTTTGACAGGGCGGCTGTAACTGACAACGTGCAGGTTGCACTGCTTGAAATCCACGACGCGGCGCCCGTGCTCATCTGCGATGTACGCATCCCGAATATTCCACTCGAGTGGCACAGTCCAATCGAATACCGGTGTTCCACTTGGCACTTCATGGATTTCCATGGGAATGCGATTCTTGATCAGGCGAAGAGTTTCCCGAAGCCCGTCCCCGGTGATACTTCGACAAATAGGAAACAACTCGCCAATGAAACGGTGCATGACAGACCCAAGGTCTGGATAGTCGAGCGCTTTTTTGAGATCCCAAAAATCCATCAGGCGCGAACGGCGTCTCTGGTAAAGTTCGGGTAAGCCCGGTCCTTCTGTGAAATCACCCGGACATCTTCCGGCCATTGAATGCCAAATGCAGGATCGTCCCAGCGGAAACCTCTCGCGCATTCCGGGGCGTAAAATTCCGACATCTGGTAGAAGACCTCCGTATTGTCTTCCAGCGTCTGAAATCCGTGCGCGAACCGTTCGGGAATGTACAGGGCACGACGGTTCGTCGCGGAGAGAATCACTGCTATGTACTGCATATACGTGGCCGATTCAGGGCGCAGATCGACAATCACGTCATAAATGGAACCCATCGTGCACCGCACCAGCTTGGCTTCCTCATGTGGCGCCACTTGATAGTGCATCCCTCGCAAGGTTCCCTTGATCTTATTGAACGACACATTGCATTGAACTAGCCGCGTGGTGAGCCCACGGACCTCGAACTCCTTTTGGCACCAGGTTCGCGCGAAGAACCCGCGCTCGTCCTCCATGATCTCCAGATCGATGATGAATGCACCTTTAAGAGAGGTTTCTGTAAAGATCACGAATACACCCGAACTTCGGGGATGGGAACCACGAAACGGCCACCCCAATCGCGAATATGCGCCATTTGCCCCATGATCTCCTCTTTGAGGTTCCAGGGCAGGATGAGAAGATAATCTGGCCTCGTTTTGGCGATCTCGTCGGGCGAGCGGATCGGAATCCGAGTTCCCGGCAGAAAATGTCCCTGCTTGTGGGGACTGCGATCCACTGTGTATGGCAAGAAGTCAGTACGAATACCGCAGTAATTCAACAAGGTGTTGCCCTTCGCAGGGGCTCCGTAGCCGACGATGGTCTTACCAGCGCGATACGCTTCCACGAAGAAGGAAAGCAACTTCGATTTTACGTCCATCACTTTGCTGGCAAATGTGAGGTAGTGATCTAACGAGAGGTATCCCGCACGAATCTCTCGCGTCCGGAGCTCCATGACCCGATCAGTGACGGGGTGGGAGCTATCCTCGGTGTGACGAGCGAAAATGCGCAACGATCCACCGTGAGTGGGAATTTCCTCTACGTCAAAGATCGTGAGTCCGTGAGCGCTGAAGAGGCGCTCGACGACCACAAAAGAGAAATACGAAAAGTGCTCATGGTAAATTGTATCGAACTGATTATCCTCCATAAGCCTCATCAGATGAGGGAACTCCATGGAGACAACGCCACGATCGTTGAGCAGCCTCTTGAGTCCTCTGACAAAGTCGTTCAGCGTTGGCACATGAGCCAGCACGTTGTTTCCGATCAGTAAATCGGCTTTCCGACCCTTCTTCGCTAACTCCTGCGCGGTTTGTTCGCTGAAAAACTCCACGAGGGTGGGAATACCCTTTGCTTTGGCCGCCTCCGCCACGTTAGCCGCAGGGTCGATGCCTAAGACCGGGATGTTATAAGGCAGAAAGTACTGCAGCAAATATCCGTCGTTACTAGCCACCTCCACAACCAGATGCCGGCTGTTCAGGCGAAACCGGTCGACAACCATGTCGACGTAACGGCGGGCATGATCGAGCCATGACGTAGAGAACGATGAGAAGTACGCGTAGTCAGTGAAGATCTCGGACGGGCTGGACCATTCTTCCAGTTGTACCAGCAGACATTTGCCGCAGACGTACACATGCAGTGGATAGAACGTTTCTGCGTGGTTGAGTTGATCAGGCTTCACATAGGAATTCGCCAGGGGAGACAAGCCGAGATCCACAAACGTGTGCTCCAAAGGCGAAAGGCAAAATCGACAAGTTGACCGCGTCATAGTGTTCTGTCTTCCCTTGCTAGTCAGCTCAGAAAAGTCCCTGCCACCTGATCTGAGAGCCCAACACTCTGTGCACGATATTTCCTTGCCGTGCCCCACGGGGCCCATTCCAGGTTCTCCGTCAAGGCACCCACCTCCTGCAGTCGTTTTAACGTGTTTAACCGTACGTACTCCGAATTCCTGAACTCCGCGTCTCGAAACCGCATGGCCTCGAGACCGTTTTTCAAATCGACAATGGCTCCGTACAAGTCCATTTCGGGCAAGAACCCTTGCGCCAATTTCGTGAACTTGTCGAAGTTGACGCGGTAGGACCGTCTGTCTGGCGGCGCATTCTTGTTGACGATAATCTCGACATTCGAAACGATCCGTGCCACCGCCTCCGCCAACTCTTTCACCTGATAATTCCAGTTATCGCATCCAACATTGACAGTTAAAAACTGTCCGCCGTCACGATGATCTCTCCGAACCGCCCACTCGATCGCTCTGGCCATATCCGAGACGTGAATGAGCGGGCGCCATGGGGTTCCGTCGCTAAGAATATTGATTCTCCTGGCGGTCAGAGCGCTGGCGACAAAATCGTTCAGCACAAGGTCAAGACGAAGCCGCTCGCTCATGCCGCAAGCGGTTGAAAAGCGAAGACAGGTGACCGTGAATCCCGAACCTGCCAGCATGGCAAGATCCCGTTCGGTCTGTACCTTTGAACGGGCATAGGCAGTCAGGGGGTTTAACGAATCTTCTTCCCGTCGCGGCCCACCTTCGGCAAAACCGTACACGCTGCAGCTTGATGCGAAGACGAAGGATGTCACGCCAGCCTGCTTTGCTTTTTGCGCCAAATCGATGCTGGATCGGTAATTAATGGCCCATGTCAGATCTTCGAACAAGGCTCCCATCGGATCGTTGGAAATCGCAGCCAGATGAATGACAGCATCAGTCCCTCGCAGAATCTCTTCCGGGAAACGCCGCATGTCGCCGAAATATTGGGCGGTAAGCCAGCGTTCGGGAAAGATCGATGGCCCAGTCAGACAATGGGCAAAATAGCCCGCGTCAAATCCGATCAACTCCGCATCGGGAAAAGCGGTGCGCATGTGGCGCACGACATGAGGTCCGACATAACCCATGTTGCCAGTAATAATAATTTTCATGATGTTCCTTTCATCTTGTCTGTGACGTCATCGTTTGTAGCGCGATATCCGCATAGGAACAGTCGGACGCTTTGCGCCTGGCAGAGTTACCAAATCTTCCAGGGAGCTTTTCCCGAATTCCAGAGGTCCTCTAAATAGTTCTTTTCTCGCAATGTATCCATGCAAGACCAAAATCCGTAATGCCGGTAGCCAACCATTTGCCCCTCGCGCGCGAGCCGCTCGGAGGGATCCCGCTCCCATGGCGTGTCATCCCCATCGATGTACTCGATAACCCGGCGGTTCAGGACGAAAAACCCACCGTTGATCCACCCTTCACCGGATTGCGGTTTTTCATAAAAGTCTCTGACCTGGTCTCCTTCAAACGCCATGCGTCCAAAACGAGCCGGTGTTCTGACGGCGGTGACAGTCGCCAGCTTTCCATGGGATTGGTGAAATTTGATCAGGGATTCGATATCGATATCCGCCACGCCATCCCCGTACGTAAAGAGAAACGTCTCGTCGTCTCCCAGCCAAGTCTTGACCCGCTTCAATCTTCCGCCGGTTTGGGTATGGAGGCCGGTGTCAACGAGATGAACCAGCCAATCGGTTTGGAGCTTCGTGTCGCCGCCGTTGTGAATCGTCGTCGTTCCCGTCGCCAGATCGACTGAAATATCGTTGTTGAAGGCGTAGAAATTGAGGAAGTAGTCTTTGATCATTTCGCCCTTGTAGCCCAGTGTGATGATGAATTCCTTAATTCCGTAGGCGGCGTAAATCTTCATGATGTGCCAGAGAATCGGTTTTCCACCGACTTCGACCATCGGCTTCGGTTTAAGGACAGTTTCTTCGGAGAGGCGGGTCCCGAATCCTCCGGCTAGGATGACCGCTTTCATACGTTGCTCTCCTTTGTGACGATCAATGAGGAATGTTTCCCGGCAGGGATGAATGTCGTCGTCCACTTCAAGAGGGGGCGCACCACGCCTTCCAGCTCCCCGGCCCAATCACCGCGGGCAGAATCGCCGTCAAGGCTATCGAACACCTGAAACGACACGACGTTTCGTTCATGGAATTGAACGATCACTCCATGCAAAACGCACAGCGCCACGTCAACGAAAATGCGGCCCTCGGCGAATAGATTGCCCGGAAGCCAAACGGTCGTTACGTACCGGCCTGCCGGCCTTGGTCGCCCACGCCATGACGGATCAATGTCAGGCAGACAGAAGAGGCACACGTTCTCTTCATTGGTGAATCGAACAAACGGCTGCAACACGTGCCCCCCTTCTTTGACTTCGTATTCCATATCAATTCCGAACGGTTGTTGGATGTCGATAGCGTCGGTGACTCTGCCTTCTTCCGTTCTCACCCGCACCGCCCGTAAGCGAACGGCTTCGCCCTGAGGCGCCGTGGTTGGATCCGACCACTCCCGCGCGGCCGAGGATCCGACATCGGACCCCATATACGTCGCGATGACCTGATGGGCAGGGCCGTCCATGCGCACGCCCCCCCCTTCGAGAAGAATGGCTCGCTTGCAAATGCGCGCCACGGCCGGCATGCTGTGCGACACGAACAGGATCGTGCGGCCGTGTTTGCCAACGTCTTCCATCTTGTTGAGGCATTTCCTTTGGAAGCGGCTGTCCCCGACCGCGAGCACTTCATCAAGAATCAAAATTTCGGGTTCCAGATGAGCAGCCACCGCAAACGCGAGGCGTACGAACATGCCACTGGAGTATCGTTTCACAGGGGTATCGATGAACTTTTCGATTTCGGCGAATGCGACGATCTCATCGAATTTGGCATCGATCTCGGCCTTTTTCATTCCGAGCAATGATCCGCTTAGGTACACGTTGTCTCTCCCGGTGAGTTCCGGGTGAAACCCCGTCCCAACTTCGAGCAGACTGCTGACCCGACCATAAAGTAACGCCCGCCCCTCTGTCGGCTCCGTAATGCGCGACAAGATTTTCAGCAAGGTGCTTTTCCCCGCTCCGTTACGTCCGATAATGCCGACCACTTCACCCGCCTTGATCTCGAAGGACACATCTTTGAGCGCCCAGAACGTCTCCTGAGAGGGGGGAAAAAACCGCCGCGTGGCAATGAGTTGGCTCAGCCGTCCTGTCAAGCTCTCGCTCAAGGTGCGATAGGAAGTTCGCCGCACTCCGAGCCGGTACTGCTTGCCAAGACGCTCGACTTTGACGGAAAGGTTTGCCATAGAGAATGTTTCGGCAGGCTGGGATGAAGATGAAAAAGCAGCGTTAGACCACGTCGCTAAAGGTCCTCGACATCCTATTAAAAAAGATGAGACCGGTAATGAGCAGAATGCAGGTCGCCAATGCGCTTACCATCGCTGTGCCGGTGTCGGGCGCGACTCCTCCAAGGAGCGCCCACCGAAACCCACCGATGATACTCGCCATCGGATTCAAGCCATAGACAGCGCGCCACTGCTCCGGCACAAGGGACAAGGGATACACGACCGGCGATGCATACATCCAGAGTTGCGTCAACAACGGGATGGCTCCGGCGACGTCACGATAGTGGACGTTCAATGCGGAAAGCCAAAGACTGACGGCAAGGGACGTCCCGATCGTACACAGGACCAGCGCGGGGATCGCGATCATTTTCCACGTCGGTGTGATGCCATACCAGGCCATCAACAGAAGGAGCAAAGCAAAGGCAATAACGAAGTCGATCACGCCGGCGAGCGTGGCGGCGATCGGTAGAATCACCCTCGGGAAATAGACTTTTTTCACCAAGTTGGATTCCGCGACCACGCTCTGACCACTCCGCTCGAGGCTTCGCGCCAACAGCGTCCAGGGAAGAAGTGCTCCATAGGCGAACAACGGGTACGGCAATCCATCCGACGGCAGCTTGGCCCACAGGCTGAACACGATCGTAAAGATCACCATTGCGGCCAAAGGCTGAATGACCGCCCATGCGACACCCAAAACGGTCTGGGCATAGCGCGCTTTCATGTCCCTCCAAGCCAAGAAGTACAACAACTCTCTGTATTCCCAGAGTTCCCTAACATTCAGATGAAACGAGTTGCGCTTCGACTCGATCACGGTCGGAGAGAACGCAGTGTTCGCTGGAACCCTCGAAGCCTGCGCGTGCATCCCCGCCATATCACCAGCATGCCCATCGGGCTTTACTGCCGTCGTTCTGTTGAATGCTTGTGAAGCAAACATTGAAGTTTGAGTTCCGGAAAAGGAAAGGATGGACTACCGTCGCTCCGGTGAATACCGGTTCACCCTCCGTTGCCTTCCGGCACCTTGCGGTAATGAGCTCGGCGGCGACAAAGCTAACCAATTCTTTTACGTCGCCGAGACGAGGTTACCGGACTTATGACTCGTCTGGCGGAACCGTGCGGCGGTCCGCCAGTTTTCGCCCAATGCTCCAGACTGCCTAAAGATTGGCAATCTGTTCCAATGCAACGACGACTCTCGCGTTGAAAGCCAGCGCTTTCAACAACAGGATCGCTCGCTGAGACCCTGTCAACTCCCGTTCAAAGATTGCCTCGAGGCCGTTCAGAGTTCCGTCCGCAATCCGGACGATTTGACCGGGACGGAACGATCTGCTCGGAACGCTTAAGCATCCCTCATCAAGACGGGCTTTCAGGCCTTCAATCAAAGAATCCTCGACCACGGCCGGATCGGGTCCGAAGCGAACAATGCTTTTGACGCCTCGTGCATAGAGCACGGTGCGATACGACTCCTTCAGGCTGAATCGCGCGAACAGGTACCCTGGGAACAAGGGACTCACCTTCGTCTCTTGTCGCCGTCGAATCCATTTGCGTTCCTGCAGTAGCGGACAGAACGTTTCGATGCCTAAACGCTGAAGCGTTCCTTCCGCGATGCGTTCTTGATGCGGTTTGGTCGAAATCGCGAACCAACAGCGCTTTGCGGGAGACACCATCGGCTGGTCGTTCAACCCTTGCGATACGCTTTCGGCAACCGATCCTGTAGGCAGTGAAACCACCGTTGTCGCCATCATGTTCGCGTTGCGCCCAAACGGGCCCGCAGAGGTATTACGCCATTCCATAAACGTTCTCCCGGGCGCGCGATAGAGGCGCAGCGCCGTTTGGCACGATGGAATTGTTCGCGAGGGTGAACGGGATCGGCATGGCCTCTCGAAGTGGACAAAATGCGAAGTCCTCCAAGAGGCATTTCAGTCGCGATTCGGTTTTCTCGAGATTGAGGTAATGCCGTATCCGCGATATCAGGGTGCCCCGCATCCTTGGTTGCGCAGGATCCAGTTCCCACGGATGAAGATACATCACGAGCGGATGGCCACCCTTTTCCAGTCGTTTAAGCATCGTGCGTAGCACGGGATACGGAAACAGACGGAAATAGCCACCTCCTGCCACAGGAATTCGCAAACCGAATACACCGAAGGATGACGGAGGGACCTCCCATAATGGGCCCGAGGGCGTGGATATCTCATGGCACCACGGTGTCGCTCCAGGCACGCCATACCGGTCGTGAAATACCGGAAAAATGCTCGAATCGTACGCATATCCTTCTTCCACCAGAATGGGAAGGGCCCACTGTGTCTCGGTTGTGATTGTAAAGCTCGGCGCCCTGTAGCCCAGGACGCTCGTCCCGGTCACGTCTTCCAGGATTCTTTTGGTTTTTCTCACGTCTTCGCGGAAGAGGGCCGGAGTCTGTGCGGTGACCAGTTCGTGCGCATAGCCGTGAGAAGCGACTTCGTGCCCCTGCGCAACCAAGTCTCGAATCATGCGCGGATGACGCTCGGCAACCCAGCCCAAAACAAAGAACGTCGCTCGTATCTTGTGATCATCAAGCAACGCCAAGATCTTCTGTACGTTTCGCTCTACCCTGCTCTCGAAGCAATCCCAGTGCCTGCGCCGCATGGGAGAGGCGAATGCTGACACGTGAAAATGTTCTTCCACGTCGAAGGACAGATAATGCTTCACTGTCGCTGGTGAAACGAGACTATTCATCGCGCCCCCTCACCGCGCAGCATTACGAGAAGTGTTTGCATGAGAACCAAGGCATCCAGCCACAGCGACAAGTTTTTCACGTAGTACAGATCGTATTGCAGTTTTGTGTGAGCATCTTCGGCTGATGCACCGTAACGAAATTTCGTTTGCGCCCATCCCGTAATGCCCGGCCTGACTGTATGTCTCAGATCATAGTATGGAATGATGGCTCGCAATTCCTGGACGAAAATCGGTCGCTCGGGCCTCGGACCAACCAGGCTCATTTCTCCCTTCAACACGTTGATCAATTGCGGCAACTCGTCGATTCGAAGTTTTCGCAGCCATCGTCCGACCCGAGAAATGCGGGGATCGTTCGCGTCGGCCCAGCGGGGCCCGTGTTTCTCAGCATCCTGCGACATCGAACGGAACTTCCACATCATATAGGGATGTCCTCGCAAGCCAACTCGCATTTGGCGATAAAACACCGGGCCCGGAGAGTCGAGCTTGATCAGCAGCGCAATTGCAGCCATGAACGGCGCCAGCACCAAAAGGCCGACGATAGAAATGACGATATCGACCAAGCGTTTCAACGCCATCGTGATCCAACGGCGGCGGAAGCCGGTCGAAAAAATCAACGCGCTCGGTCTTAGCACGTCGATGAAAAGGCGTCCGGCTTCTTCTTCGTACAGCATGTGCCCGTCGATAACTTCGATGCCCATCGCTTTAAAGTCGAGCAATGTCTGTACGGGCAGCACGGCACGTCGGTCCTCCAAACAGACCACAATAGTGTGCACGTTGTGGCTCTCGACGATTTCGAAAAGCCGATCGTATGTACCAATGACTGCACGCCGTCCGAGGAGTTGTCCGATTCTTCCAGGTTCCTTATCTAGGAATCCAACGATCTCCGTTGTCCATCTCTGCCGGTCGAGCAAAATCTGGCAAAGATCGATGGCGAGTTTTCCACTTCCCAGGATAAGCACCCGACGTTTCCATCCTGGCAATGTGAGCAATGGCCGAGAGGAGGGTTGAGCGGTTGTTGCTGTTATTACAGCCATGCGTTCGTAACCGTCCTTTTCAAAGGCTTTCCACCCGGGGGTGAACGTAATACCCCTCCTGCAAATAGTGCGGGACGTCTTGAGAACGAACTCCTGTCAGCAAAACTGTCTTTTCCTTTTCCTGTTTGCTTGTCAGGGCCGACAAGGCTCGCTTGGTGAGATCTCTGGGTGTATTGCCGGCCCGAACAACGAGCACGAGGACATCGGCCATATTGACAAGCATATTGACGTCGGCCACCGGATAGACTGGCGGCGTATCGAGCACGATGAAATCGTGCTGGTCGCGAAACGTTTCGAGTAGAGATTGAAGCCTTTCAATCTGATGCAACTGGACGGGATACTTCGACACGAAGCCCCCGGTTAGGAGAAACAGGGGGGCCCCGTTGAGCGTCTGCATGCAGGAATTGGCAGGGACATTGTCGCGGAGTACCTCGGCCAACCCTGGTCCTTCCGACAGTCCCGCGTAACTGCCCAATTTCGGATGCTTCAGATCGCAGTCGATGGCGAGCGTCGATTTTCCCAAATCGTGGGCGAGAACATAGGCAAGGTTCAAGACACTCGATGTCTTGCCTTCCCCTTTCAACGTGCTGGTCACCAGTACGACGGTGGATTTCCGGTGCCCGCTCATCAGCACCAGACGAGTAGCCGCGACACGATACTGTTCGGCTGCCACTGAGGCCGGTTTCCACTTCGTGACGAAGTTTAATTCATGATGGTACCGGGGATGTGCTCCTTTCGTTCCTCCGCGTTTGCCGCTGGGCGTGCGTTCTTTTCCCCAAGGAGCCAGCGAGTTCCAACCCACCTGCAACGTTGTCGGATGTTGTGCTGCCGACGCAACCGCTTCGCTCTGCGGAGACGGAAGCGGGAGATGCCCTTCCGACTTGAGCCACTTACCGAAGACAGTGCCATAGGCCAGGCTGAAGTCCGGAACCGTGCCCACAACTGATATGCCGAGAATGCGCTCGACCTCCTCGGCGTCCTGAAACGCAACCCGGAGTTGCTCAAGAAAGATCGCGGAACCGAATCCTAACCCGCATCCGATGGCCAGGCCGGCCATGAGGAAACGGAATTTGTCCGGCCATTCCGGCGTGTCCGGAAGATTCGCACGGTCGATGACTCTAAACTGTTCGCCCTGTTGCTTGCGTTCTAGATTCTCAGCGATACGGGCGTTCAGTCGTTTGTCCAACAATGCCTGGTAATTGCGTTGGAGATTTTCGTAGTCGCGCATCAAGGTGGCCAATTGCTGTTCGCGCACTGGCGTATTTTCGACCCGGGTCTCATAAATTTTGATCTGCGCGTTTAACCGATTGAGGGTATCCTTTGTCGTCTCAATCTCGCTTTTGACTTCGCGTTGTTGCCTCAGCAGTTCGCGCAGGACTGGATTGTTCGAGGCTTTCTGTTCCGTCCCGGATGCCGCGGGGAGAGATTCGTCCGATGCATCCGATTCAGGAGGGAGCGACTTGAGCCTCGCGATCTCTTGTTTTAGCAAGATGATGTCCGGGTACGTATCTTTATACGTCGCCGACAATGTCGCCAGCCGGCTTTCCATCTCTTTCAGTCTGGCGGAACGAGTGGCTGAGCGTAGAGGTAACGGGATGGAAGCCGAACCGGTGGCCTGATACTCTTTGATGGCTTTCTCTATGGAATCCAGGCGCTCGTTCAGCTTATGCAGCGTCTCCGACCGTGTCGCGACTTCGGTCTGCAATCTGTCCAACGCCCGCAGGTTGGCCTCAATCTGGCCTGGCAACTCGCCCATGTACCGCAGTTTGAATTCGGCAATGGCTTTCTCCTTGGCCTCCAACTCTTCCTTGGCCGTATTCAGTTCCCCAAGAAGAAACTCCGTGGCGCTTTCAACCAATTGCTCGCGATTTCGTAGATTTTCTTGGATGAAGAGTTCGGCCAGTTTCGCCGTCACCTTCATGGCGGTAACAGGACTCTCGTTCCGATAGGAGATGGAGAAGGCTTCGTCTCGAGATGTGGTGATTTCGATGTTCTTTCGCAAGTTTTCCAGGATGTCGTCGATCGAGTCTTCCTTTTGTCTGTCCGAAGCCAGTCCAACC
This sequence comes from Nitrospiraceae bacterium, assembly GCA_051293835.1. Lineage (GTDB taxonomy): Bacteria > Nitrospirota > Nitrospiria > Nitrospirales > Nitrospiraceae > DATLZU01. Next base: position 58,095 of record JBPKMA010000005.1, on the reverse strand, counting down.
TCCTCAATAACTTGGGTCAAGATTTTCCTGCTGAGTACCAGTTGTCTGATCGTTCCGAGCCGCTCCTGCACAGAGCCGGTGACGACCCCCTTCACATAACTTTCTGGCACCTTTTGGCTTTCCACGACGATCAATGTGGAGGACTTGTACCGCTTAGGAAGAAACTCAGCGAGGGCCCATGCACTCGCTACGCACGTGAGCAAGATGGAGACGATCAGCCACTTGCGCCGGCTGAAAATGCGAAGATAGTCATGCGGAGTATAGTTCATCATGGGCTTAGAACCAGACTTTTTGAAGTTGGAGGAGGATCATGTGCCTATCGAACGTGATCTGCTCTCCTGTGACGCCGATCACACCACCGGCGGAAGTCAGACCTTTTGATTGAAAGAACGAATACAGATAGTTGCCCGAAAGGAGGAAGCCAGGGGCCACTCGGTAGGTGAACGAGGCGCTGGCGAGGTACGAATCAAACGAAAACTCTGGGGGTGCATTGGGGACGCCTTCTGGTAAGGCCGCCCCAATCGATTGGCTTCTTGCGTAATCTGCGGCTAAGCTTGCGGACAGCCTTGGACCTAAGGTGCGTGTGATACCGAGGCTCACGAGGTCGGTTGTGAGTGGCGCGCCTACTCCGAGAAAACTCGGAGAGACCTGCCGTGAGTAGCTGAGGGAGATCATGTTGGGGAACCGAGTCCAGGTGACGGACGCATTTCCGGTATATTGGAGAGTATGGCTCGGTATGACTTCTTGGACCGAGGCGGACACGAATCCAATGACTGCTGGCGTAAACAGTGGTCGTCGATAGGCGATCAGCCCTCCGTTAGCCTCAAAGTAGGGGGGAAGTTCGCCGCTTTGACCGCCAAGGAAATCGGTTCGAGCATGGGTAAGCAGGATGCGAACCGTTTCGTTTGGAGAGAGGCTGATCTGGGGCCCCGCCGAAAGCGATCGCATATCGGTACTGATGAGGTTGGCTACTGCTGGTGCCCCCGGCGTCGCTCCATACCGTTGAAACGCATGGGTCGCATTCATGTAGAGACTGAGCACAGGAGTCATGGCATACGTGCTGACGACCGAAGCCGTATTTGTCATCGTGTTGACACGCTGAATCTGAAGCCCTCTTGCAAACGCGCTGGCCGGGTCCTGGTCAGCCGGATCGCCTACCGCGTTGACTGCTCCGCCAGCCAAAAACGCCGGTGGCTGCGGGGTGTACGTGAACGAATCCGATACCATCAACGTCATTCGAGGCAGAGCTTGCTGTACCAGACGCGTTAAATCCAGAAATCCGCCGACGTTGCCTCCGATATAGTTCAATTCGGGATGTTTTGCGTAGTATTCCGCTATGCCACCAAGCTGCAAGCTTCCGCTGACTAGTCCTCCCGTACGAGGAATAATGGCGACCTGGGGAGAAAGTGTGGTCACGAAATCGTCTCTTTCGAGCCCCGCGATTCGCGGTGTGCCAAATACGTTCGTGTCGTAGCGTTGAGCGATGGAAACAGAGGGCACTATGGCCGGCAGCATGCTCACCCCGCCTAAGACGCCGGCTGTGAGAGGAATTCCCTGGAAAGCCCCCCCAGGACTAGGTACTCCATACTGGTTGTGGAACTGGTCTGGTCCTTGATCGATGACTCCTTCCAATAGGCGCCAGACCTGTGGAGACGCTTCGTCCCCAAATGTCTGTGGCAGCCAGCGTGATTGAACCGACGAATCCGGACCTTGAAAAGAAAGTGGGTTCACGAACGTCGCTCCCGGAAGCATCGGTTCACCCGCAGATAGGGTCGTTGAATTTCCGAGGATCGCCATCATTCCCCACACCCAGATCAGGTGCCGTCGCCGCCTGATCGATCCGCTATGGCACCACAATCGTGTCACCTGATCGGAGAATAAAATTTCCTACTTTACTCTTGCCCGCTACCAAATCGTCATAGCCGACTGGGATCCGGACTTCTTCCATGCGGCCGGTCCCATTCCTCACCATACGGACAACGTGCATCTTGTTTTTCGAAGCAAACGGCGTGAACCCGTTCGCGAGCGAGAGGCCTTGAAGCACCGTGGCGTAGGATTGCAGTTGGTATTTGCCCGGTTTAGTCACTTCCCCGACCACGTAGATGTAATAGCTTTTCACCTCTTTGACCTGCACGGAGACCGTAGGATTGTCCATGTATTCGACCAACCGCCCAGCAATCCGTTTTGCAAGCACCTCGGTCGATACTCCCGCTGCCGGCACATCGCCAATCAGCGGCAGCGAAATCATGCCGTCAGGCCTGACGACGACTTCCCTCGAGAGATCCTGATTCCTCCAGACCGTAACAATCAGAACGTCTTCGGGACCGAGCAAGAATGACGGCGGCGGTTCATATTCCACCTGATATTTCTGCTCAGCGGCGCAGCCGACGATCCCCCATACACTCACGATGATCAGGATTGCGGCCGCAGCTCGAACAATCGGAATGCTTCGGCTGCACGTAAGAGTATCGTTTACCATGCTTCCACGCGCCTTGAACAATGGATGACGGGGATGCAAGTTTCAGCGCTCCGGTATGACCACCATCGTTTCGGATGGAATCACGATCTGGTCGCCCGGTTTAAGTTCGATGTTCTGATTGGTGCCATCACGCAACACAATGTCGTCGTAACTCGCTTTGATTTTGATCAATCCTTCGCCATCTCTTCCGAAGCGAAAAACAACGATTTTGTTCCGTGCCGCCACCGGGGTAAAACCGCCGGCAAGCGTGATGGCTTGCAGCAGCGTGGTCTTGCTTTTCAATGGATACCGGCCTGGCGTCTTGACTTCGCCCAGGACGTAAATCAAGTAACTATTGACCTGATTCACAACGATGGATACGACCGGGTTTTCCATAAAGGCCTTGAGCCGATTCGCGATGTCTGCGGTCAACTGCGAGGTGGTTCTGCCAACTGCCGAAACGTCGCCAATAAGCGGCAGCGAGATTCGTCCATCCGGTCTCACCTGAACGGATTTCGAGAGATCAGCGTTTTTCCACACTGTGATCTCCAGGACGTCTTCCGGTCCTATGATGTAATCAGGCGTGACGATGAGCGAAGATTTCTCGGCGAACTGGTTGGCTGATTGCCCCTCCGACGATGGATTTTGTCCCGACGATGCCGCGTACACCTGTTCGTGTGCAAGGCCACTCCATACCAGAACAAAGAACCCCATCAGGATGAGCCGTTGAACGAGTTTCATTGTGTGACTCCTTGTTGGTGCAATTAACGGGAGACTTTTTTCATTTACCTTTCATCGTTCAAACTGATCACGCGGTGATCAAAAATCTCTCGGGTTGAACAAGCTCTGCAGACAATGGAGCAGACAATAAAAACCAAACCTCAAAACATGAACCTCAGCCCGACGAAGTATGGTCCATTGCCGTTGACCCTTCCGAACGGCAGCCGACGCGTCCAACGCACCTCCGCCAGCGTTGGCACCTCGGCCGGCGTGATCGGCGTCGGCACGTACACTTTCAGCACCTGTTCCACAGGTGGCGCATGGTCCATGAGCACCAGCATTCCTCCGCTGCTGATGTTGACCGACAAGGCTTTCCCTCGGCAAATCGCCGGACTCGGTTCACCCGCCGGCACCATCATTTCGTAGGGAATCGGGCGCAGCAGCGCGACCCGCTCACTATGCTTTTGGTGACTTTCCACAATAGGCCACTCCCACTCGTTCGGAACCAAGGTCATCCCTCCTGGATGGAATTGTGTGGAGCTTCTCCCTGTGCCTTGCTGCGTCCGCGGATTGTGGTTCATGCCGGGACCTGATGTCGCTGACAAGCCACGGACAGTGGCGGTTTTTTTCGGCTTTGCTGAGCCCCGTGTCCAACTCCTCCAGGGCCGCTATGACCGAAACGGTTCGATTGCTCGACTGTTCTTGATCGCCGGTGTAAAATCGCACTGCCTGAAAAAGAAAATCTTGGAGGGGGACTATAGAAGACTCTCTCTGAAGCAGCAATACCGACGATGTAGGCTTCAAAGATCGAAAGGCGGGTGTTGACTCCCCCGAAAGGGTTATGTACGATCGGCCATCCTCATTTCTAATCTAATCTAAGTTTGTTCTACCTTACTCAACGGAACTCGATTACTCGTTCCCTTCAAGCTATGAACGACTCACTGACTGATTCTTCCGACCGCGTCGAAGCGATCGCTGAACAGCGTTCGGGTCCCGGGATCATCGTGCTTTCTTCCTCTATGCAACTGCTCCATATGAACCGGCAGGCTGCGGAGTTGTGCCGCCAAATAAATGCGGCCGAGAATATGCCTGGTGGGAACGCCAAAGCGGCCCACGGAGTGCTCCCGACCGCACTGACGGAACTGTGCGCTGAAATCGTCAAGGCCTTGCAGATTCGAACGGAGGCCAAAGACTGGGAGCAGTTCGAATTGAAACGTCTGGCCGGGAACGCCAAGCAGCAGGTCCTATTGAGAGGTTTCGGACTCCCCGATCGGGGGGGAATTCGGCAAGCGCGTCTGGTCATCATCATGGAGGAAGTCGGGCGTCGGCAAAACGTGAGTACCGAACGGGCCAAGGAGCGTTTTCAACTGACGAATCGCGAACAGGCCGTTGTGGAGCACCTGGCTAAGGGATGGACGAACAAAGAAATCGCCAACGCGCTACAGATTACCGAGCAAACGGTCAAAGAACACATTAAACACATCATGCGCAAGACCAACGCGACCACAAGGACCGGGATTCTTGCTCAGATCTTCCGCGCATAGCCATCCTTCGGAGACAGCCGGCAGTCAATAACCAGCAACAACAGCTCCTTTCCTACCCATTTTCTAATAAATCTTTCCCCAACTTGAAGAGGGGGGGGAAGGGAGGCAGTGCGTTTGTTCAGGCTTGTTGTAAAAACCCAACAGTCGTAGGACATTTGAGACAGCTATGAAGGATCACATTGGAGTAAGTTGGAAAAATCACGGTGAATCAATGAGTTCGTTGGCTTAACTGGTGGCGCGGTCATTGCTATCCCTCTCGTCTTGTCCGGCTTTATGGACAATCCGTACCAAAAGGTTTTCCTTCATGAAGCGGTTTCTCCTTCACTCCTTCGCAGGCATCATCGGGATCGTCTTGCTGGGCAGTTGTCAGGCTCTCGGTCCCAGCACCAAGCCCGCTTATGTCGACAATGGTCGCTTTATGGATTTGTGGCAAGGCTATACCCGTTGCAAATCGGGGACCGACGTGGAGATGATGCGGGATGAGGCAGACAGGCTAATGCGGACAGCCCAAACCCTCACTGTCAGAGACGGTTTTGTACTTCCCTTGCCCGGACGCCTTGAACGGTTGGTGTCCACACCCGGACCACGGCTGGCAGTGGATGTCAAGGCGATGGCCGCAGCTTGCGCGATCTATACCGGAAATCTCGCGCTTTCGGTCGGTAAGAACGACATCGCGTTCGAAATGTTTTATCACGTGATCAAGAACCACCCGCAACCTGAATACGCCTATTACGTGTCGCAGGCCAAGGTGGGGTTGGCAGCCGTCGATCTCGGACTGCAGGCTTCGGCGCGATGAATCCTGATCGGCCAGCCTCGACGACTGTTCCTACTGCCCAGCGGTTCTTTCAACCGGCATTCCGGCTTTCGCTACCTTGCGGTACAGCTCGACATAAGCTTGGGCTGATCCGGTCCACGATACGTCGGTAGTCATTCCAGCCTCGATGAGCGACCGCCAGGCTTCACGGTCTCGATACACGCACAGCGCCAAACAGATCACCGTCAGCAACGCGTGCGGTGTCGCTTCTCCGAACATAAACCCCGTTGCCCGCCCATCACGCAGCGCGAGAGGGGAGTACGGAACCACGGTATCCGCAAGGCCACCAGTTCGGCGCACGATAGGGACCGTCCCGTATCGCAAGCTGTAGAGCTGACTTAAGCCACAGGGTTCGTATCGCGACGGCATCACAAACATGTCCGCTCCGGCTTCCATCCGATGTGCGAGCCCTTCGTCAAAGCCGATACGCACGCCGATCTTTTGGGGGAATTTGGCCTGAAGCGACCGGAGTTCGGCTTCGTACTCCGGATCTCCTGTTCCCAGCACGGCCAGTTGCAGGTTCAGCTCCATCAGTTCCGGGACGATGCTCAAGAGTAGATCCAGGCCTTTTTGTCCGGTCAAGCGGGAAACCATCGCCAACAGGGGTACGTTGTCAGCCGGGAGACCCAGTTCACGCTGGAGCGCGCGTTTACAGGTCGACTTCCCAGAAAAATCGGCAGCGGAATACCGAGCGGGGATCAGCGGATCGGCAGCAGGATTCCACACTTCGATGTCAACACCGTTGACCAGGCCAACCAAACGATCCTTTCGCTGCGCCAACACCCCCTCGAGTCCGAACCCGAATTCCGGGGTCTGAATCTCACGACTGTACGTCGGGCTTACCGTCGTCAGAAAATCCGCGAAGAGGATGCCGCCCTTCAAGAGATTCAGCGAGCCGTAAAATTCCAGACCAGCCGGAGTGAACAGGGCAGCAGGCAGTCCGGTCTCCGCAAAGCACTCACCCGGAAAGAGTCCCTGATAGGCGACATTGTGCAGAGTCAAAATCGAGCGCACCCCGGCGACTTCAGGCCGTCCGGCGTACAGGGTGCGCAAGTACACTGCACAGAGGGCCGTCTGCCAATCGTGCAAATGGAGCAGATCGGGTTTCCAGCCGTCGATGCGCTGAAACGCGATCAACAGCTCTAGGACCGCGCGCGAGAAGAAGCTGAACCGCTTCAAATTGTCTGGATAGTCGACTCCCCGTTCCTGGTAGAGGCCAGGTCTGAAGAAAAAGGGGTCGTGCCGGACGGCAAACACCGGGACGGAGGTGCGAGCGTTGAGATTCGGCGGGAACAGCTCGGTCCGTTCCACCAAAGCGTCCACAGAACCGGAGGGTGATGGCACCGTGATACGCGCGTAGTCGGCAAACCGATACCCGCTCCGGTCGAGCGTGCCGTAGCGGGGGATGAGCAGGCGCACATCATGGCCCAACCGCGCCAGCTCCAGCGGCAGCGCTCCGGCCACATCGGCCAGCCCGCCGGTCTTGGCGAACGGAACCGCCTCCGAGGAGGCCATGAGAATCTTCAACGGCTGGGAGTCGTAAGGAGAGATCGCCATTAGAGCAATCGCCGGCTCTTCGGTTGCTCCGGCTTTACCGGCTGGCACACGTCGCACTGGCAGATTCGGCGCAGAAACGTATACGAATAGATGCCGGTGTCATGCCCGTCGCTCCATTTGAACCGCAAGGCATATCGCCCGACCGGCTCGACATCCTGCAGCATGATCAACAGCGGAACATCGTCGGGCTTGAGGCGCAGCTCGCCGGTCCACTCATCCGTGCACGCCGCGCAAGGACAGTGCTGGCGTAAGTAACGGACTGGATACACGCCCTTGTGGCCATCGCTCCAGACGATGCCGAGCACACCCTTGTCGATCCACTCCATGTCCTGGGGTTCAAGCGGTGCGGATCGCTCATGGCTCTTCACGTGTCACCTGCTTACAGGCCAACATGTTCTTCTCCGAGCAAACCCGTCATGGGTTCCGCAGCGTGGACCTTCGGTGCAGCCCCGAAGCCATCGAGGTAACGCCCATCACCACCAGCGCTAACCCTGACTGCAACAGCACCGGCTTAGCGTCGGTCAGCCCGTCGAACGCCAGGAAGAATTCCACTCTTGAAGAGCATGTCGCAATTCAAAAAACTGTACCAAAAGAGCATCACGCCGACAAGGTCGGTCTTCTTCCCACCGAGTTGCTTCGCATCGTTGAGAAAGCGTTGTTTCCGTCGGTTCCGCAATGGCAAAGGTTATACGGAGATGCCCTCTGCGGTTGTAGAGAACGCGATGCAAAATGAGGCTCTTCGGTCTCTTCATCATGCCGGAGATCTTCTCCAACACGTGCCGATCGAGGATGATCTCCACCTTGACAGGGAACCAGTCCGCGAATCGCCAGGCACGGCGGACTTCGCCGTGCTGGACGCCAGCAATCAAGGACTCGTGAGACAAGATGTTCCGAACGCGAACTCCCTTCCTCTGGGGATAGCTACTGCCACGCCCTGCAGAAGCATTTGGCGATTCGTAACGACAAACTGCTCCGGGAGTTCAACAAGTTCTAGGCAATCCTCCGTAGTGCTGTTAGAGACGAACATCGTGAAGGCTGCGCTGAAAGCCGCGCACACATGTATCGACAACGTGCATTAGGTCGTTAGGTCGACCTGTGACGGTGAGAAGGCTGCGGTCTGCGCGCGCCACGCGTGAACGTTCTGGGGGGCAAGAACAAGAAGTCAGCGCGGAGGACCGTCGACTGACGAATCCTCGCCAGCAAGAAAATCGATCGGCGGGAGCCGTTTGCCCGTGACGGTCGTGACGTACGCCTCGATGGCGGTTTCCAACTCAGTCCGGATCCGACCGGTGGCTCTCAGGCGATCGAGGACGATCGGCGACCAGCGGAGCGCATGCCGCATGAGCGCAAGACTTCCGGGCGAGAGCGGAAGGCAGCGAGCTGGTTGCCGTCCAGCGCACAGAGTGCAGAGCACTCCCCCATCGGCCGGAGAGAATTGCGGCTCGCTGGTGATCCGGGTGTTTCCGCAGGCGGAACATTGATCGATCTGCGGCTTAAACCCTGTAAGTCCGAGCACGCGAATTTGAAATAGCAGCACTGTGAGCGGAGTATCGCGACTCTGTTCCAGCGACCGCAAGCCGTCGGCCAACGCGTCGAAGATCCGCGGGTCCGGATCGCCTTCCGGCGTGAGCGCGGCGACCAGATTCACCATCCGTGCGGCAGCCGACATGAGCGTCAGGTCTTCCCGCAGGGCCGTAAATGGCTCCCGGATATCGACTTGCGAGATGCGGAAAAGAGGATCGCCAGCCTTCTCGAACACGTTCAAGTCGCAGGACACGAACGGTTCCAGGGCGGCGCCGAATCGGCTCTTGAGCCGCCGCGCGCCGCGCGCGATACCCCGCACTTTGCCAAGCCGAAGGGTATAAAAGGTGACGATACGATCCGCTTCGCCCCACTTGCGGCTCTTGAGGGTGATGGCGGGTGTCTTCAGCAAGGGCATGGCGCTATCGAGATGATACACTTCCTTCAACGACGGAGCACCTATCTTAGCACCGCGCCTTCCATAAGGTGAACGGCACCGGAGACGAATTCTCCCATGACAACCCGCCGACTTGGATCCTCCCCAAGCAGAGACGCGCGCGAAGGCCTGATTTCCTGGCCAATACAGGTCTGACGAAATCGAAAACACCTCTACGGTCTTCACAGTGTGCAGGAACCGCTTGCAGCAACAGCGATAGCGGCCAACATCTGAAGAAGCCGGAAGCGATTTTGAATGTGGTGCGGTCCTTGAATCTCAGGTGGACTGAGCAGGTCCGGCTCCTGGACAACGCCGACCCGAAGCGCACGGATGTGCGCCCATGGGCGTCGAGACCTTGATGAAGGTGCGTGCTGAATCGCTGGTCCTACCAGAGTCGGCGACCTGGTCGAACTTCCGTTCGAGCGGTGAGTCGGGCGTGCAGGCTTCTGGCCTCCCTGGCGGAGAGAGGTACATTCGTCGCGTCGCGGATGGCGTACCAGCCCAGTCAGTGGTGAGGCCGCCGTCAAGGGTGCGGAAGCGGCATTCTTGACCGCTCGTCCTCCCGGATAAGCGAGGTATCTCTCTCCGCAAATCGTTCTCTGGGCCAGCCGACCGTTCACCTGCGTCCTTGACCTTGCTGGGCGGGGTTGGTCCTGTCGCATGGCAAATCCAGCCGAAGAGAACTCGAATATTCCTCAGATGAAGTCACTGCTACTGAGTCCATACCCACAGACGATCGCCGACTCAAGGACGAGCTTGCCCCGGTGTTCGACCGATCAGCGGTCTGCCTCGCGGCCTTGTTTGGATCGGCTGCAACCAAACGGCGGCATCGGGGGAGCGACCTGGATATTGCCCTTATGGGCGACGAACCTCTAGACCTGCTGACTCTCATCAACGACGTGATCCGTCTGACGCACCGGAGCGATGTAGACGTGGTCGACTTTCGCCAGGCATCCCCTTGTTGGCAATGGAAGGAGTTCGCCACAGCCGTCCGCTCTATGAACGCAGGCCAGGCCTGTATGCCGAATTCTGTTCCCTGGCCCATCGGCGATATGTCGACGCGGCAAAACTCGGCGAGGCGCAGAAGCAAGTCATCACGTCGTAACACCGGTCGATCCTGCTGTGCTCCGTCGTAAGTTGGCCGTAATCACTGACAACCTCCGCACGCTGGAGCAAGTCGTCACAATGTCGCTGGACCGCTACCGGCGCGAAGTGTTCATGCACAAGGGCACTGAACGACTCCTTCGGGAGGCAATTGAAGCCGCTTTCGATGTCAGCACTCACCTGATCGTGCATTCTGGCGCAACAGTTCCTGATGAATATTACCAAGGGCTTCTGAGCGGAACACGCGCGCCAGCTTAGGCGCCACGGCGCTTCAGCGCACACAAACTCCGCCGTGCGCGTCGCCTTGCACTGGGAGAAGCGCCGAACGAAAAGGTCGTAACGAATGGCGAAGTGCAGGTGAAGGCCTCATCTCCTGGCCGATCAGGGTCTACTTGCCTCTCGCCTCCTGTTCTTCATCTGAGATATTCCAGGAACACAGTGGCGAGCGTGAGATAGATGGTGATGCCGGTGATATCGTTTGCCGTCGTGACAAACGGGCCGGCCGCGACGGCCGGGTCGATGCCCATGCGTTTCAGCAGGATGGGCATGAACGTGGCCATGCTGGTCGAGACGACGAAGGCGATCATCATGGAAGCCCCGATCACCATGCCCAGGACCGCATGGCCGTGCCACAGCCAGCCGACCAGGGTTAAAATGAGGCAACACGCCAACCCCATCAGCAGCGTAATCCGGATCTCCCGGAAAAACACTTTCCCTACGTCGGTCAGCTCGATCGCGCCAGTCGCGAGGCCGCGGATGATCAAGGTTGAGGATTGCAAGCCGACGTTGCCCCCCATAGCGGCGATGACGGGTATAAAGCTCACGATCGCCACGACCTCTTGGATCGTGAAGCGGAAGAACCAGAGGATCACGCCGGAAACCAGGCTGCCGATCAGGTTCGTGAACAACCACGGCAACCGCAGCCGGGCAGCGGCGAGGCTGGAAGATTTGGACTGCGTTTCCTCCTCGATGGCGCCTGCCATTTTCAGCATGTCCTCCGTCGCCTCTTCACGGATCACGTCCACCACGTCGTCGACCGTGATGATGCCGACGAGCGTGTTGTCTTTTTCGACGACCGGGATGGCCAGCAGGTTGTAACTGGCCACTTGGCGGGCCACCTCTTCCTGGTCCGTATCCACCGTGACGCTGATCACGTCACGCGTCATGATGTTCTTGAGGGGCGTGGCCGGCGGCACGGTGAGGAGTTGGCGCAGCGACAGGACGCCCACCAGGTGGTTCTCTTTATCAGTCACGTAGATGTAGAACACCATCTCGGCGTCCGTGGCGTGTTGCAGACGGCGGATCGCCTCCTGGGCAGTCGTATCCTCCGGCAGCGAGAAAAACTCCGTGGTCATGATCGCGCCGGCTGAGTCTTTCGGGTACTTCAACAGATCAGCGATCTCCGTGGAGTCCTCCGTTTTCATCAGCGCGAGGATCTCTTTGGCCCGCTCTTCGGGGAGGACACCCAGGATGTAGGCGACGTCGTCGGGGCCGAGGTCTTTCAGGAGCCATGCCACATCGGAGGGGGGCAGGTCCGACAACACCTGGTTGATGCTATCGCCGTCCAACTCGCTGAGGACTTGTCCGCGCTGAGCCTCACCGCGGACGAGTTCGAAGACCGTACGCTTTTCTTTCGGAGATGAGAGGTGGTTGATAACCCTGGCGATGTCGGCCGGGTGCATGCGGCCGAGCATCTTGGCAAGGTTGGTGATCGCACCGCGACGGAGCAGGCGCTGGAAGGACAGCAGGACGATATCGGACTTCACCTGTCCCTTTTCAACCAGTTCCCGGGAAACTTCCTTCAGGATATCCTTATCCAGTGGACGCGTACGTTCCGTCGGCTGCATGGGCGCTTCCGGCTCTTCGCCTATAGCCTATCGCCTGTGTGTTAATACCCCAACTCCACCAGCACCCGTTCGTCCTCGCGCCAGGCCTCCCGGACCTTGACCCACAGCTCCAAAAACACTTTCATGCCGAACAGCCGCTCCATATCGCGCCGGGCGGCGGTCCCGGCGGCTTTAAGCCGCTCCCCGCGTCTTCCGATAAGGATAGCCTTCTGCGATTCCTTCTCGACCAGGATCGACGCCCCAATGCGGGCCAGCTTGCCTTCCTCCGTGAAGCGGTCGATCTCGACGGCGACGGCATACGGAACTTCTTGGTAGGTCTCGTGAAGAATCTTCTCGCGGATGAGTTCAGCCGCCAGCGTCCGCATCGGCTGATCCGTGAGCATGTCCGCGCCGTACGCAGGCTCGCCCTCCGGCAGCAGCTTGACGGTTAAGTCCACCAAGCGATCAAGGTTGTCGCCAGTCAGGGCCGACACTGGCACGATTTCCGTCCACTCCAGCAGCGGGCAGTAGGTCTCGATCAAGGGCAGCAGCCGGGTTTTGCGGACCAAATCGATTTTATTGATGACCAAAAAAACCGGCCGCGCCCGTTTGCTGAGCGCCTCCCGTACCCGGTCGATGGCGAACCGGTCGCCCGGACCAGGCGGCACGGTCGCTTCGACAAGGACATACAGCAGGTCTCCGTCCTCCAACGTTTCCAAGGCCGTCCGCACCATCCGCCGGTTGAGCAAATGTTGCGGCTTGTGCAGACCAGGCGTGTCCAGAAAGGCGATCTCGGCATCAGGTCTGTGCGCGACCCCCAAGATCCGCGTCCTGGTAGTCTGCGGCTTGTCCGACACGATGGCGATCTTCTCGTTGAGCAGTCGGTTGAGCAACGTCGATTTCCCGACGTTCGACCGGCCCACGATGGCGACTGTTCCCGATTTCATATCCAGCACGCAGTCCGCCGCGAGCGGCGCATACCAAAGATTCAGAGGAGAGGCGATTCGCTATTTGCTCCCGACGTGAGGCTCTTCTACTAGTTGATACACCGTCTCGCCCTTCCGCACAAAGCCCAGTTGCTCTCTTGCCAATTCCTCGATCCTGGCCGGGTCGTGCTGCACGCGCTCGATCTCCAGCCGAAGTGCAGCGTTGCCCTCCCGAAGCGCCTGGATGTCCTCTTCCAACTGGCGGGCGTGTTGCCGCATCATCCAGTATTGGATGAGCCCCATGTCGCCGAACAGGAACGAGCTGGTCAGCCCCAACCCCAGCATCAAGGCGAGAAATTTCATGATCCCAACCGCGCGCCGCTGCCGGGTCAACGCCGCCGGTCCGCGGTTCTGCTTAATCAACATAGGCTCTCGCACTCACAGGCGCACCGCGACCGCCGCCCGGCCGCGATACACCGCCGCTGCTCCCAACTCTTCTTCGATGCGCAACAATTGATTATACTTGGCCACCCGTTCGGTCCGTGAGAGCGAGCCCGTTTTGATCAAGCCGGTGTTCATGGCGACGGCCACATCCGCAATCGTCGTGTCTTCGGTCTCTCCTGACCGGTGGGACACGACCGCTGTATAGCCAGACCGCTTCGCCAGCTCGATTGCCTCCAGGGTCTCCGTCAGGGTGCCGATTTGATTAAGCTTGATCAGGATCGAATTGCCGATCCCCTCCCGGATGCCCTTGGAGAAGACCTCCACGTTGGTCACAAAGATGTCGTCGCCGACCAACTGCACCCGTCCGCCCAATTGCTCAGTCAGAATCCGCCATCCTTTCCAATCCAGTTCGCTTAGGCCATCCTCGATGGACAGGATGGGGTATTTGTCCACCAGCCGGGTGTAGTAGCGGATCATGTCCTCGGCCGAGCGGTCCGGCTGTTTTTCCGCTTCCAGCCGATAGCGGCCCTTCTCATAAAACTCACTGGCGGCGGCGTCAAGGGCCAGCGCGATGTCTCGTCCCGGCTGGTAGCCGGCCTCCTCGATGGCCCGCACGATGAGGCTCAGCGCTTCTTCGTTGGATTGCAAATCGGGCGCGAATCCCCCCTCATCCCCGACCGCCGTGTTCAAACCGCGCTTCTTCAGAATCGCCTTCAGCGCATGAAAGACTTCGGCCGCCATGCGGAGCGCCTCGCTGAACTGGGAGGCGCCGACCGGCATGATCATGAACTCTTGGAGGTCGAGGCGGTTGTCCGCATGGGCCCCGCCGTTGATAATATTCATCATCGGGACCGGTAAAACCCGCGCGTTGGCTCCCCCGAGGTACCGATAAAGGGGCTGTCCGGTTTCACAAGCAGCCGCTTTGGCCACGGCCAGCGAGACACCGAGGATGGCATTGGCCCCCAAGCGCGCTTTGTTTTTGGTCCCATCCAGCTCCACCATCGCGCGGTCGATCGCGGCTTGGTTGAGGGCCTCCCGGCCGAGGAGTTCCGGCGCGATGGTCTTGTGGATATTCGCCACGGCCTTGGCGACGCCCCTGCCCAGCCAACGCTTCTTGTCTCCGTCCCGCAGCTCAATCGCTTCCTTTTCCCCCGTCGAGGCCCCTGACGGCACCGCCGCTCGGCCCCGCGCGCCGCTTTCCAATACCACATCGACCTCGACGGTTGGATTCCCCCGCGAATCCAGAATCTGCCGCGCCTTGATTTCCCGAATCACACTCATCCCACCAGTCTCCGCTTCAGCAACTCGTTCACCTTCCCTGGATTCGCCTTCCCGCCTGACGCCTTCATCACCTGGCCGACGAAAAAGCCCAACACCTGCTCTTTGCCGCTCCGGTACTGCGCCACCTGTGTCGGATGCTGTTCGAGGATCGCATCGATCACTGCGAGCAGCGCTCCTTCGTCGGAGAGCTGCATCAGGCCCTTCTCCTTCACAATCTGCTCGGGCTCCTTTCCGCTGGCGTAGAGTTCCGGAAAGATGTCCCGCGCGATCTTTAGGCTGATGGTGCCGTCGTCCACCAGTTTCAACAGACTCACCAAGCGCTCCGGGCTGACCGGCGACTCAGTCACGTCGGTTCCAGCGTTGTTCAGCTCCCGCAACAGCTCGCCCATCACCCAGTTGCTGACGGTCTTCGGCCGGTTATAGAGCCTGACGCAAGCTTCAAAATAGTCGGCCAAGGCCTTGGACGTCGTCAGCACACCCGCATCGTATTCCGGCAGCCCATACTCGGTCACAAACCGCCTCATCCTGGCGGCCGGCAACTCCGGGACCGTCTTGCGCAACGCGTCGATCCACTCCGGATCGATCTTCAACGGAACCAGGTCGGGGTCAGGAAAATACCGATAATCGTGCGCCTCTTCTTTGGTGCGCATGACCACTGTCTCGCCCCGTTCGATGTCCCAGAGTCGCGTTTCCTGCCGAATCGTTCCCCCTTCGCTCAAGACCTTCGTTTGGCGCTTGATCTCGTAGTCGATCGCGTCTTTGACAAACTTGAAGGAGTTGATGTTCTTCAGTTCGACCTTGGTGCCGAGCGCCTTCTGGCCAAGCGGCCGCAGCGAGAGATTCGGCTCGCATCGAAAACTCCCCTCTTCCATGTTGCCATCGCAGACCTCTAGGTACATCAGAATGTCGCGCAGCGCCTTTAGATAGGCTACCACCTCGTCGGCGGAACGCATATCCGGTTCGCTCACGATTTCCAGTAGCGGCGTGCCGGCGCGGTTGAAGTCTACCCGGCTGCCGTTCGTTCCGGCGTCGTGGAGGTTCTTACCAGCGTCCTCTTCCAGATGCGCCCGCCGGATGCGAACGCGCTTCTTGACATCCCCAGCCGCAATCTCGATCCACCCGTTCTCGCAGATGGGGGCTTCGTACTGCGAGATCTGATAGCCCTTGGGCAGATCGGGATAAAAGTAATTCTTCCGTGCGAACCGGTTGTCGGACCGAATCGTGCAGTTCAGCGCCAAGCCAGTGCGGATCGCCATCTCGACCGCTGTTCGATTGATGACCGGGAGAGCGCCCGGCATGCCGAGGCATACCGGACAGGTCTGTGTATTTGCAGCGAGCCCGAAGGCGGTTCCGCAGGCGCAGAACATCTTCGACCGGGTCCGGAGCTGGGCGTGGACCTCCACGCCGACGATCACTTCGTAAACCATGCTCAGCTTTTCGTCTCGCCGGACAGACGCTCACGCTCGCGCTTCATCGCCTCCCGGCCCGCTTCGAACGCTTCCTTGAGGACCGACTTTTTGCTCTCGACAAACTCGCGTCCTTTCTCCACCACTTCTTCGAAGGTCTCGCCGGCTTTCCCGACTAAATCCCGCAGCGCTTCCTCTGTCCGTCGGGCATAGCGCCGGAGTTGCTCGCGCGACTCCCGGCCGGGCTGCGGCGCCAGGAGCAACCCCGCGACCGCACCTAACACCGCGCCGCTGAGAAAGGCCAGTAAGACTGCCGCCGGTGACACCCCTCGCTCATCTC
Organism: Nitrospiraceae bacterium; assembly: GCA_051293835.1. Taxonomy (GTDB): domain Bacteria; phylum Nitrospirota; class Nitrospiria; order Nitrospirales; family Nitrospiraceae; genus DATLZU01. The sequence continues at coordinate 41,718 of JBPKMA010000005.1, read as the reverse complement.
CCATCGGTCATCCCTCCTTCCCCATGATTGCTGCGTAATCGTTGCTTGACGACGGTCGTCGCCGCCCGCAGTCCCGCCATCATGCTGGCGAGGTTGACGAGCAACGACCCGCTCGTCCCTTTGACGAGCTGATGCACCTGCTGGACCGATTCACCGATATCCCCGACCGCATGCAGCAGCACCGCCGCGTGCTCGACGCCGCCCCGCGCCTGCTCGGCCAGGTCGTTAAGGTTCTGACTCATGGCGCGGAGCTCGGCGATCAGCGAGGGCAATTCGCTGTTCATGCGGGCCAACAGTTGCTGAGACTCGGCGACCGTTTTGCGGAGTTCGATGAGCATCGGCACCAGGTAGCCAACTAAGACCGCAAACGCGATCGCCACGACGACAGCCGCCATCCCGACGATCATCTTTTCCTCCGATCTCAGCGTAAACTTTTGGCTTCATGCTGCCAGCCTTCGGCACGAGACTGATCGTTCATCGCCGATCGCCGGCAGCGTTCTTCACCGAACAATCGGCCGCTTCGCCCGCCAGTTGGTAGCCTGCTCATAGGCGTGGGCCGCCCGGATGACCATTTCTTCCTCGAATGGTCGTCCGATGATCTGCAAACCGATTGGCAGGCCAGCTTTGCTGAAGCCGCAGGGCAGCGCAATGGCCGGCACGCCGGCCAAGTTGACGGAAATCGTGTAGATGTCCGAGAGATACATTTGCAACGGATCGTCGATTTTTTCGCCGAGCTTGAACGCCGTCGTCGGCGTGACCGGCGTCACGATCAGGTCCACCTCGGTGAAGGCTACCTCGAAGTCCCGGCGGATGAGCGTCCGCACGGCTTGCGCTTTGCCGTAGTAGGCGTCATAGTAGCCCGCGCTCAGGGCATAAGTGCCAAGCATGATCCGTCGCTTCACCTCCGGCCCAAACCCTTCCTGCCTCGTCTTCGTGTACAGCTCGAGCAGGTCTTTCGTCTGTTTGGCACGCAAGCCGTATTTCACCCCGTCGTAGCGCGCGAGGTTAGAACTGGCCTCCGCCGTCGCAATCACGTAGTAGGTCGCGATCGCAGCGTCCGTGGTTGGCAGCTTAATCTCCTTGATCTCGCCGCCCAGCGTCTTCAGTTCTTTGATCGCGTCCTTCACCGCTCGGTCCACTTCGGGATCCAGTCCCTCTGCAAAATATTCGACCGGCACGCCAATGCGGACCTTCCGCAGATCCCTGCGTTTCAGAACCTTGAGATAGTCCGGCACCGGGACATTGGCGGAGGTCGAATCGCGCGGATCGTGGCCGGCGATGATCCCGAGCAGGATCGCTGCATCGGCAACACATTTGGTGATCGGACCGATCTGGTCGAGCGACGAGGCGAATGCCACCAGCCCGTAGCGCGATACCCGGCCGTAGGTCGGTTTCAACCCGACGACGCCGCAGAAGGCAGCAGGCTGGCGAATCGATCCTCCCGTGTCAGACCCCAGGGCAGCCACACATTCGTCCGCCGCCACCGCAGCCGCCGATCCGCCGCTGGATCCTCCAGGGACATGTTGAAGGTTCCAAGGATTGCGGGTCGGCCCGAAGGACGAGTTCTCTGTCGAGGAACCCATCGCGAACTCATCGAGGTTAGTCTTTCCCAGCAGGAGATACCCCTGCCCCCGAAGCTTGGCAATCACAGTCGCGTCGTAGGGTGGCACGAAGTTGCTGAGGATGCGGGATGCGCAAGTGGTCAACACGCCTTCGGTGCAGATGTTGTCCTTGATGGCTAACGGCATGCCCATGAGCGGAAGCGTGCGCCTCCATCCTTTGAGCTGCTCATCCAACGCTTCAGCTTGCGCCATGGCCGCATCCTTCGTCTGGGTGATGTAGGCCTTGACCTTCGGTTCCACTTGATTGATGCGCAGGGTATAGGCGCGCACGATCTCGCAGGCACTCACTTCTCCGGCGGTGAATTTTCGTTGCAACTCCTGAAGGGTCAACTTATGAAGGGACATGGCATCTCGGAGCGAAAGAGCAAGCGGCGCGGGACAAGGGGCAAAAAGCGCCGCTAGCCTTTGTTGATAATGCGATTCTTCTCATCGACCCTGATGATCTTCGGCGCGTGCCGTTTGATCTCTTCCTCGGCGTAGTACTCATAGCAAAAGATGATAATTTGGTCGCCGATGGCCCCTTTGCGGGCCGTCGGGCCGTTCAACACGATCTCGCCGCTGCCGCGCCTGCCGGCCATGGCGTAGGTCATGAACCGTTCGCCGTTGTTCAAGTTGGAGATTACAACCGCTTCGTACGGCAGGATGCCGGCGGCATCCAGGAGATCTTCGTCCACCGTCAGGCTGCCTTCGTACTCGAGACAGGCGTCGGTGACGGTCGCGCGATGAATTTTGGCCCGCAACATTTGCCTAAACATCGGTTACTCCATGATCTGGTGACGTGTCATCCGCGATGAGCGCAACGTGGCCGCTTCACACCCGACTCCTATCGGTCTTCAAGAATCTTGGGCACGACGAAAAACCCATCGACTTGCTCCGGCGCATTGGCGAGCGCCCGGTCCGCGGGAAGCGAGGGATGCACCACATCTTCGCGGAACACATTGACCTCCCCCAAGACTGTCGCCGTGGGTTCCACACCGGTGGTGTCGTAAGTCTTGAGTTTCTCCATATACGTGAGAACGGCACTGAGTTGCCTGCCGAAGGCATCCTTCTCCGCCTCCGTCAAGTCCAATCGCGCCAGCTTCGCAACTTTCTCGACCTCGTCCTTACTAATTTTTGACATCCTGCCCGTACTCCCTTCACAAACACACTCGTGCTGACGGGGGATCCGCCTTAGGAGCCCGACCGCTCCTGTAGCGGGGCTCTTCATCGGGCGTGGTGCGAGGACGGCCGGCTCGTCGGAAATGGGCCCCGTTCGGCTTCCCTCATTCCACCGTCACGCTCTTCGCCAGGTTCCTTGGCTGATCCACATCGGCTCCCCTCAGTACGGCGATATGGTACGCCAGCAACTGGAGCGGAACCGTGAACAGAATCGGCGACAGCAGCGGATGTACGTCCGGAATGGTGAACACCGCGTCGGCGGTCCGGCCAAGTTCCCGCTCCCCTTCCGCCACAAAGGCGATCACCGGGGCGTGACGCGCCTTGACTTCCATCAGGTTGCTCACGGTCTTTTCATACAGCCGATCGCGCGGCGCCAGCACTACCACTGGCATGTCCTTGTCAATCAGCGCGATAGGCCCGTGTTTCATCTCGCCAGCCGCGTATCCTTCCGCGTGAATGTACGAGATTTCTTTCAGCTTCAACGCGCCTTCGAGCGCGATCGGATAGTTGATGCCGCGTCCGAGGTACAAAAAGTTCCGCTTGGTGTAGTAGCGCTTGGCGATGGCAACCAGTTCGGCTTCCCGGCCGAGCAATCCTTTGACCAGCGCCGGCAGGGTGACCAAACGGTCCAGCCAGGCCTTGCCGTCGGCTGCCGAAAGCACACCCCGCACGCGTCCGAGGTGCAACGCGAGCAAGTACAGGGCTGTCAGTTGCGCCGTGAACGCCTTGGTGGAGGCCACGCCGATCTCCGGGCCACAATGGGTGTAAAGCACGCCGTCCGATTCCCGCGCCAAGGTACTGCCGACCACGTTGACGATCGACACCACCCGCGCGCCCTTCTCCTTTGCCTCGCGCGCGGCGGCCAGCGTGTCGGCGGTCTCCCCGGATTGGGAAATCGTGATGAACAGGTCGTCTTTTCGGACCAGGGGATCGCGATAGCGGAATTCCGACGCGATGTCCACCTGAACAGGGGTCCGAACCATTTCTTCGAACAGATATTTGCCGACCAAGCCGGCGTGCCAGGAGGTGCCGCAGGCGACGATCCAGATCTGTCCCACCGCCGCGAATTCCTCCGGGGTCAGGCCGATCTCCGGCAAATCCGCCTCGCCGGTTTCGCGCGAATAGCGGCCGCGCAAGGTGTCCAGAATGCTCTGCGGCTGCTCGTGAATTTCCTTGAGCATGAAATGCGGATAGCCGCTCTTCTCGGCAGCCGAGGCGTCCCAGGTGACGCGCGTCGTCGGACGGGAAACCGGGCGGCCGTCGAGGTCCATCATTTGGACGTCCTTCGCGGTCACCACCGCCACGTCGCCTTCCTCCAGATAGGTCACGTCGCGGGTGTACGCGAGCATCGCCATGACGTCAGAGGCGACGAACGTCGCCTCGGCGGTCCGACCGACGACCAAGGGACACCCGGAGCGCGCCGCCACGAGCGTATCCGGTTCGCGCTCGGAGATGACGGCAAGGGCGTAACTTCCGCGGATCTGTTTGGTCGCGGCCCGCACGGCATCGACCAGGCTTTTCCCCTGCTTGATCTCCTTGCCGATGAGATGCGCCACCACTTCCGTGTCGGTCTCCGACTCAAATGTGTAGCCGTCCTTAAGCAGTTGTTGCTTCAGCGGCAAGTAGTTTTCGATGATGCCGTTATGCACCAACACGCAGCCGCCCGAGCGATGCGGATGGGCGTTCTGTTCGGACGGCTTGCCGTGCGTCGCCCACCGCGTATGACCGATGCCGACGGTCCCGCTCAGAGCCCGCTCCTGGAGCGACTTCTGCAAATTGGCCAACTTGCCCACGCTGCGCCGGACCTCGATCTTCCCGTTCTGCAACACCGCGACGCCGGCCGAGTCATACCCGCGGTACTCCAACCGCTGCAATCCGCTCAGGAGGATGGGGACGGCGTCCTGGTTGCCGACGTAGCCAACGATGCCGCACATCTTCCGTTAGCTCCTCGCCTGTTTGCCCGTCTTCTTGCCCTTTGAAAAAGACATGCGCTTCTTAGTACCAGGAGACTGTCCCGGTGCCGTCCGTGACGTGTGAAATGCCTCTCGCTCGGAGTTCGCCGGAGGCTTCACGGGTGTCGCTTCACGATCCCCACCGGTGTGCAGCGCCCGGCGTCGGGCAGCCCATCCCTCCCGGTTGACCTGCGGCACCCGCGCGATAGCCAGCGCATCAGCCGGCACGTCCTGCGTGACGGTGGTGCCGGCCGCCACCACCGCTCCGCGGCCGACCGTCACCGGCGCGATCAGTTGTGTATCGCTGCCCACAAATACATCGTCTTCGATGACCGTCCGGTACTTGCGGACGCCGTCGTAGTTGCAGGTGATCGTACCGGCCCCGATGTTCACGCCCTTGCCGACGATCGTGTCGCCAAGGTAGCTGAGGTGATTGGCTTTGGACCCTTCACCCAGATCGGTGTTCTTCATCTCGACGAAATTGCCAACTTTGGCCTTGCGGCGCACCACCGTGCCGGGCCGCAGATGCACGAACGGCCCCAGCGTTGTGTCGTCCTCCAACCGGGCCTCGCGAAACACGCAGTGCTCCAGAATTTCGACGCGATTGCCGAGTACGCAGTCCGTCAGGCGAACGTTCGAGCGGATTATGCAGTCCTCGCCGATCACCGTGGAGCCTTCGAGCGTGACATTGGGATACAGAACCGTGTCAGGTCCAATGACGACCCCGGCGTCGATCCAGGTCGTCGCCGGATCACGCATCGTGACGCCGGCGTCCAGCCACCGCTCGCGAATCCGCTCGCGCATCGCGCGTTCGGCCCACGCCAGTTGCCCGCGCGTATTGACGCCGAGGCCCTCTTTCGGGTCGGACAGCGTGACGGTCGACACCCGCAGCCCCCTCTCCACCGCAAGGGTTACAAGGTCGGTCAGATAATATTCTCGCTGCGCGTTGTGCGGCTGCAGCGCATCCAGCGCTTCGAACAAAAAACCGCCGTCCACCACGTAGGTCCCGACGTTGACTTCTCGCAAGCGCCTCTCTTCCGGGGAGGCATCGCGATCCTCGACGATTTTCAGCACACGGCAATCCAGCAGGTCTGGATGGTTGTCTCCGACCGGATTGCTGCGCACGATCCGTCCGTAGCCGGTCGCGTCTTCGAGCACGGCAGTCAGGATTGTCACCGTCGCATGGTTGGTTTCGTGCACGCGCAACAGCTCGCGGATCGTTGCCTCGGTCAACAGCGGCGTGTCACCGTTCAAAATCAGGAACGTTGCCGGACGCTCGTGCGAAGAAACGAAGAACACCGGCTTGGCCTGCAACACGGCGTGACCGGTCCCCAGAGGCTCCGGCTGCTCAACGATCGCGGTCGCGCGGCCTTCGAGCAGTGCGCGGACTCGTCCGGCCTGATGGCCGACCACGACCGCAACCCCAGCGCCAGCCAGCCGCTCGGCCAGTTCCACGATGTAGAGGATCATCGGCCGGCCGGCCACAGGGTGAAGCACCTTCGCCAGCTTGGATTTCATGCGCTTGCCGATCCCGGCCGCCATAACGATGGCGCCGAGTCCGGGGACCGGCGCTCCCGTCGCCGGGCCCGCGCTGCCCGGGAACGAGGAAGCCCGATGGACCGGCCGTTCAATCATGCGATAGGCACTCCCGCTTCAGGCTGTTTGACTTTGGACCACTTAGAATCGGCGCCGAGCGTGGCACCCATGGAGGGAATGGGCGAATAGAGTCCGCCGGAGACGATCAGTTTCATCGCCTCTTCCACGCTGATCTCGACCGGGATGACCTCCCGCTCCGGCACGAGCAAAAAATATCCGGACGTCGGATTGGGCGAAGTCGGCACATAGACGTGCACCAATGGGTCGGAAGACAGGTCCTGTATTTCGCCCTTGGTGACACCCGTGACGAATGCGAAGCAGTAGTGACCGTTTTTCGGAAATTGGATCAGCACAACGCGGTTGTATTGGCCCCGCTCGGTGAACGACAGGATGTCCATCATGGACTTCAACGTCGAGTAGATGCCCCGGACGACCGGGACACGGTTCAGCCAGTCCTCCCATAGCGCGACGATCTGGCGCCCGATGAAGTTGGCGGCGAACAATCCAGTGGCAAAAATAAGCAGAACAAGGGTAGCGATGCCGAGGCCCGGCACATAGTACCCGGGCGTGACGATCCGGGCAAGCATGTCGCCCAGGATCCCGTCCACGGTCAGAAACAAGGTTTTCAGAATAAGGATCGTGCCCCAGATCGGAGTGATGACCAGCAGGCCAGTGAGAAAGTAGCGTTTCAGGGCGGCTTTGACCGTGATCACCGGGGCTCCTCGTGCCGCGCTCATCATACAAACTTTGGAGAGCCTGTCGCAAGCCTTTTATTGCTATTTTCAAGCACTTGGAATAGGATGCCGATCCATTTCCGGATGCGTCGAGACAGGGAGTCGGTGAGCCTGACACGGGAGAGGCCGCGAGGAGTTTTGATCACGTTGGAGGGGGTCGAAGGCAGTGGAAAGACGACCCAGATTCGACGGCTCGCGCGGCTGCTCCGTGAAGACGGCTATCGCGTGCTGGAGACCCGGGAGCCTGGAGGCACTCCCCTCGCCGAAGCTATTCGGCGGACGCTTCTGCGGTCAACCCACGAACAAATGGATCCCCGCTGCGAAGCGTTGTTGGTATTAGCCGCTCGCAGCCAACACGTCGCGCGGGTGATCAAGCCAGCACTGGATCACGGAATCGTGGTGCTGTGCGATCGGTTCGTGGACTCCACGCTGGCGTACCAGGGATATGGCCGGGGACTCGATGTTAGCGTCTTGCACCGACTGAACCGGTTCGCCACCGACGGGCTGGAACCGGATCTGAGCCTGCTTTTTGATTTGCCAGTCGGCGCGGGTTTGACCAGACGCCAGCGGAACAAGTTGGGGCAGAACCGGCTGGACCGGGAATCCCGCCGATTTCACAACGCCGTGCGGCGGGGATTTCTTGAACTGGCCGCCCGCGAGCCGAGCCGGATCGTCGTGCTCGACGGGACGAAACCGGCCGACACCCTCACGGAGGAAGTCGCGGTGATCGTGCGGCGGTTCCTTCGCCGAAGCGTTCGCCGAACCGGAGCACGATCCGCCTCTTGACGTGTGATGCCCTTCGCCGACGTCATCGGTCATGAGTCGCCTAAAGCGCTGTTGAAAGCTGCCGTGCAGCACGGCCGAGTCGCCCATGCCTATCTCTTCTACGGAGAGCGCGGAATCGGCAAGCGTTTGTTGGCCTTGCGCTTCGCGCAGGCGCTCAACTGCGACACGGTTGTCGGTCCAGGCGATCCCGACGCCTGTGGAACCTGCCGGTCCTGTCGCCAGATCGAAGCTGGCACCCACCCGGACTTCACCCTCATCGAGCCGGATGCGGAACAAGCGACGCCGCAGATCAAGATCGAACAGATTCGCGAGATCGACTCGCAGATCGTGTACCGGCCGCTGATCAGCCGGTGGAAGGTGTGCGTGATCGACCAAGCGGACCGCCTGACCATCGGCGCGGCCAACGCGCTACTGAAGACGTTGGAAGAGCCGCCTCCTCACTGCCTCTTTCTGCTGGTGACGAGTCGGCCCTCGGCGTTGCCCGCCACGATCCGCTCCCGCTGTCAGGCGCTGCGATTTGCCACCCCCTCCCGTGCGCAGGTGGAAACGGCTCTGATCGAGAGGCGCGGGCTGTCTCCAGCTGAGGCACGGTTTGTGGCGATGTTGAGCGAAGGACGCCTGGGCGAGGCGTTGAAGCTGGATCCCCAGGAGCTCAAGGCGGCAAGACGGGAGTTGCTGCCGTTGACGGATCCGACGTCCCTCCGGTCCGTCACCGCCCTGTTAACAACGGCGGAAACGCTGGCCAAAAATGATCGGGCCCACGAAGCGCTGGCCTGGCTGGCGCGATGGCTCAGGGATCTGCTCCTCGTGCGGGTCGGCGCAGACCCCGACGCATTACTCAACCTGGACTGTCTGGATGCCCTGCGAGCAGCGGCCCGCGACGTGGACGTGGCTGCGCTGCTCGACTTGCTCGACGACATTGAAACCTGGGAACAACAGGCGACACGCCATTTGAACATCCAACTGGTGTTGGAAAGCACCCTGCTTCGCCTGCGGGATGCGATAGGAACCGGAAGGAGCCCGAGGCGCGAAGCACGAAGCTAGACGAGGCACATCCGCCGTCACTGGAATTAGGGAGCCCTACCTTGTTATCTTTGACCGGCATGGCCAAGTCGTTTTACATCACGACTCCCATCTATTACGTCAACGATGTTCCGCACATCGGGCACGCATACACAACCATCGCGGCCGACGTGCTGGCACGCCACTACAGCCAACAGGACTACGAGGTGTTCTTTCTGACCGGCGTCGATGAACACGGGCAGAAAGTCCAGCAGGCGGCGGCCAAGGCCGGCATCGATCCCCAACGGTATTGCGACGGCATGGCGCCCCGGTTCCGCGAGCTGTGGAAGCGGCTGAACATTTCGAACGACGCGTTCATCCGTACAACCGACCCACAGCACAAGGCCATCGTTCAACGCTATCTTCAAGTCCTCTTTGACAAGGGATTAATTTATCGGGCGGATTATACGGGGTGGTATTGCACGTTCGATGAGCGGTTTTGGACCGAGAAAGATGTCGTGGACGGGCTCTGTCCGGACTGCAAGCGACCGGTCGAATGGTTGAGCGAAAGCAACTATTTCTTTCGGATGAGTCAGTATCAGCACAGGCTCATCGAGTACTTGAAGGCTCACCCGCGCATATCCGAAGCCCACGCCGAGTTCATTCGGCCTCCGGCGCGGTTCAACGAAGTGCTCGGGTTTCTCGAAGCCCGACCCCTGGGAGATCTCTCGATTTCCCGACCTAAAACCCGCCTCTCCTGGGGGATCGAGCTGCCGTTCGATCGGAGCTATGTGACCTACGTCTGGTTCGACGCGCTGGTGAATTATCTGTCGGCACTCGAATACCTGACCCCAACGCCCTCCCTCGATCGCTTCTGGCCCGCTTCGATCCACCTGGTCGGCAAGGACATCCTCACCACGCACGCCGTGTATTGGTCCACCATGCTGATGGCATTGGAGTTGCCGTTGCCGCGGACAATCTTCGCCCACGGCTGGTGGACGGTGAACGGCGAAAAAATGTCCAAGAGCCGCGGGAATGTTGTGGACCCCCACGCCATCGTCGATGAATTCGGCGTCGACGCGTTCCGCTATTTTCTGATGCGGGAGGTGCCGTTCGGCCAGGACGGGGACTTCTCCCGCGAGGCGTTGATCGGCCGTCTCAACAGCGAACTGGCCGACGGCCTCGGCAATCTCGTGAGCCGCACGCTCACGATGATCGACCGGTTTACTCAGGGCAAGATTCCGCCGAATCACCCACCTCACGATGAACTGGATGATCAGTTGGAACAGGCCATTGGTGAACTGACCGAATCGGCCATGGTCTCCCTCAAGGACCTCCGATTCAATCGGGCACTCGAATCCATGTGGGAGCTGATCCAACGGTGCGACCAGTACATCGACAAGACCGCGCCCTGGACGTTGGCCAAGCGTGCTGAAAGTAAAGCGCAGCTTCATGGGGTCTTGTATCGCGTGGTGAACGCATTGGAGCGGCTCATCCCCGTGCTGTACCCGTTCATGCCGCAGACCGCCGAAAACATAGCCGCTCAGCTCGGCCTCCATCCGCAGATTCAGGGCAGAAAACTGCTCGCGAAGCCGCTGGCCCCGGGGTTCGACATCGCCAAGGGTAAGCCGCTGTTTCCCAAAATCGACATCGCCCGCATGCAAGGAGTCTCGACCATGACCAACCGGCAGCCGTCAACCGCCGAATCGGCAGTCGGATCAACGCCACCCGCGTCGTCCGGTTCGCCCCCGGCTCAAATCACCATCGAGGAATTCCAACGCATCCAGCTCAAGACAGCCAAAGTGCTGAGCGCGGAGCGCGTGCCGCGTTCGGAGAAGCTGATCAAGCTCCAGGTGGATCTCGGCGGCGAGCGGCGCCAAATCGTCGCCGGCATCGGCAAGAAATACGAGCCGGAAGCGCTGGTAGGACGATGTGTCGTGATCGTCGCCAATCTCAAACCGGCGAAGCTCATGGGAATCGAATCCCAGGGGATGGTGCTGGCGGCGGGGGATGCGGAAGTCGGCGGATTGGTCACCGTGCTCGAAGAGGTGGCTCCGGGGACGAAGGTCAAGTGAGGCTGTGATCATGGTTCGCACTGTCGGCCGATCGTGCACAGTCGTGATCGCCGGAATGCTGGCCACCGCACCCCTTGCCTCAGCGGAGGACCAACCGCCGGCGGTGGCTGAGGTACTCAACGGCCCCGTCCCGACCACAGTGCTGGTGCGGGTTGTCGCGCATGGCTCCATGGTTTTAGGACGCGAGGTGGGCGGTGCGCGCGTCACCATCACGGATCTCGCGACGGGACGGATTCTGGCGACCGGTGTGCAGCAGGGCGAGGCCGGCGACCAGAATCAGATCATGCGGACGCCGCGGCTCATGGAAGAGCCACGGTACAGCTCCCGACCGTCGGCCTTCTTTAGCACGACCCTCGATCTCGATCGACCGACGCTGGTTGAAATTTCGGCGGAAGGGCCGCTAGCCTATCCGGTGGCTCTCCAGCGCGCCAGCAAGACCGTTCTGCTGATCCCCGGACACGATCTAACTAATGACGGTATTGTGCTCCACCTTTACGGCTACATCGTGCAGATCGAAGCGCCGCCCCCCGGCGAGCCACTGATCGCTAAGGAAGATGTGACCCTCCGGGCGTCGATCCGCACCCTGTCGGGGTCTCCGGTGCGGCCGCACGGTGACTGGGATTCACGCAAAATGCACATCTACGGCGAGGTCGTAATCGGCGACCGGGTCGTCGAACGACTCCAGATGTTTCACGTCGGATTGCAGAGCAGTTTCGAGGCGCCGTTTTTTGTACCGCTTCCGAAAGATGCACCGGACGGCGTCACACTCCGTGTCATCGCGGCCGACCCCGCCTCTGGCAACTTCGGCATGGGTCAGGCCAAATATCCGGTGCTGGCGGAACGGCTCAGGCCGAAAAAGACGCCGTGACACGTGCTCCGTAACACGTGGCACGTCACGAGCATCGTAAAGGAGGGTAACTCGTTCTAACCCGGCACGAGTCACGGTAAATTATGGATCCCAAACAAAAACAATTCTCCATTTGGTATCTGATCGTCGCCCTCTGGGCATTGATGCTGTTCCAGTTCTTTGTCACGCCCTTCTTCAATCCCGCCGAAATTCCTTACAGCGAGTTCAAGGTCGCGATCGCTGAGGGGAAGGTCGCCGAGGTCGCCGTGTCGTCGAGCATGATCCATGGCCGGATGAAGGAGGGCAAACTCTTCGACACGGTACGGGTAGAGGATCCTGACCTCATCAAGGACCTCCAACGGCACGAGGTCAAGTTCACGGGCGTCATTGAGAGCACGTTCTGGCGGGATCTTTTATCGTGGGTCGTCCCGATCACGTTGTTTTTCGGCGTGTGGTGGTTCATTTTCCGTCGCATGAGCCAAAGCCAGGGATTTATGACAGTCGGCCGCAGCAAGGCCAAAATCTATATGGAGAAGGACGTCAAGGTGTCCTTCTCCGACGTCGCGGGGGTGGATGAGGCCAAGCAAGAACTGCAGGAGGTCATCGAGTTCCTGAAAACGCCCGAGAAATTTCGCCGACTGGGCGGCAAGATTCCAAAAGGCATTCTGCTCGTCGGTCCCCCCGGGACCGGCAAGACCCTGCTGGCCAAGGCCGTCGCAGGGGAAGCGGGTGTGCCGTTCTTTTCCATCAGCGGCTCGGAATTCGTCGAAATGTTCGTTGGCGTGGGCGCCGCCCGCGTCCGCGACCTGTTCGAGCAGGCGAAACAGAAGGCGCCGTGCATCATCTTCATCGACGAGTTGGACGCCTTGGGGAAAGCCCGAGGCATCGGGCCGATGGCGCACGAGGAGCGGGAACAGACGCTCAACCAGCTTCTGGTCGAGATGGACGGATTCGATCCACGGGTGGGGGTGATCCTGATGGCAGCGACCAACCGGCCGGAAATCCTCGATCCCGCCCTGTTGCGTGCCGGCCGGTTCGATCGGCAGGTGCTGGTGGATCGCCCGGACAAAGCGGGACGGGTGGCCATTCTCAAGGTTCACGCGCGGAATATCCCCTTGGCAAACGAGGCCGATCTCGAAGTGATCGCGGCTATGACAGCCGGGTTCGTCGGCGCCGATCTCGCGAACATCCTCAACGAAGCAGCCCTGCTCGCCGTCCGGCGTGGAAAGGACATGGTGAGCCTGTCGGAACTTCAGGAGGCGGTGGAGCGGGTAATCGCCGGCCTGGAGAAGAAGAACCGTGTGCTGAATCGCATGGAGAAAGAGCGCGTCGCGCATCATGAAATCGGCCATGCGCTCGTAGCGCTGTCCATCCCCGGGGCCGACGCCGTGCAGAAAATTTCGATTATCCCGCGTGGGATCGCCGCGCTGGGTTACACCCTGCAACTGCCGACCGAGGATCGCTTTCTGATGACCAAAACCGAGCTGAAGAACAAGATCGCGGTGTTGCTGGGTGGCCGCGCCGCCGAGGAGATCATCTACAACGAAGTCTCAACCGGTGCGCAGGACGATCTGCTGAAAGCGACCGACATCGCCAAAAGCATGGTGAAGGCCTACGGTATGAGCGAAAAGCTGGGGCAGGTCAGCTTCGAGCGGGATCGACAGCCACTCTTCCTTCAGACCGGTCAGACCCTCTCGCCAGGCGATTACAGCGAAGAAACGTCGCGCGAGATCGACTGCGAGGTTCGGCAAATCATCGACGAGCAGTACGAACGGGCCCTGACAATTCTGCGAAGCAAAGAGGGTGTGCTGCGCGAGGCCGCGGAGGTGCTGCTCGGCAAAGAAACGATCACGGGTGAGGAGCTGAATGCCATCATCACCAAACAGCAGACGGCAGGCGTCCGCGCATGATCCGGCACGTAAATTGAACACCACGGAGACCCGCATGCCACCTCGAATTCCAATCCCACAGTTTCTTGCTGGGCTGACTGCCTTGGCAGTGGCCATCTGGCTCGGTCAGCCGGGCTGGGCGCAGCATGGCGGCCAGCACGGTCGGTTGCCGAGTGTCACGGAGTATCTGGACCAGCTCGAACGTCCGGAACGCGATCACTACCAGAAGCCCACCGAGGTCATTCAGGCGCTGGGTTTGAAACCAGGCATGGTCGTTGCCGATTTGGGGTCGGGCTCGGGTTACTTTACCCGGCGATTCATCGAGGCGGTGACGGAGACCGGAAAAGTGTACGCGATCGATGTGGAACCGGAGGCCTTGAAACACGTCAAGGACAGCATCGAGCACATGCATATCTCCTACACAGCCGAGTTCATCCTGGCGCAGCCGGATAATCCCAAGCTGCCGCTTGAGTCGGTCGACCTGATTTTCTTGTGCAACGTCTACCATCACCTGGACAACCGGATGGCCTACTTTACCAATGTGAAATCCGCGCTGAGACCCGGCGGGCGGATTGCGATCATCGACTATTATCACGACGAACGGTCTGGCGATCTGGGCTTCTCCAAAACGCACCTGGTTCCCCGCGAGACCGTGTTGGATGAGATGACCAAAGCCGGCTACCGCCTCCTGCGCGAGCATACCTTCCTGCCCAAACAGTATTTCTTGGAATTCGTACCCGTTTCTTAGGCCGCAGGCTCGACTCAGGTTTCTCGTCTGGTCACGGCTACCTCGTTGACGTTCACCGCCTTGTCGGAGCCTGTTTCCCCGACAACGGGTGTCATGCCCGGGATCCTCGTGAGGAATGCGGGTCACCGGCTCCGCAACCGGAGGGAAATGTCCGCGCCAAGTGGCAATAAGCCGCTATCTTCGATATCCTTAGTGCGAATCCGGCCTGGATGGGACGCGCTCCAGTCCAAAGGGTGAAGACGGCCTTTTCCTGTTCAGGCCGTCTCATTGGCGGAGTCACCACCTTTTCCCCATTCGGCGAGGTCATGCGATGACGACGATATGGTTGCGGCTGTTTGTTGCGGGGCTCACACTGTCTGGGCTAGGATGCGCCCGAACCGTCGCCGTCGAGGTGCACGGGAAAAGCGAGACGCCGATTCCTCCGCACGTCACTTACGCGGTCTTTCCCGCCCTAGAAGTGGAAAAAGATCCGGCGTTTTCCGCCTACGCCAGGCTTGTCGCCAAGAAAATGAACGAACAGGGCTATAAGGAAACGGAGGCCCGAACGGCGAGACTGGCTGTCTATCTGGCGTATGGAGTGAGTGAATCGTCGCCCGGAACCCTGTCCCAGGGGTCGTCTACGCTCGGAACCCCTGGCACGATGGGCGCCGCGGGTGGCGGAACCTACGGCACAAGCATGGCAGCCTCCGACCCGAGCACGGTCAGGCAGTTCACCAGCCAAGTGGTGATTGTGATCGGGGATTTGCCGAAGTCACAGGAGGCCGGATCGCTGGTCGAGTTCTGGCGAGGGAACGCGACAGCCACCGGCCTCACCAAGGATCTGCCGACGCTGATGCCACTCCTGGTTGAGGCCGCGTTCCGGCATTTCGGCCAAACAACCGATGGCACGGTGCGGCATACGTTCGGCGAGGAGGAGATCACAAAGCTGCGCGAGACTCACTAGCCACACCGGCGCATCCACTTCCCTCTCCTCTCACAGCCCGACCGCCTATCGCCGCTCCGCATCGTCCCGGGCCCCGCAATTCCTGGCTAGCGTGCTCTCCCGCCTCGTCGAGAGAACTGCAGTTTGATCGAACGAAGAGATTCGCGCGCGCCAGGCTTCTTTTGAGTTCCACGCGTGTCGGGTGTTCGCCCCTGGCGCAAACGCCTTCTTTTTGTATGACGGCGTCATATTACCCGACCGGCAAAAGGACTCTAAGGAAGACAAACCCCTCACAATTCGTTGTCGGCACGATATTCTTCGTACAACGGAACGGATTGCGAGAGAAGATGTGCGCACGAGGACCTTATAGCCTCCCACCAGTGGCGGCACCTTCGCCAAAGGGGGGCACGGATCGCCGAGCGATGGGGGGCTGAACACGGAAAACGAGCTTCAACGCCTGCCCGATCGCATTCGGCCCCCCAAAAGCAAAACGCCGGGCCGTGAATCGCATCATGGCCGGATCCGAACGGCTCTGTGTCGGCCATCGTAATCGGTAGGACCTGTGAAGAGCCCCTGCCCTCACCCGTTCCGGCCGTGAAGAAATCCTCGTTTCTCCGCCAATCCCACGCGAATGACGTCACACGGTGCTGGAGGGCAACGGATTCCTGCTCGAGCCGATGCTGCGAGCCGCGCAATCAGCATTGGTGCCAGTCTAGATGCAGAAGCGAATGCGCACATTCCAGCGCTGGCAGTTTTAGGTGTGAAGGCCTCCTGCCAGAGTCAGAAGCCTGGCGGTGACATACATGACGGCTATGCCGCCGAATATGCCGACTGCCATCAGGACACGGCGCGTGGCGGTATAGGTGAGGGCAACGAGGGCCAGAATGACGTACAACAAGGAGCCAGCGGCCAGCGTGTACCACGCCACCGATAAATACGGGGAAGGATCGAATCCGCTCAGCACGGCGCCCCCGCAGGTCGGCGCGCCGGCGAGCAGGCCCAGCAGCAACACATCCTTCGCCGGGATCGCATTCCGGCCGGCCGCACCCACAATCCCGAATCCTTCGGTGCCGTTGTGGAGCGCAAAGCCGGCGACCAACAGTGCGCTCAACGCCCACTCCCCGTTGGTGTAACTGGCCCCGATAGCGAGGCCTTCCCCGAGGTTGTGCAGGCCCATGCCCAACGCGATAAGGTACGGCAACGAGAGGACGCGCGTCAGGCGGCGGTGCTTCCCCAGTTGACTCTCTTCCAATACGACCAACCCGACGAAGCTCACCAGCAAACAGCCAAGCAACACGATCCACGACGCGATGTCTCGGGCACCAGTCAGCTCCACCGCTTCATGCATCAGATCGAAGAAGAGATAAACCAGCACGCCGGTTGCCAGACCAATCAATCCGGCTTCCCACGCGCGCGACAGTGTGCGGCCGGCGACGAGCGCAAACCCGATGCCCAGATAGACGGGAACGACGCCGGCCGCGGCGCCCATGCCGATGAGCTCAATCATCCTGCGACAGTGGTGATTCGATCAGGCCGTTGCGGACGCGCACGCCTGCCCGATCGGATCCCTATACTGTAGACGTTTTTGCGTCGCAGTACCATATCCGTATTGTACCGATGCATGGCCGGGATCGCCCCCCTCCGCGTCTGGTCATGCTCGCCGCTTCCGCGCCTCTGGCTGATCCTACCCGCCTCGCTTCTCACGGCGCGTTGGAAGCGCATCGCGCCCGGATGGGAAATGTTTTCCGCAAGCTCCGGACCTGAGACCGCCACGGTGTTGTTTTCCTCCATATCCGGCTTGACGACGCCGGGTTTCGTATGGCGCCACCGCTCAATCGCACGACATGGAATTCACGCCGGGTCCACGGATGATCTGCGCCATCAGAAGGAAGCGATGGCCGGCCTTGTACAGCGGTTGAAAACTGAGATGCGGATGAAGGAAGCAGTGCTGGTCGGGATGTTCGAGGAGCTGGAGGAAAAGCGCCGTCACGGGTTGCTGCGGGACGGTGACTACCTCACCGCCAATACACTGACCAGAGGGATCGAGACCGATGAGCTTAATCTGTTCATCGAGACACCCGCCGGCCTGCGGGGCGTGCTGACGGCCGATCAGCGGGTCAAACTCCACGCGGTGACGCATCCGACCATGCGTCTGACCGAGACCCGAGCCAAGCCATTCGCTCGCTGCTGGAAGCCGCTCGGCGCTAAGTGCTTCGGCTGGGTACGGACATCGATCTCAGCCACATGGAGGCCGACGAACTGGCGATGCGCTTGGACGTGGATCCTGAAGCGGTTCGCGCCAAGATGCAGAAGATCGGCGAGACGGAAGGCGTGCTGTTCAACACGCTCTTCGAGGTTTTGGAGTCGATTGAAGGCGCAGTTGACGGAGGGGCAACGAACGAAGCTGGCCGATATCCTTCCTCGATCAAACCGAGCAGCTGGGGCTCACGACGGAGCAGATCGCAGCCTTGGTGGCTGCGAAGAACGAGACGAGAAAACGATCCTGATCGAACAGGCGAAGCTCAAGGGAGCCGAACTCACACTGTTGACGATTCTGCGCGATCAGAATACGGGAACGCTGGCGTCCGACGACAAGCTCGCGGCCGCCGTGCGCGATCTGGAAGAGATTCGGAGTCAGATTACGGGTCTCTCAAAGCGCGACAGCTTCTCACCCCCGAGCAGCGACAACGCCTCCATCCTCCGCCGACACTGGAGCACGGTCGCTAACCGCCCTTTAGCGGACATATGGCGCACGCCGGCCCGCTGTCGGGGTGCATCGCGCTGAACAAGACTGGCGGAATGCCGGGAACGATGTGAGGACCAGGAGTGGTACCTCGGCTGGGTCGTGCGGTATCGAGGGTTCTACCAACGTCAGCCCGTATGTCATGGTTTCTTCGCCGCGAACACCGTCGCGTCGCAACTGATGTATTTGATCTGCTTCATGGGAATGATGATGACTTCTTTCGGCGAGTCCACCTCTAGCACTTCCATGTCATCGCTGATGGTATGACGGATCGCGTCCTTGACGAACAGTTCCTGGTTGTCGGTGAAGATGACTTTGACCCAATATTGCACGGGATGACTCCTGGAAAGAGTTGGCTGAACAGCCGGCGTTGGATTAGCGGGTCCGCCAGGCCGCGCCTCGCTGCTCCTTTTCTACACAGAACTCTGTTCCTTGCCTAACTCAGCTGAACGTTTCGCCGCCGCTTCGACGGCCGCCATCAGCGCCGCCCGCAGCCGTCCTTTCTCCAATTGATAGAGACCGGCGATGGTCGTCCCCCCCGGCGAGGCGACGCGGTCTTTTAGGCGTCCCGGAGGTTCTCCACTCTCGATCAGCATGCGGGCCGCTCCCAGGACAGTCTGCGCGGCCAGCAGTTCCGCCACCTGACGAGGCAGCCCCATCTTTACTCCCCCGTCGGCCAACGCCTCGATCATGACGTACACATAAGCCGGACCGCTGCCGCTCAAGCCAGTGACCGCGTCCATCAGCCGCTCTTCAATGACCACCACCTTCCCCACCGATTCAAAGACAGCCCGCGCGGTGTGCTGATCTTCGTCCGACAGTCCCTGGCTGAACGCCAACGCGGTAACGGCTTCCCGCACCGTAGAAGGCGTATTGGGCATAGCCCGGACGATCCGGGTAACGGTTTTGAGCCGCGATGCCACCCGGGCGATTGGATAACCGGCTGCCACCGAAAGGACGAGACAATCCGGCGACACGACCGATCGAACCTCCTCCAAAACCTCGTCGAGCACTTGAGGTTCGACGGACAACACGAGGATATTCGCGAGCCTGGCCGCTTCTCGATTCTTGCTTGTCGTTTTAATGTGGTATCGGCGTTTGAGATGGTCTCGTCTGGCGGGCAGGACATCGGTGGCGATGAGTTGCTCGGCCTTGGCAGCTCCGGCTTGCAACAGACCGGCGATCAAGGCTTCCGACATGTTGCCGCCGCCTAGGAAAGCGATCGTTTTCCCCTTGAGCATGGGCGCGATTATACTGGCGGCCCTACAAACCTTCAACTTGCGGCTTGCCGATGGCACCGGCTGTTCGGTAGAGTGACAGAAACGCCCGAATCAGGTTCGACGAGTGCACCTCTCTGCCGTCGGAGGGAAGTCGATGAAACCCTGGACGTGTTGCCTGTTGTTCGTTTTCGTGTTCAGCGTCATCGGTGCCGATACGTGGGCACGGCGTGGGGCGCTGACGCCTAAACAGAAGGCCAAGCTGGAACGACTCGAGCGGGTGTTAATCGAGGTGCTGGCGATCCCTGATAAGGGAGAGAGTCCGCCCGGAAATCTGGCGGACATCGTCGCCCAGCGCCTGAAAGAGTTCGGGTATACGGTCGTCACCGATCCCGCCCAGCCTCATGACGTGGTGTTCCGGGTGAAGTGCGAGCAACGCAAAGTCTGGGAAGGAACGACGAAGCATGGGAAGCGATGCGGACCTGCCTGATTCCCCGTCGTGTATGTGGAAAGGCCCCGCCTGTCAACTGCTGTACCTTTTTGATGGGAAAAAGATAGGATGGCAGAAGGAAGTGAGAACAGATTTTCCGGATGCGCAGAAAGCGGCCGAGGAGGCCAAAGCTGAGGATCCCGGTGCGTATGCGATGGAGGAGCTCGGGGAGCGCTTCCGGGCGTATGATTTCTCGGCTTTGATCGCCGCCGAATGGAGGCCAGGAGGACCGACTCCTGAAGTTTTTGGACGATCCGGCGACGACACAGAAGCGAAAAGTCAGAATCGTCGGTTTGCTTGGGTACCTGTTCTCGACCAAGTCCGTGCCACGCTTGCTTGACGCGTTGAAGGGGCCGGACATGGAAACGCCAAGGCAGCCGCGGTCGCCTTGAGAAATATCGGCCAGAACGAAGCCATCCCGGTTCTGATCGGGGTCTTGAAAACCGGCAAGCCCGAGCGGCAGGTCGCTGCGGCCAAAGGCCTGGGCATCGTGGGCGCGCTGCACGGCGTTTTTTCGCTCATCGATCCATTGCTGGAAGCCCTGAACTCCGATGACGGTCAAAAACCGAGGTCGCCTGGGCACTGGAGAAACTACCGGATCGTCTGGCCTCCGACCCACTGTATGCGATCCAGAAATCGCTTCTTAAGATCAATGACGCTATGCGGATCCCAAGGTCATCAAACTCAAAGAAGCGATCAACTGGCGTTTGAAGCAAATCGATACGCGGGAGTATCTGCAATAAGCACTCATCGCGATAACCCGTTTCAGAGTCCGACCTTGCGCAGAGGGATACTTGGCGTCTTCATGGTGTTCATCATTTGCGGCACTCCGGGCCCGACGTTTACTCAAACCGTCGGGGAAGAGGCCGAGATGGAACGGCTCCGTGTGAAAGCGGAGGAAGCCATGGCCAATGACGATCCCGATGGCGCGGCGATCAGCATTGGCAAGGCCGCGCTGATGGCTTCGGAGCTGGCCAAGCGGGAGATCAGTGCTGTCAAGGGGCGATTGTATCGCAGCACCGAAGCGCTCTTCCGAGCACAGGAAGATGCCTACCGGGCATTGGCGCTGTTCCGTCGCACCGGCGGCAAGGCACCGGCCTCATCGGGCGTCTGCGGCACCTTGCGATTAGCGCAGAGCCATCTGCAGCACGCGCTGAAATTGTTGGATGAAGACCGGTCTTCCGGCGAGACGGCGTCAGACACCGCGACGGGCGGACAGATGAAGCTACTCCGCGAGATGGCCGAGGCGTGGAACACCGTGATTGCGTCCATGCACACGGACTTTCAATGCGCGTAAGCCTGGCACCAGCCCTGTGTTCGCGCCGCTGGCCCTGCGCCTAATCTTCTTCCGGATTGATCACATGCAACCCCAAGGGTCGGCACGCTCCCAATAATTGTTGGTCCGAGCTGACCACCGTCAATCGAAGCGGTTTCAATTCCAAGGCCAGGGCCAAATGAAGCGCCTGCGCCGAGCGCAGGTGTGGAAAATCGAGGATCAGTTCTTTTGTGGACAGAAACGTCTGCATGGTGGGCGCGATAAAATGAAACAGTCCCTGCAAGGATTCGATCTCAAATCGGTAGATAACTGAATAGCAATCGTCCCGAGTCAACTCCCCTTGCCTGGCCCGGATCGAGAGCACCGAATAGAGATCGGTGATCGCCCAGGTGGGCACGATCGCCACCTTCCCCCGTTTGACCAGCAGCTTGTTGACGATGCGGCTTCCCCGTTCCGAACTGTAACGCTTCACCAACCCGGTCGAGTCGAAATAATAGTATGGCATGAATCACCCTCTCCCCTTCAGGATGAAGTCCGCCAGCGACGTCGGTAGCTTCGACAGACGGTCCTGGAGCTCGTCCAGCGGCACTTGGTCGTATCCTTGCTTGCGCAGCCGGTTGACGAGGCTTCCGCTTCTCACCGCTTCGGTATCTTTGAGAATCCGTTTGACGAGTTGTCGCTTAACGAGCCGGCTCGGCATCCGCCGGCCGGTCCGGGTTGCATCCCTGTCCCGGGATGAGTTGGAGGTAGCAGACATACGTGCGGCGGTCGGCTCGGATTTTGGGACCATTCAGCCTCCTTTCTTCTTTACATCGACAGCGGGTTCGTTGCAGAGGGCGCAGATCCATTGTCGCCTCGCGGACATCCGGCCGGAGGTCCGGCGGCAGCTGGCAGCTCCGCGTCACCGTAGACGTAGCCCGCAATGGCCTTCGCCAGGTCCGACGCGACTTCTTGCTGCATAACGCGCAGGGCCTTCGCCGTTGCTTCCCTGGTTGTCAGCTGGCCTTCTTTTCCGCCTTTGGAGACCGCGCCCACGATCCGCTGCGTCGCGAGTTCCTGGATCACAAACTCGCTGCACCAGCGGACGAATTGAAATGGCGGAGCGTGCGCGTCGATCGGCCACACCCGAACCATGCCCTTGACGATCAGTTCCGCTGTGGGACCTGCCTCGTCGCCGAGCGGCGGATTCTCTCCGGCCGGCTGGCGTCCCATCACCGAAAGCCCTTCGCGGATCAGCCCTTCGATCAACGCGCGTTGGATTGGTTCTGCTTGATCGCCGGTGACTTCCACCACGACTGCCAGGTTGGTCGCCAGAAACTGTTCCAGTTCAGCCGTCAGTTCCGCGACCCGATAGGCGGATGGATGGCCTTGACCGCTGGCGCGGATCACCCGCAGGTCGGCATTGTAGGATTCCCGCAGGACCAAATTCTTGGCGGCCCGTTTCAAGTTTCTGACCCGCGTCAACTTATCCCGGGTACCGCGGGCTTCCGTCACTTCCACATCGATTACCCGATCCAATTCGGCGATCCGTTCCAACAACGCCGACTCGGCCTGCGCGCGGTTCATGCCCGCCAAGACATAATGCTGGTCGTTTCGCCGGTCGAACCAGGTGTCCAAAATCCGCACGTTCTCGAGCACCTTGTCCGTCGAGACGCGGGTGACATGATCCAGGGTCAGGCGCCGTTCCGCCGTGGCCTTGCCTCGAGTTTCGATCACCAGATAGGATTCCCAGTCCTTGGCCTGCGCGGTGATTTCGGCCTTGAAGATCTTGGCCACCGCCGCATAAGCCCTTTCCGCGGCGAGCGTTCGGGTTTCACCTTGACCGATTCCGAGCAGGTATTGACTGGGAGGAAACTCCGGGCTGGAGCCGTCAAGCCATCCCGGCTGACTAGCGGACCGGGACCCTGTGCAGGCCGTCGGCGCTATCGCTGCAACGATACAGGCCGCCGCGAACACCGCAATGCTCCAGCCCTTTACAGAGGTCAGCAGCGTCACTGGATCACCCGCTGGATCAGGAACCTGGTGTCGCCCGCTCGAAGCGTCATTGTGCGCGAACCGTTCCTGGTCACCGCATCCCCTTGCAGCCCCGGAGGATCGATCCGGAGTTCGTATTCGCCCGGAGATACCCACAGGCGGGCCAGATGGATTTCGTCCGGTAGGGTCCGCCAACTGCGTTTGTCCGCTTCCTCTGAGTACACCGCCCATCCCTTGGTCAGGAGTCCGACCAGGAGCCCGACCCAGGGCGCAGCGTCTTTCCCGACCGCCTGTTGGGCACCGCGTGTCGCACCTTCGGCCATGGCGAACTTCGTGGCCGCCCGCGCCACCGCTTTCACGGCAATGGCGGGAAGCCGGTCCGACAGAGCTTTTTCCGCCAAGGCCGTCAGATTATGCGCCAGTTCCGTTCGCGCAGTGAACGAGCCGCCGGTTCCGATGAGGGTGATCTGCTCGTAGCGCACCTGCGTCTTTTGCGGAACCAACCTCGGCAAGGCCACCCGTACGACGCGACCACTCAGACCGTAGAGGACGCTTTCCGCAACACGGTCCTCGTGGCGGTTTGCTCCGCTCAGACCCTTCGTCAGCAGCACCAACTGCAACGCATCCAGGCTGACGGGAAGATCGATGAATTGCTCTTCCTTGCGCGGAGCACGGCCATTATAGCTGATCACGACGACTTGGGCGAGATGCTCCTGCTCCTGTCGGGACTGCCATACGACGTCGGGAAAAAGCCGGCGGTACTCTTCGAATTCGGCGGTCAAGTGCAAAGCGTCCGTCACCCGAAGAAGATCCGCGCGGAGGGTTGCGGGAACAGGAGTGCGGGACCAAGTCCGCATCCTCTCATAGGCCTCATGAGCCTTGCGGTAGGCGATGAACGCATTGTTGAGATCTCCTGCGGCTTCGTAAAGGATGCCGGTGAGATAGCGGGCGAACCCGTCGTCCCGGTAGCCGTCCAATTCCTTCGTCGTGTCGGCCAAGACGTTCAACCGGTTGTCAATCCGCCTGGCCTCCACCAAGGCGTCCTCGAGTCGGCCCATGAGTGCATAGTTCAAGGCTTTGACGACGTTCACCATCACTTGTTCGTAGGGATCTCCTTCGTACGGCAATTCGTTGTCATTGACGAGGAAGGCCTTGGCCTCGGTGCGGATCCTGCGGGTGTAGAGCCGGTCGATCCCTTCCTCCGCCTGTTCCAGGACTGCGTTGCTTCGATCGTACTGGCCTAACAGGTGTAGCGTGATCCCGCGATCCATCGCGTAGAGGACGCGGTTTTTAGGCCCGTATTCTTGTTCCGCCTGTTCGACGATCCGGTCGGCCCGTTGCGGGTCATGGGCCAGAAGGCTGTCTTCGATCAGGGCGTAACGGTTGATCTTGGAACCGCAGCCGGCGAGCAGCGTGAGAGCGAGACCGGCGACCGCCAACCATGCCGGCGAGAAGAACGCACGCGTCTTCGCACCCGAGGTTGAAAGGAATAAGCAGGAAAGGCTCAACAGCGCAGGTGGAATCTAGAAAACCGTCCGTTTGCGTTCGATCACTTTCTTGATCTTTTTCTGCCCGAACCAGGATTTCACATTGCTTTCCAGGTCGATCATCTCAAGATCGACCTGGTAAAAAACGGCCTTGACGCCGTCCGTCTCGTCGAGGATGGTGGAGATGCTGCCTTTCAGCATATAGTCGGCGCCGAGTTCTCTGCCCGGAGATTTCTGCGTATCTTCTCGGGCATGGACCGCCTGCTCGCGGCGTTCTTCACGGATCTCTTCCCGTTCGCCCTTCCCGGCGACAAAGGTCACCTTCTGCGAGTTCGTCAGTTCCCGGGCCAGATCCTGCACGAAGGTCTGGACATTGATGTGCTCATGGCTGCGGTTCAAAATTGTCCCCACAATGACGACCGGGGGGCGGTTCTTGGCCTTGATGAAATTTTCCAGCCATGGATAGCTGAGCGCCTGCTTGACCATCTCTTCGGCAACTTGGCGGGAATCGGTGTCGTTCCAGCGCCCGCTGAGATCCGTCACGACGCCGGGATCCACGCGGGTCACCCTAGTCTCCGCGCCGCAGCCTCCCAGCCACAGCGACAAGGCGATCAACGTCGGGGCCGCCCCAATCTTCCATTTCGCCATCCATGTCTCCTGCATGCGCACCTCCCCGGTGAAGTCAAAACCTCCAACGGCGAAACTTATGAGCGAGAGAGGGAGACTACCGGTTGGCCCGTTTTTCCTCTTCCTTTTCCAGTCGCTCGAAGAGGCGGTCGGCGTTTTTCCGGACGAAGTCGCGCACCTGGGCGTTCAATTCCTTGGCCTGCTCCAAATTGTTTTTCATGTCCTCTAGGCTCAGCTTCGCAAGCACGTAATAGGTGCCGGTCTTTTCGTCCTTGTAACGGTCGACGGGACGGACGCCGCTGAGCGTGACGGTTGTGATGGTCTTGATGGCCCGCTCGACGTTCTGCTCCTCCGTGTTCCTGGTGAAATCGCCGGCCGTGGTGGAGGCGGCATAGTCCCGCATAAGATAACCGGTATAGGTTTCGAAATGTTTTGCGATCTCGGCCCGCGCACGGTTCTCGGCGGTATCCCAGGCGAGCGGTTCGTTCCTGACACCGACCACCGATCCGACCCCGTAAAAGGCCTTCGAATCCTTGTCGTTGTAAGCGCCCGACCCCTTCTTGACCCAAGTCGGAGGCCCGCCGCAGGCGGTCAATCCAATCAACAGCGTAAGGGCAAGTCCGCATCCCGTGAGAGTCATAGGAAGTCTGGTGGATGTGCGCATGGAAGTCCCTCCTTCGTGCATGCCGATGCCCTGATCAGTGAACTGGAAAGCGCGGCGCCTCTCTCGTTGGTTGTCCCCAACAGCCCAGCCGTGATCGTCGTATGAGTGCGCCAAAAACTCTTGAAAAGATGCTAACATGCCCCTCCCAAGCTGTCAACGCAACAGCATGGGTGGCGGCGCAGCGCCGGCGTTCGTTCTTTCGGAATCGACACGGATCACACCTCATTCCGCTCGCGGCTGTTCGCTGCCCGCCGTCCGGTTGGTCAAGGAGGAGACCATGGCCGAAGTTCAGATTCAAGACGGGGTGATCAAGATCGTGGAGCTTGACGTGCAGGATCCGAAGGCGGCGGCAGTGCTGGCTGAATATCCCCACACACGATGGGCTGAAATCACCCGGCGAGCGATCAAGATCGGATTGGGATATTTAAAAGGTGGCACCAGAGACTGACGAGCGCCCCCGCGTCGCCTTTCGCTCGTTGCGATTCTCACTTCTCGGGGGGCTGCGCCTCGCTCTGCTCGACGATGAACTTGGCCCGCGAATCAGTTCCCCCGAGTTCGAGATAGCGGCGAAAGGCTTCGACTGCTTTTTTGCGATCTTTCAAATCGTCCGCATAGAGAGTGCCAAGCGAATAGTAGACATCGGCATAGTCCGGATTGATGGCCAAGGCTTGCCGCATGGCGTTTTCGGCTTCCGCGTATTGGCCGCGTTTTTGGAAGATCAATCCAAGCGTATAATAGGAATCCGGATTTTTCGGCGCGTACTGGACCGCCAGACGGGCAGTCGACAGTGCCTCGTCCAGATTGGGTAGGATTTCCAACCGCAAGTAACTCTTCAGCACATAGGCGTCCCCGAAGGAAGGATTGTACTCGATCGCCTTGTTCAACCGATCCAACGCTTCTTCGGCAGACTTCTGCTGTTGAAGCAGCAGAAACGCCTGTTCATACTGCGTCTTCGCCGCCGCGGCGCGCTCGGCTTCCGTCTTGGGCTCCGGCCCCAGCACGAAGGCGGCTTTTTTTCCTTCGATCAGAATCCCGTCCCCGTCGCCGTCCAGTTGCGCGAATTGCGGGTGCTGCGCACCGTTGGTCATGCGCTCGACCTGCTGTTTGACGTAGGCGCCCAGTTCGCTGGCCATGAGCCAGCCGTTCTTGTTTTCATCGGCGGCACCCTTGAGTCCAGCAAGCAACGCCGTCATGAACACGCTATGGCCGTCTTTTCGGATCGGCACCTCTCCTTTGTCGGCGGCGGTCAAGACCTGCACGGCGCGCTTTTCGGTGTCCTCTTCCGGCGCCGCCCGTCCTTCCAGCGACGGTTGCTGGGGCGCGGTGATTTCCCAACCCCTCACGCCCGTATCGAGCAGGAAAAGCGTGTGCTTCGACATCACCCGCCGGCTGAAGTCCTTCAGTAGATCGAACGTGATCGCTTTGGCGGCGTTGTTCGGCTGTGCGTCCCAAGGAACGAGATAGCCAAGATCCTTGCCCATCTGGTCCTGGATGACCCCCGCGTGCCCGGCGAAAAAGATGACGACGCGATCCATCCGGCCGACTTTTCTGGGCAAGTAGTCCGTCAGAATGTGGCGAAGGCCGCGCGACGTCGCGTCCTTGTCGTAAATCTCCAGAATTTCCTCGAACCCGAGCTCACGAAGCGCCGTCGCCGTGGCTTTCGCATCCTCAACGGCTCCAGGATATTTCGGAGCCACGAGATAGTTCTCGATGCCGATGAGGACTGCCCAGGATTTGTAGTACAGCCCCTCTGGCTTGCCTTTCTGCGCCAGGGCGGGAGCGTCCAGAAAAAGCAGGCAAACCGCAAGGGCGATGGCACGCGTGCCCAGGAGCTGGAGGAGGTAGCGGGACTGTAAAAAGAAGGAGCGCGTCATTCTAAGTTCTAAGCTAAGACACAGTCTCCGAAAGTCTCCGAACCGTCCGTATGTCATCACATCAGCCTACTCTGGGGCTCCATTTACTGTCAAGAAACATGGTGTCCCAAGAACCGGGAAGTGAGAGGAAGGGCTGTGGGCACCCTATCAAACAAACCCTTGAAGAATGCGCGGAGGCGTGCTCATAATGGCGGACATTGCAACGGCACGCCGGCCGCCTCACTACCTGTTTGAGAGGGAGAGCGAAGGATGGAAGAAACAATCGATACGTTGTTGAAAGAAGGCCGCGTCTTTTTTCCGACGGCGCAGACGAAAGCCCGTGCTTACATTCAAGATTACGACGCAGAGTACAAACAGTCCGTCGCCGACCCCGAAGGGTTCTGGGATCGGGCGGCGAAGGAACTGGAATGGTTCACGCCCTGGAGCCGCGTGTTGGAGTGGAACTATCCCTGGGCCAAATGGTTCGTCGGCGCGACCTGCAACATCACCTATAACTGCCTGGACCGGCACGTCAAAACCTGGCGCAAGAACAAAGTGGCGGTCATATGGGTGGGCGAAGACGGCCGGGAACGGGTCTTCACGTACGGCGAATTGTATCGCCAGGTGAACCGGTGCGCCAACGCCCTCAAGGCACTGGGATTGCGCAAAGGCGATCGGGTTACCATCTATCTTCCGAAGATTCCTGAACAAATCGTGGCGATGCTGGCCTGCGCACGCATCGGCGTCATACATAGCGTCGTGTATTCGGGATTCAGCGCGCCGGCGTTGGCCAGCCGGATTCAAGATGCAGAGGCCCGCATCGTGATCACCGCGGACGTCGGGTACGATCGCGGAAAGCGCGTCAACCTCAAAGGTGTCGTGGATCAGGCGCTCACCACCTGCCCCACGGTCGAAACAGTCGTTGTAGTCCGACGTGAAACGCCGGGCATCACCTTGTCGGCGCCGAAGGAAATCGATTGGACCGATTGGATGCAAGGCGAGAAGGCCGTCTGCGAAGCCGAGCGACTTGATTCCGAGACACCGCTGTACATTCTTTACACCTCCGGCACGACCGGAAAGCCAAAGGGCGTCGTGCATGTGCACGGAGGATACATGGTCGGAACATATCTGACCGCCAAGTACGTTTTCGATCTCAAGGACGAGGACGTCTATTTCTGTGTGGCCGATCCCGGCTGGGTCACGGGGCACAGTTACATCGTCTACGGTCCTCTGCTGAACGGGGCGACGATCCTGACTGCCGAGGGCAAACCCGACTATCCTCACCCTGGCCGCTGGTGGGAACTGATCGAACGGTACAGCGTCTCAATCTTCTATACGACGCCGACGGTGATTCGCCTGCTGATGAAATACGGCGAGGAATGGCCGAAGAAATACGACCTGTCTTCTCTCCGCATCCTTGGTAGCGTCGGTGAGCCGATCAATCCCGAGGCATGGGAATGGTTCTATCGCGTGACGGGCGGCGACAAGCCCATCATGGACACCTGGTGGCAGACGGAGACCGGCATGATCATGGTCACCCCCCTTCCCTGCGTCCCGCTCAAGCCGGGCTCGGCGACACGGCCTTTTCTGGGCGTCGAAGCCGACGTGGTCGATCGCGAGGGCAGGAGCCTGCCGGCCAATGCCGGCGGGTTTGCGGTGATCAAGAAGCCCTGGCCGGCCATGATGCGAACCATCCATAAGGACCCGGACCGGTACAAGGTCTATTGGAACACGATTCCCAACTGTTACACGGCGGGCGATGTGTGCCGCAAAGACGAGGACGGCTACTTCTGGTTTATGGGCCGTGCCGACGATGTGATCAAGGTCGCGGGCAATCGGATTGGAACGGCAGAAGTCGAAAGCGCGCTGGTCAGCCATCCTGCCGTGGCAGAAGCGGCGGTGATCGGCAAACCCCACAAGACGGCAGGGGAGTCGATCAAGGCATTCGTGATCCTCAAGCAGGGATACCAGGAAAGCCGTGACCTCATCCAGTCGCTGAAAGATCACGTGCTGAACGAACTGGGCAAGATCGCCGTGCCGCAGGAAATCGAAGTCGTGGCGTCGCTACCGAAAACCAGATCCGGCAAGATCATGCGGCGCGTCCTCAAGGCCAAGGAGATGGGACAGGACCCGGGCGATATTTCGACGATTGAAGAGTGATACCTCACAAAGTCGTCAGCCGGACTGATCGGCCCTCGGGCAAAAGAG
Organism: Nitrospiraceae bacterium; assembly: GCA_051293835.1. Classification (GTDB taxonomy): domain Bacteria; phylum Nitrospirota; class Nitrospiria; order Nitrospirales; family Nitrospiraceae; genus DATLZU01. Next base: position 11,848 of record JBPKMA010000005.1, on the reverse strand, counting down.
CCAGAAGTAAGAGCCGATCGCCTTGATCAGATCAATCCCCGTTTCTGCAGGTAATCCTTGTCGATCGTGGGGGCAGGCTTGGCGGGAAAATGACCGCGCTCTTGAAGCAGCCGCTCGACGTATTTCCCGATCAAGTCTGATTCCAGATTCACCCACTCCCCTTCCTGCTTGACGCCGAGCGTCGTGACTTTCGCCGTATGCGGAATGATGCACACAGTAAACGACCGATCGGAGACATCGTTGATCGTCAGGCTGATGCCGTCCACCGTGATCGAACCTTTCGGCACACAATACCGCAGCACTTCTTTCGGCGCCTCGATGACCAACATAACGGCGTCCCCGTCCTGACGCCTGGTCCGGATCCGCCCGATCCCATCCACGTGTCCCGAGACCAGGTGGCCGCCGATGCGCGCGTTCAGTTTCATCGCCCGCTCGAGGTTGACTGGCGAACCGGCCGCCAGGTTGCCCAGCGTCGTGACCGAGAGCGTTTCAGGAGAGACGTCCACAGAGAATTCCCGCTCGGCCTTCGCCGTGACGGTCAGGCAGACGCCATTCACGCTGACGCTCGCCCCGACCGAGAGGTCAGCCAGAATAGCCGAAGCCAAGATGTGCAAACGTGTCCCGGTAACGCCTTTGACCAGGCTGCTCACCACTCCCATTTCTTCCACAATGCCGGTGAACATACGTCGTTCCTATTTTTTTAACATGACTTCGCGGAACACCCAGACGAAAACCACGATTAACACCACCACCCCCAGCGCGGCTAACACGCCGACGACGATGTCTTCGGTGCCGTACTCCGGCCTCACGCCCGATCCCCTCGAACTGGCGGCGGTATTATAGCAACTCCGATCCCTGCCTGGAAAACGACGGTGCTGCGGACACCGCATGGCGGCGCTTCCTGCCCCATTGCCGTGTCCGCTCGGTGGCGCAAAAGGTGCGAAGCAAACACAACCGGTCAAGCCCGCATCTTCATGGTGCTCCAGAAGATCGCCGCGGCACCAAGCTGGAGACCGGCGATAATAGCGAATGCATGTTCATAGCTTAGGCGGGCAATCAGGAATCCGGCCAGCAAGGGACCACTGGCATGGCCGATATCCGCGATCATCCCCTGCATGCCCATGCCCGCGCCCAGGGTGTTTGGTCCCGAACTGTCCGCCACCAGCGCCGATGAGGACGACGTGACGACGGCTTCGCCGAAGCCAAAGCCGGCCGACAACAACAGAAGAACCGGCCAGTCAGCGATGTGGGGCATCAGCGCGAACGTCGTCGCGCAGATCACGAGTCCGAGGAGAACCAGCGGCGGCCGGCCGATCCGGTCCGAGACCCGTCCCATGATCGGCCTGAACAAGAACGACGTGATCCCTTGTATGCCGAACAGCATGCCGATCTCCCCAGGGTTCAACCCGACCGCCACGCCGTAGATCGGAAGGAACGCCATCAATGTGCCGTTGGCGACCATTTTGGCCGCGTCCGTCGAGCTGGTCACCAGCACCCGCGTGTTGCGGGCGATGGCCGCAAAGCCGGTCCACATCTCGGTCAGCACGGGCAAAAGACCCCTGTCACGCAAGCACGGCGGTGGCGGATTCAGTCTCAGACTGTAGAAGACCAGCAAGCCGATGCAGCCGAAGATCCCGGCGGTTACGAAGGTGGTGGAAAATCCGGCCGCATAGACAAGCCAACCGCCGATCATCGGCCCCAGCAACGCTCCGGCCTGCGTGCAGGCGGTGTACGTACCCAACGCGGCGCCGCGCCGTTCCCGGAAGAGATCTGCGACAGTGGCCAGCGCGCTGGGCGTGAAAATCGCCGTCGCCAGCCCATGCACAAATCGGAGGCCCGTCAGCATGTGCAAATCAGAGACAAACGGATAGACGAACGGCGGCAACCCGAAAGCCAAGACACCGACCCGCAGTAGCAACCGCCGGCCGTAAATGTCGGAGAGGGCACCGGACGGCAGCTTGAGAAACACGCCGGTCAAGGTCGAGACGGACACGATGAGACCGATCCCTTCGGGACCGGCGCCAAGCGATTCAGCGAAGAGCGCAAGGACCGGCATCCGCACGAGGTTATAACTGATGAAACACAAGAATCCGATCCCGCAGAGCAGGATGAAGCTGTGCGAACTCGTCATCGAAAATACGCCATGATGGGCGGTCACGGCGCCTGCTCGACGGCGATCGTGACCTGCACGGAAAACAGTTCCCGGGGATCTTGGCGAAGGCGCGCTTGTCGCAAGAGGGTTTCCACGTTCGGAAAGACCGGCCCCTCGTAGGAGATCCGACCGTTCGTGATCACCGTCACCGGTCGCGAGAGGTCCACTAGCCGGTCATTCAAGAACAGGGTGTAGCGGCGTACCCGCTCGCAGCGAATTTCGATGCGATTAGGCGAGACGATTTCTGCCTCTAGTCTGGCGTACAGACGTTGCCGGATGGCCTCATCACTGTCGTCGAGCAGATTCTCGCTGAACGCAGCAATGCGATCGGTGGCGTCGATCCGCACCCACCCGAACGGCAGAAGATGCGACGCATCGCGAACAAGGGTCACTCGCGTGGGCAACGGAATCCGCCGTTGGGCGTTGAACCAGGCGACAAGATCGGGGAGCTCTTCCCGGGGGAAGTAGTGGCCGCCGGCGACGGGATGCGTGCGGTCATGCTCGCGATAGACGAAAGTATAGCCGAGCCGGGACAGTTCTTTCGTGATCGACCGGCTGAGATCCACCGGCATGACCTGGTCCTTTCGTCCGTGAATGACGTACACCGGCGTCCAACGCAAATTGCTCAGGAAGGGGAACAGAACCTCGTCCAGGCCGCCCGCCATCGGCGCTAGACCTGCAAAGCGGGTCGCATGGTGGGCGCCGATAATCCAGGCGCCGATCCCGCCGTTGGACATGCCGGTGAGGAAGATCCGATCGGGGTCGATGCGGTAGCGGGATTGGACAACCCGGATCGTCGCCAAAACGAGGTCCTCCGCGCTTCTGGTCCACCAAGCTCCGAGCGGAATAGTCGGACAGGCCAGGATGTAGTCGTCGCCCAGGCGGGTGCGCCATCGCTCCAAATATTGGTCGCCCGTGAACCCCGCGCCGTGAAGGCAGACGACGAGGGCATAATCTTTTATGGGTTCGTAGGAGGGCGGAACGTACAAGCCAAAGCGATAAGTCTCTCCCTTGAGGATGAGCGGTTCATTGGGTTGCATTCCGACCGGCGCCGGTGAATAGGGCCGACCGGCTTGCAACACCTGCTGGACAGCCGGCAACGTGGCGTCAGGGTGGCGGAGGAGCAAGGCCAACAATCGATCGGCCTGCTCGTCATCGGCGACGGTCAGATAGTCCAGAACCAGGGAAACGAGGGCTGGGGAAGCTTGCGGAACGGATCCCTCGTCGGCGTAGACGCAGGATCCGAACGCCGCGAGGAGACTGGTAACGGCCGATCCGATGAGGGCGGCCCATGAACGGTAACGGAACATCGTAGGCTCCTCACATATGACACACGTCGCCTTGAATCAGCCTATCATCCCCGATCTTGCGGATGCTGAGTCGGTGGAGGGCGACGGCTTCTCCCAAATGCACTGGTGAAGGCCCGCCGATCAGGCCGATGGCATCCCGGCCTCCCAGCAAGCGGGGTGCGACGTACAGCATCACACGATCGACCAGCCCGGCCCGTAGTGCCGAGGCGTTCAATTCACTTCCCCCTTCTAACAACAGACTGGTGATCCCTCGTTTGGCCAAGGCGGCCAGCAGCGTCGATAGGGGAACGCGGCCGTCCCGAGCGGGGAAGGTCAGGACCTCGATGCCCCGTGCCTCCAGTTGGGCGAGTTTTGCGCGCGGCGCGTTCGTCGTGGCCGCAACGAGCGTGGCGACACCGTTCGCAACCGACGTCACACGCGCGTCAAGGGGAAGGCGGAGTCGGCTGTCCACGACGACGCGCAACGGCTGACGAGCGGCCAATCGCCCTGCTCGTCCGCCGATCCGAGCGGTCAGCTCCGGGTCGTCGCGCAAAATCGTCCCAATGCCGACCATAATCGCGTCGACCTGGCTTCTCAGTCGGTGCACATGTCGGCGCGCCGCATCCCCCGTGATCCATTTCGCTTCACCGGAGGCGGTGGCGATCTTGCCGTCGAGCGTCATCCCGGCCTTGAGGATGACGAACGGGCGACCGGTAGTGATCCAACGACAATACGCCGAGTTTAACGCCTCGGCCCGTTCGCGACAGCAGCCGAGATCAACCCGGATCCCGGCTTGTCGAAGCTGACGGATCCCCCTCCCCTTCACGAGCGGGTTCGGATCGACCATCGCTACAACTACCCGCCGGACCTGCGAAGCGATGACCAATGGCACACAGGGGGGCGTGCGCTTGTTGGTGTGACTGCAGGGTTCCAGCGTGACGTAGAGGGTGCCTCCTCGTGCGCGCCGACCAGCTTGCCGGAGGGCAAGGACTTCGGCGTGTGGACCGCCGGCTTTTCGGTGGTATCCCTGGCCGACAATGCGTCCCTTGGACACCACCACGGCCCCGACCATCGGATTGGGACTGGTACGCCCCAGCCCCTTCGCAGCCAATCGAAGGGCCAGGGTCATGTAGTGGCGGTCGAGCGCCCGCCGGTTCACCGCGAGGTACGGGCCATTCCGGAACGGCGGCGCGAACGCGACGCCGTTCGGGTCGAACGCTTTGCCGACACGGATGTCGACTGGGCGCGTTCTTCGTTGAGGGCGGCGTGCGCGGCAGCCAGACGTGCGATCGGAACCCGGTAGGGAGAGCAACTGACGTAATCGAGCCCGATCTGATGGCAAAACTCGATCGAACTGGGATCGCCGCCGTGCTCGCCGCAGATGCCGAGCTTGATATCGGGACGGGTTTTCCGACTGCCGGTAATCGCCAATTTCATCAGCGCGCCCACGCCTTCCCGGTCCAGCACGGCGAAGGGATCAACGTCGAGGATGTTGGCGGTCTTGTAAAAGTCGACGAACTTGGCGGCGTCGTCGCGGGAAAATCCGAAGGTAGTCTGCGTCAGGTCGTTGGTGCCGAAGGAGAAAAACTCCGCCTCCTCCGCGATCCGGTCGGCGGTCACAGCTGCTCGCGGGAGTTCAACCATCGTGCCGACCAGGTAGGAGAGCCTCATATTATACCGCTTCATGGTCTCCTGTGCGACCTCGCGGATCAGATCCTTCTGTGCTTTCATTTCGGCGACCATGCCGACCAAGGGAATCATGATTTCTGGAACGATCTTCTTGCCCTCGCGGGCGACCTCGCAGGCCGCCTCCATAATCGCTCGGACCTGCATGCGCGTAATCTCCGGCATGGTGATGCCTAGCCGGCAGCCACGCAGGCCCAACATCGGGTTGAATTCGTGCAACTCTTCGACGCGCGCGAGCAAGCGCCGCTTCTCGTCGATCACGGCGGGATCGCCGCCGGTCAGTTCCAGCTTCGCGATCTCCACCATCAACTCTTCCCGATGCGGGAGGAATTCGTGCAGGGGCGGATCGAGGAGGCGGATGGTGACCGGATACCCCTTCATCTCCCGGTACAGGCCGATGAAATCCTGCTTCTGTAGCGGCAGCAGTTGCTCAAGGTAGCGTTCGCGCTCTTCCCGGGTTCGAGCCAGGATCATACGCTGCATGATCGCGATCCGATCTTCGGCGAAAAACATGTGCTCGGTGCGGCAGAGACCGATGCCCTCGGCGCCGAAGCCGCGGGCGATCTGCGCCTGCTCCGGCACGTCGGCGTTGGCTCTCACGCGGAGGCGCCGCACGTCGTCCGCCCACTTCAACACAGTGGTGAAACACCGATACTTCTCGGACTTGGCCGGGTCGAGTTTGCCTTGCAGGACCTGGATGATCTCGGATTCCACAACGGGAATATCGCCGTCGTAGACGTTGCCGGTCGACCCGTTGATCGAGATATAGTCGCCTTCCCGGAAAACCTTGGCGCCGATCCGGACCGTCTGGCCGTCTTCGACTTCTACCGCGTCGCAGCCGGCCACGCAGACTTTGCCCATTTGCCGGGCCACGACCGCAGCGTGCGAGGTCATGCCCCCCCGCGCCGTTAGGAAGCCCAGGGCCGCGTTCATACCGTGGATGTCGTCCGGGCTGGTCTCCTGCCGGACGAGGATCACCCGCTCGCCGGCAGCCTTCATTTCGACCGCGCGGTCCGGCGTTAACGCGATCCTCCCGGCAGCCGCGCCGGGGCCGGCCGGAAGACCCTTACCTAACGCGGTGCATTTCGACTCTTCCTTGGGGTCGAAAATCGGATAAAGGTACTGAGCCAGTTGATCGGGCGCGACGCGGAGAACGGCCTCTTTTTTGGAGATCAGGCCTTCCTTGACCATGTCCACGGCGATCCGCACTGCGGCGATCCCAGTCCGTTTCCCGACCCGGGTCTGCAGCATGTACAACTTGCCCTCCTGGATGGTGAACTCCAGGTCGAGCATGTCGCGATAATGGCGCTCGAGCTTTTTGTATGTGGCTTCGAGCTCCTTATAGGCGTTCGGCAGGAGCTTGGCGAGTTCGCTGACCGGCAGCGGCGTCCGAATGCCGGCGACGACGTCCTCCCCTTGCGCGTTCATCAGACATTCGCCGAAGAACTTTTTCTCGCCGGTCGCCGGATCGCGCGTGAACGCCACCCCAGTGCCGCTGGTCTCGCCCATGTTGCCGAACACCATGGCGACGACGTTGACCGCAGTACCCCAGGTGTCCGGGATGTGGTACAGCCGGCGGTACGTCACCGCGCGGGCGCCGTACCACGAGGAGAACACCGCATCGATCGCCATCTTCAATTGCTCGAAAGGATCGCTGGGAAACTCCCGCTGCGTGTGTTCCCGGATCAACGCTTTGTAACTGGCGACCAGTTCCCTCAACGCCTTGGCATCGAGATGCGTATCCTGTGTCACGCCGAGTTCGGCCTTCTTATGTTTAAGGATGACCTCAAAATGTTCTCGTCCGACGCCCATGACAATACTGCCAAACATGGCGACAAACCGGCGGTAGCTGTCCTGGGCGAAGCGATCGTTGCGGGTCTTGGCGGCCAGGCCTTCGACCGTCCGCTCGGTCAACCCGACGTTGAGCACGGTGTCCATCATGCCCGGCATCGAGGCGCGCGCGCCGGACCGAACGGAGACGAGCAGCGGGTTGTGGGGATCGCCGAACTTTGCACCCATGGAGCGTTCGACTTTTCTCAGGGCCGCGAGTGCCTCGTCCCACATACCTGGGGGATAAGTCCTGCCCCGCTTGTAATATTCGACGCAGGCCTCGGTCGTAATCGTGAAGCCAGGGGGAACCGAGATACCGAGGTTGGTCATTTCGGCCAGGCCGGCGCCCTTGCCGCCAAGCAGTTCCTTCATGTCGCCGGAGCCTTCCGCCTTGCCGTCTCCGAAGTAATAAACGTATTTCTTCTTGCCCACGCTGCCGTCTCCTTCTCCTGAAGAGCTTACTGGGTGAGGGATGATTGCTCGGAATCCATCGAGTCCAACCGTAGCTTATAACGGGATACCAGATATCGTTTCAACAGAAGGCCGCCGGCCAGGATGCTGATGACGAATAGAACGAACACGAAGAGCCGATAATCCACATGGGCTCCGTGATCGAAATACAGCCGTCCGTCCGCCCCCTGTTTGACTTGCGTGTCTTTCGGGAACTGGTGCGTTCGACCGGAAGGATCAGACAGATTGATCCATTCGGAACAGAGTTGAACCAGTTCGTCGGAACCGATCACTTTCTGCCATGTCTGGCGCAGGCAGATGTCCCGTTTGGGGTTGAAGACGTCCGGGAAGCGGATGAGGCGGTCCAGATTCACGCCGCTCACCCAGATGCCGAGCAGAAAGACCGCATTGCACAGCACCATCATAGCAATAGTGACCCCCAGCGAGAACCGGCGCAACCGTCTGGTTCGGCGCTCCTCGGGGCTCTCATGCGGAGCAGCGGAGGTGACACACAGGTGGCCCATCGACACGCACTCCCATCAATGACCCTGCACCAGAATGTGGGAGAAATCGGCGACGCTGGCGAAGAGGCGGTCCACTTCCAGGAGCAAAGACAGGCGGTTGCCGCGAATCGCCGGATCACCCGCGTTGACCATGACGCTCGCAAAGAACTCGTCGATGGCCGGCTTTATTCGCACCAGTACGTCCAATGCTTCCTCGTACCGCCCGTCTTTCAGGAGCAAGGGGAGACGCCGGTCGGCGTCTGTGACGACTTCGTGCAATTGCGATTCGGACAGGTGCTGAAACCGCGTCGGATCGACTGGCTTGTGGTCCCAGCGCTCCTTTTCGACGAGGCGGTGCGCCCGCTTGAAGCCGATCATCAAGGGATCGAACTCCGGACGGTTCGTGATGGTCTGCAAGGCCTGCATTTTGGCTAGCAGATCGAGCAGGTCGAACGGTTCTGTTTCGGCCGGTTTCAAGACCGCATCCATCACGTCGTCCCGCAGCCCATGAACCGTCCGGCCGTAGTGTCGCATCCGTTCGAAGATGAACTCGACGATGCGTCGTCGGACATCTTGTTCGGAACCACTGGGCGTGAACCCGTCGGCTGCCACGATGGCGGTCGCCTGCGTGATCGCTTCCGCGAGGTTCAGGCGCAGGCGGTTTTCGAGAAGGATGCGCACGACGGCGGTGGCGTGTCGCCGAAGCGCGAACGGATCCTCGGAACCGGTCGGCACGAGTCCCACCCAGAAGAAGGCAGCGATAGTATCGAGCCGATCCGTGAGGGACAGGATGTTGCCCGCCGGTGTCTCCGGCAGTTCGCCTTCCATCGAACGCGGGAGATACTGCTCACGGATGGCCCGGCTCACCGTTTCGGATTCTCCGTCGTGTTTGGCATACTCCCCGCCCATGACGCCCTGCAAGGTCGGGAACTCGCCGACGATGCCAGTCAGCAGATCGGCCTTGCTCAATTCGGCCGCGCGTTGACAGTCCTTGATCAGTCCGCTGTGGCCCATCAATTCGGCCAGCGTCGCGGCAAGCTGGACCATTCGGGCAGTCTTCTGATACAGAGTCCCGATCTTCTGATGAAACGTCACTGTCCGCAGCTTGTCCACTCGGTCAGCCAACCGGATCTTTCGATCTTCGTCGAAGAAGAACTTGGCGTCGGCCAGGCGCGCCGCCAACACCCGCTCGTTGCCCGCACGGATGAGGTCCATGTTCGACAACCTCATATTGGTCACGGCTAGAAAGTTCGGCAGAAGCGCGCCCTTCTGATCCACTAGCGAAAAATAGCCCTGATGCTCCTTCATGGCGGTCATCAGAATCTCTTTGGGCAGCGACAGGTAGTGCGGTTTGAACCCGCCCAGGATGGTCGTGGGATACTCCACCGTGTAAACCGCCTGCGCCAGCAGGTCTTCATCGCGTTGCAAATGGCCCTTGGCGGCCTTTGCGAGGTCCGTCAATTGCTGCGTGATCATCCGGCGGCGGCGGTCCTGATCCACGATCACGCCGTGACGCTCGGCGTCTTTCAAGTACTGGGAAAAGCCGGTGACGCGAAAACTCTGAGAAACGGCGGGCTTGCCCGCCGACAGCACGCGATGCCCGAAACTGCGGTTGCTAGCCGTCACGCCGCCGACTTCGATGGGCAACACACGCCCTCCGTAGAGGGCGACTAGCCACCGGATCGGGCGCGCGAATCGAATCCCCGAGGCGTTCCAGCGCATTGATTTAGGGAACGACAGTCCGCTGATCAGGCGGGGCAGATGCTCGGCCAAAACAGCATGGGCCGGAAGGCCCGGCTCCTGCTTGACTGCGAAGACGTATTCGCCTTTGGGGGTCTGCCGGATCTGCAGGTCTTGGACCGAGACCCCTTGTGAGGCGGCGAAACCCAGCGCAGCCTTAGTCGGCTCGCCGGCGTGATCGAAGGCGACGGCTTTGGACGGTCCCATGATTTCTTTCATCGCCGCGGGTTGCCGAGCGACCAGCGAATCGACAACCAAGACCAACCGTCTCGGCGTCCCGAAGGTGCGGATGGCTCTGCACGCGAGGCGTTGGTCTTGCAAGAGACGCTCGGCCGAATCTTTGAGGGCCTGAAGGGCGGGAGGGATGAACTGGTATGGCAGTTCCTCGGTCCCGATTTCAAGAAACAACTCGGCAGCTGCTGGCTTGCTTGTTCGGGACGTCACGCCTGTATGCTGTTTGGTGGGTTTCTTCATCGGCCCAGAAATGAGCGCCGCGCACCACCCGTAGCGCGGCGACCGGCGTGCGGCCTTTCTTTCGCCCCGGCTCGAGCTTTCGACGCCAGGTCTTTATCCCGCTTAAGCAGCGGATGGCCCATGGCTTCCCGTTCCGCGATGTACCGCTCAGCGCACTGCCTGGCGAGCCCACGGACCCGCGCGATATAGCCCGTGCGTTCCGCCACGCTGATCGCGCCTCGCGCGTCGAGCAGATTGAACAGATGCGAGGTCTTAATACAATAGTCGTAGGCCGGAAGCGTCAGGTTGCACGCCAGCAGGTTCCGACACTCCGTTTCGAAGGCTTGAAAGGTGGCCATCAGCATACCCACGTCCGCCTGTTCGAAATTATACCGGGAGAACTGGACTTCGGTTTGGTGGTGAATGTCGCCGTAGGTGACCGAGTCCGTCCAAGCCAAGTCATAGACGTTGTCGACCTGCTGAAGATACATCGCGATACGTTCGGTCCCGTACGTGAGCTCGACCGTGATCGGATTCAGCTCGATGCCGCCAATTTCCTGGAAATACGTAAACTGCGTGATCTCCATGCCGTCGAGCCGTACTTCCCATCCCAATCCCCAGGCACCCAGGGTCGGAGATTCCCAGTCATCCTGCACAAACCGGATGTCGTGTTTCGTCGGATCGATGCCAAGGCGGGTCAAGCTTTCGAGATAGAGCGTCTGAACGTCGTCGGGCGACGGCTTGAGCACAACTTGATATTGGTAGTAGTGCTGAAGTCGATTGGGGTTGTCGCCGTAGCGCCCGTCGGTCGGACGCCGACACGGTTGCACGTAGGCCGATCGCCAGGGTTCGGGCCCCAAGGCGCGAAGAAACGTCGCGGGATGAAACGTGCCGGCTCCCATTTCCAGATCATAGGGTTGATGGACCACGCACCCCTGATCGGCCCAGTAACGGTGAAGGGAGAGAATCAGGTCCTGGAAGGTCACAAGCGGTCCATTCTTTGGGGATTAACGGCGGCGAACCTTCGTTCAATCAAGCTGCCAAGCTAACAAGAAACGTCAGGAGAGTCAAGCCGGACCAGGTGCGCCGAGCATACGTAAAGACGCTAGAGCTGGAACGGTGAAACGATCGGGTGCCAACGCGGTGACATAATCACTGGCCCATTTTCGGTTAAACTCCCGCAAGCATCATTGTCAAAAAACTTGATTAACTCACTTTACTTCTGTACACTTCTGGTTTATGAAATTTTCCAAAAAAAGCGAATATGGCTTTCGAGCCCTCTTGGAGCTCGCCTCCCATTACAACCGCTCAGTCCTGCTCCGTCAGGAAATCGCCAGACGTCAAAACATCCCGCTGGAATTTCTCGAACAGATTCTTCTGGCACTCAAACGGGCGGGACTTCTAGCGAGCCGCCGCGGCGTCAACGGCGGGTATACGCTGATTAAGTCCCCCGACGAGATCACACTGGGCCAGGTGATTCGCATTTTGGACGGGCCGTTGGCGCCACTTGGCTGCGTCAGCAAGACCGCCTATCAGAAGTGTCGCGACTGTCCCTATGCGGAAAAAGCGCGGTGCCCGATTCAAGACGTGATGCTGGAGGTGCGGAACGCCATCGCCAATATTCTCGACAACTACACGCTCAGCGAATTCGTCAAGGGCAAGAAAGCAAAGCGGCCGCAGGAAGGATATGAAGGGAAGAATTAGCCTCAGCCGAATAGCCGGTCGGGTGTCGGTCGGTCTGTTGC
>JBPKMA010000004.1:1915-302881 GCA_051293835.1 Nitrospiraceae bacterium | reverse complement strand
CGCGCTGCCATTGGAAGGTGAGGTTGGCGGGGCAGACGATCAGGATGCGCTCGGCGAGACCCCGCAGTTCGAGTTCGCGGATGAGCAGCCCGGCCATGATGGTCTTGCCGGCCCCAGCGTCATCGGCCAAAAGGAAGCGGACCCGAGCGAGCTTGAGAAGGTAATCGTAGACGGCCTCGAGTTGGTGCGGCAGGGGATCCACGCGGGAAATAGAAAGGCCGAAGTACGGATCGAACTCGTAGGCGAGCCCAAGCGAGTAGGCCTGCAAGCCGAGCCGAAGCAGCCGTCCGTCGCCGTCGTAAAGGTGTCGCGTGTCCAGGATGGTGAGACCTTCGAGGTCATGTTTCGTGAGGATGGCCTTACGGAATTGCTCGGAGCGTGTGCCGACCAACCCGACCACCCAGGTGTCGGGGCCGTTTGTGCGCACGGTCTCCACCCGCATCGGCTCGCTGAAGAGCGAGCCGGTGAGAATCTGTCCTTCGTGGAGGAGCTTCTCACTCACCTTGGCGTTTTCTTTCGCTGGGGTTTGGTGTCCCGTGCGTCCAATTCCGCTTTCATCTCAACGAGTCGTTTGACGAGGAACGGGAGCGGCACGCGCTTGCCGTTCTCCCAGTGGTTGACGGTGCTGTAGGTAACGCCGATCCTGTGCGCGAACTGCTCCTGGGTCAGATCAAGCCGTTGTCGCAGCTCACGGATGAGCGCCGGGATGTCCTTATTCTTCATGGCGACACCTCAAAGCCCTTCGCTGTAGATGCTGAGCAACATGTATGGCAACATGGTAGCCTACATAGCCTGAGGTCGTCAACTCGTTGGGGCCTCTCCAGCGGAACCAAAGAGGTACGCTGAGCGCCCTCTGTTTGGCACAGAGGCAGTAGTCCTCGTCCCCCTGCTTCACCTCGTAAGTACTGCACATCATGACACCTCCATTGTGCATGATCATGAGATCCACGAGTTGCCGCCCGTCGATCAAGACAATCCTGGGATCTATCCTTGAGGCATACTCGATGGCCTCCATCGTGAAGCTGGACGTAGTGACAACATCCAGACCGAGGCGATCCTCGTCGATGCCCTCGTCCCCACTTTGCCCGATCGCTTGAGCGGCCTCTTTACGTGATCTCCCGTATTGGCGTGAGGGCCTCTCGCGGCTCTGAGTGGTTGGCAGCTAAAGGCCTTGCCCCTTGCTAGACGGCGGAACTTGCGAAACTCGTCAAATCGCGATTAGGGAACGGCAAAGTCGATGTCATACGACAAGAGTGCACTGACGATTACGGCCCCTGCTGGTGAGGCTCCTCCGGCCCCGTTGGAGGTTCTGTAAAAGAACTCCACCACGAACGCGGGCCTGACACGGGCGCGTGCACTATGGCGTGAGACATTGTCAGACGTTAGAATGGGAGCGCCACGAAGGGAACGACGAATGGCCAGATCTCATGATGACCGGAGGGTGGATCGTCCGGGTGGAACAAGCAGATCAAGCCGGAGACGCACGTGGTGAAAGGAGGATTCCGACGATGAAACCGTCTGCGAGGTGGGGACTTCTTGGGATCGCGTTTGTTCTTAGCGCCTGGATTCCTTACCCTATGGGTCGAGGTGACTGGTCGGCACTCGCTCAGAGCGGCCCCGAGCGGCCCCAGGGATGGACGCAGCACGAGGATGCTGCCGGTTTTTCCGTTGAGCTGCCCCGCAAGTGGAAGGTCCAGATGGATCGCTCGTCGGGGCGGATTATCATTGCGGGTAACCAAGGGGAGCAGGTTGTCATCTGGCCGGTCTTCATCTTGGAGGCGCTCGACGCCCATGCGGCTCCGGCAACGCTTCAGCATCTCGCTGTCAAATTCTGGCCCGATGTTCGCTGGCAATCTCCACACTTCGTGAGCCCAACAACCCTTCGGATGCAGGGGCAACAACAGGATCGGGTGGCGACGGCGCTCCTGACCTGGATCACCAGCGCCAAGGGGACGGCCGTCTACGTTTATGGGCTCGCTGCTCCCCAGTCGCGCTATCGCCCGAACGAGGAGACATTCGCCCGGCTACTGAAGAGCTTCCGCTTCATTGGGGCACCAACGGAAGAGCCGCGATCCCCGCGCTACGTGACCTGGCAAGATCCCCGCGAGAATGCCTTCAGCGTGGAAATTCCTCAGGGGTGGAAAGCCAGCGGCGGCCTGTTCCGCCTCGCCTCGGTTGACATCCGTCCGGCTCTGGAAGTGGTTTCCCCCGATGGGAAGATTCGCATCACCGGCGGGGATGCGGAGATTCCGGGGTTTGCCGTTCCCAATCAGATGTCGGACTGGATGGGATTCCGTGAGGGCTCGTGGTACTCACCGGGATATGGCGTCACGTTCATGGTGAGGCGGTACGTTGCCGGGACGGATTTCGCGCGCGAGTATGCTCTGACGAAAGCCGCGCTGGGCTGCGCGGAGGCGAGGCTAATCGATGCGCGCGATCGTCCCGAAGCCGTGCAGGCCATCAATGCCATCGCTCGGCAATACGATCTGCCGGGATTCATGACCACGTGGACGGCAGACGAAGTCGCGTTCACCTGTCGCCGGGAAGGTCAACCAATGCACGGCTATTATTTCGCGGCCACAAAATTGTCGCAGGCGTATGAGCTTGCCATGTGGCACGTGGAATTGCTCTACGGCTACCTCAGTACCAGCGAGAAAGTCGCCGAGGCACAAGCGGCATTGGAGCATGTGCTCGCGACGTTTCAACTTAATCCCCAGTGGGTTCAGATGCAGCAACACCTCACCGCGGAGACCTCACAGATCGTCACCCGGACGCATCAAGCGATCTCCAACATCATCTCCACTACGTAATGGAGCCGGCAGTCTGTGCAGGATGAACTTGCTCGCCGCCGGTCCAATGCCATTCTGGGGGTGGAGGACGTCGTTGACCCACTCACTGGTCGGGAGTTCAAGGTGGAAAGCGGGTCGAATTATTATTGGGTGGATCACCGGGAGCGGATCGTGGGAACGGAGACGGATGTCCGTCCCTCGCTGGATTTTCGCGAGCTCATCCGCTTGCCTTAAATGACTGTGCGAAAGTCCAGGGAATCGTCCAGGTACTCACGCACCTCATGAAGGATGAAACCGCTGGGAGTGCACGCTTCCGGCGGGCTTCTTCTCAACGAGAAGACCAATCAGGCAAGATGCCTGCGCTCCCAGGGTACTTTCGGAGGAGTTGTTCATGACGCGGTGGCGTCACGGGAGAGACGATGAATCCGCGACGGAGAGAGGTAAGCAGGCCAGCTATTAAGTAATAGACATGAGCCCAGCCTATGCGATGCGATCGGCAAAGACGGCCTGCTGCCCACTGGGCAATACACGTGTGCGCTCCTCAGCCGTCAGACGGAACTCAGCCGCTAAGGTATCAGCGATCTCGCGAACGGAACGATCGGTGCCCCTCCGCGACGCTCCGAAGAAAAGGCGGCATGATCGTTTGATCGCCAGGAATGGACATGCAATACCTCACTATTGGCTGCCACCCGGTGGGCTTCTGCACCAGCATAGTCCTTGGGCAGCCGCGCCCTTGAGCGCGGGGTTGTCGCACTCGATCGCGGCCATCGCGTCGTTCATGAGCCGGCCAATGGTGCTCTGGCGAGCGCTGGGCCTTAAGATGCGCCCAGCGCGCCTCGGGCGGCACCCAGAAGATGTTGTGCGCCCGGTACTCATCCGGGTCTTCGGGGTCAGCGCCGTCGGCGCGTTCCGCCTCGAGCTTCTCGTGCTGCTCCTCGAAGGCGTCGGAGATGGACTTGAGGAAGATGAGGCCCAAGACGACGTGCTTGTACGTCCATTGAGCCCCGCAGGGCATCGGCCATTTTCCAGAGCTCCGCCATCGTAGCCGATGGTGGCGCCAGTGGTCTGATTGTTCAGGCCCTTCGCCTTCCGTGCCATGCGTTCCCCCTCGGCTGGCCGTTTTTCGCTGTCTGAGCCCATCCCGCTCTGCGCGAACGCGATCTGCCGTGCAGTGTGAAGCCATGAGCTTCCAGAGCGGAGGTTTACAGAGCCAACGCAGAACGAACTGGCCGTGACTCCCCCGGCCCAGGAGCCTCTCATGGAGTTAGCCGGTGATATCCGAGGTCACTTTCGGAAGCGTCCGACGGTGGATGCGGCAAATGGGTAACGCGGGGTCCGAGCGGAGGCGCGCCGACACGAGGGCGCGGTGCCTGCGATGCCGAGGAGCAGCTTGACGGCTGGACGAGGGGACCGTTCGGCAAGGGCCCGCTGCGGCACCTGGCTGCTACGAAAACGAATGCCGGTGGAAGCGTTTCTCCGTGGGTGCCAGGTGCGAGACACCGACCCCCAGCCCACGGATCGAGCGGGCGTTGTTTGGTGCCGAAGCCGGGATTTGAACCCGGACACCCTTGCGGGCGCTAGACCCTGAATCTAGTGCGTCTGCCAGTTCCGCCACTTCGGCACGCGGATCGGGGAGCGAATTATCCCGAATTCGCCGAGGCGGCGTCAAGCGGACGCCGGTTGCGCTTGCCGTCTCCAATGCATCATCTCCTCCGATGCCGTCCAACAGCCAGCAGTCACAATATCCCGCGTATCGCCGCTCAAGATAATGCGCTCCCGCACCAGGCCGGCTGCGGCCAGCAGGAAGGCGCCGGGAATCCAGGGCGCTTCATCAGCCAACAGGACATCGAAACGGACCCGGCTGAAGAGCGGATCGGCGATGACTCGCGCGGCAGTGGTGGCGACGAGCCGACGGTTCTGAATAAACGCCTGCCGATTGGTGTCTTCTTCCGCCGCCAGCAGTTCCCTGATCTTCTTGGTGCCTCCAAGCCGTTTGACCTCTGCCTTCAGTTCCTCGAACTCCGGCCGGAGCTCTTTCGGCACGGCCGCTTCCGGCACCAGTTCTTCAATCCGTCGCTTGGCCACATCGATTTCGCGCCGGAGGTCTTGCGCCTGCTGCTCATAGAGTCTCCGGTATTCGGCGAGCGATGCGAGATTTTTCCCGACGGCCTGCATGGTCAGTCGTTTCCAGATCGGGAGCGACTCGTACGCCGAGACCGTCGCGTCGATTTCCTTGATCTTCTCCTGCACCTCGGTGAGCTGCGTGAGCAGCCGCCATTCCAACAGCTTGACTTCGTCCAGATCGCGTTGCTTCTGCGCCTTGTAGGCCAAGAAGGGACTCAGCTCCCGGAAGCGTTCGTACTTTCTCCGCAAGGCCGCTTTCTCGGCCCTCGACTTGGCATAGAACTGGTGTACCTGGGCTTCGAAGCCCAGTTCTTGCAGTGCGATCCCGGCGACTTCCCGTTCGAGCGGCAGCTCATACCGGCACAGGTGGCTTTTGTAGGGCAGCCCGGTTCCCTTCATCACCTTAGCAATCAGGCCGAACACCTGGTCCGCAGCGTCGTGGCTCGGGCTGACGAGGAGCACACGCTTGTTCAGGCGGACCAATTCGACCGCTTGCGTGGCGAGCTTCTGTCGGCGGGCGGTCAGGTCTTCGGTCCAGATCGTCGTGAGCACGGAGGTAGAGGTTGTGGGAAGCGGTGTCTGTCCTTTCGCCGCCTGATCCGGCGCCAGCCACGGCAGCAATCGTTCCGCTGCGCTGAGCGTATAGGTACCGGTCTTGGCCGCCATGTCAGCCAAGCGGCGAGCGGCGGTCTGGAGAAAACCCGAGGCGTCGGGCACTACTGTCGCCGGCGCCACGACCTGGCCCAAGGCGTCGACCGTCTGCACCAACAGTCGGCTCCCCCGACAGCCAACCACGATCCCTTCCGTCGGCTCGGCCTCATCGGGCGGAACAATTGTGACGGGCCAATCCTCACCCAGTGCCATGGGCTGGGTGGACTCGAACTCGTACACAAAGAGATTACCCACCGTAGCGCACAACCGGCCACTCGCAAGGGCCACCGGGCTGTCCCAGCCTTTCCCCGCGACCCGCGCGCGCTCCGCTTCGAGCTTGGCGGCAAAGTAGTCGAGCAGTTCCTGAACCCTCATGCCGGCGGACCTTCTTTTCAGCCCGGCCGTATCTTAATGAGGTATCGAACGCCCTGTCCAGGTAGGCGATGCAAAGGAATCGGTGCCATTCGCAAATTGACTTTTTGCTGTTCGGTCAGTATCCTTTTTTCTTTCTAACAGAAGGAGTTATGGGCATGAAAGTGATTCTCCGGGAAACGCTTGAAGGGATCGGCCATTTGGGTGACCTGGTCGAGGTGGCGGACGGATTTGCTCGCAATTATCTCCTGCCGCGTGGAAAGGCGCTCGAAGCAAACAGCCGCAACATCAAGGCCTTTGAGCACGCTAAGCGTGTGATGGCGGAAAAGGCGAAGAAAGAGCGCTTGGAGCTCGAGGCGCTCGCCAAAAAGATCTCCGCCGTGTCGCTCACCATTACAGCCCAGGTAGGCAAGGACGACAAAATGTTCGGGTCCGTGACAGCGAAGGACATCGCGGAGGGTTTGGCCGAACAAGGCTTCACCGTGGACCGCCGGAAAATTCAATTGGCCCAGCCAATCAAGGAGCTCGGCACGTTCACCGTTCCCGTCAAGCTGCCGCGCGACATCACCGCCAGCGTGACCGTCCATGTGGTCAAAAAACAGGAGCCGGAGACTGCGGCGAAGGAGAAGGCGTAAGCCACAGATGTTTCCGGTACGGGTCGCCTGACTCAGTGGACCACTGAGCCAGTGAGATAGCCAAGAAGGGAGCAAAGGCACAACATGGATCACGCGGTCGGCTCAATGGACGCCCTCAAAGTAACGGACCTCGAGGTCTATGAGGCTATCCGCGCGGAGGAACAGCGCCAGCGTGAGAAGCTTCTGTTGATCGCATCGGAAAATTTCGCCAGCCCGGCGGTGCTGGCGGCCCAGGGCTGCCTCATGACCAATAAATACGCCGAGGGTTATCCCCGCAAGCGGTACTACGGGGGCTGCCAGCACGTGGACACGGTCGAGGAGCTGGCCATTCAGCGGGCGAAGCAGCTCTTCGGTGCAGAGCACGTCAACGTGCAGCCCCATTCCGGCTCACAGGCTAACATGGCCGCCTATCTGGCCGTGCTCAAGCCGGGCGATGCGATCCTGGGAATGGACCTGGCGCAGGGTGGCCACCTGACGCACGGGAGCCGCGTCAATTTTTCCGGCCTCTTCTTCCGGGCTTTCTCCTATGGCGTCGACCGTGAAACGGAAACCATCGATTACGACGCGGTCCAGCGGATCGCCGAGGAATGTCGTCCACGGGTGATCGTGGTGGGAGCCAGCGCGTACGCTCGCACGCTCGATTTTCCCCGCTTCCAGCAGATCGCGCGGTCTGTGGGGGCTTATCTGATGGTGGACATCGCGCATATCGCAGGCCTCATCGCGGCTGGGTTGCACCCCAACCCCGTTCCCTACGCCGATTTTGTGACGACCACGACCCACAAAACTCTGCGGGGGCCGCGCGGCGGCATCATCATGTGCAAGGCCGAGCACGCCAAGGCCGTGGACAAAATCGTGTTCCCTGGGCTGCAAGGCGGACCGCTGATGCACGTCATCGCTGCCAAGGCCGTCGCTCTGAAAGAAGCGCTGTCGCCCGGCTTCAAGCTGTATCAGCGCCAAGTGTTGGCCAACGCACGTGCGCTGGCCCAGGGCCTGATGGACCGGGGCTATCGGATTGTGTCGGGGGGCACGGATACGCACCTCATGTTGGTCAACCTGACGAGCAAAGGCCTCACTGGGAAAGAAGCCGAGACCGCGCTGGACGCGGCCGGCATTATCGTCAACAAGAACGCTGTCCCCTATGACGAAAAGCCGCCGGCGGTGGCCAGTGGCATTCGGCTGGGGACGCCGATCGTCTCGACCAGAGGGATGCGCGAACAGGAGATGGGTGAGATTGTCTCCTTGATCGACCGGGTGCTGCAACGCCCCCACGACGCGCAGGTCCAGATGGAAGTGCGCGCGCAGGCGAAGGCGTTGTGTGACCGATTCCCTATCTTCTATGCCTACGAATCGCCCTCCGTGTGAGTAAGGTTGGCCGGCTGTGAAATGCCCGTTCTGCGACGCGCTCGAAGATAAGGTCGTCGACTCGCGGATGGCGAAAGAAGGCGAGGTCATCCGCCGCCGCCGCGAATGTCTTTCTTGCAAACGCCGCTACACCACGTACGAGCGCGTCGAGGAGAGCCTGCCCCTCGTTGTCAAGAAGGATGGACGCCGGGAGCCGTTCGACCGATCAAAGATCGTGGCGGGTTTGAAGAAGGCCTGCGAAAAGCGCCCGATCAGCACGGCGACCATCGAAGCGGTCACAGACCGGATCGAAAAACGCATTCAAGAGATGGGTGAGAGCGAGATCCCGAGCCGGGTCATCGGCGAAGAGGTCATGAAGGAGCTGCATCAACTCGACCAGGTCGCCTACGTCCGTTTCGCGTCGGTGTATCGGGAGTTCAAGGACATCGACCAGTTCATGGAGGAGCTGAAAGCGCTGGCCCAACAGCGGCGAGACAAGTAGCCCGGCTCCCCATCTCGTTCTGGCACACCCTTGATTCATATTCACGACATTGGTAGCCGGCAGGAGCGACTCCCGCTCTAGCGAGGCAATAGCCTGCGCGCAGGATGGAGTGAGGCGCGCCGGTTGACAACCGGCGCTGCCGACACGTCAACATGCCAACTGTACCTGCTAAACGACCGCGGACGAAACCGATCCGGGTTCCGAAACGGCGTCCCCCCGGCGCGACACATGTCGCCATCATCGGCGCCGGGCGCGGCGGCACCGCGTTGATGGAGATCCTCGCGACGGACCCGCTGGTGCGAATCGTGGGCGTCGCCGAGATCGATCCCCGCGCCCCCGGCCTGAGCCTGGCCAAACGGTTGCGGATCCCGGTTACCCGCAATTACCGTGACTTGCTCGATATGGAGCGGGTCGATCTCATCATCGACGTCACGGGCAATCCGGAGGTCGAGCGGACGTTGCAGGAGTTTCACCGCATGGGGGTGACCGTTATCGGCGGCGCCAGCGCTAAGTTCATGTGGCAGCTCATCGAGGCCCGTATCCGGGCGACGGCCGAAATCGAAAAGACCCTCGCAAAGTATCAAGCCCTTTACCGGCTCTATGTGAAAGAGGCCGGGTCTGCGGTGACGGAGGAGCGCACCCGTATCGCCTGCGAAATTCACGACGGCCTCGTCCAGAGTCTAGCCGGCGTGAACTTCAAACTCGACCTATGCCAGGAACTCCTGCGCAAGGACCCCAAGGCCTGCCAGGCGACGCTGCGCGAGACCAAGGCCCAGCTCAAGCTCGCCATTCAGGAGGCCCGCCAGGTGATCTTTAATCTGCGCCCCGTGCACTACGACAAGATGGAGCTGATTCCGGCGCTGACGAACTACCTGAAGTCGTACGAAACGCAGTACCATATCAACACCGAGTTCTCGTTCAGCGGGGATGAAAATCTCCTTTTCCCGCGGACCAAAATCTTTCTGTTCCGGATCGTGCAGGAAGCCTTGAGCAACGTGCAAAAGCACGCCCAGGCCGGCCGTGTCCAGGTTCGACTCGACATCGGGCTTGACCTGTTGACCGTGACAATCGCGGACGACGGGATCGGTTTCGACATGGACGCCGTGGCCCACGATCCCGAGAAGTGGGACCATTTCGGCATCCGCGGCATTGTGGAGCGGGCTCGGCTGGTCGGCGGTGAAGCCCAAATCGACTCGAAGAAAGGACAGGGGACACAGGTGATAGTGCGCGTCCCCCTCATCAAGAAGGAGGCGGGCCGGCATGGAAAAAATTAAGGTGTTGATCGCAGACGACCATCGCGTGGTGCGAGAAGGGCTTGCCGCCATCCTCAAGACGAAGGAGGACATTGAGGTCGTCGGGGAAGCCCAGGACGGGCTCGAGGCGATTGAAAAAGCCCGGGCTTTGCTTCCTGACGTGATCTTGATGGACGTCAGCATGCCCCGGATGGGCGGCGTGGAGGCTACCAGACAGATTAAGCGCGAGTTTCCTCATATCGGGATCGTCGCGCTGACCATGTATGAAGAACAGCAGTACATCTTCGACCTGGTTCGCGCCGGTGCGACTGGCTATCTCCTAAAAGACTCCGATTCGTCCCAGATCGTGGCGGCGATCCGCGCCATCTATCGCGGCGAATCGCTGATTCACCCGTCGGTCGCCAGCAAGATCCTCGCGGAATTCTCCTTGATGGCGCAAAAGAAGGGAAAAAAGCCGTCCTGGGTGGAACACGATTTAACGGAACGGGAGATCACCGTGCTGCGGCTGGTCGCAGACGGGAAGACCAATAAAGAAATCGCCAATGCCCTGGACCTGAGCGAGAAAACGGTCAAGAATCACGTGCGGAACATCTTTCACAAGCTCCAAGTCTACGACCGGACGCAAGCGGCGATTCTGGCAATCCGGAAGGGCCTCATCGAACTGGAACCGCGGCCTGAGGTTCAAACGCCCTCAAGCCCAGTGAAAAAGCCACACGTGTGAGCTTTTTGCAACATGCCCGTTTTTCCTGCTAGAACGAATCTCCAACATAATAATTTTTAATTTCATAGTGTTACAGTGTTCGCGAGGGTGGAAGATGGTGGCATGTGCGTTGCTAGACCTCTCCCCGGTCTCGCTAAGGCATTGTCAATGCGTTCTCAGCGCACGATCGCGGACACAGTTTCCTGTTCAGGAGTCGGCCTGCACACCGGTCAGCCCGTCACGCTTACCCTACGCCCGGCACCGCCGGATACGGGAATCGTCTTTCTTGTTTCGAACGGGTCGTCCTATACCGCGCTCGGCGCTTCGGTCGAAAACCTGACCTCCACCGAACTCTGCACCGCGATCAGCGGCCAGGGTTCCGAGGTCAAGACTATCGAGCACATCCTGGCCGCACTGGCCGGCCTGGAAGTCGACAACGTCTATATTGAACTGGATGCCGGAGAAGTGCCGGTGATGGACGGGAGCGCCTGGCCTTTCGTACAAATGGTCCGGGCAGCAGGGATTATCCCCCAGCACCGCCCCCAGCCGTTTCTTAAGATCACCCAGCCTATCGAGGTTATCGACGGAGCGAAGCGGATCAGAATCGAGCCTAGCGCGACGCCGCGGATCACGTACTCCATTCAGTACAACCATCCGCTGATTCAGACCCAGAGTTATAGTTACGACCACTCTGTCTCGGCGTTCGAACAGGACATCGCCGGAGCCAGGACCTTCGGCTTTCTGCATGAAGTCGAAGCCCTATGGTCGAGGGGCCTCGCGAAAGGCGGTTCACTCGACAACACAATCGTCTTAACTCGCGACGGGATCCTGAACACGTCGGGGCTCCGCTACCAGGATGAGTTTGTTCGGCACAAGGTGCTCGATTTGATCGGGGACATCGCCTTGCTGGGCGTGCCGTTCATCGGTCACTTGATCGCCGAACGGTCCGGACATGCCCTCCACACCAAACTGGTGGAACACATTCTTCGGCAGCCTGACAAGTGGGTGATCCTGAATCTGCACGAGAGTGACACCTCCGCTTCCCGTTCCCTCGTCAATATCACCCGGCCGGCCTATGGTCTGGCTGTGCACGCGTCGCCCGTTCAATAAGTTCTGCAACAGAGCCTGTCCCTTTTGTCTACCCTCCTAAGAAAGAAGAAAGCTAGCGAGCAACAAGCGGCGAACAGCCACGCTTCACCCTTCTCCCAGCCCTTTCCCATCGAGGAAGCAAGCTGAGTATCCTGAGGGCTCATTGCTCTTCGGAATGCATGGGTGACAGAGAGGGAAATGAACGCCGGAGGCAAGTGGCCTTGCCCCCGGCGTTGAACCGAGGCGGGGTTACTTCTTCTTCTTCTTCGCTGCCTTCTTCGTCGCCAAGACTCTCACCTCCCTTCGCGATTAGAAACACGATCCCGCGACATCCGTTTAGACGGCGTCAGCCAGAGGGGTTTCCAGCGCCTCAAACGTGTTGGGGCCCACTTTTCTGAATCGCTTATCGCGCTTCAACGAGGTCGCCACTGACGTCAGCGGCGTTTTCCCTTTAATTTGCAATCCACCCTCGACCAACCGTTGTAACAATTCCTTGGCGTGCATTGCTCGATTAGCTTCGCGGAGAATCTGATAAGCGGCCTCGGGTACGCTCTTCCCGACGTACTTGGTACGGCCGAGTAGGATCTCCCGCGATTGATCGGTAACGTCTGTGACGGGGAGCGGGCGAGCCCCCTTCTCATCGGTGATGATTTGGCTGGAAAGACTGGCAAGCTTTGCTTTGTCGGCTTCAACCCGGTAGAGAGTCTCGGCGAGCTCGAGATATTTTTGGATTGTGGCAATTTCTTCATCGAGGCGTCGGCGCTTTTTTTCCAACTCCTGGAGGCGGTTGCGATACGCGCTGATCCGCTGCTCCAAACCCACGAGAATGTCTGTCAATTCTTCCACCAGCCGCACCTCTCAAAAGCATGCTTGCTTTGTAGCATTGCTTCGCATGTTTGTCAACCTAAAAATGTTATAAGTTTTCATTATATTCATCGATCATTTATTCTGATCATGAGCGTTGTATGTATTTTCGAGCAAGAAAAGCCTTGTTTTAAAGTCTTTTGCTTCTATTCCCTGAAAGTTTTCAAATACTTACGAGTCGAAACTGGAAGAAATCTGGATCGGCCTTGCCCGCATCAATGTTCCCAAAATCTTTGATATGATCCTGATGCAATGACTGATGCCTTGCCTCGTCTTTTCGCTTCCCAACATGAACAGTTCAAGGCCGTTGCTGTAGACGCGGCTCGAAAAGCCGGTACGATCCTCCAGGAATACGCACGCTCGGGCTTTCAGATCGAATATAAAAATAAAAACGTGGTGAACCTGGTCACCGATGCGGACCGCAGGGCCGAGCAGGCGATCATCGATTGCATCTCGGCAGCCTATCCCTCGCACGGGATCTTCGCCGAGGAGCGCGGGCGACAGATCGGCACAGACTCCGCGTTTCAATGGATCATCGATCCATTGGACGGCACCACCAATTTCGCGCACGGATACCCGGCCTATTGCGTATCAATCGGCCTGGAATACGAGGGACAGGGGTTGCTGGGAGTGGTGTACGATCCCACCCGAGATGAACTGTTCACGGCCGTGGTTGGGCAGGGCGCGTATCTGAACGGCACTCGTCTGCACGTTTCCGAGGTTCAGCGGCTTGATCAGGCCCTGCTTGTCACGGGCTTTGCGTACGACATCCGGGACACACCGGCCAACAACTTGGATCATTTCGCTCGATTTGCGCTGCGCGCGCAAGGGCTGCGACGCACCGGCACGGCCGCGCTTGATCTGTGCTACGTCGCCGCAGGGCGATTCGACGGTTTTTGGGAGTTGAAACTCCAGCCGTGGGACATGGCGGCCGGAGTGGTGATCCTCCGGGAGGCGGGCGGGTGGGTCTCGAATTTCAAAGGCGGGCCGCTGTCAATCTACGATCAGGAACTGGTGGCCAGCAACGGGCTGATCCACGAAGCCATGCTCGCGGTCCTGGCACTGGGCTGAAAGCACGTTCCCACGGGCAGAGCGTATACCTGGTATACAGGAGCCCTGGAAATACGCTAAGATGCGTCCGACCTCCTTCGAGAGCAGAAGACCATGTCGGCAACGCACATTCCGCCCGGCGCACCCGGTCAGCCGGCTCAGAAAGCCCCCGAAGTGTGGGATGTCGAATTGCTCCGCGTGCTCGTGTCTCGCAACGGCAAGCAAGTCAGCGCCGCGTGGGCGATCCATCCCCAACTGAAACACGACCTCCTGCCGCATGAATGGAACGAAGTGAAGGACCTCATGGCCAAAGTCACCACCATCGTAGGCGCTCGATTCTCTCGGGTGTTGGCGGAAGCGGAACCGGATCCGCCGGGCAACGCCTGATCCCCCTTCACCCTGGCTCGGAATTTACATCGACAGTTTGTCTGCGACATTCCGCATCTGCACGCCGTGCACCAGCGAGGCACCGCCACGGATGGCGCACGCGACGTGGACGGCTTCGGTCATCTCCTCCACGTTCGAGCCTTTTTCGAGACACGCCTGCGTGTACGCGTCGATACAATAGGGGCACTGCACGGCATGGGCCACGCCGAGCGCGATGAGCGCCTTTTCACGCTCCGTCAACGCCCCTTCTGCAAACACGGCGTTGTAGTAGCTCATGAACTTCTCCCACAGTTCCTTGTTCCCTTTGCCCATGTCGGGGAACTTGCCCAGGTCTTTTGGATGATAATAGGTCTCCATGCGTCACTCCACACCACTGTGAACGACGACCGTCGCAGAGAGATTCCAACACTCCCGTTCCGACAATTCCTCATTCATATCATAATCGTTCCATTCGCGATCACGCCGGCAGATAGCCGTTCGCCCTGAACCAAGCCAGTGCATCTCGGATCGCGTGCTCCACGGGACGGCGAGGATAGCCCAATTCGCGGATCGCTTTGGAGCAGTCATACTGCTGCATGTGGGCCAGCACTTCAACAAAGAATCCGGGCACCGGAGCCGGCCGGCGAAGAATCGTACGAAACACCGCGTCGCCGACCTTGGCGCCGACTCGGGCCAGCGCGAACGGAACCGGTATCAGCGGCGGCCGCACGCCGGCCACCCGCGCAATCAGGGCGTTGAGCTCTTTTTGCGTGGTGTTCCAATTGCCAAGGATATACCGCTCGCCGACGCGGCCCCGTGCGGCGGCGAGGATCATGCCTTCTGCCACGTCCCGCACATCGATTGCGTTCACAGGACCGTCCACGTACCCCGGCATCATCCGTTTGGCGATCATCAGAATTTGCGTGCCGCTGGTCGGCTTGCTGTCGAACGGGCCGAAAAACGCCGTCGGGTTGATCACTACCGCCGGCACGCCGTCCTTGGCGGCCGCCAGCACGGCATTTTCCATCGCGATCTTCGCCATGAGGTACGGATTGTTCGGATAGGCCGTGGTGAACGCGCAGTCCTCGTCAGCGAGCCGACCGGGCTGCGAGGGGAAACCGATCGTCGTCAAGGTGCTGGTGAAAACGAGCCGTTCAACCGAGGTGCGGTGCACCGCTCGGAGCAGATTGTCCGTTTCGGCGAGCGCCTGTTTCGTCGCGGCCTCGACGGGAATCGTCTGGGACGGATAATAGCTGGCCGCTTGGTAGACGACGCGCACCCCCTCGCAGGCCCGGAACAGTGATTCCGCGTCGCCCAGGTCGCCGTCGACTCGTTCGACGTCGAGACCGCGCAACATCAGATGTCCGACCGACTGGCGGCTGGATCGGATGGGCCTGACCAGAACTCGGACCTCATCGCCTCTGGCCAGCAACGCTCGGACGAGGTTCGCCCCGAGGTGTCCGGTTCCTCCAAGCACTAAAACTTTCATGCTGGCTTCCTCCTGGAGGAAGAAAGGCAGGGCGGGCAGCCGGAGGAGCGCCACAGGCCCGGACCGTCACAAGAAGGGATGCTCAGGAATCGCTAGGGTCAGGTATCTGCCTTTCTCTTCGTACAAGATGCGCTTCGCCGTCAACTGCCCGAGCTGCGCCGCGATCATGTCGGCCGACTCGTCCGCGTGCGGATCGCGGGCCCGCAGGGCGTTGCGAATCTGCTCGGCCGACTTCGGCGCTTCGTTGCAATATTCGATGATGAACGACGCCGGCCACTCGAAGCGCTCGCGGAGCGGCGAGCCGGGATTCCGCCCGTCATACACGGTGATGTACCGCAGCGCCTTGGAATAATACAAAAACGGCTTGTCGTCGGAAGCGTGCCGCCGCTGCCACTCGTGCACCAGATCCACCAGTTCCTGATAGACATGCGGATCGACCCGCCAGTCTTCCAATTCGTATTCGAAATCGTAGGCGATCTTCATCAAGTCGACCTGCCGCGCGTCGTAGACGTACTCGTAGGCCAACCCCGGTCCGGTGATCCGCACGCCGTACTGGTGGGGCCGCATGAAATACGGACTGAACCGCTCCAACCAGAATTTCCCGACCGCCTCCGGCGGTTGCAGATGGAATAAAGAGGGGATCAGCTCGATCTGCCGGCGATAGTCCTCGTCGGTCTCGCCGGGGAAGCCGAGCAAGATGTTCCAGGAGACGACGATCCGGTAATAATAACTCCACTTGAGGCACAGGATGTTCTGCATCGGGCTCACGCCTTTGTCCATCGCCCGCAACTGGTTCTGGCTCAAGCTCTCCAGACCCGGCTGCATGCACTTCACCCCACCTGCCGCCAGTGTGCGGATCTGCGGCTTCTGAAGATTGCTCTTAGTCTCGATGAACACGTCCAGGTCGCAGTGTTCCGCCGCGAGCTTCCCGAACAGATCCTCGATGTACTTCATGTCGATGATGTTGTCCACAAGCCGGAAGCGCGTGGTGTCGTAACGGCTGGAGAGATACTCCAGCTCGCGCAGCACTTGCTCTGGTGACTTCGCCCGAAATTTCATGCTCTGCGCGTTCAGGCCGCAGAAGGTGCAATGATGTTTCTCGCCCCACCAGCAGCCGCGCGAGCCCTCGTAGAGCAGAATGCGATCGAGTCCGCGGAACGACTCGGCACCCAGTTCCGCCAACTGCTGGTAATAATCGTCGTAATCTGGCGGGCCCGTATGCGCGAAATCGGTGAATAGCGACGGGTTGGGCTCGAACCGGACCTGACCGTCTTTGCGATAGGCCACGCCTTTGGGATACGTCTCGTCCTTCCCCTCCAGGATCTGCATCACCAGCGGCGGGAAAACTTCCTCGCCCTCGCCGACCACCACATAGTCGATCCAGGGGAACGCGCGGAAGTACTCCAGTCCCATGTCACCGTCATAGTTGGCGCCACCGAAAACGATTTTGACCTGCGGATATAGATCCTTGATGAGCTTCGCCAGCGAGAGGCTGGCGACGTTCTGATCGAAGGTGGAGGTGAAACCGACGACGCGGTACTGCCCCCAATCGATCGTCGTCATGGCCCACGTCAGGAACTGCGGCGCGATCCGATTGGCTATCTCCTCGAAGTAGGACATCGGCTGTCCGCTCTCACGCGAGAGCTGTTCGAACACCGGCTTGAACATACGCGGATACTCAGCGCGTTTTGGATTGTCACGAAAGAGGAGATAGGAAAAGAGCCATTCTCCGAACAGCGCTCGCTTCTCGCAGATGGATTCGTACAGCGGCACGCCGATCTTGTGGGCGAAACGGACGTTCAAATAATGGCACTCGACGCCGATTCCCTTGGCCTTCAGCAAGGCTGTGAGCGTGCCCAGTTGAATGGACGGATACTTCGAATAGCTGAAGGGCATGTTGACGAGCGCCACCGGCGCCTTGTCGCTCATCGTTACTCCCTTTCGGGCAGCTCACCTGGTGCGGGCGTTAGGCGGCTGTCGCGCGGAACGGTTCGAACTCCCGGTCTGCCTTGGCGGCCAGGTAGAAGTCGCTTTCGGTCAAGCCGTTGATCTTGTGGGTCCAGATCTCGACCTTGCATTTGCCCCACGCAAGGTACAAGTCCGGATGGTGGCCCTCCGCTTCCGCCACCGCGCCAACCCTGTTGACGAAGTCCAACGCCTGCTTGAAATCCTTGAACGTATAGAGCCGCTCCAGATGGCCGTCCTTGTTGACCTGCCAGCCGCGTCCGAGTTCTTTCAGCAACTCTTGGACGCGGGCCTCGGGCAGCGGCGGCACGCCTCCGCGGCAAGGGACGCACTTGTTATCCGCAAGACCCATACGGTTCCTCCTTCACGCCGGTTACGGAACCAGCAGAACGCTCCAGAACCGCCATTCTAATGGCGCTCAGACAGTCCCTGCAACCGGCCCTCCCTTACTCGTTGTCATCGTCATCCGGCACACCGCCCGCCTTCGCCAGATCCTCGACATCGATCTTGTCCGGGTTGAACTTGGCCGCGGCCTTCACCATGCGATCGAGCGCCTCATCGAAACTCAGCCGAGCGGCGCCCTTGGGCCGGAAGCGGAGCGGGTTCACCCGCGCGACAACGAAGCTTTTGAGATACGGGCTGGCCAATCCCTTGGCCTTCAGCGCTTCGACCTGCTTGAGGACCTGATCATCCAGCGCAAGCACGACTTTCGCCCGCCGCCCGCGAACCTCTAGCGCTTCGCGTAACGGTTGTTTGAGAAACTCATCCACGCGCTTCAGCACTGGATGGTAGGCACCGCCGCTGAAACGGGGCCGCTCCTCGTAGCAGAGTCCCAGGGTAATCAACGCCGGTTCCTCGAATTCCAAGGCGTAGGTCTCTTCTGTCGCGTCGTCCAGACGTGCCAACTCTCGGTACATGCGGATCACCTCGAGGGCCTTCTCCCGCAGATTGTGGGCCTTCTCCGTGTTCAGGGCGAGGATCTGATAGGCCGCCGACGCTTCCGGCACCACGATCGCTGTGATGCTTTTCGCTCCCAGCATCCGCATCGCGGAAAGCCGATGATGTCCGTTCGGCGTCCAGTATTTGGCGCGGCCCCCCGGTTTTTGGTCTCCCTCTCGCGCCGTACCATCTACCCCAGGCGCGCGGACCACCACGATCGGATCAAGGAACCGTCCGATCTTTCCGATCACAGCTTCCAGTTTTCGCACATGACTGTCGGAGAGATTGCGCTGATACGGCGTCGGCTCGACCATGTCGATGGGCAACGCTGCGAAGACCAGCCACTTCCCGCCATACGGTTCGCGGTAGACCGACAGGACCGTTCCCCCGTGGCCTTCAATCGTTCGGCGCAGATCCGCTACCTCCGCCCGCGGCTCGGTGGCCAGCAATTCCCTCGGGGCCAGACCTGTGGACGCGCCAGCGGGTTTGCGGCGGCGTCGCACGGTTCCAGGCGCTTTCGTGGCTTTGGGCTTTCTTTCCGCCATCTGAGTATGCGGAGGATGATATGGTAGGCCACCCTTAGAGGAAAAGGAAAGCCCCCTTCTTCCCCTGCGCCGAAAGCGCGAGTAGCCCTGGGGCATAGGCTATTCGTTGCTAGCTATTCGCGATTTTCACCCTGGGGGATGAACCAATGGCCTACAAAGCTACAGAGGATTGATGACCTTTTATGGAAAATCGATGACAGGTCTCAAAAACAGCAGGGGCTGCCTTCCGGAAGGCAGCCCCTGCTTGGCGCTTAGGGCGCCGAACAACCGTATTCGCTCTTGTCTATCCGAGGTCTATCTTCGACCCGCGCGACTAGAGAGCCGATGCAGCTTCTGGTCGGGGGAGAACCGGTACTCCCGAGGACCTGTGTTCCTCATGCTCGCCCAGGATTCTCCGACTCCTAAGGCTATCGCCCAACTGGTCTGTGGTGCCGCGAGGCACAGCCGCTGAAGAACCGGCTAGCATGACCGAGCAGAAGCCCGCCCTCGATTCGGCGGGCCCTCGTGGCCAGGTGGAGTACGATCGTCCATCAGTCCACCTCCTCCTCTTTTGGGGTCAGCCGGGAGTCTTGTTGACAGCCGCGCGATCTGCCCGACTCCCTTCTATCCTGGCCGCTCATTCGATTGGCGATAGCACTCTACTCCTCTCAGAGCCACGTGTCAATAGGGCGGGAAGGAGCGTCTGGAGCGGCAGAGCAGGCGTTGGCACTCGCTGATAAAACGAGCCTGCGCCTTCTGCCACCTTTTAGGTCATCACGACGGCGTTCACCGCAGAGCTCGAACATCGAGCAGAGGTTCGGACCTGGACGATCGTAGATCCGGTCGCAGGTGATAGGTCGAGGAGCCCCCAATCTCATCGGCCGCGCATACTCGGCTACTTCGACAATGATCGTGGCCAGCCTCGCTCATCTACAAAAAAGGCCGGTGCCGGGAGCCCAGGTTTGGGAGGCCAGGCTACGCCTCGCGGCGAGAAAGGCGGCTTCTCCGTTTCCGCTGCACCTCCCAGACGCCGTTCAACCTGGTGCCGGACGTCAGGGCCCTGATGGCGGTTCCCTTCTTCAGGCTGCAATCAGGCTCGATTCGACCTTGACGTCGCTGATACTAGTGGTCTGACCGGGCCGCAATTCCTGCAGAGCGGGAATTTTGTCCGACTTGACCCCGACATCCAGCAGGTAGCGTCGCATACCGTCGTAGCTCGAAAAGCTGCGCGACCGCTTGGGGGCCTTGCCTTCTTCCTTCGGCTCGAAGCTCACGTCAAACCGCCCATCCTCGCGCTTTTTGAGGGTGAACTTCCCTTCAATTTCCATAACAGCACCTCCTGGTCAATATGCCACTTCAGTAACGCGCGGGATAGAGAATTTCAAGAGGCCTGAAGCGGCCTTGCCTTATCCCTCTGTCTATCGGAGCCTCGGGGCGACCACAGAGCCAGCCCCGAACGTCGACTCCTCAAGGGAAGGACATGCCGGACTTTACGAAGGAAACAGACGCGCGAATTCTGATCGACGACCTGCTCAAACATGTAGAGTGGAACCCGTCTGACAAGTCGATGGTGCTGACCGAGGTGATGGCCGGCCTGCCGGGCAGCGCAGCGCCTCAGCCGAAACGGGCGAGCTCAAAAGAGCGTCATTGCCCAGTGGAGGGAGTGAACCGAAGGCCGAGCCGAGCCGATTATGTGCTGCTCGACCGGAACGGGAGACCACTCACGGTCATCGAACCCTGTACTGCCAAGCACCAACCCCCCTTACGCCAAGAGCCCCGGTGCGCCGTTCATTTTTCCTGACCAACGGCGAGCCGATCTACTTCTGGGACTATACCAACGACCACGCGCGCCTCGCCAACTCGTTTTATTCCCGACGCGATCTCGAACGGCCGGTTCACCTCCGGGAGACCAAACACCGCTGGCGACGACCAAGATTCCTGAGTTCTACCTACGACGATAAGGAGAGCAGTGGCAGGTGCGCCCCTATCAGCGGGAGTGCATGCAGGAGCTCAATCAGGCCGTCGCGCTGGGCAAGCGACGGTTCCTCATCGAGCTGCCCACCGGCACCGGCAAAACGGACCTGATCTGTCTGTACCTCCAAGTGTCTGCTCCAAACTATGATCGGCCAGTACGCGGAGTTCACCAGCGGCTAGTTCGATGTCGTCATCGGCAACGAGTGCCTCGAACGGAACACCTTTCAGTTTTATCACTGCAAAGACAATCAGCCGGATTTTGCCTACTCGATACAAATGTTCGCGACCGGCATCACGGTCTTTTTGGCCGAAGGTGTCGACGTGGAAGATGGAAGAAGAGCACTATGATCCGGTCGAGCTCGAGCGCACATGAACCAACGAGGACACGAACCGCAAGATGATGCAGGAGTTCGATCGGCTGGCCGGAGAGCGCTATCGTGAGTTGGCGCCCGGACAGAAGATTGTGAACGAACTGCATCCCGAATATAAAGGCCGCTACGCCGGGTGCGGAGCCGATCCCCTATCTATGGATTTCTTCGGTAACCACGAGTATTTCAACGACAGCGAGGCCGACGTATTTGTGAGCGCCAGCGGCGGGCGAGCACCAAGTGGTGAACCGACGTCGCCGAGGCTGGGGCGCGACCTGATCGAGTTAGGCCCGGAAGACGAATGGCTCCACGCGGTGAGCTACGTGGAAGTCTGGCCGGAGGACGAACGAATCGATAAACACACTATGTGACGAACTGGGAACGAACCATCCGATCCGCCGTGGCGGACGATCCCCTGCTCCAGAAGTCCGGGCCGGGCAGGTGCTCACAGCCGCGGAAGAAGAGGTGCTATAGCGGTTCAGAGGAACCGCAGATCGCCGAGTACTTCCGCGACACCGTGTTGACGTCCTCAACCAGGTGGTGGACGAACTCGACAGCCTCGCTTTCCGCAAGCTCGGCACCGACAGGCGACAGTTTCGGCCCCCCGCCCGATTCGGACCATGCATGATGGTGGAGATGGTGGACCCGGACCTCGGTGACCCTATCTTCGATCCGGCTGCCAGCACCGTCGGCTTTTTCATTGATGCCGTCGAGTACATCCTGGCGAAGTACTTCGCCGAGCCACGGCGGGTGCCGATCGAGGAACCCGGCAAGAAGATTCCAATTGAGAGCTGCTCGAACGGGCGATCTATGGCTTTGAGCCGCCAGATGATGCGGATCGCCATGATGAACCTGGTGCTCCACGGCATCCGCAAGGTGCAGGACAAGCGGGCCAACTCGCTCTCTGAGTTGGGCAGGCTGACCGAAGAGCGAGCTGCTGTTCCTGGAGGTTATGCTGCAAGCCCTGGCCGGCCGGCGGCCGCTGCACCGTCGTCGTGCCGGAAGGACTGCTCTTCGGCTCCACAAAGGCGCATGTGGAACTTCGGCGCAAGCTCATCGAGGACTTTGAGTGGCTCGCCGTGGTCTCCCTCCCGGCGGGCGTGTTCAAGCCCTACGCTGGCGTCAAGACCGACGCGCTCGGCTTCCGCTACCCGGCCTCTGGGCCCTCTCCCCACCGTGGGAGAGGAAAGGGTGAGGGGGAATCCCCCTCCGACAATCGAAAAGTCTGGTTCTACGACGTCCGCGCCGACGGGTACGCCCCGGACAAGATCGTGAGCGGCGGCCGGCCGGAAGCACCGGACCGCAACGACATTCCCGACTTGCTCCGGCAATGGAGGGCGTACAAGCAGTCTGGTTTCAAGAATCCACCAGGCGTCGAAGCAGGCACCCGGCTTGAGCCGGGGCCCCGGAGCCGCGCTGCTGGTGGGCTACGCTGACCCCCGATTGCGGAGAACGACTACAACCGGGCGGCGGGCCGCTATAAGCCCCAGGTCGCAGAGAAGCCACCAGAGGAAGACCCGCGCAGTTGATTCGGGAAGTCCTCGCCATCGAGCGCACGATCACGACAGGAGTAGCTCTTGAAAGTGGCTCTCGACCTAGACGACTCAGGCATACCCAGCCCTGGAAGCTGATAGAAACACTCTCCCAAGGTTCCCTTCTCGACAATGACATTCTTCTTGCATAAAAGTACCATTGAGACCTTTCGGAAGGCAGGACGACCGCACGCAAGCTTCTTCATCGTAGGTGGTTATTCCGACACTGATGCCGGCGGCTGGACACTCAAAGAGATGGCGAAAAACCGGCGCAGCTGCTTGCGGGAGAAAACCGAGAAAATTTCGATGGCGCTGACATGCTGACCGGTCTTCGCATCGGCAACTTCAAAGCCTTCGCGACACGCAATACATTGCCGATACGTCCTCTCCCCCTCTTTGTCGGCCCCAACAGCGCCGGCACGTCGAGCATCATCCACGGCCTCCTCCTCGCTCGGCATGCCTTTGAGACGGGTGAACTAGACGTGCATCGGACGGCAGCTGGTGGGGAGTCAATGGATCTTGGCGGGTTCCGCCAATTCCAATCTATGGTCACGATGTGAGCCGCCGTTTACGGAGTCGCATGGAATCAGTTGGGCACTTCTTCACCGCCTGTTCAATGACGACGGTTCTGGCAACAGCCATCGCTAGGCCGTCTTACCCAAGACTCGTTTGGCCCATTTCACCTCTTCGTCGGTTACTTCTCCAAACTCCGAAGCCAGTGTCGCATACAGTGGGATCTTTTCCCCGATTTCAGCCAATTTCCAGATTGCGTCATGGGAAGCCAGGCTGATGGACGCCGCGGTATGCTTATGTCACACCACGTCAATCCCCGAGTTGATCAAGCTGATCTCCGCTGGCGTGAACATGGAAATATCCGGCTTCCTCAGCGCGACATACTCCTTCTTTACACCTTCCCGAGATACTCGACTTCCCATCCCGCAAGCGCCATCTCAGCTTTAAGGCGTCGATATGTTCAGCTTCGCCTCTCCTAAGACTGAGGGGTCGTAACGCTGAAAGCAGATGTAATGGACCAGCGCCTTCAGCTTGTTTCGATCGAGTGGCTGTTTCACATTCTCTGGGATCACACGCCCCACTCCTTCCCTCCCACACCGGAGTAATGAGAACCGAGGGAGCAATCCTTCGGAAAAATCACAAGACCACGGATAAGAAGTCCTGAGGCACTAATCCAATCAGGTGCATTGACAGTGGTGGTCCAGAGAGACGGGCAAGAATTCAGATGAAAGGGAAAGGCTGCGCCAGTCGATGGAACTGGCGCAGCCTCTTTGTTTGGTGGAGGCGAGGGGAGTTGAACCCCTGTCCGAAGATCTTCAGCGCACCGGTTCTACATGTGTAGCCGATGTTTTGGTTTCGCCGCCGCCCACGCCCATCAGCTGGCTTAGAGCGGCCGCTAGCCCAGTGCGTTCTCGTCCTCAGCCGCTGAGCACCGGCCTTGGACCAGCCTGCTGCATCACGCCCCTTCCGCCCCCGCAGGCCTCAGGCGGAGGGACGTCGCGGTCACTTACGCCGCGAGTGCCAGCTCGTGGTTGGCAGTTGCTTGTTTCCCGGAGGTTTTACGAGTCCCCGAGAGCTCGACATGCCCCGATGGCCTCATGATCCCCGTCGAAACCGGTCGCCCCCCTAGGATGTTGAAAAAGGTCTCCAGATTTGTCCTCACTCGCTCAGAGCCTACGACGTGCCAACAACAGCACGCCTGGCTCTTCGCGTCGCTGCGGCCTGGCTGGACGGCCGTTTTGAACAACCTGCTGGGTCCAGTAGGTTATTCACAGCCGGTCTAGCTCCTTCTTGATGGCCATCATACCGCACACATCAAAGGGATGCCAGGCCCACTCGCTCCGGCTCGGCCTGAGCGCGCCGTCGCCTCCAATGGAGGCTCCCGCTCGCCCCAGGCGTCGCTGCCGCCGGCCAGCGGGCGGACGTTGGTGATGCCTTTGCGCCGAAGCATGAGCGCTATCTTGGCGGCGGTGGCCTCATTCGGGCAGGCGCAGAAGAGAATCACATGCGAAGCGCGCCGGGAATCGTGTCCGGGTCGGCTTCGCGATCCAGCTTGCCCCGCAGCTCCACCACGAACACGGCCTGCCCGTTGTCCAGCAGGTCTTTCAACTCGTCAGCTGTGATAGGGGTGATCCGGAGTTCACGCGGCACCCGCTGTCGATGCACGCGATGCACGAACTTGTAAACAACAATGTATGTGCCCAGGCCGATCCCCGGTGCCATCAGCAGGAACGGGCCCATGCGAGCCTTGGCAAGGCGATCGCTTCAAGTTGGCTGCTGAACACATACCAAGGCAGGATGAAGGCCAGCGTTCACAGCACCGCCCCCAGGCCGTTATAGAGCAGGAACCGCTTGTGCCCGATCCCGAACAGCCCCGCCAGCGCCGGAGCGAGCGTACCGAGGCCGGGGACGAACTTCGCCAGGATCAACGCGCGGAGGCCGTGGCGTGTGAAGAACGGTCCGCCGCACGCGGGAGTCCGGTTCCAATGCCATGCGGCAGAGGAGGTTCCGCGCCTGCCGGCCTCGATAACGGCCCAACTTGTACCAGAGCACATCGCCATCCAGAGACAGACCACGACGGAGAGTAGCCTGGTGAAGGCGAGGTTCATCTTCTCGGCACCGGCCCAGGGCGCCCGCCGCCAACACCGCAGGGACGGCCGGTAGCGGCCAGCCAACCTGCTCAGCAAAGACCACCGAAGATATCGTCGCTCGCGGTCACTTCTCGATCTCGAACCCGTTCTCCTTCCACCAGCGCCAGCCGCCTTCCAGCTCCATCACCGGATAGCCTTTCTTCGCGAACTCGAGCGCCCCCGCGGCGGCGAGGTGACAGACATGCGAATAGCAATACAGCACGTTGATCATGTCCTTGCGGAGTATCGCCTTGAGTTTTTTGGCGTCACTCCAGTGGTCCTTGGGCAGGTTCGCCGCGCCGGGAATGTGGCCTTCCGCATAATCCTTCGGGGCCCGCAGGTCCACAATGTTCACCGGCTGGCCTTCTCTGACCCATCGTTCGAGCTCCACCGGGCCGGTGGTAAATGCCAGTTTGTCTGCAAAATACTTCCTCGCCCTCGCCGCACTGGGAATTTTGAGCTTGGTTGCCATTTCAGTTCCTCCTTTCCCGAACTCTACGGCCTGCAGCCCTCACGTCATGATTTCGCGTCCAAATTGTTTTTGAAGCCCGCCTTCTTATGCGCGCCGTCGCAGAACGGCTTGTTCGCCGACTGCCCGCAGCGACACAGCCAGGTCTCGTCCCCGCCGACCGCGATCTCGCGGCCTCCCTCGGTCACGATTTTGACCTTGCCTTTGATGTAATATGGGCCATCGTTCTTGGGAGTGATAATGACGTCGGCCATAGTCCTCCTCCTTATGTAAGTGAAGGTTGTCTCTCCCTGCCTCCTCGCTTTCCATTCCCGAAGACGTCCCCGGCTTGTTGCACTTCCCGGTAGGGGAGCAGCCACACCAGCGACTCATCGTGCAGGTCTCCCCCTTGGATGCGATTCCCCCAGGAAGCGTGAAAATCGCCTTGATCTGCCAACCATCGCGGACGATCAGGCGAAGTGCTTCACGCGGTCCTGCTGGAGCCGCGTGACTTTGAGTTTGCACCAGGCCACACCTTCTCCGCTGCGGAGCATCATCAACCCGAACACATCCGAGTAGAATTTCACGGTCTGCTTCACGTCCGTGACCTCGACGCGACATGGTTGCAGCCATCGACTCATCCTCTCCCCGGGTACCTGGTGCTTGAGATACCCCTTGCCATGGGACCCATGGCTTCCACCTGCAATGGGTCGTTGCAACAGGTCTAGGCAACGGGTGACGGGAAGAGGTTGGGGTGTGGAGCGCGGCGCGCCACCAATCGCCTCAGAGGTTCCGCCATCTCGGCGGCCGAGAGGCGGATTCGGTCACCGTGGCTCGGCAGCACCCATTCGAAGCGATACGAGACAGCTTGGCGAGCGATCCCAGCAGGTGCTGCTGGTCCCACACCAACCGTTCCGATGCCCCCAGTCCTTTGCTGCCTCGATCCCACCACAGAGGGTCGCCGGAAAACAGGAAGCAGTCGCCGTACAGCAGGGCCATGCTCCCTTCCGTGTGGCCCGGCACCGGAATGATGCAAAACTGCGCCGACACTTCGACCGTGTCGCCTTCCTCCACGACCCACTCCGCGCCCGGCGCCGCATGGGCGTCGGCGCGGTGAATGATGCGGGTGGCACCGAACTCCTTCGCGTACCGGGCTGAATCCGCCACGTCGTCTTCGTGTGTGAGGAAGACGTACCGAATGCCACCCATGTTTTCGAAAGCCTGCACGAGCCGTTTCAGATAGCGAGGCGAATCGATGAGCCAGTTGCCGGCCGGATGGCGAATGACATGACTGTTCTCGCCGAAAGACTTCTCCGAGTTGAATCCGCAGTAATAGACGCCGCCCTCCAGATGAAGCGGGAAGCTCGCCATCACCGCCTGCAAGTGCGCCTTGTCGCTTCGCTTTGTCTCGATCGAGCCCACCGGGCAGGCAAGCAGGGCCCGGTAGGCTTGGCGGTGCTCTGTCTCACCCTCCGGCTGATGCGTGACTGCTGAGAATTCGCCTACTTCTTGGACGCTCTTCGGGGCCAGTTGCCGGCAGGTGTCGCAGTTGATGCACGTCGCATCGACGAAGAAGTTACCGACGACGTTGGTCTCCAGGCGTTGCTTGATATCGGCCATAACGGCGGTCTTCACAGGCGAAGCGGCTTGATCGGCGACAGCACCGCCGATGGATCCTGTTTCCAATCGATCCTGCCGTCGTCCACATACAGTTCGACTTCATTCCCGTCCGGATCGCGGAGATAGAGACTCTGGCTCACAGTGTGATCGCTCATCCCATCGATCGTGACACCGGCGAGCTCCAATTCTCGTTTCGCCGCCCGCAATTCGTCCAGGCTGTCGCCAACCTTGATGCCGATGTGATAGAGCCCCCGACGCCTCCCCGATGGAGGCCCGGGCGCATCGCCGACCTGGATCAACAACAACTCGTGGTGCGTGCGGCCCGACGTGAGGGCGGCGGCCGCGCCGTTGAAGATGCGGCCCACTTCTTTGAACCCCAACAGGTCGCGATAGAACGCGAGCGACCGGTCGAGGTCCTTCACGTAGAACACGACGTGACCGAGGTAATGGGCCTTCATATGCCGCTTTTGAACCGGTTACGACAGATGCCCCATCCTGCCGGTCTGATAGTCCTGTACGGCCTGAATCAGTTCCGCCTTCGTGTTCATGACGAACGGGCCGTACCGGGCGATCGGCTCGTCAACCGGCTCGCCGCTCATGACCAGGAGCCGGCTATCCTCCCGCGCCTCAATCGCGACCTTGGACCCTTCGCGCCGGCAGACGATCAACTCGGCTTCACCGGCATCCCGCGAACCGTTCACCGAGGCCAAGCCATGCAGCACGAAAACCGATGCGCTGTACCCGTCGGGTAGCCGCAGCTCCGCCCGCCCCCCGGCCTTAAGCTCTAGATCATATAGTTCCACCGGTGTGAACGTGCGCGCCGGCCCTTTGTTGCCGCGGAACGATCCGGCGACGACCCGCAGGCGGCCGGTATTTGCGTGCAGATCAACGGCCGGAATGTCCTTGTCGAGGATCGTCTGGTACCCTGGCGTCGACATCTTGAACGCGCGCGGCAGGTTCACCCAGAGCTGGATCGCGTGCAGGGTCCCCCCGGCTCGCGCAAACTCCCGTTCGTGCATCTCTTCGTGCACCACCCCGGATGCCGCAGTCATCCACTGCACGTCGCCCGGACCGATGACGCTCGTGTTGCCCGCGGAATCCCGATGCGCCAGCTTCCCTTCGTATACGATGGTGACGGTTTCAAACCCGCGATGCGGATGTTCCCTCACGCCGCGAGCGTGCTCGGTCGGCGGGAAATACTGTGGTCCCACATAGTCGAGCATCAGGAACGGACTCACCTCCCGGTCAAGATCATTGCTGGGAAAGAGATTGCGCACGGGAAAGCCGTCACCCACCATGTGGGTCGAGCCGGGCTGATAGATACCGAGGATCTCTTTTGTCGTCACGACCGTTTGGGTAGACATGGTGGTCTCCTTTCTTATTTCTTACACCATCGCTCGCAACGCTTCGGCCAGGGTCACCCGGTCGCGAACGAGCGAGTCGGGGTGCTCGTACCCGATGGCGCCTCGCGAGAAAGCCGTATCCATCTCCTCAAAAAGCGCGGCGGCTTCATCCGAGAACCCGAACGACTTGAACGTCGGCACCACCGCGCTCAACGGCGCAGACTGAGCGCTGACCGTCCGTCCGAGAATCTGACTGAGCACCGCCGCCACGTCGGCCGGACTGTACTCCCTCGGTCCGGCCAGTTCTACGATCTGCCGGCCTTGCCCCCCGGCCATCAAACGTTCCGCAGCGACCCGGCCGATGTCCGTCGTCGCAATCATCGGAATCCTGAGCGCTGGAGCAATGAAGGTCGGCAGCACACCCTGGTCCTTGGCAACGCCGAGCACCGGAGCCCAGTTCTCCATGAAGTAGCAGGGGCGCAGAATCGTCACGTTCTTCGCGAGGGCCCCCAGCTTCTGCTCGCCGTATCGCACCGCGCGAATAGGACCGGTCCCTTCCGGAAGGTGACCGCCCACCGACGACAGGAAGACGACGTGCGGAATACCGCTGGCTTTGACCGCCTCCGTAGCCTGATCCACCGTCCGTTTCTGCGCGGTGAGCCGGGCTTGGGCATGATAGTTGGGGGGCACGAGCAGATAGACGCCTGCGGCTTCTTCAAAGGCTTTGCTCATCGCCTGGATATCGTCATAGGTAGCAACCACTACCTCTGCTCCCTTCGCTTTCCACGGCGCCCCTTTGTCGGTCGCTGTCTCTCTTCTCCTCTCCTTTCTTCTCCTCTCCTTCTCAAATGCGCTTGGCGAGCTCTCTATCGACGGACCACTTGCCGCCTCCCGTCACCAGCAGTGCCGCTGCGATCCCGATCACCAGGAGATGAAACTCAAAGCCCTCACCCTGTTGCTGTCCGAACCAGTTCATGAAGAAGCCGTATGGCAGGTGCACCATCGTGATGGCGCCCAGCATGATGACCGCCAGGCTGGCGGCGGAAAACCGCGTCAGCAATCCGGCCAGAAGGGCCAGACTTCCGAACGACTCGCCGATGATGACGAGGAACGCGATCAGCCAGGGAAGCCCCATCTTCTGAGTGAAAAATCTCATCGTGCCTTCGAATCCGAACCCTCCGAACCACCCGAACAGTTTCTGCGCGCCGTGCGGGAACATCACCAGCCCCAGCGTCAGCCTCAGGATCAGGCCCGCCCAGTTCTCATCCGTCTCAAAGAGCGCTTTCATATCCACCTCCAGTAAAAAACCACCACCGTAGGCATCTCGCAAGATAGTTCTATATAGAACTAATGTCAAGGGAGAAAATGCCGTGTCGGTTCCTGGTATCGGTTTCCGTTTTGATTCAACCGGTTAGATGAAAAGAGGCCTGACTGTTCCGCGCCGGCAGATCTGGAGGCATGAACCGTCCGCACAAGCGGAGCCCGGACAGGACGCAACCGTCAGCGCTGAGTCTTGATCGCCCGTTCGACCTCGCGGCCGGCTTCACGGGCCTTGATCGTCTCGCGGCGGTCGTACTGTTTCTTGCCCTTGGCGAGTGCCAGCTCCACCTTGGCATGGCCGCGTGGGGTGAAGTAGATGCGGAGCGGCACCAGGGTCAGGCCTTTCTGCTGCGTCCGGCCGATCAGCCTGTTGATCTCCTTGCGGTGGAGGAGCAGCTTCCTTGGCCGCAGCGGGTCGTGGTTCATGGTATTGCCGTGACTGTAGGGACTGATGTGGCAGTGGTGGAGGAAGACCTCGCCGTCGTCCACGCTGGCATAGCTGTCCTGCAGGTTGGCCCGCCCTTCGCGCAGCGACTTGACTTCCGTGCCCCTGAGCGCGATCCCGGCTTCAAACTTCTCCTCGATGAAATAGTCGTGGAACGCTTTCCGATTGGTCACCACGACCTTTTCACCCTTGTCTTTCTCCTTGATCATGACGCGATCGCGATCGCACCCGCGGAAGCGCTCGGCCACCAGCCTTGAGCATGAAGGCGTGATCCGGGGCTTGCTGAACGCCGCTCGCCGCTCTGCTACAATGCCGCCATGTCGGCGGCTGGCTCCTTTGATTCCCTCGCATCCATTCTCAGCGGCATGGCCCGTCGTTTAGGCTTGGAGTCCAAGCTCACCGAATTCCGGTTGCGCCGGCAATGGGCCGAGATCGTCGGCCCGCAGATCGCAGCGCATACCCAACCGGACCGCATTCGCTTCAAGAAGCTCTATCTTGTCGTGCGCGACTCGGTGTGGCTCCACCAACTCACATTCCTCAAGCCGGATTTGTTGGCCAAGATCAGAGAGGCAGCCGGCGATGATGTGGTCGCCGACATCGTCCTGCGCATTGGCGACATTGGTCCGGCAGATGAAGACGTTCAACGTTCAAGGCTGGATCTCGATTCCCGACCCTCGGACTTCGACCCTCGAACGGCTCTTGAACACGAGGCCCTGGCGCATGCCAAGGCGGTGAAGGACCCAGAGCTGCGGGCGAAATTGGCCGCCGTCATGGCCCAGGCGTTGTCTCTTCCCGAGAAACCTCGCTCCCCGCGGCAATCCCCCCCTTGATCAGCTCCCGCGTGCACGCCGCCTCGCCAAAGGGTGTCCGTCTCGCCGCAGCTCGGACTGCGACACCCACGCTGCTGCCAGATCGCATCGCAGGCGATCGCTGACGGCGCTCTGCTATCCGCCGCTCCCGTCGTCCGGGGCCGTGTCCTCGCGCTCCCCGCTCTCCGCCAGTCTGGCCACCGCAACCACCCGGTCGTCGTCGCCTTCGAGCTCGATGATCCGAACACCCTGGGTATTGCGACCGCTCTCCCGGATATCGTCCACGCGGCAGCGCAAAATCTTGCCTTTCGCCGCCATCAACATGATCTCATCGCCGTCCCGCACTTGTAGAAACCCGACTGCAAGTCCGTTGCGCTCCGTGGTCTTGACGCTGATGATACCCTTGCCGCCGCGGCCCGTGACCCGATACTCGGTGACCGGCGTCCGTTTTCCATAGCCGCCTTCGGTGACCGTCAAGATTTGGGTCGTCGAGTCGGGGGTGATCGTCTCCATACCAATCACCTCATCGCCGTCCTCGAGCGTGATTCCACGGACGCCGTGCGCCGTCCGGCCCATCGGCCGCACCTCCTCTTCCTTGAACCGGATGACGATTCCCTGCCGCGTGCCAAGGAGAATTTCCCGCTGACCGTCGGTGATCTCTACCCCAATAAGCTTGTCGCCTTCATCAAGCGAAAGCGCGATGATGCCGCCTTGGCGCGGATTGCTGAACGCGGAAAGCTCGGTCTTTTTAATGATCCCCTGTCTGGTCGCCATGACCACATACTGGTCCTCGCGGAACTCTTTAACCGGCACCGTAGCACTAACCTTTTCGTCCGACCCCAAGGCCAGTAAGTTGATGAGCGCTTTGCCTTTGGCGGCCCGGCCCGCCTCCGGGATCTCGTGGACTTTGAGCCAATACACTTTCCCAGCGTCCGTGAAGAACAGGAGGTAGTCGTGCGTGGAGGCGGTGAACAGCGTCTCGACGAAGTCTTCTTCCTTGATGCCCATGCCGATTTTGCCCTTGCCGCCGCGCCGTTGGGCTCGGTAGAGAGAGACCGGGTTCCGCTTGATATAGCCGGCGTGGGAGATGGTGACGACCACTTCCTCCTCGGCGATGAGGTCTTCGAGGCTGATTTCCGCTTCTTCCTTGACGATCTGCGTCCGCCGCTCATCCTTGTACGCTTCCCGGATCTCGACTAACTCATCCTTGATGATCTTCCGCACCAGCGCTTCGCTGCCCAGCACGGAGTGGAGATACTCGATCTGCTTGAGGACCTCCCGGTATTCCTCGAGGAGTTTGGTGCGCTCCAACTGCGTCAGCCGCTGCAAGCGCATATCGAGAATCGCGTTGGCCTGAATCTCGGTC
Organism: Nitrospiraceae bacterium; assembly: GCA_051293835.1. Taxonomy (GTDB): domain Bacteria; phylum Nitrospirota; class Nitrospiria; order Nitrospirales; family Nitrospiraceae; genus DATLZU01. The sequence continues at coordinate 270,361 of JBPKMA010000004.1, read as the reverse complement.
AGGGCGAATCGCTGCATCAGGCCGCTGCGCGCCTCGTCCGGCGACTGAGCCCGGCGGATCAGCGTGATCACCGCGTCGAGGTTGTCGAGCGCGATCTTGAGCCCTTCGAGGATGTGGGCGCGCTCTTCGGCCTTCCGCAGCTCAAACGCCGTGCGGCGGACGACCACCTCACGCCGGTGCTCGATGAAGTACTCCAGCACCTGCTTGAGGTTCAGGACCTCCGGTCGGTTGTTCACCAGCGCCAACATGATCACCCCGAAGGTCGTCTGGAGCTGGGTGTGCTTGTAGAGGTTGTTCAACACGACCAGGGGGATCTCCCCGCGCTTGAGCTCGATGACGATCCGGACGCCGTCCCGATCCGATTCGTCGCGCAGGTCCGCGATGCCTTCGATCCGCCCGTCCTGGACGAGCTCGGCGATTTTCTCGATCAGGTTGGCCTTGTTGACCTGATACGGAATCTCAGTGACGATCAGCCGCTCGCGGTCGGTCCGCTCGTCGCTTTCGATGTTGACCTTGGCTCGCAGAGTCAGCAGGCCCCGGCCCGTCTCATAGGCCTTTTTGATCCCCTCCGTGCCGTAAATGAAGCCGGCGGTCGGGAAGTCCGGCCCGGGGATTTTCTTCATCAGTTGGGCGATCGTTGCGTCGGGGTTCTCCAGTAGCAAAAGGAGGCCGTCGATGACTTCGGCCAGGTTGTGCGTGGGGATGTTGGTCGCGTAGCCGACAGCGATGCCGCCCGCGCCGTTGATCAACAGATTGGGCACCTTGGCGGGCAGGACGACCGGCTCCACTCTCGACTCGTCGTAGTTGGGGACAAAATCGACGGTCTCCTTGTCGATATCGGCCAGCATTTCCTCGGCGAGCTTCGTCAGCCTCGCCTCGGTGTACCGCATGGCGGCTGGGGGATCACCGTCCATCGAGCCGTAGTTGCCCTGGCCGTCCACGAGCGGATAACGCATGTTGAAGTCCTGCGCCATCCGCACCAGCGTATCGTAGATCGCCGCGTCGCCATGGGGATGGTAGTTCCCCATGATTTCACCCACGATCTTCGCGGACTTGCGGTAGGCCCGCGCCGAGGTGAGCCCCATCTCGTGCATGCCGTAAAGGATGCGGCGGTGGACCGGCTTGAGGCCGTCGCGCACGTCCGGGAGCGCGCGTCCTACGATCACGCTCATCGCGTAATCCAGATAGGACGAGCGCATCTCGTCTTCGATTGCGATCTGGCCCAATCGTTCGTCGGAGGGCATTGGTCTCCTTAGCCGGCAGCAAGCAGCCGACGGTGGACCGAGTGACTGTGCTGCTTGCTACACGTCGAGGTTCCGCACTTCGAGCGCGTGCTCCTGGATGAAATTCCGCCGCGGTTCGACTTCGTCGCCCATCAGAATGGTGAAGATCTCATCCACGCCGGTGACGTCCTCCAATTTCACCTGGAGCAGCGTGCGGGTCTCGGGATTCATGGTCGTTTCCCAGAGCTGTTCGGGATTCATTTCGCCCAAGCCCTTGTAGCGCTGGATGGTCAACCCTTGTTTTCCATGCTCCAGGATCGTCTGAACCAACCTCGACGTGTCGGGGTGCTGCGTCTCGACCCCCTTGGCCTTGAGCTTGTACGGGGCCCGGCCGAGTCCGATGGCCGACGGCGCGAGTTTCTGCAGCTCGCGGAAGTCGGCCGACCCGACCAGCTCATGCGTCACATCCAGGCTGTGCACCAGCCCGTTGGTCTGGATTCGGGTGATGATCTTGTTGGACTGATGTTCTTCATCCTCGACGATGTCGATCGTCGGCGCGGCCTTGGGATAGGCGAGCGCGAGGGTTTTCTTGACGCTCGCCACGACCTTCTTGAGCGCCGCCTGGTTCTTCAGCAGATCGCGATCCAACCCGGGTTCGTCCACGAATGCCCGGAGAATGTTCGCCTCGTGATGCTTCTTGCTCAAGCGGCCGAGCAGGCTTTCGAATGCGATCAGCTTTCTCAGAATCGGCAGCAGCCGGCGGCCGGTGACGAAAGCCTGGGAACTCTCCATATACAGTTCGACATCCTCAACAGCCAGGTCGGCCAGATACTCGTTCAGCGCCGCCTCGTCTTTGAGATAGCGCTCGGTCTTACCTTTCTTCACTTTGAACAACGGCGGCTGCGCGATGTAGATATAGCCGCGCTCGATCAGCTCCGGCATTTGGCGGAAAAAGAAGGTGAGAAGCAGGGTGCGGATGTGGCTGCCGTCCACGTCCGCATCGGTCATCAGAATGATCTTGTGATACCGGGCCTTCGCGATGTCGAAAACTTCCTTGTCCTCCTTCCCCTTCTCGCTCTCCGCGTCTTCGCGCTTGCGCCCGATCCCGGTGCCCAGCGCCATGATCAGGGTGCGGAGCTCGTCGTTCGAGAGCATCTTGTCGAAGCGGGCCTTCTCGACGTTGAGGATCTTTCCCTTGAGCGGCAGGACGGCCTGGAACTTGCGGTCGCGCCCCTGCTTAGCCGAGCCGCCAGCCGAGTCGCCCTCGACGATGAACAGCTCGCTCTGCGCTGGGTCTTTCTCCGCGCAATCGGCCAGCTTGCCAGGCAGGGAGCCTCCGTCTAGCGCGCTTTTGCGACGGGTCAACTCCTTCGCCTTGCGGGCTGCTTCGCGGGCCCTGGCCGCCTCGATCGCCTTGCCGACGATCTTGCGGGCGATGGCGGGATTCTCCTCGAAATACGTCCCCAGCGCCTCGTTGACTGCCGCCTCCACGATGCCCTTGACCTCGCTGTTGCCGAGCTTCGCTTTGGTCTGGCCTTCGAATTGTGGATTCCGCAACTTCACGCTGACGACGGCTGTCAGCCCTTCGCGCACATCGTCGCCCGTGAGTGATTCGACCTCCTTTTTCAGCAGGTCGTTGGCGCTGGCGTAATTGTTGATGGTGCGGGTCAGCGCCGCCTTGAACCCGATCAGGTGGGTGCCGCCCTCACGGGTATTGATGTTGTTCGCGAACGAGAACAGATTCTCCGCGTAGCCTTCGTTGTACTGAAGCACCACCTCCAGGATCAGGTCGGGTTTCTCGACGTTGATGTAGATGGGCTTGTGCAGCGGCGTCTTGGCTTCGTTCAGGTGCTCGACGAACGAAACAATTCCGCCTTTATACCGGAACGTCTGTTCCTTCACCGGTCCCTTGCGCTCATCCTTGAGCGTGATTGCCAGTCCCTTGTTAAGGAAGGCCAGCTCGCGCAGTCGCTGGGCCAACACGTCGAAGCTGAATTCGGTCGTCTCGAAGATTTGAGGGTCCGGTTTGAAGGTCACCTTGGTGCCGCGCCGCTTCGTTTTGCCAGTGACTTTCAGCGGTGCCGTCGGCTTGCCACGTTCGTAGCGCTGTTCGAAGACCTGGCCGTCCTGCCAGATCTCGAGCTCCAGCCACTCGGAGAGGGCGTTGACCACCGAGATGCCAACCCCGTGCAGTCCGCCGGACACGGTGTAGGCGCCCTGTTCGAACTTGCCCCCTGCATGGAGCATCGTAAGCGCGACCTCCGCCGCCGACTTTTTCTGCGTCGGGTGCATGCCGGTCGGGATCCCGCGCCCGTTGTCCACAACGGTCACGCTGCCGTCAATGTGGATGGTGACATCGATCGTCTCGCCGAACCCTGCCATATGCTCGTCGACGCTGTTGTCGACGACCTCGTAGACCAGATGGTGCAGTCCGTCCGGCCCTGTGCTGCCGATATACATCGCAGGGCGCTTGCGGACGGCGTCGAGGCCCTCCAAGACCTTGATTTGGTCAGGGCTGTAACTGTCCGGCTTGCCCGGGCGCGGCTTCTCGGCGGTCTCGTCTGATTCCTTCGTTGCCATCCGTCTCCTACGATGCACGCGGTAGACTCTGAGCGACAGGCGAGAAATGAAGCACCGGTTCCCTCGTCCCTCGCCTAGCGCCCATTGCTTAGTGCTTCATATCTTAACAGGCATCACCACGCACTTGAACCCCGGGGTCTCCGGTTCCTGGATCAGGCACGGGCTGAGCGGCGTCTCCATTTGCAGGGTAACGGTGTCTCCGTCCATCACGCCGAAGACATCCAGCAGGTAGCGCGCGTTGAAGCCCGTGGTCAACGGCTCGCCCTCGTACCGGGCGGCCACTTCTTCGGTGGCTTCGCCGTAATCTGGATGGCTCGCAAACAGCGTCAGTCTTCCCGGGGCGAACGAGAGCCTCACCGCGTTGGTCTTGTCGCGCGACAACACGGAGACCCGCCGCAGCGCGCTTTCCAACTCGCCGCGCTTCACGGCGATCCGCTTGTGGCTTTCCTTGGGGAGGACTTGCTGGTAGTTCGGGTAGGTGCCCTCCATCAACCGCGAAGTCAGGAGCAGGCCGCTCTTGCGGAAAATCATCAGATTCTTGGTGAACCCGATCAACGGCTCTTCGTCGCCGCCTTCTTCCAGGAGCCGGCGGATCTCCTGGGCGGCCTTTTTCGGGATGATCGCTTTGATGTCCTTCGGCACGTCCCTATTGCCGGGTTTGCTGATTTCCTGCTCCGCGACGGCCAGGCGATGCCCGTCCGTCCCGACCAGCCGCAGCACGGTCTTCTTGTCGGTCGCGGCCAGGGTGACCAGTAACCCGTTCAAGATGTAGCGCGCGTCGTTGTCTCCGGCGGCGAACAACGTCTTGCGGATTAACTCCAGAAAGCCGGCGCCGGTCAGCGGCGTCAACCCTTCGCGCTCGATCGCCGGCAGAGCCGGGTAGTCGCCGCTAGGCAAACCCACGATCCTGAATTGGCTCTTGCCGGCCTGGATCGTTGTCCAATGATTGTCGCCGGTGGTCAACTCGACGTCGCCGTCCGGCAATTCCTTGATGATCTCGTAGAGCTTCCGCGCGGAGAGCGTGACGCCTCCAGGCTCCAGCACGGTGGCCTTGTACAGGCCCCGCAGGCCGATCTCCAGGTCGGTGGCAACAATTTCCGTTCCCTCCTGCTTGGCTTCCAGCAGCACATTCGACAGAATGGGCATCGTGTTCCGCTTTTCCACCACGCCTTGGACGCGTTGCAAGCCGGTCAGCAGCTCGCCACGACCGATCCGCACCTTCATGGATAGTCCCTCCGCCTCAAAGCCTTATCCCCGCAAGATCTGCTCTTTCAAACTCTCCAACGTGGCATTGAGCGCGCTATCGGTCTCCCGAGCCTTCGCGATCTGCTTGCACGCGTGGATGATCGTTGTATGGTCTTTGCCGCCGAAATGACGGCCGATCTCGGGAAACGAGGCGTCGGTCAATTCACGGCAAAGATACATAGCGATCTGCCTGGGATACACAAGCGTCTTGCTGCGCCGCCGCGACTTCAGATCGCTGATCTTCACGTGGAACCGGGCGCTCACAGCCTCTTGAATGTCGTCCAGCGCGATGATTTTCTTCTTGTCGCCGATCAGATCCCGCAGCACGTTCTTCGCCATCTCCAGCGTGATGGCCTGTCCAGTCAACGATGAGTACGCGCCCAACCGGACCAGCGAGCCCTCGAGCTCGCGGATGTTGTTTTTCATCGTGGTGGCCAGGAAGTAGATGACGTCTTCCGGAAGAGCAATGCCCTCGTCTTCGGACTTCTTGCGTAAGATGGCAATCCGTGTCTCTACGTCCGGGGGCTGCAGATCCGCGATCAACCCCCACTCGAAGCGGGATCGGAGCCGCTCTTCGATATCCGGCATATCTTTGGGGAACCGATCGCTCGACAACACAATCTGCTTCCTTGCCTCGTAGAGCGCGTTGAACGTGTGAAAGAACTCTTCCTGTGTCCGCTCCTTTCCCGCCAGAAACTGAATATCATCGATCAGCAACATGTCGATGTTCCGATACCGCCTACGGAGGTCGATCATCTTGTCGTACCGGATCGAGTTGATGACCTCGTTAGTGAACTGCTCTGTTGTCACGTAGGCGATGCGAAGATCGGTGTGGTCTGCGACGTGATTCCCGATGGCATTCAAGAGGTGGGTTTTCCCTAGCCCCACGCCCCCGTAGATGAAGAGCGGGTTATAAGCCTTTGCAGGCTGCTCGGCCACGGCCATGCTGGCGGCATGGGCGAACTGATTTCCCGCTCCAACGACAAAGCTTTTGAACGTGTATTTGGGATTCAACTGAATGCCACGCCTGGGTCGGTTTGCCGTCTCTGAGCGCCCCGCAACGAGCGACGCTCCTTCGTCCGGCCGAGCCTCCACTTTTCTATCCACGACAAACGCGACGTCCACAGGCTCCCCCCCGTTCACTCCAGACAGAGCCTCCGCTAACAGGTCACGGTAATGTTGGGTCAACCAGTCCGCAAAGAACCGGTTCGGTACTGCGATTTTCACCCCGGAATCGTCGATGCTCTGTAGATGAAGCGGTGCGAACCACGTCTCGAAGACCTGCTTTGGCACCCGCTCCGCCACCTCAACTAGCGCCCGATCCCATACAGCCTGGACATCCATCTTTCCAACCTCGAAGCTATACACAACTTTATTCACAATTGTGGATAACAAGGGAATCTGCAGTCAGTTTTTTGAGGACTCACCGTCTTCCATACCCTTTTCACGCTTCGGTCTCACCATTCTCCTTGTAATTCCAGACATCTCTTCCCCGAGGTTTTCCCCAGGCCAATCCACCTTATTAAACATAAAAAACATCTTCTTTTTCAAATAGTTAAACAAATGCACCCTGTTCACATGGCTTACTCCTGGTCTTCCTCCTACGGTTTCTATCCTGTAGAGCGATCACATCACAGAAGAAGTCAGAGAACCACTACCTTATCCGACGCGAATATCTCGCCGACCAAAGCTGCGTACGAAATCACTGGTGCGTTCGAGCAAAAATTTGCCCCGGCCATCTCTTCAGAGGCCAGTCGCAGAACCCGCTGTGCCTGAAAAGGAACATGTTCTGCTCCCTCGAGCAGAACGATTGTCACCTCCACCTCCTGCTCTGTAGCGGAAGGAGAGAGAATCAGATCTGCGATATCCTCAAGCGATGTTCGCCTGACGAGGTAAAGAACCTTCCGCAACTGTTGTTTTCCTCAGGAAAACACGAATGCCCGATCGCTCGATGCAATCAGTTCGGCAATCCGAAAGAGTTGCTCTTCACGAACGTTAAAACCGGGGATTATGCGGAACCGGGACAGTGTTCCCTCGACAACCGTAAACGAGGTACCTAATTGCTCGAGAGAAGGTAAACATTTTTCGAGAACGTCGGCGTCAATGACATATTCAAGGTCCTCCGTGAGGAGCACAGGAGCTTGATCTAGAAGGAAGACGGTCACGGTATGCCCACCTGCGCTCAAACCAAGAGCAATACGAAGCGCCTCAACCGCGCGGTGTGTCTTTGTGGGATCTGCGCGGATGACGACGGCAACATGGTAAGGCATTGCGAGCCGAGCGTCTAAAGGTCAGGTAAACGCAAGAAATCGATCGCAACCGGCTACCATGTTCGAAAGGACGACGAGTCCGCACAGAGAGATGGCAGGATCGAGCCCCTCGGTCGATACGCCGTGTCGTTGGCAGCCGTATGCGCATGCAAACAGTTTGGCACCGCGATGTGCCAATTCGGTCAAGCGCGGATCACGCACGTTCTTGACTCCCTCGTCGATGAGGTAGAGGTAGACATCAATCTGCTGTGCCAGCGCTTCAGAAGACAGGGTAGCGACCGTCTCCACACTGGGATGCGATTGGGGTGTTGAGAGCAAGATTCCAAGTTTCTTTCTCTGCATGAGAATCTATGAGGGGATAGATTTGATAAAAACATGATAAATCAATAACTTATGAATAAAAAACTATCCTTCGCAGATTACGAATTCCAGACAAAAAAGTCAACGGGAAAAAGCACGTCCTCCGTCAGAGTGATACCGCGACGCGATTGACTGTGCCGCACCCTTGAGAGGGAGGTTTTCCTGCTGTTTCGTATCCATATCGCGGATGACGAGAAAGTCTTTAGAAACCTCCTCGTCGCCGATAATGACAGCATAGATCGAGCGGAGCCGATCAGCCTGCCGCAGGTGAGCTTTTAGCGAAGTTGCTCGATAGTCGATGTCAGCCGAAACCCCGAGGGCTCGCAGTTCTTCGACCAGGGTTAAGCCAGCAGAAGATCCGTGCTCGCCGAAGGCGGCAACGTACACAGACCGCTGGACGGAGGGCGGATTGCCTTGCGGGAGCATCAGTGTGACCCGCTCCAAACCGACAGCGAACCCAATCGCCGGAGTCTTCGGGCCGCCGAGCGCCTCCACCAACCCATCATAGCGACCTCCCGCCCCAACGGCGTTTTGCGCACCAAGCTGCGAGGAGGTGACCTCAAAGGCTGTCAGCGTGTAATAATCGAGCCCCCGGACGAGACGGGGATTCAGCCTATAAGGGACGCCGATCAGCGACAGGCCGCCGAGCACCTTGTCGAAGTGACGGCGGGCCTCCGGCGACAGGTGGTCCGTCAGCCTCGGAGCGTCCTCAGTCGCCGCGCGGCACTCGGGCACTTTGCAGTCGAGGGTGCGCAGGGGGTTCGTCTCCATGCGCCGCCGGCAGTTGGAGCAAAGCCGGGATTCACGCTCCTTGAGAAACCGGAGGAGCACGGCTTTAAAGGCCAGTCTGTCCTCGGCCAGTCCCAAGCTGTTCATCTCCAACGCTAGATTGGGAAGGCCGAGCCCGGAGAGGAATCGCCACAGCAGCGCGATCACTTCGACGTCGGCGCGGGGATCCGCCGTACCGAAGAACTCCACACCAAACTGGTGGAACTGGCGGAGCCGTCCGGCTTGCGGGCGCTCATGCCGGAACATCGGGCCCAGGTAATACAGCTTTTGGGGAAGAGGGTCGGCTGCCAGATTGTGCTCGATATACGCCCGGACCGCTCCGGCGGTTCCTTCCGGGCGCAGGGTCAGAGAAGTGCCATCCCGGTCCTGAAAGGTATACATCTCTTTCTCGACGATATCGGTCGTCGCCCCGATGCTCCGGGCGAAGAGGTCCGTCATTTCAAAAATCGGGATGCGGATCTCCCGATAGCCATAGAGGCCGGCCGTCCGGCGGGCATGCTGCTCGACAAACTGCCAGCGGGCCGTCTCGTCGGGCAAGATATCTTTGACACCTTTAATGCTTCGAATCACGGCGGCTGCGGTCGTTCGCGTATGCGAGGCGCACTATAGCGGCGGCATTCGCAGCAAGTCAACGCGCTTCCTCACCTGCGCTGTCTCCTTGCAGTGGCAGCCCCCCGGCGTTTATAGTGCGGCGCACCGAACGGGATGATCTCGATCAGGCGTCTTGTTCGGCCTGCGGCGGAAATGAGCGAAGACTGGCTCGCAGTCATCATCGGGTTGGCATTGGTGGCCATGGTCGGGGCAGGGCTGATCACACACGTCCCCTGGTGATCGTCGATGTCGGAGGAAGATCCGGTGGCGGGCCAGACCGAAACAAGGACCCGGCGCCTCGCCGCGGCGCTCTCGTTTCTGCTTGTCATCCTGCTGGCGCTGATCGCCAATTGGCTGGCTCGGACGAGCAAGGCGTGGCTCGGTCGGGAGTTGTTAGAATATCCTCTGTGGGCCGTCACACTGGGACTAGCAGCCAATCTGGCGATCAGCGCCGCCGGGGTGCGTTCGCACGTCAGCTCCGTGATAGGAACGGAATTTTTCCTGAAGACGGGACTGGTCCTGATGGGCGCCACGATCAACCTGGCGGACGTCCTGCGTATCGGAGCCAAGGGTCTGATCCAAGCCGTGTTGGTCGTAACGGCGGTGTTCTTCTTAACCTGGCGCCTGGCCGCGTGGTTTCGGCTCGATGCTAAGTTGCGCGCGCTGATGGCCGCCTCCGTCTCGATTTGCGGAGTTTCCGCCGCCATCGCCGCCGCGGGCGCGGTGTTGGCAAAGAAAGAGCACTTGGCCTATGTAGCCACGCTGGTGATCATGTTCGCGTTGCCGCTCATGCTGCTCCAGCCCTACGCGGCGAAAGCATTGGATCTCTCCGCCGAGGTGGCTGGCGCGTGGATCGGCGGCAACATTGATACAACCGCCGCTGTGGTCGGAGCCGGCGCGATCCACAGTGAAACCGCCATGCAGGTCGCCTCGGTCGTGAAGCTATCCCAGAACGCCCTCATTGGGTTCGCCGCGTTCTTGTTGGCGTTGTATTGGGTTGTTGTCATCGAACGCCGGCCGGACCAGCGACCCAGTCCGCGCGAGATCTGGACCCGTTTTCCGAAATTCGTCCTGGGCTTCATGATCGCTTCGGCGCTTGCCACCGTCGGGCTCCTTGAGCCGGAGCACATCAAACACGCGATCATCCCGTTGCGGAACTGGTTTCTGACCGCGGCCTTTGTCTGCATCGGTTTGGAGTTGTCTTTCGCGGAGTTTGCTGAGGTTGGCTGGCGTCCGGTGGCAGTCTATTTTCTGGCGACGGTGGCCAACACCGCGTTCGCACTGGGCGCGGCCTGGGCGTTGTTTGGGAACGCCTGGTAACCGAAGGTCGTTGATCGGTGATCAAGACGCAATGGTGGAGAAGAAGGGCTCGCCGATGACTGGTTACACTGGAGGGTGAGGGGCATGACAACTGTCGGGTCACAACGTAGGGTCATCGCCATTGCGCCCATGCCGCCGGAGAAATCCGCGTACGCGTTGGCCCGCTACAGCCGCTCGCCGGATTCGATTGAGGACAGCATCCGGTGGGTCCACGCCCACTCGTCCGAGAGGTTCTGGGAACAGTTCTACTTCGATTACGGGCACGCCTCGATCGCCGATCTGGGGCATGTCATTGTCTGTTTCGAACACATCTCGGAGTTGGCGGCGATCCGACTGGAGGACGAACCGCTGTGGGACGGTCAGGCGAAATCCAGCCGCTATCAGAACTTCGCCTCCAGCACCTGGTACGTGCCGGAGGCCATCCGCGGCACAGAAACAGAAGGGATCTATCAGGGCATTCTCCGCAGCCTGGCCAACGTGTACCGCGCATTGCATGAGCCGCTGACCCGATTCCTGTCCGCACGCGAGCCACGGCCGGAATCGATGACGCCGGTGCAATACCAACGGACGATCGCCGCCCGTGCGTTCGACGTGACGCGCTACCTCCTGCCGCTCGCCGCCTGCACCAATGTGGGGCAGGTGGTGAGCATCAGGACGCTTGAAAAACAGATGACACGCCTGCTCTCCTCCCCGTTGCCGGAACTGCAAGCAATCGGGGAAGAACTGAAAGAAGCCTGCCTCCGCCCTCCCGTCAATCTTTGGAACGAACTGGCGGGGCAGGCGGCCATGCCAGCCGAGCCCCTGGCACCGACGCTGGCCAAGCATGCCAAGGCGAGCGTCTATCAGGCCGAAGTGTACCGGGATCTGGCGCGGCACGCGCGCGAAGTGCTGAAAGGGACGGGACTCGATCAACCGGATACGGTGCGGGCGCCCAACAGGCTGAGAGAGCAGGACGACCCGGTGGACCTCATCGAGCCCCATCACCCGCTCGACGAACTCGTCGCCACGCTGCTTTATCGCGTCACGCAGGCGCCGTATCGACACATTCTTGCCGTCGTGCGCGAGTGGACCGAGAAGCAAAAGCGAGACACAATCGAAGTCGCACTGCGGAAGCGCGGGCCCTACGACGAACTGATCAAGGAGTTCCGTAGCGGGTATGCGTTCATCTTCGACATCCTCATGGACATCGGCGGCTGGCGGGACCTGCACCGGCACCGGCGTTGCCAGCAGGTTCAGCAGAACTTCACGACCGTCCACGGATACGACATCCCGCCGGTGCTCGTCCAAGCCGGGCTCGAACGGGACTATCGGGATGCCATGGACGCTGTGAAAGCGGACATCGAGCGGTTGCGCGGAACCAGCCAGGAAGCCGCGCTCTATGCGATTCCCTTTGGCTTCCGGGTCCGTTGCCTGTTCAAGATGGACTTCGCGGAAGCGGAGTACATCGCCAAACTCCGCTCGGGCGTGAAAGGACACTGGTCATACCGGACCGTCGCCTGGTCGATGAAGCGGAAGCTCGCCGAGCGCTATCCGACGCTGGGCGATCTGATCCAGGCGACGCCGCCGGACGTGGAGGACACGCTCACCCGATAGGGGGTGATGGTCCATGAAAAGCCGGTTGCAGTTTCGCGGGCATCCGATTCACACCATGGCAGTGGGATTTCCCATCGGGCTGTACTCCGCAGCGTTGGTGTGCGATGTCCTGTATCTTCTCCTCCGCGACGCTTTCTGGTTTCGCACCGCCTACTGGGCGCTGGTGTTTGGGGTGGTGACGCACCTGGGCGCCGCCGCCACCGGATTTCCCGATTTTCTGGCAATCATCCGCGAGCGAACAGCGGCCGCCCGGCATCCAGCCCTGTCGCATTTCATCTTCGGGGTTGGCTTGCTGGTGATCCAAGGGTTGAATCTGGCGGTGCGCAACGGAGGCGACCTCCCGGCTTCTGGCGCCGTTGCGCTGCCGGTGATCGTCAATGTGCTCGGTGCAGCACTGACCGGGGTGCAGGGGTGGTACGGAGGCGAATTAGTCTACCGCCATTTCGTCGGGATCGACCTCTCAGAGCCAGCGACGCAAGGCAAGCATCATAAGGACAAGAGGCACCATTGAGCGGGTCGGACTACGCAGTTCGGATCGAAGAGGCCATCCTGCGGGGCGACTGGGACGCGGCGTTCGGGGAAGCGACGGCGTGGGCACAGGCGGTGCCGGAGGACCGACGCGAGCCGCGGCCGTACTTCGCGCTGAATGTCGTGCATCTCATCAAAGGACGATTCGCGGAGGCCTGGAAGACTCACGCCCAAGCGTTGAAAGAGGGCGAGGACATCGAGGTGATCCGCGCCTGGATGGAGGACTTGCGTGCCCGGCATCCGGACAAGGCCACCGTCCACTTGGTCATGGGATTGTTCCTGGCTCAATCCGGGAAATCCGAGCAGTCGGTGGAGTGTTACAAGGAGGCCATCAGACTCGACCCGCTTTCCGCTTATCCGCACTATTTCCTCGCCCAGATCCATGAGCGCGCGGACCGGCTTGAACTGGCGATCAAGGAATACCGCGAGGCCGTCAAGCTGGACCCGACCTATATCCCGGCCCGGACCAACCTGGGGGTGGCCTATCAGGAACAGGGCCGGCTCGAGATGGCGATTCCCCAGTACCGCGAAGTGATCCGGCTGAATCCGAACGACCCGATCGCCCATGCGAATCTCGCTTGCGCCCTACTGGAGCAGGGCAAGATGGAGGCTGCGTTGCTGGAATACAAGGAGGCGGTTCGCCTGAACCCCCACGACGCGGAGGTGCGCTATGCACTGGGCGGCTTGTACGAGAATCGGGGGCGGAAAGATTTGGCGCTGAAAGAATATGAGGCTGCGGTTCAGGCGAATCCCGATTTCGCCCCCGCACGCGTCGAAATCGGTTGGCTGTTGTTTGAAAAGGGGCATCTGGATGGCGCCATGGACGCCTTCAACCGGGCCTTGAAAGCCGATCCTGAGAATGCGCGCGCCTACCTAGGCGTGGCGAAGGTGTATGCCTGTCGCGGGAAGGTGCAGACCGCCATCGACAACTACACCAAGGCGCTCAAGTATGAGCGGGATCCCCAGAAGAAAAACGAGATCATGAACCAGATCTTCAAAGAAGGCGGGGCGTGGGATACGTGACGCCCGCCGTGCGTGGCGCCTACAGCTCCCGGATCGCTCCTTGGAGCACCGTGATTTGGGTGATGGGGTCGCCGGCACTTTTCAGTTCGGCGCGGATCTGATCTTTGAGGTAGGACGAATAGCCGACCTTGTCGAGCAGCAGGTCAAGAAACCGCTCGGCCGGCAACAAGCTGTGCGCCTTGAGTTCTTCGACTGTCTCGTCGCTTACCGGCACATAGGTCGAGCCAATATGAAAGACGACGTTGTAATATCGGTCTCTGCCGATTCGCTCGAATCGCAAACCCTTCACGCGGGGTCTCCCTTCATCAGCCGATGCGGCGGTCATTGTAGACAAACCCGCTGAGCAAAGACAAGGGCGAACAGGGAACTCTTCCCTCCAGCGTTCAGCTCCCGCCGTCCGTCTTGCCGAAATATTCCCGCCGGCTGACGGCCACGTCCGCGACGAACATCACGCCGGAGTGCCGTTCGAACAACGGGCGCAGTCCGGCCAGAATCGGCTCAACCTTCTCTTCCGGGACGACGGTCATGATCCCCACCAGGCTTTCCTGCTCGCTGAACATGAAGTGCGCGTCGCGGGACCCATGATGGCCTTTCCCCCACATATTACCGATGCTCGCGTATCCGGTGGCGTCTACCCGGTCCAGCAAGTTGGTGACGAACGCCCGGTGTTCTCCGGCGACGAGGACACGAATCTTCTCCTGGCCTCTAAGATGCGAGGGGTCCCGGTATGCGCCGTCACCGATCTGGCGCAAGGAAATCGCCACGGATGGCCCAACTCCACTCACCGGTCGGCCGGTAACGATACACGGCTCCGTCCAAAGGGGGCCAGCGCGGCGAGGTGCACCCACTCGTGGGCTCGTGGCGCGTGATCGGCCTCTCGATGATGGCTCGGGGAGCTTCGATGACGTTATGAGATATACCTTGCTTGCTCCCGGCGCTATGGACCTCGTTGTCCACGGTGGCGGCCCGGTCGCGACGCGGGCCCATCTCCGTCTGAAGGCGGTCGACCGCCTCTGTCCACCTGTCGTCCCCGGGCGGGCCAGCCGATCGACCAGGTCGGCATAGGGAACTGGCAAGCGCCCGGCGGCCCGTTCTTTGCGCAGGGAATCCGCTTCGGAGTGCTGCTCCATGGAGCCCATCACCGCGGGGAAGGTCCTGGAGATCCCCAGTGCTTCGCGGCAAGCTTGTTGGACCATCACGAGACTGATCGGGCACGCCTGCTCCCACACCTAGTTGGGCCGTTCCTCGCACCACTTGGTAAATGCGGGCCAGCCAGGGAGCGCGGTGGGGGGAGCCAGAGGTAGTCTTCATGTCGATGTCGCACACTATTTGGATGGATTTGGCCCATGCAGAAAACTCCCGGTGGCCGTTGGGTGAAGCGGCGCCGGGGCGGATTCGATCGGCCTGGACAGCATCAGGCCTAGCATCAACCGGATGACAATCACAAGGACGAGCGAAGCCGCGTTGGGACCCTGCGGATCGTGATGACGCCGGGTCGCTCGCTCCGGCCGAACCGGAGGCGGTGCGGCAGATCACAATGACGAGTAAGCCGCTGGACGCTGCGTAGGACGGCGGCAGCACCATGCCGCCCAAGCCGGAGAATACGCCGAAGGATGGTAGCCCAGCGCGGCGAGCGCCAGAAGCGAGGGCGCTGAGAAAGCCATGGCCATGAAGACGTGCGGGCCTTCATTATCCGGGACATGGTCGTGGTGCGCTTGAAAGGTCTCCTGACGCCGGCGGAACGACAACTCGCCAAAACGTCCGGCGGCGTGGACATGGTGAAACGGCTGCGACAGAATCTGATCACGCAGGGACGGGAGAGACGGTTCCACCAGGTCAGTGAAATCACTGGGGCCAACACGCTCGCGCTGTTTACAGACATCGACACGCGGGTGGGCGAACGGGTGTTAGTGTTCACGCTCGACCGCGATCTGGAATCTGGTTTCCGGTGAGGTCGCCGGAGGTGTTCTTCAATCCCGATGCCGCGGCGCTGATCGATCTCGATCCCGCGGAAGCGGAGTGGCCCGAGTTCGCGGGCGTGTCAGCGCGAGCCTCCTAGTGCCCGGCCTGGAGCCGCTGGCAATGCTGTACGCCGGCCACCAGTTCGAAGTGTACATGCCGCAACTCGGTGACGGGCGCGCTCTCCTGCCAGGAGAGGTGCGCAACGAGTGCGGGGAGAAGTGGGACCTGCATCTGAAGGGCGCCGGGCGGAAGCCGTGTTCGCGAGACGGCGATGGGTGCAGGGTCCTCGGTCGGCCATCCGCGAGTATCTGTGCGGTGAGGTGACTGTGTGGTCGGCAGCGACGACAAGGTGTATCGGGAGCGGGTCGAGACCGGCGCGATGCTCTTGCGGATGGTGCCCCCGCATGTCCGTGTTGGCGCATTCGAGGTGTTTTCCTATCGCCGGCAGCACGAGCACTCAAACGGCTGGCCGATTACGTGATCGAGCCGCACTTTCCCCATCCGCTCAAGGCTGGGGACCGCTACGCCCGCTTTTTCCGGGAAGTGGTGACGGGGACGGCGCAGCTCATCGCCCAGTGGCAGGCGATCGACTTTGCGCCCGGGGTGATGAACACCGACAATATGTCGATCTGGGCCTAACAGTCAACTACGGGCCGTTCGGCTTCATGGACGACGATGAGGCGACGTTGAATCGCCACTGCTGGCAGGGATGCGGGCGAAGCTGGGGCTGGAACGGTCAAGACCGGAAGATGAAACCCTGACCCAGGGCTTGTGGGCACTGATGCAGGCCGGCCGCGTGGACTATACGATCTGTTTCCGAACATTGGGCGACTTTGTGACTTGTTTTTCGAGGTCCTTTCACTGACCGGCCAGGCATGGTATCCTACGCCGCCGTGCCGCCCGACTGGGGTACGCGTTTAGTCGTGAGCTGCTTGTCGTGATCGCATGCGCATCGAGCAATTCGGCGGGATGACGGTCCGGATCACCGGCGGGACGGACGGGACCGGTGGAGGTCATGGCCCGGTGGTCATTCTCCTGCACGGTTTCGGCGCGCCCGGGGACGATCTGGTGTCGCTCGGGAATGCCATTGACGCCCCGGCCGGGACCCGCTTCGTGTTTCCTGAAGGACCGCTTGCCCTTCATCTCGGCTTCGGCGACTCGCGGGCCTGGTGGATCATCGACTGGAACCGGGTCAACCAGGACATCGCCGCGGGCCGCTTTCGCGATTTGTCGCGGGAGGTCCCAACGGGTCTGCCTGCAGCGAGACGGGGGATGCTGGCGATGCTCATGGAGTTAGAGCATCGTTTCGGGGTCGATCCCGGGAAGACAGTCTTTGGCGGCTTTTCCCAGGGCGCCATGCTGGCCTGCGACGTGACCTTGAGGACGGAACATCCGTTCGCTGGACTGGTGTTGCTCTCTGGCACGTTCCTCGCTCAGGATGAGTGGGTGCCGTTGATGCCGAAGCGGCGGGGCCTGCCGGTCTTCCAAAGTCACGGCACGCACGATGAGATCCTGCCGCACATGTTGGCCGAGCGGCTGCGCGACGAACTGACAAAGGCCGGGCTCAGGGTTGACTGGCACAGCTTTCGAGGCGGTCATGAAATTCCGGACGGGATCGTGAAACGCCTCGGTATATTTATCCGAACAGTCTTTAGTCGCACATAAGCGAGATCGCACCGTTCACGGCCAACGGCGCGGATGTTCAGTGATCGGGTCTCCACCGTCAATTTCCAGAAGCTTGGCGCTGAACCCTCTTTCATCACCGCTTCGCGCAAGCCCGCCGAATGGGGATTGGTCACCACGCGGCGGACGAGGATATCGGCGGGCCGGACGGGCTTGCCGTAATAGGAGCCGTTCCACTCGTCCCGGAACGCGATAACCGCGCCTTCCAACGACACACCGGCGAAGAGTCCTTTGGCCGAGCGAAGGAAAGCAGATCGACGCTGAGGTTGGGAGCGGTCGCTCCCTCCACGCCGGCGCCCTGTCGTCTCTGCTGATGCTGTGTTAGACTCTACTGCGCTGCCGGCTCAGCCGCGAGTTGTCAAATGGTCAAATAAATGGTCAAATGAACGCTCTCCGAGCGCACGGCGGAAGAAAGGATTGGTTCGCCATCCATGAGTGCGAGCGACAAGCAAGTGATTGTTTCGCTAATCGGCGTCGGCAAGGTTTATCCGCCGAAGAAGCAGGTGCTGCGGGACATTTCGCTGGGCTTCTATTACGGCGCCAAGATCGGCGTGCTGGGATTGAACGGGTCGGGCAAAAGCACGCTGCTGCGCATCATCGCCGGTGTGGATCATGACTATCTCGGGGAGATCGTCAGGTCCAAGGGCTACACGGTCGGATTGCTGGAACAGGACCCGCAGCTTGATCCGACCAAGACAGTCAAGGAGGTCGTCGAAGAAGGTCGCAAGGACGTGATCGCCCTGCTGAACGAATACGAAGACGTGAGTAACCGGATCGGCGAGGCCTCGCCTGAGGAAATGGACAAGCTCTTGGAGAAGCAAGCCCAGCTTCAAGAACGGATCGAGGCCGCCAACGGCTGGGAGCTGGAGAACGAGCTGGAGGTTGCCATGGACGCACTGCGCTGCCCGCCGCCCGACCAGAGGATCGAAACGCTTTCTGGTGGGGAGAAGCGCCGGGTCGCGCTCTGCCGCCTGTTGATCCAGGAACCGGATATCCTCTTGTTGGACGAACCCACCAACCATCTTGACGCCGAATCGGTGCAGTGGCTGGAGTGGCACCTGCAGCAATACAAGGGTACGGTCATCGCCGTGACGCACGACCGCTATTTTCTCGACAACGTGGCTGGCTGGATTCTGGAACTGGATCGCGGCCACGGGATTCCGTTCCAGGGCAACTACTCGTCGTGGCTGGAGCAGAAACAGGCGCAGCTGGAAAAGGAAGAGAAGGCCGAATCCAAGTGGCGGAAGACCTTGGAACGCGAACTGCAATGGATTCGTATGTCGCCCAAGGCTCGCCAGGCCAAGGGCAAGGCGCGGCTCAACCGCTACGAAGAACTGGTGAATCAGCAACAAGAGCGGAGAGCCGAGGACCTGGAGATCTACATTCCGCCGGGGCCACGTCTCGGCGACGTGGTCGTCGAGGCGAAGGACGTCAGCAAGGCCTACGGCGATAAGGTGCTGTTCGAACACTTGAGTTTCAGCCTGCCGCGCGGCGGTATCGTCGGCGTTATCGGGCCGAATGGCGCCGGCAAGACAACGCTCTTCAAGATGATCGTCGGCAAGGAGAAGCCGGACGCGGGCACGATCACGCTCGGCGAGACGGTGAAGCTCGGCTACGTGGATCAGGACCGCACGCTCGACGGCAACAAGACTGTCTGGGAAGTCATCTCCGACGGGAGCGATACGATCAGGCTCGGCAAGGTCGAAGTGAACTCGCGGGCGTACTGCGCGCGGTTCAACTTCAGCGGCACCGACCAGCAGAAGAAGGTGAAGGACCTCTCGGGCGGGGAACGCAACCGGGTGCACCTCGCGCGGATGCTGAAAGAGGGGGCGAACCTCATCTTGCTGGACGAGCCGACGAACGATCTGGACGTGAACACCCTGCGCGCGTTGGAAGAGGGGCTCGAGTCGTTCGGCGGCTGCGCCGTCGTGAGCAGCCACGACCGCTGGTTCTTGGACCGCATCGCCACCCACATCCTGGCCTTCGAGGGCGATAGCCGCGTCGTCTGGTTCGAAGGCAACTACAGCGAATACGAAGCCGACCGAAAGAAACGGCTCGGCAAAGAAGCCGAACGCCCGCACCGGATTCGGTATCGGAAACTAACCCGCAGTTAGCCGGGCCTCATGCCACGTCCCACCGGCGAGGAAGGCACGAACTCGATCGCCCTGGTCACTGGAGCCGGCGGCCTGATCGGGAGCTACCTCGTCAAGACTGCCGCGCGCTGGGCCCCGGAATGGCGGGTCCAGGGGCTGAGCCGTTCCGAGGTCGATCTCACCGATACGGATCGGGTCCGCGAGCTATGGCGGACTTTGCAGCCGAGCCTGGTCATTCACTGCGCGGCCATGAGCCGGACGGAGGCCTGCGAACGCAATCCGGCCCTGGCCCGCAAGCTCAACGTTGAGGTCACGGCGCTGCTTGCTGACCTCTCCGCCAACCTTCCCTTTGTCTTTTTCTCCAGCGACCAAGTCTTTGATGGCCGCACAGGCGGGTACGTGGAAACAGACGAACCCCATCCGCTCAATGTATATGCCGAAACCAAGCTAATGGCCGAACGGCATGTGTTGGCACATCCGAAGCATACGGTCGTGCGGACATCGTTGAACGCCGGATGGTCGCCGACCGGCGACCGGAGTTTCGTCGAGGAGATGCGGCGCGCGTGGCAGGCCGGGCGAAGGCTCACGCTGTTCACCGACGAAATTCGGTGCCCGATTCCCGCCGGGGTCACGGCGCGGGCGGTCTGGGAATTGGCGACAAAGAATCGGCCCGGACTGTATCATCTGGCCGGCGCCGAGCGGCTGTCGCGTTGGGATATCGGCCAGCTACTGGCTGCACAGTGGCCGGAGCTCCGCGCAGAGATGGTGCCCGGATCGGTTCGGGACTATGCTGGGCCGTGCCGTCCTCCGGATTTGTCCTTGAACTGCGACAAGATCCAGGCGGTGCTGTCGTTTCGGTTGCCAGGATTCGGCGAGTGGCTGGCCAGGCGCGCGGGCCGTAATCACGATCCGTGGGACTACGAAAGCCCATGAAGCGCGATGCGCCAAGCGCGACCATGAGGCGCAAGTTTGGCAAGAGGAACATGCCGTGACGGGGTCCGATCCGCTTCTGTTCGTCGTGCCCGCTTATGTCGCGATGGCCGCGTTCATGGTGGGGCTGTGGGCTTTGCAACTCCGCCTGCGGAACGCCTCGATCGCGGATGTTGGATGGTGCCTGGGCCTCCTCCTCGTCGTCTGCTGGTACGCAGGGGTCGCCCACGGGGATACGGATCGCCGATGGCTTGTCGCGATCATGGGATCGATCTATGCCTTTCGCCTTGGGTTCTACCTCTTGATCGATCGCGTGCTCGGCAAAGCGGAAGATGCGCGCTATCAGCGGCTCCGGCAGAAGTGGGGGGAGCAACAAAATGTCCGAATGTTTTTTTACTTTCAATTACAGGCGGCCGCAATCGCTCTGTTCTCGCTTCCGTTTCTGGTCCTTATGCAGAATCCTCGGCCGAGCTTCAGCCTGTGGGAGTTGGCCGGCGTGCTCATGTGGCTCGTCGCCGTCACCGGCGAGTCGATGGCGGACTGGCAACTGGCTCGATTTCGCGCCAAGCCCTGGAATCGCGATCGAGTGTGCCGCGAGGGGCTCTGGCGGTATTCGCGCCACCCGAACTATTTTTTCGAATGGTTGCACTGGTGGGCGTATGTCGTGATGGGTGTGGGGCTGCCGAACTGGGGGGTGACGCTGCTGGGGCCGCTGGTGATGGGATGGGTGCTGCTGAAGGTGACGGGCATTCCGCCGAACGAGGAACAGGCTGTCGCCGGCCGCGGGGAGGAGTATCGGCTCTACCAGCAAACCACGAGCGCCTTTTTCCCGTGGTTTCCGCAAGCCGAGAAAAGGGGTCGGAAGGCTTAATTCGCGCTGGCATGGCGTCCGCCCTCAACGTGCTGGACGGACATTGGTGGAGAGTGCCACGGTGAGGTTGTGCGTGGGGTCAATCGGGTGTGCGTCCGCCGCATCCGCGTCGACCGGCGTCCACGACGTGCAACAGATCACGAACCCTCTGGGCGGGTCTTGCTTCGGGAGGTTGGGAGGTCGATCCCGTACCGCGGAGCCGTGATCGCCTCACTCCGGCATCGTGGGCAACGACTTGGTTTGGTCAAGCGCGACCGGTCCCGAAAGATATAGCCGCAGTCCCGGCACTGGGACGGTTCCAGCATGAAGCGGCGCGACCGGTCGCCGGCGACGGTCTTCACAATGTGGAGCAGGTGGTCTTCGACCTGGCGTTCAGAGATGCCGACCAGTTGCGCCAATTGCCGCGATGTCAGCCGCCTGTTGAGGAGCAAGTCCGCAATCCGCTGACGAGCGGTCTGTTCCGGCGGAAGCATGGATGGTGATGGTACGCGAGACCAAGGGATAAAGCCAAGCCATCCGTTGACATTTCTTCGCCGGCCGCGGGAGGGGGCTGTCAGGAACACGGCATGAAACTGCTGATGACGGTGGTGAGCGCCGCTGTGGCCTTGGCGGGCCTCGCGCTGGCGCTGGGAGCGGCCCTGAGCGCCCCCTCGCGCGGCAAGCGGTTGGCTCAGGCCCTGCGAATGCCTCATCCCGCCGTCATCGCCCACCGAGGCGCATCTTATTATGCGCCGGAGAGCACTCTGCCCGCGTACCTGCTCGCTCGCGAGATGGGCGCCGATTATCTGGAGCTGGATCTTCAGAGAACGCGAGACGGGGTACTGATCGTTTTCCATGATGACGATTTGTCTCGCACCACCGACGTGGCCGATGTCTTCCCCGGCCGAGAGCACGCGCCGGTCGGCTCCTTTACGTTCGAAGAGCTGGCGCGCCTGGATGCCGGGTCCTGGTTCAACCGGCGGTTTCCGAAACGGGCGCGGCCGGCGTTTCGCGGCCTGCGCATCCTGCGGCTGGACGAAGTGCTCGCCCTTGCCGAGGGTAAAGACCCGCGCCCGGGCCTCTACATCGAAACCAAATCCGCGCACCGCTATCCGGGGATCGAGCAGCAATTGATCGAGACGCTCACTGTGCAAGGGTGGATCGATCGGGCGGCCGTCGGTCCGCAGGCGCGCGTGGTCTTCCAGTCGTTCGAGCTTGACAGCCTCGCCCGGTTGCAAGCCCTGGCGCCACAGGTGCCCAGAGTCTTTCTGATCGACGAAACGCTGGTCACTCGAGAGGGGTGGAACTCATTGCTCAAAAAGGCGCAGACCGTAGCATCCGGAATCGGGACCTGGGGCCTTCGTCATGCGCTCAGCCCGCACTGGGATCGGGCCGCAGCGCCGGTGCGCTACCCCACGACCTGGCCCTGGTACACGGGCGGCGCCCATCGTGCCGGCCTCGTGGTCCATGCCTGGACCGTCAATGATCGATGCGAACTGCGGGTCCTCCGTTTCTTCGGCGTGGACGGCTTCTTCACCGATCGTCCCGACTTGGCGTTGGCCATGGGTGGTCGGGGCTCGGCGCTGGAGCCAGACCGGCTGTGGGAGAGGATCGGCTACTGATGCGGAGAAGGCAGTGAGTCGCTGGTAGCGCGGAGCGAACAGCTCGCCCAACAGGGTGAGGAGCGAACGGCAAAGCTCTCCAGCGCTATCGGCTCTATGCCGCTCCAGGTTCCGCTATCCGAGGGCCTGCGAAGACGGGGGAAGCAACTTCTTCCTGTGAGGACCAACCGGAGGACTCCGGGGATCCGTCAGTTGAACAAGTCGGCCAGGTCTGGCAGGATCATCTCCCTAAGTCGCTGGTCCTATGGAGTCTTCGAAAGAGGTTTCGACCTATGAAAGTACTTGCGGTTCATCCCGGTCCGCTCATGTACACCAAGATTTATCTCCGGCTGGAGCCGCTCGGTCTGGAATTGGTCGCGCAAGCCGCTCGGCAGGCTGGCCATGACGTCCGGTTGCTGGATCTCCAGGTGGAAACGCACCGCGACTATGTGCGAGTGCTCGACGACTGGAAGCCCGACGTGGTTGCGTTCTCCTGCAACTACTTGGCGAACGTGCCGGAAATCGTGGATCTGGCGAAACTGACCGCACAAAAGCTGCCCGGCTGTTTTGTGTTTGTCGGTGGCCACAGCGCGTCCTTCGTCGCGCAAGAATTGCTGGAACACGGGGCGGGGGCCATCGACTGCGTGCTGAAAGGCGAAGGCGAGGCCGCCGTCGCCAAGCTCCTGCTGGCGGTCGAACACGATCGCCGCGCCATCACCATGGTGCCCGGCGTCGTCACCCTCACCGGTGAAGGACCGCCGCCGCAGTTCGTTGAGAGCCTCGATCACCTCCGCCCAGCCCGCGAACTCCTACGCCATCGCCGAAAGTACTTCATCGGCGTGCTCGACCCTTGCGCCTCTATCGAATTCGCGCGCGGTTGTCCCTGGGACTGTTCCTTCTGCAGCGCCTGGACCTTTTACGGGCGGAGTTATCGCGTCGTCAGCCCGGAGCGGGCCGTCGAGGATCTAAAACGGATCAAAGAGCCGGGCATTTTTATCGTCGACGACGTGGCGTTCATCCAGGCGAAACATGGGCTCGACATCGGGGAGGCCATCGCCCGCGAGGGCATCAAAAAGCAGTACTATTTGGAAACGCGCGGCGACGTGCTGCTGCGCAACAAGGAGGTGTTCCAGTTCTGGAAGAGATTGGGCCTCCAGTACATGTTCCTGGGCATCGAGGCGATCGACGAAGAAGGCCTCAAAATGCACCGCAAGCGTATCTCGCTCGGCAAGAACTTCGAGGCCCTGGAGTTCGCCCGCTCGCTCGGCATCACAGTTGCCATCAACCTGATCGCGGACCCCGATTGGGATCGGAAACGGTTCGAGGTCATCCGGGAATGGTGTCTGGAAATTCCGGAAATCGTGAACATCAGCGTCAATACGCCCTATCCGGGAACGGAAAGCTGGCGCACTGAGTCGCGGAAGGTCCAGACGCGGGATTACCGGCTCTTCGACATTCAACACGCGGTGTTGCCGACGCGGCTACCGCTTCCCGAATTTTACGAGGAGCTGGTCAAGACTCAACAGGTATTGAACAAGAAGCACCTGGGCTGGACCGCTCTTAAGTCCACGGCCAAGATCGCAGTCGCCCATCTCCTGCGCGGCCAGACGAATTTCGTGAAGATGCTGTGGAAGTTCAATAGCGTGTACAACCCCAAGCTGCAACTCGCCGATCATCAGAAGCCGGTCAAGTACCAGATGAAGCTGCCTGAAACGACCCCCGAGAGGTTCAGTTCCAAGCTGCTCTATATCTTGCCGCCTCCTGGCCGTCGTGGTCGGGCCATCGACGACTCGACCGAGCAGTTTGTGGACGCCACCCGGACGGGAACGGGCGTCTAGCCGACCTCCTCGGGCCTGTTTTGAAAAAATAACCAGAGCGGCCAATGGCGAATAGCTAATCGCTTCACCCCTTTTCCCTTCGAGAGGGGGGACACACGTGCGAGTCAGTGGCAACGGGTGGAACAGAATGGACCAGAAGGCAATGGAGACTGTGCGGGCCAAACCGCGGCAGCAAGTCGCTCTACGGTGCTGGCCGTTAGCTGCGGGCTACCGTGCCAGGTCCATAAGTGGCGAACCCAAGGATCATGAAGACTGCTATACTAACTTCCCTGGCCACGCCTGACAATGCATTGGGTCCGGAATGGTGAAGGCGAACTGGGATGAACTGGCCGAGCTGGCCTTGTCGCGCATCCGGGCGGCCGGCGCGGAGTACGGCGATATTCGCATTCTGGACAGCGCGACGCAGACCGTTCACGGCGAGGATCGGCGGATTGCGCAGGTGCGGGACAGCCGTGACAGCGGCTTCGGTGTGCGCGTGCTCTACCGCGGCGCCTGGGGATTTGCGGCCAGCTCGATCCTGTCCCCGGAGGAGGTGCCGAAGGTCGCCGACCTGGCGATCGAGATCGCCAAGGGGTCGGCCGCTCTGCTCAGCGAGCCGGTGCGCCTGGCGGACGAGCCGGTCCATCGAGACCGGGTGATCACGCCTCGGCGGATCGATCCCTTCTCTGTGCCGCTGGAAGACAAGGCGACGCTGCTGCTGGATGTGATGGAGTACGTCCACCGGCAGCCTGGTGTCGTCCGCAGCCGCGCGAACCTCTGGGCCCGTCGCGATCTCAAGCTGTTCGTCTCCACCGAAGGCTCGCGGTTGGAGTTCGATCTTTTGGCGACCCAGGGGGGCTTCGAGGCGACCGCGGTCCACGACGGACGCTTCGCTTCGCGCAGTTTCAGCACGCCGCACCTCCGCACCGGCTACGAGCTGATCACCGAGGCCAACTTCTTGGCTGAGGCGCCACGCATCGCTGCGCAGGCGGTGGAGAAAGTCCAGGCTCCTCCGGTGGATCCAGGGCGCTACGATCTCGTGCTCGATCCGGAGCATCTGTCGCTCACCATCCACGAATCCTGCGGCCATCCCAGTGAGTTGGATCGTGCGCTGGGCTATGAGGCGAACTATGCGGGGACGAGTTTTCTCACACCCGACAAGCGCGGGACCTTCCGCTATGGGTCGACGCATGTAAACCTTGTGGCCGACAACACCGAGCCGGAGACGCTCGCCGCTACGGGGTATGACGACGACGGAGTGGCCTGCCAGAAGTGGGACATCGTGCGTGAGGGGATCTTCGTCGGCTACTGCACGAACCGCGAAACGGCGCCCAAGATCGGCGAGCTGCGCTCGCGTGGGTCGAACCGGGCGGACAGTTGGGGCAGCGTGCCGATCGTGCGGATCGCCAACATCGGGCTGGAGCCCGGCGCCGCCACGCTGAATGATCTCATCGCCGACGTGAAACGCGGCATCTACATCGAAGGGCACGGCTCTTACAGCATCGACCAGCGGCGGTACAATTTTCAGTTTGGCGGCGATGCCTTCTGGCTGATCGAGCACGGGCGGCGCACGCACATGCTCCGGGACGTGATCTATCACGGGATCACGCCAGAGTTCTGGGGCCGGTGCGATGGTGTGGCGGACCGTTCGCACCGCCGCCGCTTCGGGTTCATCACCTGCGGGAAGGGGCAGCCCGGCCAGTCCGGTTGGATGACCCACGCCGCCGTACACGCGCGCTTTCGGAACGTGGACGTGATTCGAGGACAAGCTGCGTCATGACCGAAGGCTCGGCCGCCGTACCCAAACTGACCGACCGGGACGAATTCCGATTCCTCGCCGATCTGGTGTTCAAGCACTCGAGCGGCGACCACACGTTCGTCTCGCTGCACGATCAACGCGGCGGCACCGTCCGCTTCGCCAACAATCAGGTCGTCCAAAACGTCGACACGCGGCGAATCTCGTTCAGCGTGACGGTCGCGTTCGGCCGTCGACACGGGTCCGCCAGCACGACGGACTTGACCGCGGGTTCGGTCCAGGAGACGCTCAAACGCGCCGAGCGCCTTGCGCGGGTTTCTCCCGAAGATCCCGAATATCTGCCGCCGGTTGACCCGCAGAGCTATCCGGCATGGCCTACAGCACGGCCGGAAACGGCGACGGCCGGCCCGGCCAGGCGATTGGCGTACGCGCGGGAGGCGATCGAGTTGTGCCGGGGCGAGCGGCTCACGGCGGCCGGCATTGTGTCATCGTCCGCCGCGACCGTCGGCGTGGCCGCGAGCACCGGTCTCTTCGCTCACGAGGAACGGACTGAAGCGCGGTTCAGCCTGACGGCACAGTACGGCGAGGCGAGCGGCTGGGTCTCCGCGGCGCACCGATCGATCGATCGGCTCGCTGTGCGGGAACGGACGCAGGTCGCTATCGACAAAGCGAGACGGTCCGTCGCAGCAAAAGAGATGCCGGCCGGCCGCTATGTGGTCATTCTTGAAGCGCCGGCGGTGGCTGGCCTTCTGACCTGGTTCATCTGGATGTTGGACGCCAAGGCGTTCTACCGGGGAACCAGTCCGTTTAGTGGCAAGCTGAACCAGCGGATCGTCGATCCACGGCTGTCGATGAAGAACCGGCCGGACCATCCTGATTTACTCGGCTATGGATTCACGAGCGAGGGGCTCCCGGTGAACGCATCGACGTGGATCGACGCGGGTGTGCTCCGACAACTGGCGTACGATCGGTTCACCGCCAAGGAGCATGGCATCGACTGCATCACAACGTTGGAATCGCCGCTCCTGTCGGGAGATGGGTCGGCGAAGCCCGGTCTCGAAGACCTGATCCGTAGCACGATCCGCGGCATCCTGATCACCAACTTCTGGTACATCCGTCCGGTGAATCCTACCGACCTGACCTTAACCGGCATGACCAGGGATGGTACCTTCTTGATCGAGGATGGCCGGATCACGACGGCGGTGCGCAACTTCCGGTTTCATGACAGTCCGCTGCGGGCCTTCAATGCGATCGACGCGTTCACTCTTCCCCAGGAGGCGGTCACCGCCGAGACGGGGAAATTGCTTGTGCCTGCAATGAAAATCCGGGAGTTCAATTTCTCCAGCGTGACGCGATTCTGATTCAACCTGAGGTCCTCCGGAGGGACGCGTGGCTACGGTCAGGGAGGGTCCTGCCTGCATGGTGCGCACATCTTGCCGGAGCCGCGCCAATGGCTCGGCAGGCCGTTGTGCAAGTTCTCGGAATTGCGGTGGGTTATAGGACCTGTCCGAGATCGGTTCGATTGCGCTATGGCCCAGTCCTTGCCGATCTTCTCCTGTAGCAATGCATAGCCAGGAAAGTGTCAGGATGACGCGATCGCTGCTTCTGGCGTTCGCGGTTCCGACGGTGTGAACTCTCGC
The DNA here is from genome assembly GCA_051293835.1 of Nitrospiraceae bacterium. Classification (GTDB taxonomy): domain Bacteria; phylum Nitrospirota; class Nitrospiria; order Nitrospirales; family Nitrospiraceae; genus DATLZU01. The sequence goes on along the minus strand of JBPKMA010000004.1, from coordinate 242,507 downwards.
CGCGCCGGTCAGTGCCCAAGGCCCGCCGTTTACGCCGCCTGGCCCTCCCAGGCCTGTTCCCGCGCCGCTACCAGATGAGGCTCAGCAGCGGGAGCTGGTGCAGATCACCGCGCAAGTTTGAGACCTCCAAGCGATGATCCGCTTGCAGCAGGAAGTCCTGATTCGGTTCGGCGACAAACTGGACCAAGTGGTGATGCGCGTGATGCCGTCGGCTCAGGCGAGGACGCGAAGTCCTGAAAACCGGGCGGCGAGAGACTTGAAACCCAAGCGGCGTAGAGCCGCGCCGACGTGGCAGCCAGCGCGGACGTGTCGTTATAAGCATTTGTGAGCATATCAGCATATGGGAAGGATGAGCGTGGCGTCTCGATCTGCCGTGCTGAACCCTGACCATCTGGGGCGTGTCACTATATTTACATCCATGCCGTCGAGGCGTTGCAGAGGCCGGAACGCGCGTTTCCCTGCGCCGAACGGCTCCTGAGGCGGGTCCTAGGTGCAGGTCATCTTGTCCGTATGCCGGCCCACATTTGTCTGCGACTGGGGCGGGATCGGGAAGCAGTGGAGCGAAACGTGCATATGGGCGGCGCTTGAAGAATTCACCCCCCACTCCTTTTTGCGCTGGTCCGGTTCGGGAAATGGGGCAAGGTATTAACCGTGCCGTCGCCTCCGGTCGAGTTGGTATATCCGGCGGCGATCTGGCGCTACGCGCGCGGATTGGCCTACGTGGCGATGGGCCGGTTCGACAAAGCGGTTGCGGAATCGGCGAGACTGGCCGAAGCGGTCAAGTCCCTGCCTCATGCCAGAACCCTGGGCGGGAGACAGGTAGCGGTGTTGGCGCGGATTGCGGAGAAAGTTCTGGCGGGAGAAATCGCCGCCCGACGCGGCGATCACGGGCTGGCCCTTTCGCTCGAAGCGGGCCGCCCGGCCGAGGCGGAGCGGATCTACCGGGAGGACCTGGCGCGACACCCGGAAAACGGCTGGGCGCTGTTCGGACTGACCCAGCGTTTGAGGAAGCAGAACAAGACGGGCGAAGCCGAGGCTGTCGAGGAACGATTCAAGAAGGCGTGGGCACGCGCTGACGTAGCACTGCCCTCGGCGAGATTCTGACTATCGACTGCTTCTCCGGTAGTCGCCCGGTTGACCCTCCCACCCAAAGCTGCCACCATACGTTCACGCATCGCCCTCGGCGACTTCGTTTTCGTGCAAGGAACCCAAGTGGGACACATCGTTCGAGTCACGACGTCGCAGCGTAAGCAAATCGTCGATTTGACCGCTCGGGTGAACGATCTGATCCAGCAAGCCCAGCTCAAAAACGGCCTGTGCGTGTTGTTTCTCGCCCACACGACCGCCGCGCTCACGACCGGCGAAGTGGGAGAGGGAACGGAAGACGATTTGCTCGATGTGGTGGAGCAAATGATCCCGAAGGTTCGGTTTCGGCATGCGCATGATCCCGCTCATGCTTGGTCTCATATGGCGGCGTCGATCCTGGGACCGTCGCTTACCCTGCCCGTCAAGGACGGAGCGCTGGCGTTAGGGACGTGGCAATCGGTGCTATTGGTGGAGCTGGACGGGCCGAGGCAACGCGAAGTCCACGTCATGTGGTTGCCGTCGTGAGGCGCAGACCGGTGATCGGGGTCATGGGGCCGGGCAAGGCTTCTCGCGCGCAGCTCGTGTCGGCGATGGCGCTGGGCGAAGGGATCGCGCGCAACGGGTGGGTTTTGTTGACCGGCGGCCGCGCCGCCGGCGTGATGGATGCGGTGAACCGGGGAGCAAAACGCATCCCCGGCAGCTTGACGATTGGGATCCTGCCGACGGCTCGCACGCGCGTATCACGCTTCGTGGACGTGGCGATCATCACCGACATGGGCAACGCCAGGAACAACATCAACGTCCTCTCCAGCGATGTGGTGGTGGCCTGCGGGCCCGGCGGGCCCGGGACGATGTCCGAGGTAGCGCTGGCGCTGAAAGCGCGAAAGCCAGTGATCCTGCTAGGCGGAGATCCATTGGAGGAAAAATTGTTCACCAAACTCGGCGGCGGGCTGGTTCGCTCGGCGCGCACGCCGCAGGCGGTCGTCGATATGATCAGACGGCATCTGAATCGGAGGAAGGCATGAGGAACATGCGGAACTGGGTACTGGCGGGATGCGTGGCGGTCGTGGTGGGCATGGGCGGAGCCGGGACCGGCAGGGCGTCCACCGAAACGGTCAGCGGGATCGAACGGGCGAAACGGGCCACGGTCGGCATCTTCGCGCCGGAGCACGAGGCCTACAAGCAGACTGGCAAGGGGCATTTCGTCATGCAGGCCTCGGGCGTCCATCTCCATGACGGCTACATCCTGACGGCGCACCATGCGGTCGAGCGGGAGGAGCGGGGGAAGCGCGTCGTGCAAGAGGAAATCCGGGTGCTGACGACGGATTTGGAAGAATTGCCGGCCAAGCTAGTTGGGGTCAGCGCGTTTCTGGACATCGCGGTGTATCGCCTGACGGATGGAGCGGGCCGCTTGCCGAATGTGGGCTTTGCGGAGCGCGAGTCTCAAGCCGGCGACGCCGTTCTGACGATCGGCTATCCGCTGGGGTGGGGCCCGGCCTTCGGTTTCGGCCGGATCGGCAATCCGAACACCTTTCTGCCGACGGCGGAGAGTCGGCTCATGCAACTCGCACTCCCGGCGTGCAGCGGAAACTCCGGCGGCGGGCTCTTTGACGAGCAGGGGCAGTTGGTGGGCGTCATGCACGCCATCATCGAGACAGGAAAGGAGGATGGGCCGGGGCGCTGCAGCCAGTTCGCCTTCGCCGTGCCGGGATCACTGGTGCAGCGGGTGGTTGCGGCGCTGATTCGCGGCGAACAGCCGACGTTCTCGCGGCTTGGCATCGGTCTCACGGCGGTTCAGATGGGGACCCAGTGGCGGGTGGCGGTCTCCGATGTGATGGGGCCGGCGCGCGATGCCGGTATTCAGAAAGGCGATGTCATTCTGGCGATCAACGGGACCGAGATCACCGCCGGCGCGCAGTTGAAGAATTATCTGATCGAGCGGACAATGCCGGGCCAGCAAGTGACAGTCAAGATCTTGCGCGGGCAACAAGAACAGACCGTTGTCGTCACGCTGGGGAGATCCTAACCGTTCGAGCGGTTTGGAAAAAGCGAGCTGGAGGGAGAAGGAAAGCCTTTGGCCGCCGACCGCCGGGTGAGGGGGGGGGGAGACCCATGAAGATCCTGTCAATGCTGCGGCTCTCGATCATTGCGGTCGTGGTCGTTGGACCCTTCAACGTGCCGGCGGCGAGCCCGTTGGCCAAGGCCACCTTCGCTGGCGGCTGTTTCTGGTGCATGGAGGAGGTGTTCGAGGCGGTGGACGGCGTGGTCTCGGTCATCTCAGGGTACACTGGCGGGAGACAAGCCCATCCGACTTACGAGGAGGTATCGGCTGGCGGAACCGGCCATGCCGAGGCCGTCGAGATTCTCTTCGACCCGGCGAGGGTGAGCTACGAGAAACTGTTGCAGGTGTTCTGGAGGAATATCGACCCCACTACGCCCGATCGCCAGTTCTGCGACGCCGGCCATCAGTACCGCTCCGCGATTTTTTATCACGACGAGATGCAGCGCAGGCTGGCGGAGGCATCGAAGCTGGCGATCGAACGCACGAAGCCGTTTAAGGAGCCCATCGTCACCGAGATTGTCCCAGCCTCGCCGTTTTATCCGGCCGAAGACTATCATCAGGACTTCTACAGAAAGAATCCTCTCCGCTACAAGTTCTATAAGTTCAACTGCGGTCGGGCCCAGCGGCTCGTCCAGCTCTGGGGCAAGAGGTGATGGAGAGCAGTGACCGGAGCATGTTTCGCGCGATTCGGCTCTTGCGATTGTTCGGCTACGTGTGGAACACCGCAGCGGGGATCGTGTGGGCAGTGGAACTGGCGCGCAACGGGTACCTAGTGATCTTCCGGCCGATCCCCGACCTCATTCTTGTCGCCCAGCGGCTGTACCTACCCTGGGAATCGCTCTGGCAACAGCTCGACGAGCTGTTCGGCGTGCCAATCGTGGGTGCGACGATCGGCGTTCTGCTCTTCATGCCGGGATTCGGCACGCTGATCTTGGCCACGTGGCTTGAAGACCGAACGCAGGCGGCAAGGACTCCCTCTACATCCCATTCTGACACTTCCTCCGCCTGACCGGTGTTCAGATTCCGTCTTGGGAGGCCAACGGTGCGAGCAAAAATCTCCCCGGTGGTCGTTCTGTGCGCATCTCCGCACTGCAGCGGCATTGCAAGCAACAAAATTTCTCCCGCTGGATTGAGAGGTTAGCATGTGAACCGGAATCAGCACGAATCTTGAGGAAAAGCGGCTACCAAGCAAGGACAGCGGAGGGAATAGGCGATTGGCGGAGTATGGCTGCAGCACCCCCAAACACCAACTTTTCCGGGCAGGTTTCAGGCGTGGGTTGTGTGGGGTCTCTGGTCGTGGGCGCGCTACTGCTGGCCTTCCCCACGACGACGCAGTCGGACTTGGACGGACAGCCGCGCTACACCCGCCAGGAGCTTCGCTGCGCCATTAACTGGTATGGGAAACACTATCGGCTCGATCCGGCGCTGCTGCGCGCCGTCATCAAGGCCGAGTCGGATTTTCGTCCTCGAGCGGTGTTCCGGCAAAGGAGCCATCGGGCTCATGCAGCTCATGCCCGGGACCGCTGCCTCCCTCCGCGTTGCTGATCCCCTTGATCCCATCCAGAATATCCGCGCCGGCGCCAGGCAGCTCTGCCGTCTCTTGAACCGCTACGGCGGCGACCTGCCCTGGCCCTGGCGGCCTACAATGCCGGCATGCACTAAGGGAGAGGGCGCACGCTGCCGCGCATCCGCGAGACCCGCGCCTACGTCCGCAAGGTGCCGCGTTACTCCCAGGCCTTCAAACCGGGCCGGCTCCGCCACGCGGGCGAGCAGAAGGTGCGAGGTTCGCCCGTCAAGCCCTGTTGACCTCGGCCCCGTTCTGTGCTTGGCGATCAGCAGCATAACCGCGCATGAAACGGTCACCATGAGATCGCCCACGACGGGCATCAGGCCGCCCACAGGATCAAGCCCGAAGCGAATGTTGCTGTGGCAGGCGAACACAGTATCTGGCGCTGTGGGAATATGGCGCTCCCGATCGATCGGTGGGAGAGATCTCGATGCAATGCATAATTGTACGCTCACGCCGTTGTGTCAGGTGAGCGGTGGGGTCTATGCCCGCTGCTGCTCGGGCGAGATGCGCCAGACAAAGTAGAGCGGAATCCCGGCCAGCACGGTCGCGAAGCCCAGTGCAGACTCGATCGGTCGTTGGATCAGGCTATAGCCGACAATGAGCAGTGAGAGCATGACCAGCAAGCCGGGCAATGCGGGATAGAGTGGAACCCGATAGGGACGCGGCAGGTCCGGTTGCCGGCGTCGGAGCACGATCAGTGCTCCGACGGTGAACGCCGTAAAGACCGCAAGGACCAGCCCCCCGTAGATCACCAGTTGCTCGAAGGTCCCAGTAAGAATCAACAACGAGGCCCAGCTGCTCTGGAGCAGGATGGCCCGCACGGGCGCTCCGGTCTTCTTGTCGAGGGCGGCAAACCAGGTGGCAAACACTCCGTCCCGCGCCATGGCCCAGTACACGCGCGGACCGGCCCACACCATGGCGCTCACCGCGCCGGCGATCGACAGGCAGAGTAGTGCCGCGACGAAGCGTCCGCTCGCCGGACCCCAAAGGGCGGCAGCGGCTTTTTCGGCCACCGGCAGCACCGGCGGCTGCGCCAGCGAGGTGACTGGCAGGGCGTACAGGTACACGAGATTCAGCAGCAGATACATCGCGCCCACAAAGACGGTGGCGCCGATCATGATCCTGGGAAGGGTCCGCCCTGGCTCAGCGATTTCGCTCGCGATATACCCCGCGACGTTCCACCCCAGGTAGCTGTACATCACGAAGATCAGCGCGACCATCACGGTGCCCATGCCGGGATCGGCATCGGGCGCCCGCACGGCGAAATTCTTCCAGCTCCCTGAGCCGAGCGAGAGTCCACCCAGGGCCAACGCAAGGATGGCGAGGACCTTCGTCGTCGTCAGCATCCGTTGCAGCCGCCCGCCGGCGCCTACGCCCGCGGCATGGACGGTGGTCAGGCTCCACAGCAGAAGCAAGGCGAGTCCTCTGGCCGCCCACCCATTGTCGTCGGCGATCGGGGCGACGCGCAGGAAGTAGGAGGCGAAGCTCACCGCCGAAGTTGCGATGGCTGCGCCGAAGCCGATGGTCAACGAAGTCCACCCGCCCAGAAACCCGGCCAACGGCCCGTACGCTCGGCGCAGATAGACGTAGTCGCCGCCGGCTTGCGGCAGCGCTGCGCCGAGCTCGCCGTAGGCCATCGCTCCGGCCAGGGCGAAGCCGGCGCCGACCACCCAGAGCGTCAGGATCAGGACCGGGTCGCCCAGGTCGCGCGCCATGAACCCGGTCGTGGTGAAGATTCCGCCACCGATGATGTTGCTCACCAGCACACAGGCGGCGGTGAACCAGCCGACTTGATGCCGGCCGGCCGGTTCATGGCGGTCGGCTGGAGACAACCGGTTCATGAGCGGATTGGGCTGAACACCAGGAAATGCTGCTGGGGCAGACAGGCGAATTCCTGGATCACGCGATAGCCCGCCGCTTCCATTTTGTGAAGCACCGTCTCCTTCGGCAGAGCATGGCCAAAGAGCCATGCCGCTGTCCTTGTATTCGATGATCACGGCGATGCCACCGCCGGGCCGCAGGGCACGTGCGAGCGACCTGAAATAGGCGGTCCGAACAAATCCACGTCCATGTCGGCGACGGGCAGGCGGGCGTCGGTCGGCGTCGCCTGAATCAGTTCGATATTGGCTACTCCGCGCTGCGCCGTCTCCCGCTCGATGAGGCGAAGCGCAGTCTCGTCCTCATCCACCGCGTAGACTTTGCCCGCCGGACCGACGGCCCCGGCCAAACGCCACCTGAAGTAGCCGCCACCCGTGCCCAGATCGGCGACGCGCGAGCCGGGGGCGATCGCCAGAGCCTGGATCACCATCTCGGGCTGCTGCCAGGCATCCCGCAACGGATCGTTCATCCGCTGGGAGGTCCACTCGGCGCAGCCACCGGCCAGGAGCAGCCACAAGGTCGCCAGGTGGAACGCAAGGCGCGGTCGGCCGATCATGGAGTGCTTCCCTCCGTGCCGGAACAGCCAGTGAACTTGTAACACAGCGAGCGTGCGTCAAGAAATACGTCCGCGGCCCGGCCGTTGCTGAACGCCTTCTTTCGCGGTGCCAAGGATTGCGCTTGCATCTGCCCAAACGCGGTCCTGTGGTGAAACGCCCTCCTCCACTATGAGGCACTCTGGAAATCGCATGTGTTTCGGCCTACGGAAAGTTGATCTCCAACTGCTCGAGGGACACAGCGGCATCATCTGTTTTTTCTGGGACAACCAGGCAGCGCCTCTCTTGAATGAATTTAAGGAAATCCTTGCCGCGCTAATGCCAGCGGCTGATGGTCAGTACAAGGTGCAGGTATACGGAGTTATCCCATGCCGAGGTTCAAACGCTTCTCGAAAGAAAAAACGATGTGAACGCCGCATTCAAGCGGCTTCTTCGCGCAAAGGCGTGGCAAGAAAATTGGGTAAGCTACTGGGTAACACGAAGCGAGAAGCTGAAAAAGATTCCCGACCCCTTTTCTTTGCTCCGACCCCTTTTCTTTGCTCTCCCAGGCATCGGCTTTGTTCTGGACCGTCCGGCGTTTCTTCCTGAGCTGGTCCTTAGAAGGCCAGTAGCTTGGCCAGGACCTCCTGCTTTTTCTCCTCCGGCTTGGCCTGAACTTCTGTTTTGACCTGCGCGGCGAGCTCTCTCGAGCTCGCGGAGTTGCTGCTTCCGCTGCGCCAGCCGCTGGTGCCGCCTGTTCCTTTGTCTGGGTGAGCTATGATTCCAACGCCAGCGCCTGGTGCTCCAGGTGCGTCCAGCTTTTTGTCGATGGATACGCTGAGTTCTTTTAGGCGAGACATAGATCTCCCCTCTGTTTTACTGATGGATGAATCGTCACTGCCGCTAGGCAATGTGCTGCCGGCGGTTACGTCAGTGCACCGGAGGAATGAGAGGCGAGCCCTCTCACCATCCCAACTGCCACTGATGCCCGTACCGCGCTACCAATTCATCGGCCTCGCTGGGGCCCCACGTGCCGGCGGTGTAGAAATGGATGGTTTTCTCGCCTTGCAGCAAGGGGTCATACAGGCGCCAGGCCGTTTCGGTGAATTCTGCGCTCACGAAGAGTGTCTGGTCGCCGATCATGATGTCGCGGAGCAGGGTCTCGTAGGCCTCGGGCAGTTGGCCGAAGGCTTGTTCATAGTCGAAATGCAGCGCATGGTCAGTCAGCCGGAATGGCCGTCCCGGGCTTTTGACTGAGAAACAGAGGGAGAAGCCTTCGCTGGGCTGGAGCGTGATGACCAGTTTGTTGCGAGCGATACTACCCGGTTCGAGCGATCGGAACACCTGCGTCGGCGCTTCACGGAAAGTCACCGCGACCTGGGTCAACTTGCGCGGCAACCGCTTGCCGGTTCGGAGGTAGAATGGCACGCCCTTCCATCGCCAGTTGTTGATATCGACTTTCAGCGCCACGTAGGTTTCAGTCAGCGAATCCTCCGGCACTCCGGCCTCTTCGCGATAGCCTTTGATCGTATGCCCCGCGATCTGCCAGGCGGTGTACTGCCCGAAAACCACGTCCTCCCGCGCAATGGGTGACACTGAATGAAGCACTTTCAGGCGTTCCGCCTGAATCGCGCCGGCCTCGAAGGAGACCGGCACCTCCATTGCGACCACCGTCATGAGCTGAGTCAGGTGATTCTGGACCATATCGCGAAGCGCGCCGGCCTGCTGATAGTAGGCTCCGCGATGTTCGACCCCGATGTCTTCCGCAACCGTGATTTGCACGTTCTCCACCGTGTTGCGATTCCACAGCGATTCGAAGATCGGGTTGGCGAAACGGAATGCCAGGAGGTTCTGCACCGTCTCTTTTCCCAAATAGTGATCAATCCGATAGATCTGGGGCTCTTCCAGGTACCGGTGCAGCAGCGTGTTCAAGGCACGGGCGGAGTGGAAGTCATGGCCGAACGGTTTTTCGACCACGACCCGGACCCAGCCGTGACTCTTGAGGAGTACCGCGTGGGCTAGCCCTTCAATCGCGTCGGGCACGGCAGCTGGAGGCAAGGCCAGGTAAAACACGCGATTTTCTGGTATCCTGTGCATCCGCTCCAGCCGGTGCACGTAGGCTGCCAGCGCTTCATAATCCTGCTCACTCCCGGTGGGCAGCGCGTGATAGTGCAGACACTCCTCGCACCATGCACGCAATGCGTTGTCGCTCGGCCAGCCCGCTTTGCGCAATCCCTCAAATGCCCAGAGCCGGAACCCCTCTTCCCCGATCTCGGGCAATGCGGCGCCAACGATCAAGGTGTTGCGCTTTTCCAGGACTCCCTGATCTCGCAGGCGGTACAACGCGGGCAAGAGCTTGCGCCGCGTAAGATCACCGGTCGCGCCCAAGATGATGAAGATGTGGGGTTCAACGGGCTGATCAGCCATGCCGAAAGGTCCCCGAATCACAACCATTCCCCTGGGCGGGGTTTACGGCCTCGTACACGGCGGAGTAATCTGCCTCGGTCAGGCCCAAGCCGACCGTCTTCTGCAACAAGCGGCGAACCCCGTCCAGGCTGCTCGTATCGAGCTGCTGGGCCTTCGCCTCGGCCAGAAAGAGGTCGACGTCCTTCAGCAAGTGACGGGTCGAGAAGTTCGGATTGGCATAGTCGCGCGTGAGCAACCTCGCCAGTTTCTTGTCGTAAGCGGGCGCGAACAGTGCGCTCTCGCGGAGGATAGCCATGAACGTCTTCACGTCGATCCCATGACGCTGCACGAATCCCAAGCTTAACGCAAAGGCGGAAATCTCGGCGGCGATCAACTGGTTCAGCGCCAGCTTGAGCGCGGCGGCCCGGCCGACAGGGCCGATCAGTTGGGGTTCGCGGCTCAGCGACCGGAATAGACCCACGCATCGGGCGAACTGCTCCGGACTGCCGCCAACCATCACCTGGAGCGTCCCGGCCTTGGCCTCCGCGATGCTTCCCAAGACCGGCGCCTCAAGATAGTCACCGCCGACCGCGCGCACCTCTTCATGCAGCGCCTGACTCTCGGATGGGCTGATGGTCCCCATCTGAATGACGGTGCGGCCGGTCAGGGCCTTCCGCACCAGGTCGGCTGAGAAGACGCTCCGGATTGCTGCCGCGTCGGCCAGCAGCAAACCGACGCACTCGGCGGATCGGACCGCCTCTTCTGGTTGCGAGGCGACCGCAATTCCCAGCTCGCGAAGCGGTTCGGCCTTGGCTCGGGTGCGGTTGTACACGATGACCTGATGGCCGGTCTCCTTGAGCCGTTCGGCTATCGGCCGACCCAAAAGTCCGGTTCCCAATACCGCGACACGCACGAGGCGCCCTCCCTATGAGAATGGATCAGGTGATAGTACCATAGGCTAGCTGATTTCCCATGCCGGCGCAGCAACACGGAAGCGAGCGGCTATGCAGATTCGGGAGATTCCTGCCAGAACCATTCTGAATCCCACCGGCGGCTATTTGGGAGGGGGCTTCACCCACACGATCAACTTGTACCGCGGGTGCGCCTTGGGGAACTCGCTCTGCGGCCTCTACTGTTATGCGCAATGGAATCCGCATCACACGCTGGGCCGCACGTGGGGGCGATTCTTGGACGTCAAGACCGGCTTCGTGGAGGCCTATCGGGCCCAGTACGATCGGCTGAAACAGCCGGTGCGCGGCGAGCCCAAGCCTCTGCGGATCTTTCTCTCCAGCGTGACCGAGCCCTATCCGCCGCAGGAGCGCACGGCGAGACGGATGCGCCGACTGCTGGAGGAGATGCTCGCACGGCCGCCGGATCTGTTGGTGATCCAATCCCATACCCCGCTGATCATCGAGGATATTCCTCTCCTATTCGCATTGCACCAGCGGTGCCAGCTTGAGATCAATATCACGGTGGAGACGGACAAAGAGGGGTTGCCGCCGCCGTTCCCCCGCCATGCCTATCCGCCCGCGGCGCGGATCGCGGCCCTCTGCACCTTGCGGCAGGCTGGACTCCTCACCGTAGCCGCCGTGAGTCCCCTACTCCCGCTGGACGATCCATTGACCTTCGCGCGACAACTCGAAGCGGCTTGCGACCGTGTGATCCTCGATCACTATCTACTCGGCGACGGCAGCCGCGAGGGACAGCGGACCAAGCAGACAAAATTGCCGATGCTGCTGAACGCCCACGGGTGGAACGCCTGGACCGGGCTGGCACCGTTCGACGACGTCATCAAAACGTTCCGCCAGGTCTTCGGCGACACCCGGGTCGGCATCAGCCGGGCGGGATTCAATGCCGCACACCGCGACTTGCCGGATATCCAGGTGCAGGATTCCTCATGAAGGCGACTCCGCTTCAACCGTGCATCACGCTGGTCACATGGGAGGAAGGGAAATCCATCATTCGCGGCATCCGCGAACTCGTGTTTGTGCGCGAGCAGGGCGTGCCGGAGGAGTTGGAATGGGACGGCCTCGACCCGGCTTGTCTCCATATCCTGGCTTGGAATGACAGCGGCATCGCGATCGGCACCGCGCGCCTGCAGCCGGAGGGCAAGATTGGCCGCATGGCGGTATTGAAGGAATGGAGAGGCCGCGGCGTAGGGCGGGCAATGCTCCGGGCGTTGCTCAAGGTTGCGAGTGAGCGCGGCCTCACGAATGTCGAATTGGCCGCGCAGACCCAGGCAATCGGCTTTTACGAACGGGAAGGCTTTCGGGCGATCGGCGAGGTCTTCCTGGACGCAGGCATTCCGCACCGGAGAATGGTGCTGGACTTACTTGCGCGTTCATGAAGCGGGAAGAGAGGATGGGGTCCGTGTTTTGCTGCGTTGCAGCGCCATCAGCCTGTTGAGGAGCACTTCCACTCGCCCGGCCGACCCGGGTGCCACGGCCACTACGCCTTGCATCGACGGCCGCGGCTGGTTGAAACGGAACGGTTTGCCGGCTCCGTCCGTCACGGTTCCGCCAGCCTCTTGGATCAGTAGCACGCCGGCCGCCAGGTCCCATTCATGCTCGCGCGCGAATGTGAGCGCCGCATCGACCCGCCCCGCAGCCACCAGCGCTAACGCATAGGCGATCGAGTGCATCGGGTGGTACACGGCGACTTCCCGCACAGAGTCAAACCGGCTGGTCGAGAGTTCCCAGGGATTGACCAGAATGACCGGTCGCCCGCCAGGCTTCGCCGGTGGTGGTGGATTTCCATTCAGCCGGAATCCCTGTCTGCGGACAGCGGTGAACAGTTCATTCGTCACGGGATTTAAGATGGCGCCAACAATCGGCTGATCGCCTTCCACCAGAGCGGCCGAGATGCAGAATTCCGGCAACCCGTTGATGAAAGCGTTGGTGCCGTCGATCGGATCGACGATCCAGATCCGCTTCTTCTCCAAGCGGGCCGGCCTGTCGGGTGTTTCCTCCGAGAGCCAGCCATCGTCCGGGAAGGCTCCTAGCAGCCTTTCGTGCAACAGCCGATTGACTTCCAGGTCCACCGAGGTCACGGGGGACCGGTCGGCCTTCCGATGTGTGTCGAACCCGTTGCGCGCCAGTTCAAGAGCTCGTGTCCCGGCGAGCCGAACCGTGTCGAGGAGCAGATCAAGTTCTCGTTGCATCGGGATTGGGTTCCCAGGTGAAGGATGTTCGCTCGGTTCCTTCGGCGACGGTGCGGTCCATAGTAAAAAGGTGGCGCATGGCTCGTCGGCCGTCGGCCGCCGAGAAGGTCAGAGATCTGTAAATAGCCAGGGCGCCTCAGTCTTCCGACGGGCTTCGTAGGCGGCGATGGCCGGCTCGTGCTGCAAGGTGAGGCCGATGGCGTCGAGTCCTCGGTAGAGGCAGTCCTTGCGGAAGGGATCCACGTCGAAAGAGTAACACGCGCCTTCTGGAGTGGTGACGGTCTGCGCGGCAAGATCAACGGTGATCTGATAGCCGGGCCGGGCGAGGACGGATTGGAACAACGCCTGCACTTCGTCGGGTTTGAGCACCACCGGCAGGATGCCATTCTGAAAACAGTTATTGTAAAAAATGTCGGCAAAACTGGGCGCAATGATGCACCGGAAGCCCTGATCGAGCAGCGCCCAGGGCGCATGTTCTCGCGAGGAGCCGCAACCAAAATTGTCACGCGTGAGCAAGATGGTTGCCCCCTGATATCGCGGCTGATTGAGGAAAAAGTCGGGGTCTGGGGAGCCGTCGCGCTTTCTCCGCCAATCGTAGAAGAGGCCTTCCCGCAGTCCTGTCCGCTCGGTCGTCTTCAGGAATTGCTTCGGGATGATCTGATCGGTATCGACGTTGACCCGATCCAGCGGGGCGACGAGGCCGGTGTGCGTCGTGAATGGCTGCATCTTCAAAGTCCGATGACTTCGATCAACTCCTCACACAGCGCTCCCGGTCATGGCCAGTTTCGTATGTCCACAAAGTGCCCTTCGATCGCGGCGGCCACGGCCATCGCCGGCGAGACCAGATGGGTGCGGCCGCCCGCCCCCTGCCGGCCTTCGAAGTTGCGGTTGCTGGTGGAGGCGCAGCGCTCGCCCGGTTGCAACACATCGGCGTTCATTGCGAGACACATGCTGCAGCCCGCCTCCCGCCACTCGAAACCAGCATCTTTGAAGATCCGGTCAAGTCCTTCCTGCTCGGCTTGTTGCTTCACGAGCCCGGACCCGGGCACCACCATGGCGTGGACGCCTTTCGCCACCTTCTTGCCTTTGGCGAACCTGGCGGCCACCCGGAGATCCTCGATGCGGGAATTGGTACAAGAGCCGATAAAGACCTTGTCGATTCGGATCTCGGTGATCGGCGTGCCGGGTTTGAGCGCCATGTAGTCCAACGCCCGTTCGGCGGCCTTGCGGGTTTTCTCGTCGGGCATCTCGCTCGGGTCCGGCACTCTCCCGTCCACGCCGACCACCATACCGGGGCTGGTGCCCCAGGTCACTTGCGGAGCGATATCCTCGGCCCGTAGGACGACCGTCCGATCGTACGCCGCGTCGGGGTCGGTCACCAGCCGGCGCCAGGCCTCGACGGCCTGGCGGAATAGGGTGCCCCTCGGCGCCATCGGCCGCCCCTCAATGTACCCGATCGTCTTGTCGTCCGGTGCAACCATGCCCGCTCGCGCCCCAGCTTCGATCGACATATTGCACAGGGTCATGCGGCCCTCCATACTTAGATCGCGGATCGTTGAGCCGGTGTACTCAACCACGTAACCGGTGCCGCCCGCCGTTCCGATCTTGCCGATGATCGCTAGGATCACATCCTTTGCCGAGCAGCGATCCGAGAGTTTCCCGTCCACCCGGATTTCCATCGTCTTCGGCCGTTTCTGGACCAAACACTGGGTCGCCAGCACATGCTCCACTTCGCTGGTCCCGATCCCGAAGGCGAGCGCGCCAAACGCGCCGTGCGTGGAGGTGTGAGAATCGCCGCAGACAATGGTCATGCCGGGGAGCGTGAAGCCCTGCTCGGGCCCGATCACATGGACGATACCCTGGCGCACATCGTTCATGCCGAACAGCGTGATGCCGAACTCTTTGCAATTCTTCTCCAGCGCGTGAATCTGTTTTGCGCTGACCGGGTCGGCGATCCCGAGGCGGCGGTCGGTGGTCGGCACATTGTGGTCGGGCACGGCCAGCACCGCCCCCGGACGGCGAACGCGGCGACCCGCCAGTCTCAAGCCGTCAAAGGCCTGCGGCGAAGTCACTTCGTGGACCAGATGCCGGTCGATATACAGCAAGGTTGTGCCGTCCGGTTCTTGCCGCACGACATGCGCATCCCAAATCTTTTCAAAGAGGGTCTTGCCGGACATAATGGAAAAAACCTCGACACGCGGACCGGTCAAGCGACGAGAGCGACAGTATAGCAGCTTCACCGCAGAATCTGGAAGCGGCGGCCGGGCGGCTATAGGCCTTGGGGATACTTGGCCAAGCAGATCATGTCCATCCGGTTGTAGTGGTTCGGCAGCAGCGACTCGGGCCGGTACCCGAGCTTCAAGAACAGGTGCACGTTGCGGAAGGTGCGGAGCATCGTGCAGACGTAGAGTTTATGGGCACCTGTCGCCCTTCGCTCGATTTCCCGCATCAGCGCCTGGCCGATCCCGCGTCCTTGGTGGGAAGGCTTGACGGATAGCAGCCGGATGACGCAGACGCCCCCAACCACCCAGAAGCGCACTGAGCCGACCACGGTCCCCTCCCATTCCGCGACAAGGATCTTCTTTTCCTGCGCGTCCCGCTTCAGGTCGTCCAGGGTCTCGGTCGTCCAGGCGCTGATGGCGTAGAGCCCGGCGTACTCGCCGAAGGCTTCCCGTTGGATCTCGAGGATGGCGTCGAAGTCCTTCTCCAGCGCCGGGCGAATAGTTAGCATCGCTTCTTCTGCCTTCTGAACACGGTGAACGGAAGGTCGTGGTCGTGGCCGCAAGGCGGCCGCCGCCGACGGCTCCATGATGGTGCGCATGGGAGCCGCTCGACGTCAAGTCGTCTTGTACACTCGGCGCCCGTGGGCTGCTCGGATCGTTCAGCGATCGCGCGCTTTCTATCCAGCCCGCCTGTTCCCCGGTCTGGGCTCCGTTCGGCCGTCGAGTCCGGCTGATTCAATGCTCGCCCTGATTTTCCGACGGGTTAGATTCGTTTGCTCTTTTTGTGATAGCAACAGCCAGTGAACGATCAGTCGCTGTTGGGACCGGAGGGAGGAGTGGCAATGCGAACACGAATGACGATAGCCGTTTTGTTCGTCGGTGTCCTGTTGACCCCAGCGTTCGCCGGCGCCGGTGAGAGTCGGGCGACCAAGCCGGCGACCGGGCGGGCCGCTGCGGGCAACCCTTTTCCCCACTTCTGCAAGGCCCATGATCTCGTCGGGACGTGGAACCTAGTGAAGTACACAACGCCCTATGAGTTCAAGGCCCCGAATGCGCCCTATCTGCTCCCGTATCAGGTGGTACAGTTCACCGCCAACGGGAACATGAAATCGGCGCATTCCCCCAAGCCGTTCCGGGAAAATCCTGGCAAGATATTCCAGGCGATTCCGGCGGTCGTGACGTACAGCTTCGAGCGTGACGGCCTGGTGACGGTGCAGGCCAAGGGAGCCGCGGCCGCGGCGGAGACTTGGCATTGCGTTGCGATGACGCAGGATCGGAACGATGAAGAGCACCAGGTCTTCATGAAGCGCGGAGACCTCGTCATGACCCTGGTGGGCAAGAACGGTCAGCCGCTGTTTGTGCGGCAGCCCCGCAAGAGCGGAACGTGACAGGGTGTTGAATTCGCTGCCCCGCGCGTGCTACGTAGGACAGCCGCGTGAGCGGCCGGGGCTCACACGCCCCCTCGCTTTTTCGGTTTGCGAGACGGCGACCATGAGGACTGTTCCGGAGTGGAGATCGCCTGCCCTCATCGACTGGAGCCAGTTGCTGCTGGATAGTTTTTACCGGTGGACCGGACGCGAGTTACTGGAGCGGGTGGGCACGGCGGAGGATCAGGCGCGGGTCTTGTTCACGGCCCCGTTCGTGGTTGTCTCACACGGGACGGAGGACGATCCGGTCCTCAATTACGGAAACCAAGCGGCCTTGGACCTTTGGGAATATACGTGGGAGCAGTTAACAAAGACTCCGTCACGGCTCACGGCCGAGCCGGGCGAGCGGGCCGAGCGGGAACGCATGCTCGCCGAAGCGGCGTCACGGGGCTACATCGACGACTATCGAGGCGTGCGTATTTCCCGCAGCGGCCGCCGGTTCCTGGTCGAGCACGCCGTCATCTGGACCGTCGTCGACCAGGCGGGTGTGCGCCGGGGTCAGGCTGCAACTTTCTCTCGCTGGAGCTATTTGTGACTTCGGTCTCGTCGAGCCATTGAACCCAAAGCGCCAACCGTCCCTCCACCGCACCGTTTCGAGAAACATCGTCTTTGGCCTGACCGGAAGCTGAATCGCTTGTCCTTCAGGCAGCAATAGCGACTGGGGTTGACTATGGTGTACCATGCTCGCCGGAAGCGAGGCGCGCCATTCTCAAGGCTCCTTGTCTGCCAGAAGGCAGCGAGCGGAAAAGGCGTTGTTCGTGTCCATGGAGAACCTCGTATCATGCGCGCGACCGAGGACGACGTTTCTGTTTTACGCGGTTTGGCTGCTGGCGTGCACTCTGTCCGCCTGCGCCCAGGAAACCTGGGAGGCCGCCATGCAGGCCGGCCGCCGGGCTATTCAGCGCGGCGATTACGCCGAGGCCGAGCGCATTTATGCCGCCGCCGTCGTGAAGGCTGAGGCGTTCGGGCGCAAGGATCGCCGCGTCGCCGTCACGCTGAGTCAGCTAGCGCAGGTCTATGCGGCGCAGGGCAAATATGTGGAAGCGGAGCCGGTCTATCTCCGAGCGCTCGAGATTTACCAGGACGTGCACGGGGAAGAACATCTCGACGTGGCAGCGACGCTCAATAACCTGGGCGTACTGCACCGGATGCATGGTCAATACGCTCAGGCGGAGCCGCTCCTCGAGCGGGCCCTGAGGATCAAGGAAAAAATCCTCGGTCGGGATCATCCCGATGTCGTCTTGAGTTTGAGCAATCTGGCGAGGTTGCACATGGTCCAGGGACATTATGCGCAGGCCGAGCCGCTGTATCAGCGGGCCCTGGCGATCAGAGAAAAGGCTCTGGGGGTGGACCACCCCGATGTCGCCAAAAGTCTGGAGGACTATGCCGCTCTGCTGCGGAAGGCGCAGCGAGAGGAAGAGGCGGTGGAACTGGAAAAGCGGGCGGCCGCGATCCGGAGCAGGAAGAGCCGGGCGTCTGCGACCAAGCCGCCGGGTTGAAGTCCGGGAGGCACCCGGTGTAGCGTACCGGCGCGGCCGCGCCATGGAGGCAGAGCCAAAGCGACACTTTCGGCAACGCGCCGCGATTGCCCGGTCGGTCGGCATTGTCATGATCGCCCTGGGATTCGTCAGCGGCATGCACGGATTGGAACATCCGGATTCCATCTGGCTCAGAACTGCCCTGGGGTTGCTCGTGACCGGTATGATGGCGCAGGGTTACGCTCTATACTGCACGCTTCGACGGATGAGGGAGAAACACGATTCGAACCCGCCATGACGCGACGGCGATCCAGCAAACCAGTCGAGCGAGCGAGTCGGCCGGTGGCCCTGTGGGCCTTCATTCCCTGTCTGTGCCTGATCCTGGCCGCCTGTGGAGGGCCATGGCGTGACACCTATTTGAAGCGGGGGATCAACCGGCTCACCCAGGAAGAGATCGCCGAGAAGCTCGGGCCGCCTCATACTGCCAAGACCCCCGTGCTGGGCGGCGAGAGTGTGTGGACCTATCGATTTCCCATGAGCGATAAGGAGTTACGTCCCTGGAGCCTTGACACCATGACCAGGGGGGCGTTGAATGTGACCCAGCAGGCCGCCGCACTCATCGGCAAGGGCGGCGGCGAGGGTGCGCGTGAAACGCTTTACTGCTACCGTTATGTCCTCACCTTTGACGAAGCGAAGGTCTTGAAGAGTTGGAGGCGGGAAGATTGCGTGCCGAGAAACCACGAGAAAGCGGCGTCGCAATAGGAGAAAACGTTCGCTGCGGCAGACGGCCGTCGCCCTCTCGTTCGCTGAATCGCCTTGCCTGAATGATTATGGGCTCCCTCCAACAATGGTTTCCGAACCTCGACAGTACTTTCCTGGCCGACGTTGCGAAATCGCTGGCTCTCTTGTTCGTCCTTCTGATCCTGCGGGCCGTCCTGGTTCGGTCCATCACCAAAAACCCCCGTATCTCGACGGACTCCAAGCTGCGATGGATCGTGACCGTCCGCAACACGGTCGCGTTCGTCTTCGTGATGGGGTTGTTTTTCATCTGGGCCCACGAGCTGCAGGCCTTTGCAGTATCCTTGGTCGCCATCGCGGTGGCGCTGGTCCTGGCCACCAAGGAACTGATCCTCTGCGTCAGTGGGGCCGCGTTGCGTGTAGGAGCGAACGCGTACTCGGTGGGCGATCGCATTCAAATCGCCGGGTATCGCGGCATCGTGCTCAATCAGGACCTGTTTGCGACGACTCTGTTGGAGATCGGGCCGGGTCAGGCGTCGCATCTTTCCACCGGTCGAGCCGTGGTCTTCCCCAACAGTCTTCTCTTCACCCATCCGTTGGTCAATGAGACCTACACCGAGGAGTACGTGTTGCATGTGACAACGGTTCCGTTGCGGAGCGAGGACGAGTGGCAGAAAGCGGAACAGGTTTTGCTGGAGGTCGCCAAAGCCGAGTGCGCGCCGTATCTCGAAGACGCGAAGCGGCACATGCAATCTTTGGAGGAAAAGAACCTGTTGGAAGCGCCGTCGTTGGACCCGCGCGTGATTGTGCAGATCCCCGAGCCGGGCCGCATCAACCTGCACTTGCGTTTCCCGGCACCGGCCCGCGGCCGGTCGCGCATCGAACAGGCGATCCTGCGGGGGTATCTCTCGGCGATGGCCAAGAAATGAACGCTTGCCGCAGCCGTCTTCCCGCGCGCTATCCAATCACTCCTGTTTTTTAGCGGATCGGTGCATGAAGATTGCCACGTTCAACGTCAACTCCATCCGGAAACGGTTACCGATCGTCCTGGACTGGTTGGACCAACACAAACCCGATGTGCTGTGCCTGCAGGAGACCAAGGTGCAGGATGCGGAATTCCCGCTGCTCGCGTTGGTGGAAGCCGGCTATGCGGTCAGTTTTCGCGGGATCAAGGGGTACAACGGCGTAGCGGTGCTGAGTCGCACCAAGCCAGACGCGGTCTTCTATGGGTTCGACGACGACGGAGATCCGGACGACTCACGGCTCATGCAAGTCATCGTCCGTGGCATTCCAATCATCAACACCTACGTACCCCAGGGGCACCAAATCGACTCGCCGAAGTACGCCTATAAATTGCAATGGTTCGACCGGCTCCGTCGCTACTTCGCCAAGCACCTGTCGCCAGAGCAGCCGGCTATCTGGTGCGGAGACATGAACGTCGCGCCGAGGCCGATCGACGTGCACAGCCCAGAAAAACATCTCAAGCACGTCTGCTATCACCAAGATGTGCGGAAGGTGTATGAGGAAGCGGTGAAGTGGGGATGGCAGGATGTGTTCGTCAAGCTCTATCCGGAGCGCCAACAGTACACGTTCTGGGACTATCGGGCACCGAGTTCGCTGGAGGCGAACAAGGGATGGCGGATAGATCATATCCTGGCCACGGCGCCGCTCGCCGCGACGTGCGTCAAGGCGGACGTGGACATCGCGCCGCGGCGCGCGAAGGATCCTTCGGACCACACCTTTGTGTGGGCGGAGTTCTCTCTCGCACGTCCCGCATTGACTGACTGCAAGTCCTGAATGAGCAAGAAGCGATCGGCGGGCGCGGTTTGGCGGAAAAAAAAGAGGTGGACATCGGGCTCAGGGGAGCGAGGACTCCTCGGATCGCACTGTCGTATCGGCAGAGGAGTTCGGTCTTTCCAGAAACGCGATGTCCACGCAGAGAGGACGTCTTCGGCAGGGCTGACGGCGTTCGCCGTCAGCCCCGATCCGTCATCTCAAGCGGTGTTCAAGGCAGACTGCTTGACCATGCGCTGGCTCAACAAGCGGTTGTGCTCGATCAACGGATCGGTGATCGCCCCGCAGTTGATGCACCGCCAGATATAGGTCTCGGGTGAGAAGTCCGGACGCCATTCCTCTACCATCAGCCCCTGGCAACGTTCACAGGTCATGGCAGCCACCTCCTTGGGTTGTGCCCAGGTCCCCTCGGGGCCTGTCCTCAGGCGTGGGAGGCTAACATCACAAGATTAGAGCGATGTTAAGGGTAGGTTAAAAGTGTCTAATCTGGAGATCGATGACAAGGCGCCGGATGATGGCGGGAAGGGCTCGCGCTTTCAACGAGATAAGGACTCCTCGACGAGCAGGATCCCGGTCATGCCTTTGTGCCCGCGGACTCGGCAATGAAACGGGTAGGCGCCCGGAGGCAGCTGGAGCGTGAGTTCCAGGGACTGGCCGGGCAGAATCCGAATCCCGTCCGGACGAGCGACGGCGTCTGAGGCCGAATCCGTGGTCAGGCGAATCCGCAGATCGGACAAGATGGGACCGGCGAATTCGTGCGGCTCTCGGCCCTCGTTCACGATTTTCAGGCGAAGCGGTCTGCCCGCGGAAACCCGCACTTCCGCCGGGTCGAAACGAAAATCCTGCGCGGCGATCCTGACGATTTGCACGTCGGGATCGCAGGCAACAACCAGGATCGCCAGTCCTGCAAGCCAACCGAGGCGTTCCGTGCGGGGAGTCATGGTCGTTCCAGCGCCGAGCAGAGATCTTGTACACTCAGGGCGCGGAGTGTGCAACTGCAGGTCCGTCTCTTCGTCGACGCTCTGAGAGAGGTTCGCTCTCTCCTGCACCGGGGTGTGGGTGAATGTCTGAGGAATGTTCGGCAGGAAGTCCAAGGGCACGCTCCATGTGGGCCGCCTCGGCGACGACCCTCGCGCGCGCCGGATTCTCGAGGCGATACGCGGCACTTCCCTTTCCGCGCAGGCGCCCACCTCCATGTCCCTTTGAAAAATTTATATGGCTCGTGTTCCTCGCTCTTCTGGAGACTCACCGCCTCGGTTGCAGAACCGGGGCTTCCGCTTGGCAGGACTCCGCCGATATCGGTGAAGGGCCTTACCGGCGATCCCCAGGAAGGCGGCAGCGAACTCCTCTGTCTCGCCAACCGAGCGACCGGCGACGAGTGACCATTGGAATTGGTGAGCTATGACCCTGCCGCTGCGTTGTCCCCACTGTGGAAAAGACGGCGTACTCCGGGCACGCTGTTGGTCGGTGTGGGAATACCTGGCCGGCCTGCTCTTCGTGTCCCCGTTCCGCTGCCAGTTCTGCACCCATCGGTTCTTGGCGGCCCGCCTCGGGCGGGAGTATCCCAAGCATCTACTAATTGACCGGCGGGCGCATCTGCGTATCCCAGTTCGCTTGTTCCTCTCGCTTTCGGGCGGGCGGGTGCGCGGCGAAGGCACCGTCCTGGATATCTCCATGGGCGGCTGTATCATTTAAAGAGCGACGCGCAAGTCCATGTTGACTTTCTATCTGCAGATCGCGCTCGATGAGCGGGATCCGCCCCTCGAACTCGCCACCGTGGTCCGATCGGTCGCTCCGCGGGGAATCGCAAGTTTCTCCGCAAGGCCTAGGAAGACAAGCGACTGCTGGCCTTCGTTCAGGCGAGAAGCGCGGGGCAGGCTGCACAGGCGAACGGGTAAAGGGAAGCGGCTGGCGCGAAGGCTTCTGCGCTGATATGGTGACGGCCCCGGATGGGGCAGGGGCTTGATCACAGCAGGACTGTGTCTATCTCGGATAGTGCGTCAAGAGAGGAGTTGGCCCATGAATGCACGGCGAGAGATGTCGATGGTTGCCCTGGCGGGAGCCCTGCTGATCCTGTCGGGTTGCGGGTACAACGAGTTGCAAGGACTTGACGAGGAGACCAACGCCGCCTGGAGCGAGGTGCTGAATCAGTATCAACGCCGAGCCGACCTGATTCCGAATCTGGTCGAAACAGTGAAAGCCTATGCGGCCCATGAACGCGAGACCTTGGAAAGCGTGACACGGGCACGCGCGCAAGTCGCTGGCCTCCAGCTCCCTCCGGAAGCGCTCAGGGACCCCGTGGCGTTTGAGAAGTTCCAGGCCGCGCAGCAGGAACTCTCTTCCGCCCTGGCGCGTCTGCTAGCCGTGGTGGAGCAGTATCCGGACCTGAAGGCCAACGAGAATTTCCGCGATCTTCAGAGCCAACTCGAGGGCACCGAGAACCGCATCGCGGTCGCCCGCAAGCGATACATCGAGAAGGTAGCCGAATACAACAAGGCGGTGCGTTTCTTCCCGACCAATCTGACCGCCAAGTACATCCTTCACCTGGACGTCAAGCCCAATTTCACCGTGGCGGACGAAAAGGCCGTCGCGAAACCACCCGGCGTCAAGTTTTAGGTACAGGTTGGGGCCGAGGAGCAATCAGAGAACGACCCAGAGCAGGATCATTGTCACCGCGGTCGTTTGCTCAACCTTCGCCTTGCTTTTGATCTGCCTCTCGGCCGAGCCTTCTTTCGGTCTTGACGTCCCGCCGCTCACCGGCCGCATCGTGGATCAGGCGCGCCTCCTGCCTCCGGATCTGGTCGCCGCGCTGTCGGCCGAGCTGGAAGCCCATGAGGCCAAAACCGGCAACCAAGTCGCGGTGCTCACGATCGTGTCCCTCGAGGGCGAGCCGCTCGAAGAGTATGCCCACCGGGTGGCGACGACCTGGAAGCTCGGCCAAAAAGGAATGGACAACGGCGTGCTGTTGCTCGTGGTCACGCGCGAGCGGAAAGTCCGGATCGAAGTCGGCTATGGATTGGAAGGTGTCCTCACAGACGTGCGCGCGTCGCGCATCATCCGGGAGGAAATCGTCCCGCGGTTTCGGGCGGGTGATTTTCCGGGTGGAATCGCGGCGGGGCTGTGGGCGATTGTGGGCACGATCGAGGGTACCTATACTGCCCCGACGCGCCAGCCGACTCCGCAGGCCGTGGCCGGCTCCTCGGCGATCCTCACGCTGCTGCTCGCTGTGCTGGTGGGGACCGTCGTCGGGCTGCTGCTCAGTGCCCGCCGTCAGAGCACAAGGGGGCTGTTGGGAAGCGTCTTCTCGTTCTTCATCGCCCAGGCGGTGAGTCTCCTGCTCGGCGTGCTCGCCGCGTTGACGACATTTGCGTTGATCTTCTGGCTCGTCTCACTTCCGCCTAGCCGCCGCCGCCGGGCGCGCAGCGGGTTCGACTTCGACTGGGGACCACCAGTGGCCTTTGGCGGCGACGCGATCGGGTCGGCCAGCGAAATCGGGTTCAGCGGCGGCGGCGGGGATTTCGGCGGCGGGGGTGCCTCTGGGGACTGGTAAGCTGGTAAGATGATTCACTTTTCGGCCGAAGATCTCGACAAGATTCGAGACACTGTGCGGGCGGCGGAACGCACAACGCGCGGCGAGATCGTGCCAATGATCATCCCTGCTTCTGCGCGCTATCGTGACGTCGGCTATCGGGTCGGGTTGGCCTCGGCGCTGCTTGTGCTGACCGTGCTTCTGGTGGCCGACAGCGAATGGGCGCCGTGGGGCTGGCATGCGGCCAACGCCGGCTGGCTGTTGTTCGCTGTCGTGGGTGCGTACGCGATGGGTCAATGGGCGGGAACCTTTCCTGCCGTCATTCGGCTCTTCACATCGCCCGAACGGATGGCGATGAAAGTGCGCCTCCGCGCCGAACAGGCCTTCTATCGGCACGGGCTCCACAAGACCAAGGACCGCACTGGCATTCTGATTCTGGTCTCGCTGCTCGAGCATCGAGTGCACGTGCTGGCGGACAAGGGGATCAACGACCGGGTGCCGCCCGGCACCTGGGATCAGATCGTGGCGGGCCTCGTTGACGGCATCCGCGCAGGCCGTCCGACGGAGGCGCTGTGCGAGGCGATTGTCCGCTGCGGAGACGTGCTAGCTCGGTTCTGTCCGGCCGGTCCCGGCGACAACCCCGATGAGTTGTCCAATGAGCTGATTCAAGAGGCCTGACGGAGGAGCGTCGATGCCCACCAAAGCACGATTGCGCGACCGGTCCGTCATCGTCGCGGGGGCAGGGCTTGCAGGCTTGGCGGCGGCCGCAGACTTGCACAGCGACGGCGCACGGGTCACGGTCCTGGAAGCGCGGGAGCGTGTCGGCGGCCGCGTGTGGACGTTGCGCCACGGTTTCCTGGAAGGCCAGCATGCCGAAGCCGGCGGGGATTTGATCGAACCCGATCAGGAAGCCATTCGGGACCTCGTGGCGCGGACCGGGCTCTCGCTGGTGCCGATCCTCCAGGGAGGGTTCAAATTCATTCAGGGAGGTCTCTGCCGCCGTCGTCCGATTCCGGTCACCTCCTTTCGCGATCTCTGGGCCAAACTCGCTGTCCCTTGCCAACCGTTGATCCGAGCCTATTGTCTGACCGAGCGGCGCTGGGACGGTCCGATCGCGCGGGGCCTGGCCCGCGTGTCCGTCTCCGACTGGCTCGACCACATCCGAGCCGACCGAGAGACGCGCGCGCTCATCCGAGGCCTGCGGGGGCTACTCCTCGCCGATCCGGACCACCTCTCGATGCTCGCGCTGGTGGATCTTCTCGCGTCCGACATGCCGGGCGACGGGCGATTCTACCGCATCAAAGGCGGTAATGATCAATTGGCGATCCGCTTAGCTGCGCAACTCGGTGAGCGGGTCTGCCTACGGACGACGCTGCTGGCGGCCACGCAAACCCGGGATCGGGTGCGGGTCTCCGTCTGCGGCTCCACTGGCGAGCAGATTCAACTCACCGCCGACTATCTGATCGTCGCCCTGCCCACCACGGCGATGCGGCGCATTGTTTTCAGGCCCCCGCTGCCTCCGCTTCAACGCAAGGCCTGCGCGGCCCTGCGATACGGGCGGGCAACGAAGACATTGCTGCAGTTCGAGCGACCGTTTTGGCGGCGACGCGGGCGCCCCCGTGCGTTTGGGACGGATCTGCCGATTGGCGCGGTTTGGGATGGCAACGAAGAGCAGCATGGCCGTGCTGGCATCCTGACGTTGCTGGCGGGTGGATCGGCCAGCACGGAGACCCTCAAGCTCGTCGGCGAGCGAGGGATCGAGGCTCTCGTCGACGCCCTGGCTTGGCTCGGTGCGAAAAAGACGGCGCTGCTGGCGTCCCGGCTGGTCTGCTGGGAGAAAGATCCGTGGGCGCAGGGTGGGTATGCGTACTTCGATCCCGGATACGACCCGGAATTGCGGGCGTGGCTGGCGAGACCCCATGGGCGGATTCTGTTCGCCGGCGAACATACCAGTGAGCGCTGGCAAGGCTACATGAACGGCGCCGTCGAAAGCGGGTGGCGAGCCGCCGAAGAAGTGCGGGCGTTGGAATCCGGAAGCAAGCGGCGTGCGCACACATGAAGGGCCCTGCGCCGCGAGGCGGAATGGAAGCCGCTCCGCCTCGTGTTAGTCGGGACAGATCGGCAGGGCCGCCACGCCCTTATCAGTTTTGGCCCGCGCCGCTAGAAACGCATCCGCCTCGTCGGCACGGCTGGTTTCGCGCAGGAGCGCGACGTACTCATGGACGATCACCCGTGTATCGTGGTGGGTCGGTCCCAGCGCCTCGTCATGGACGGCCAGCGCTCGCCGGGAGAATGAGTCCGCCGCTGCATACTCGCCGCGACGGTGATTCAGCTTCGCCAGGCGGTACCGGACCACGGCCACTTGCAGATGAGCCGGCCCCTGAGTGCGCTCGGTGACGTCCAGCCACCTCGCTAGGCTTCCCCTGCGTGTCGTCGAGCTCGATGAGATCGGTCAGGGTGATCAGCGGTCGCAGGTCGTCGGGCTGGAACCGTTCGGCTGCCTTCAATGCCGCCACCAGACGGGGTTCGGCCTCGGTATAGCGGCCAGCCCGTCGCGCTTCTAGAAGGGCCACACGGAGAGCAGATACCCCCATTGCACCGTTTGGGGACACGCGACCCAAGAAGAAGTTGCGATCGTGCCCTCGTCGCGTCGATCGCGGACCATGAAGCGCGTAGACTGCTCGCGGAGGTTCCGCTACAATCCGCGTTGATGTCTGATCCCACCACGGTTGCCGCCGAGGCGAAGGTCCAAGACGAGAACCATTCGGTCGTGCGGGCCGCCGGGCTGATCGGCGCAGCGACATTGTCCAGCCGCGTCCTGGGCTTCATCCGAGACATGGTCCTTGCGCGGCTGTTCGGCGCCACGCCGGCCGCCGACGCCTTCTTCGTCGCCTATCGGATCCCCAACCTGCTCCGCGAGCTATTCGCGGAAGGATCAATGTCGTCGGCGTTCATTCCGGTCTTCACCGAATATCACGCGCTGCGCGCCAAACGGGACGCCTGGGAACTCGCGAGCGCCGTGTTCACCACCCTGCTGATGGTTGTCACGCTCCTCACGCTGCTCGGCATCGCCGCCGCGCCCGGGATCGTTTGGTTGATGGCTCCTGGGTTCCACGACGATCCGGCCAGACTCTTGATGACCACGGTGCTGACCCGGATCATGTTCCCGTATCTCCTGTTCATCAGCCTGGCGGCGTTGGCGATGGGCGTGTTGAATTCGGTGCGGGCTTTCGCCGCGCCGGCGTTCTCGCCGGTCTTCTTCAACCTCGTCATCATCGGCTGCGCGCTGTGGCTGTCGCCGGTGCTGCCCGAGCCGATCATCGGCGTCGCGATCGGCGTCGTGGCCGGGGGAGCCGCGCAGTTCGCCATGCAACTGCCGGGACTCAGGCGGCGTGGGATGCTGTTCGGCTTCCGATTTCAGCTGGGCCATCCCGGCGTTCGGCGGATCGGCCGGCTCATGGTGCCCTCGCTGCTGGGTCTCTCGGTTACGCAGGTCAACATTACCATCAGCACCATTCTCGCGTCCTTTTTTGACGGCGGGCCGACCTACCTGTTCTACGGCATGCGCTTGATTCAATTTCCTCTCGGGATCTTTGGCGTCGCGCTTGCGACTGCCATTCTGCCGACGCTTTCAGCGCAGGCCGCGCGGGGCGCACTGGACGAACTGCGAGTCACTTTGGGATTCGGCTTACGGATGATCCTATTCATCATTTTGCCGGCGATGGTGGGCTTGATCCTGCTGCGCGTGCCGCTCGTACACCTCTTCTTCGAACACGGGTCGTTTACCGCTGCCGACACGGCTGCGACGGCGACGGCGGTGCTCTGCTACGCGGTCGGGCTGTGGGCCTTCGCGGGTGTGCGGATCATCGTGTCCGCCTTTTACTCGCTTCAGGACACAAAGACACCTGCACTCACCGCGGCCGCGGCCGTGGTCGCCAATGTGACGCTGTCGCTCGCGTTCATGGGACCGTTGCGGCATGCCGGCCTCGCGCTGGCGACGGCCGTGGCCGCAATGCTGAACGGCGGCGTTCTGGTGGCGATCTTGCACCGGCGGCTCGGCGGCGTGGACTGGACCGCGATCGGTAAGTCGTCCATGCGCACGGCGATCGCGGTCGTGCCCCTCGTACTCGCCTGTGTGTGGGTTGCCGGGGCGCAGGTGTGGACGCGCGAGGGCGAGTGGGTCGCCAAAACAGTGATGCTGGCGGTCGGCATCGGCTTGAGCGTGAGCGGTTATCTCGGCGCGCACGCACTGATGCGCTCCGAGGAGCTGGATGTGTTGTGGGGAATCGTCAAACGAAAGCTGGGCAAGGGGCCAGCGGCATGAGAGGATAGGCAATTGGAGAGACGATGGACACGCGGGCCAAGACAACAAGCACTCGGGCAGCCTCTCGCCAGGGGATGAGGATTTTTCGGACTGCCTGGGGTTGGGTCGGGCTCTCCGCTTCGGCGCGCGGGATCCGGACTGTCGTTTTGCCGAAGACGTCGCGACGGGAGGTCGAGCGGGCGCTCAGCGAAGAGGCGCCGTCCGCGAACGGAACCTTTTCACCCTTCGCCCCTTGCCTCTCGCCGGAAATCGAACCAGTCTTACGCACCGCGCAGTCGCAGATCGCGGCCTATTTGGCCGGCAAACGCCGCACCATCCATGTTCCTATCGACCTCTCTGGCGGATCGGCTTTTCAAAGGCGGGTCTGGCAAGTGATTCGGCGCATCCCCTATGGGCGCGTCCGGTCGTACAAGTGGGTCGCCCTACGGGTCGGCGGCGCGCGATACGCGCGGGCGGTCGGCCTGGCGCTCGGTGCCAATCCTGTCCCGCTCGTCATTCCCTGCCATCGGGTCGTGACCTCCGACGGATTGGTTGGCGGCTTCACCGGCGGAGTACGTCTAAAACGACGGCTGCTGGCGCTGGAAGGGACATTGGCACGACACGGTGGGGCGCAAGGCGAGAGACTCTAGCCTCTCACCACATTGCCGGAATTTATGCGGGCCGTTATCCAGCGTGTCACCCGGGCCTCCGTCGAAGTGAACGGCACGATTGTCGGCAAGATCGGGCCGGGTCTGCTGGTACTACTCGGCGTCGCGCGTGAGGACGGCGAGTCGGACGCGCGCTATATCGCGGACAAAATTCTGGGGTTGCGCATTTTCCCAGACGAGGCCGGCAAGATGAACCGGTCGTTGAGGGACTGCGGCGGGTCGGTGCTGCTGGTGTCCCAGTTCACGTTGTTGGGCGACACGGCGAAAGGCCGGCGACCGGGGTTTGACCGGGCGGCTCCTCCCGAACTGGCTCAGGCGCTCTATGAAAAGGTCGCCACTGACCTGCGTGCGCAAGGCACGCCGGTGGAGATGGGTGTGTTCGGCGCGCATATGGCGGTCGAACTGGTCAATGACGGGCCTGTGACCTTTGTGCTGGACAGCCGGAGGAACGGGTGACTGAGGCGACGGGCTCAAGTTCCCAATCCAGGGCGCCGATACGGATCGGAGAAGCTGGGCGCCATCTTGTCAGGTGGGCCTCTGATATACTAAATATAAGTCATCGGGCGTTGTAGCCGGGAGGTGGAGATGGGGAGTCCGATCCCTCATAATCACCCACTGCGTCGGCTCTTCGGGGCTTTGACCGAGAAAAGTTTTACCGAGAAATTGGGTTGGCCCGACCTCAACGTCACCGCGTACGTCTCCAATCTACTCGTCGATTTCACCCATACCGATCAACTCTACAAAATCCGGAACCGGCGAGGCCAACCGATTGAAACCGTGGTCGAGCTGTTGTTCGAATCCGAAACGCTGCTCGAAGCCCACTCGTTCGACCGTGAACGGGAGGTGCATCGCCACATCGGCGATTTCACGCTGTTCATGGCCGGTCTGTTCCCGGAGTATCTCCGGCGGCTCAAGTCGGCCGGCATGATCTACCATCCGGATTTCCTGGTCGACTACGTCAAAACTGGCAAGCGTTCGTACGGCATCGTCGCCCAGTTCGGCGACGTCGAGTCGGAGAACGACCCGCCGCTGTTCCGCAAACTCTCCGACAACTTCGAGCTCTGCGTGACGGGCCTCGGCTTCGTCCGTTCTGATCTGGACCGCATGCAAGATCCGACCTTCCGTCGAGCCAAAGATCTCTTACTGAATTGACTCGTTCCCGCCCGATCATCCTCGTCCATGGCGGGGCCGGCCTTCGTAGAATGAATGAGGCGCAGGCCTCGTGTCTGGCCGAAACACTTCGAGCCGGCTATGCGTTGTTAAACGCTGGGGCGCCCGCCCTCGATGCGGTCGAAGCGGCAATCCGCATCCTGGAAGCGTCCGGCCTGTTCAATGCCGGAGTCGGCTCGCGGGTTCAACTCGACGGGGTCAGGCGGATGGACGCGTCGATTATGGAAGGCCGACACCTGCAGGCCGGCGCGGTGGCGGCGATCGAACGGATCGTCCATCCTATCACGGCCGCTCGGCGGGTGATGGACGAAACCTCCCATGTCCTGCTCGTCGGCCGGCACGCCACGCGCTTCGCGTATCATTTCAAGTTGGAGCGGCAGTCAACGGCCGGGCTTGTGGCCCGCCGCGTGCGGAGGCATGGGGTGGCTGCGGCCTTCGCCGCCAAGACGCTCCGCCTGTACAGGGCGATGGCCGGGACCGATGGCACAACTCGCCGGCGACCGGGGTGGGAAACCGTGGGAGCGGTCGCGCTGGATTGGAAAGGGACGGTCGCAGCCGGCGCCTCCACCGGGGGCATCGATTGCATGCTGCCGGGACGTGTCGGCGACACTCCATTGATCGGTTGCGGCGTCTACGCGGACAACCGGGCTGGCGCCGTCTCGATGACGGGCCTAGGTGAAGCCATCATCCGGATCGCCGTCGCCAAAGAAATCACGGATCGATTGGCGGAAGGACTCGCTCCAGGCGCCGCGGCGCGGGTCGTGCTCGCGAAGCTCGTGAGCCGCATCCGTGGCGCGGCCGGCGCGCTGGTACTCTCCCCGGACGGTCGGTTCGCGATCAAACACACCACGCCGCGCATGGCCGCCGGGTATTGGAATGGGACCGGGAAACCGGTGGTAAGGGATCAATTTGCGTGAGCAATGCACGGCTTGGCGATCTGATCAATTTTGATAAGTGACACAAAACGATGTAAAAATGATTGAAATCTCGGCTTGTGGTCCATCAAGCAAGGGGACGTCGGATCAACAGGTCTCCAAAATTCTCTTCCATCTCGCGTTTCCTGTCACTGATCTTGAGGCCACGAAGAAGTTCTTGGCTGCGAGCAGGGGCGAGCATCGGAATCTGCCGTGACGCTCGGCTTGGCCGAGCATCAACTCGTGGCCCATCTCGGCACAGAGTCGCCGGCCAACTAGAAGGGAATTTACCCACGGCACTTTGGGCTGGTGTTTACGGCTGGTGTTTGCCGACGAGAAGGCCTGGCAGGCGCTGGCGGATCGAGCCAAGGGCCGGAGTTTGAAGTTCTACCAACAGCCTCGCATGCGCTATCCGGGGACGAGGATCGAGCACCAGACGTTCTTTCTGGAAGAACCTTCCGGCAACCTTCTCGAGTTCAAACACTCCACCCACGAATCGGCGAGTTTCGGGGAAACAGAAGTCGCCCGGATCGGCGACCTAGAATAGACCGCGAGACGGGCATGTGGGCGCGACGAGCCGGATCGTCTGGTGCACCGGTCTCGCGTACTTAGTGCTCCATCCTCAATCCCCCCTATCATCAAGGGCGGCGCGCCGAGGGTTTTGATCGGGCTGGTCTGCGTGGCAATGTACTGCCGATCCGCCAGGTTCTCGCTGTTGAGAAAGAGCGTCATGCCCGTCAGGATCCATTTCCGAGCGAGGCGTCCAGGACGATGAAGTCGGCGATCGGCTGGGCGTTGAGATCGTTCGCAAACTGGCGGGAGAGATACCGGCCCAGCAGCGTTGCCTGGATAGAGTTGGGATGGCCTGCCATGAGGCCCATTACCACTTGATGCCGCAATACGTTTGGTACCCGCTTGCCGATACGCAAGGGGTTGCCAGGAAAATCCTTGGTCGCGGAGTCGGCATAGGCGTAGCCGAGGTTGAGGCTGACTCCGTCCACGGGTCGGAAGACCACATCGAGCTCGCCACCGTAGGTTCTCGTCCGCCCCACGTTCTGTCGTTGCACGGCCAACGGGCTCTGGGGACGAAGATGATCTGAATTCTCATGGGTAGACAATTGAACCCGCCAAAGCCAAAGCCGCGGTAGAGCTCGTTCAGCGTCGGCGCCCGAAACACCTGATAAACCGCTGCGTCGGCCCGCAGGCGATCTGGCAGTCAGTAGTGAACCGCCAGCATGGGGTTGAGCATGTGCTCCACGTGGTCGCGCGGGATCGTCATGGCGCCCGGGGTCGACTCGATCCGCGCGTCGAAATGCTTCCACCAATCGGACTGGAAACTGGGGCTGACGGTCAGCCAGTCGGTGAGATCGGCGAGCCATTCGCCGAACACTCCCAGCCGACTTGCTGGCCTTTGGCGGGGGTCCGCCCCGCTGGGCCGGTCGCGGCGAACACCTGATCTTTCGACTGTGCGATGATCGCACGCGTCGCTTCCGAGCACGAGCCGGTGCCGCGGTGTGATCGGGGCTGTCCCTTGCGCGGATCCGCCGAAGTCGTTGCTGGAGATGGTCTGGATGCGGTCACGGACTTCGCTCAGCCTGACCGTCGGGGCCGGCGTGATCTGGGCGTCAGGTTACGGCACGTCTGCCACTGGGCGAAGAGCTTCGTCTCCCAGCGGTCGCCCCGGGGCGTCTCGCCTTCCGGCTCGCGCGTGGCTCGCTGGGTTCCGTAGTGGGCTGAGACCGCTTGTTGATACGAATTCAGATGCAGATTGCCGGCTTGGCCTTCTGCGCGGAAGCCAGGTCCCGCCATCGTCGGTTGGGTGATCAGATGGACGATGCCGCCCATCGCCCAGGTGCCGTAGAGATTCGACCCGCCTGGCACGACCTCAATGCGGTCCCGGTTGTTCGGGACGAGACCCCAGGTGATCCAGCCGCCGAAGCCGTCGTTGAGCAGCATGTCATCCAACCACACCAATGTGCGCCGGCTTCCCCGACTGTGCAGGGTGATGGCTTGAGCGGTCGGATGGCTATAGCGACTGCGGAGACTGCGGGATTGAACGCCCGGTACGTAACGGAGCAAATCGTCGACCTGATGACCGTTCTAGGGGGGCGCATCCGGTTCATCGGCCTGCGCGATTGATCCCCCGTCGGCGCACCAAGAACCGACCAAGCCAGCGTGAGCCGGCTGACCCGTCTCACGACTCGCGCGTCGTAATGCCACGGGAGGGAATCATTGTGCCGACAGTTCAAGCCGACGATTCCGGCCACGATCATGGCGATGCAGGCGATCCGCGTCGGGCGCGTGATTCGCCGAACAAAATCATGCCCAATGCAGCGGTCCTGCCGGCGCCGATTCCGGTCCAGACGGCATAGCCGGTGCCGACCGGGATGGTCTTGAGAGCCTCGGCCAGACAGAGCACGCTCGCGATCATGGCGGCGACGGTCCCGATGCTCGGCCATACTCGGGTGAAGCCCTCGGTGTACTTCAATCCGGTTGCCCGGACGATTTGGAACAGGCCTGCGATGCCTAGCTAGATCCACGGCACGAATGAATCCTCCTGCTGACGGCTGTCCGGTCAATCGGTCGCCGGCTCGTACAGCTTGCCGTTGAGCTTGCGCATCCACCGGAGAATCCGTTGCTGGTGTTTGATCACCTGCCCGGTCACTTTAAGTGGATCGTGTCGGCGAGGTGCTGGAAGGATCGCCGCCAAGAGCGCCGCTTCTTCGGCAGTAAGGTCGCGGGCGGATTTACCGAAGTGATGGCGGGCCGCCGCTTCGGCGCCGTACACCCCGCGTCCCCATTCTGCCACATTGAGATACAGCTCCAGGATGCGTCGCTTAGACAGCCGGTGCTCCAGGGATCGCGTGATGAGCGCCTCGCGCACCTTGCGCAGCAGCGAACGCTCAGGCGAGAGATAGAGATTCTTGGCGAGCTGCTGGGTGATGGTGCTGCCGCCGCGCCGGATTTCGCCCGCTTCCAGATTGTGCAACGCTGCGTCCTTGATGGCTTTCCAGTCGAAGCCCTCATGCGAAAAAAAGGAGGCGTCCTCGGCCGCGATCACCGCTCGCTGCAAATGGGGCGAGATGTGGGAGAGTGGGACCCAGACCCACTGGGTTTGGAACGGTCGCCCCTGCTCGCGGGCCTGCGCGAGCCGCGCCTCCATAAGAGCGGTCGAGGTCGGGTTCGTTCGCTCGAGAACGGCGACATCGGGCAGCGTCACCAGCCACACGAAGGCGAGCCCGCCAAGCGGCAGGCCTATCACCAGCACCAGGCTGATGAGAATCAGGGCTGCTCTGCGTCGTCGGGTTGACTTGGACATGGCGCGAGCTCAGCAGGGCGATGGGTTATCGGCACGGGGTGACACTGGGAATCGCGGCGATGAATACCGATTGCGGAAAGCCGAAATTTATGGTTCTACTTTCATCGTCCCGGACGAGCGTTCACCTCGCACCGATTATTCATTTTGCCCATTGCCCATTACCCGGGAGCGAACCAATGAAAATTCTGTGTGCCGAGTTTATCAAAAGTTGCGACGCTCCCGAGCAGTTTCCGTGCGAGCGCCTGCCGGAAATCGCATTCGTGGGGCGATCCAATGTCGGGAAGTCATCATTGATCAATTCCCTGCTGCATCGGCGCGGACTTGCCAAGGTTAGCCGGACGCCGGGCAAAACGCGGATGGTGAATTTCTTTCTGGTGACGACCGACGATCCGTCGTTGAAACGGCTCTATGTCGTCGATCTGCCTGGTTACGGCTATGCGAAGGTGGCCAAGCCGGTGCGGGAACGCTGGGGGCCGCTGATCGAGCGGTACCTCACGAGACGCGACGCGTTGCGCGGGGTGGTGCTGCTGGTCGAGGCACGCCGGGTGACCGAGCACGATCAGGCGACAGTGCGATGGTTGCGCGCGATCAACCGGCCCGCCATTGTGGTTGCGACCAAGATCGACAAACTGAAGAACAGCGAGCGACACCACAGCCGTGCGATGCTGCAAGAGGCGCTCGAATTGCCAGAAGGGGGCGAACCGATTCCATATTCATCCGTGACGCACGAAGGACGGGAGGCGCTGTGGCACGCGATCCGCGACTTGCTGAGTGGTAAGTTGTAAGTGCTGAGTTCTGAGCGGCAAGTTTTTGCTGAACTCGGCACTCAGAACTTCACTTCGATGTACGCCTTGTTCTTCAACTCCGCGATCCACACCTGATATACGTCCTCGCTTTTCTGCTGGAACACAAGACTCTGGATTTCCGCTTTCACTTCTTCGAAGGGCCGGAACTGGCGCGGCTTCTTCTCGTCCACCCGAATGATATGGAAGCCTTCGGGGGTCTCGATGGCGTCCGTAATGTCGCCGACCTTTGCCGACGAGAGCGCCCGTTCGATGGGCGGGAGCAGTTCCCCTTGGCGGACGAGTCCGAGACGACCGCCGCGGGTGGCGTTGATCCCGTCGCTGTACCGGAGCGCTAGATCTTCGAACTTCTCGCCCGCCTTGAGGGCTTCCAGGACCTGTTTCGCCTTCGCCCGAGCGTCTTCGATGTCGTCGGGTCCCCGCACGCTGATCAGGATTTGGCTGAGAGTGTATTCTTCCGGCAGGGCGAAACGATCCTTGTGTTCCTGGTAGTACCGCCGCATTTCCGATTCCGCGACCATGATGCCGCTCCGGACTTCGCGGTCCACCACTTTGAGGAGGGTCAATTGCTCGCGGACGCTCCTGACGCTCTCGGGATTCGCTGCGTCGATCTTCTCCCCTTGCCGCTTCATTTCCTCAATCGCCTGGCGCACTTCCTGGTCGGAGACTTCGATGCCCTTGCTTTTGGCGGCTTGGAGCTGCAGCTTCCGTTCGATCATCCTGGTCAACGCCGTATATTCAGCCTGCTTCAACCGGCGCTGCCGTTCTTCGCCCGTGTACCGCTTCTGAATCCGCTCCTCCTCCGGTTCGATCTCCTTCTTCATTTCGGACAGCATGATCAACTCGTTGTTGACGACCGCCACAATGCGGTCCTCGAGATGTGCGGTGGAGGCCGCTGTCGGCCATCCCCCACAAAAAAGCGTGATCATGAACAGGCCGACGCGACGGAGCGCGCGCCAGGCCAAGAGGCCGCCGGGCTGGCCTCTCGTGAGAGAAGGAGTCCTCGTCACCTTTGGATCGTTCGCAGGATGAAAAGCCACTAGCTCGGAGTTCGTCGCTGCCCCCTGCTTTAGACACAGCAATCCGCCCGCCGGCCGTCGCCGGCAGGCGGCCAGGATTCTACACGAATGAGGCCCGCGATGGGGAGCGCAGCCGAGAAACAAAGCGGGTAAAGGAGACGAACGGTCAGGGGGCCCCAATGCTGCGGGGAGGGCCGGCGTCGTCGGCCACGCGGCCGGCCGCGTCGGCCATGCGGATCGAGGCGCGGGCGCGCAGCTCGGAGACGATTTCCTCCAGTCGTCGGCGGCGTTTCTCCGCGAGAAGCTCCTGGCGGAGTCGCTCGCGGGTCGCCTGATCGGCTTGGAGTGTCTCTCGATCCAGGGGGCTGACTTTCACAAGGTAGTAGCCCTGGTCAGTTTTGATGGGATCGCTAATCATCCCGGGTCGGAGCGTCGGAATGACCGCGTCCACTTCGGGGGCCAACGCGCCCTTGCGATAGGGTCCGACCTCTCCGCCCTTCGCTTTGGTCTTTTCGTCGAGGGAATAGCGCTGGGCAAACTTGCCGAAGTCGCCGCCCGACTCGACCTGTCGTTTCAGGTCCTTGGCTGCGTGAATGTTCGGGAGCAGCATCTGTGAGACCTGTACTTTGCTGGGACCCAGCAATTCGTGGGCGTGTTGCGCGAAATAGGCCTCCAGTTCTTCCTTTGCCACCTCCACTTTCGTTTTGATCTTGTCTTTCAGCAGCTCGTCAAGCATCAACTGTTCCTTGAACCGCTGCGTGCGCTCGCGGATGCTCTGGCTCTGATCTAGTCCCTGCCTGCGTGCCTCCTGCATCAGGAGTTCGCGCGTGATCAGGTCGTCCAGAAACTTCCGTTTGCCCCCTTCTTTCTCGTACCGTGCGCGGGTGGCCTCGGACAATTCCGCCCAGCGAAACTCGAACTCGCTTAGCGTGATGGGCCGACCGTTGACGATCGCAACCACCGCTTCGTCCTGCTGCGGCGCGCAGCCGGAAAGGCTGCCCAGCCACAAGCCGGCTGCCATGCCCAGCATCGGCAGGACGCAGCGCAACGGGGTCGGTGCTGGCGGAAGGACGGTGTCGAAGGCGAGGATGAGCCGTCGAATCATGACGGGGCGTTCAAAACCCAAGGCCTTTCAGGCGCGCATGGACTCATGCTGCGTGCGTCCCTTGGTATCACAGACTCCCAGGGTTTGCAAGACAACCGTGAGTTCCTGAAATTGCGAAGGCCAGTCCTGATGCGGGATTCGTAATTCGAACGAGAAGGGCGAGAGAACGTGCAGGCGCGTTCCGTAGCGATCCATAAGCGCGCGCACGGCTGCGTCTGGCACTCGGGCCTTAGGATTGAAGGCAATGACCAGCGCTCCCGCTTTGACTTCGACCGAACTGAGCCGGAGTGCCTTTGCCTGCAGCTTGATCTGCATCACTTCGAACAGCCGCTCGACCGGCTCGGGCGGAAGACCGTAGCGGTCCTGGATCTCCCCGTGCAGCAGGGCCAGGTCGCCCACCTGCGCGCACGACGCTAGGCGTTTGTAGAGCGAAAGCCGCTGGTGCGCGTCCGCGACATAGTCCTCTGGAATGAAGGCGGACACGCTCAGGTGCAGCACGGGATCTGGCTCCTCTTCAACGATCTGTCCTTTAAGCCGTTGCACCGCCTGCTCGACCATCTGCAGGTACAGATCGAGCCCGACGGCGGCGATGTGCCCCGACTGTTGCTTGCCTAGCAGGTTGCCTGCGCCGCGGATCTCCAGATCCGTAGCGGCGATGCGGAAGCCGGAGCCCAGTTCCGTGAACTGCTGAAGGGCAATGAGCCGTTTCTGGGCGTCGCCGGTCAACGTCCCTTCGTCCGGAACGAGGAAGTAGGCGTAGGCCTGATGACCGGAACGGCCGACACGGCCGCGGAGCTGATAGAGTTGCGCCAGGCCGAACGTATCCGCACGGTTGACGATGATCGTGTTGGCGTTCGGCACGTCCAGCCCCGACTGGATGATGGCGGAAGCGACCAGGACGTCGGCCTCCCGGTGGAAGAATTTCAGCATCACGGATTCGAGAAGCTTGGAGTCCATCTGGCCGTGCGCGATGACGATGCGGGCCTCCGGCACCAGGCGCTGCAGCCACGAGCCTATCCGCTCTATTGTCTCAACACGGTTGTGGACGAAGTAGGTTTGCCCGCCTCGGCCCAGTTCGCGGACGATGGCTTCGCGGATCGTCGTCTCGTTGAAGCGGATGACCTGGGTGCGGATCGCGAGACGGCCGGCGGGTGGGGTCTCGATTACGGAGAGATCCCGCACGCCCGACATGGCCATTTGGAGTGTGCGGGGAATCGGCGTCGCGGTCAGCGTGAGTACGTCCACTTGGGTCCGCAGTTGTTTCAGCCGTTCCTTGTGCCGGACCCCGAACCATTGTTCCTCGTCGATGATCACCAGGCCCAGGTTGCGGAACCGGACGTCCTTCTGAAGCAAGCGGTGGGTGCCGATCACGATGTCGATCACGCCGGCTTCCAGGTCCTTGAGAATAGCTTTCGTCTCTTTGGGCGACTGAAACCGCGACAGCAGCGCGACGCGCGCGGGAAACGGGGCGAAGCGCTGGGAGAAATTGTCGTAGTGTTGTTGGGCGAGCAATGTGGTCGGGGCGAGCACGGCGACCTGCCGGTTGTTCTCCACAGCTTTGAACGCAGCGCGCATTGCCACTTCGGTCTTGCCGTACCCCACGTCGCCGCACACGAGCCGGTCCATCGGTTTCGGCGATTCCATGTCGCGCTTGATGTCCTCGATCGCTTTGAGCTGGTCCGGCGTCTCCTCGTATTCGAACGCTGCCTCGAACTCGCGCGTCAGGGTCGAATCGCCGTCGTAGGCGCTGCGCTGGACGAGTTCGCGGTTGGCGTACAGTTCGATCAGCTCCTGCGCCATCTCCTCGATGTCCTTCTTGACGCGGGCCGTGGTCTTGGCCCAACTGCTTCCGCCCAGTTTGTCCAGCTTGGGCACATGGGCCTCGGCGCCGTTGTAGCGCTGCACGTGATTCAGCCGGTCCAGCGGGACATAGAGCTTGTCGCCGGCGGCGAACTCGAGAACCAGGTAGTCGCTCTCGAACCCCTGCACCGCCAGGCGTTTCAAGCCTCGATAGCGGGCGATCCCATGCTGCACGTGCACGACGAAGTCGCCCATGTTCAGGGCGTCCAGCGAGGACAGGAATGTCGCCGCCTTGGTCTTCGGCGGTGGCCGGTGCCGGATTCCCTTCGCGAACAGTTCCTCTTCTGTAATCAGCGCAAGGTGCAGCTCGGAGGACACGAATCCCGACGAGAGGTCGCCCTGCACGACGGAGAACGGCTCTTTTGCCAGGGAGGAGGCGGTCCAAAACGCCGGCTGCCACGCGCGGGCGGGCAGGTCGTGTTCGGCGAACAAGGCCAACAGTCGATCCACCTGCCCGCGGCTTCGGGCGACGATCAACACGCGGCCGCTGTCGCGGAGCTGGTTGAGAATCCGGAGGGTTTCGCTGAACGGTGTGCCGCGCGCGGCCAAGCCGACGCTGCTCGGCGCACGGGCGGGAAACTCGACGACCGGTCCCCGCCCCGCATCGGGCGCGGCCACCGGTTCCAGGGCCAAAGTCGGCCAGGCGCGGATCCGTTCGTGCATGGCTTCCCATGAGAGGTACATCCGGTCCGGCGCGGGATAGGGAGAGGAACCGGCGGGGTCCCCGTGCCGCAGGTATCCCTCCTCAATCTCGGCCCAAAATTCCTTGGCTTTCAGGGCCAGCATGTCCGGTTGATCCAACACCGCCACCGGCTCGCTTGTGAAGTAGTCGAGCAGCGTGTCCATCCGCGGATAGACAGTTGGTCCGCGCCACTCTGCGTCGGGGGGTAAGGGTTCGAGTGCGTCCGGGGATTCCGCCGGGCGGATCAGCTCCCGCGCCGGAAGCACCCAGGCCCGGTCGAGTCGCGCAGTGGATTTCTGCGAAGCAGGGTCGAAGAACCGGACGGACTCCACGGTGTCGCCGAGGAATTCGATCCGGAGCGGGTCGGCGTAGGCCGTCGAGTAGATGTCGACGATGCCCCCGCGGATGCTGAACTCGCCGGGGACCTCCACGACGGAGACACGCCGGTACCCGAGCCGCAGGAGTCCGGATGAAAGCGCTTCGCGTTCGATCGACGCCCCGGGACAAAGTTCGAGACAGGCGGCGGTGAACGCGGACTGCGGCAAGAGACGTTGGATCAGCGCCGGAATCGAGGTGACCAGCATAGTGCGGGTGCCTTGCGTCAGCCGATGCAGAGCCTTCATCCGTCGCGCGATCAGGTCGACATGCGGGGCGGCGGCCTCATAGGGCAGCGTTTCCCACTCGGGGAACAGCACCAATGCGTCGGAGGTCAAACCGAAAAGCGCATGGTAGAACCGGAGGTCGTTGTAGAGACGCTCGGCGGCCTCGTCCGTCGTCGCAACCACCAGCCACGACCGGCGGGCCAATCCGGCTTCTTCGCCGCCGCGCGCGCGCGCCAACACCGTCAAGGCGAAGCCGGCGGTTGAGCCATGCAAGCCGACCAGGCAGGCTCTGCCGCCGGGCTGTCGCAACGCGGCGACGACCGGTTCCAGGAAGCGGTCCCACTGGCGGGGTGAGGATGTGTTGGACACAGCGCGAGTTACGGTTTGATCGCTTGAATGCGTTCGACCAAGGCTGTGGTGGACACGCCGGGCACGAGCGGGATGGTCAAGACCCGCCCGCCGCGCGCCTCGACGACGTCGCGGCCGGCGATGCGGTCCGGCGCCCAATCGCCGCCCTTGACCAGCACGTCAGGCTGCAGGGCTTCGATCAAAGCCACGGGGTCGGGCTCGTCGAACACCACGACATAGTCCACGCAGGCCAAAGCGGCCAGGACCTCAGCCCGCTGCGCTTG
The DNA here is from genome assembly GCA_051293835.1 of Nitrospiraceae bacterium. Classification (GTDB taxonomy): domain Bacteria; phylum Nitrospirota; class Nitrospiria; order Nitrospirales; family Nitrospiraceae; genus DATLZU01. The sequence continues at coordinate 201,547 of JBPKMA010000004.1, read as the reverse complement.
GGGGATGATCGGGCGTCCGGCCCCTTTCTTGAGCGAGCGGACCGACGCGTCGCTGTTCACGCCAACCACCAGGATGTCACCCAGTTCACGCGCCGCCTGCAAGTACCGGGTATGGCCGACATGCATGAGGTCGAAGCAGCCGTTGGTGAACACGATGCGTTTGCCCTGCCGCCGCAGGTCTTCCAAAATGGCCGCGAGCTCCGACTTGCTTTTGATCTTGCCGATCACAGCCCCCATCATACCCGTTCAACGATCCGGAATCCTAGTCGGGTGGAGAGCATTGCCGCGCGATCAACGGCGCGAAACTGGAAACAGCCCTCGGCGGGTTGACGAGACTCCCCCCACGGTCCTACATTCAAACTCAGGAGGGGTTGTTTTTCATGGCGGAGATTCCCGACGAGCGCGGCGGCCGAGTCTACAGCCTCTACACATCGCTGCGGCGGTACTTCGAACCGCTGAGAGAACACTGGGACAAGCTCACCCGCGAGGAGCAGGATGTGGTGATCCAGGAGCTGGAAGCGTTCTTGAACTCGGTCCGACCGCCGGATGGCAGGCGGCCCGGGTGACGATCGTTCGTGCCATGGGACTGCCGTCGGAACACCGACAAACCGTGGAGGTGGCCGTGAGCGTCCGATTTGCCCAAGCGCATGGTTAGGTGGTCACCGCCATTACCGGCTCTTTGTCGGCCTATTCCATGGGAAGATCCACGGTTTCACTTCCGGAAACGCTATCAGGAGCTCGAGTCCGGCACACACGTGTGGAATGCGAGATTGAAAACGGCGTACTGATGATGCGGCTGGTCAAGCGGCTGCTGGTTGATCTCCCGCCCGGCAAAGCCGAACCGCAACTGAGCCCAAGCGGAGCGTCCGCGATCTCATCAATTGCAGGGATGATGGGCCCTTTTGTTTATGAATAGCCCCTGTGAGCCCGCGGCTCAGCTCAGAGCTCGCAGTGGATATGAAAAGCCGGTAGTTCCTGCCTCTCTTCATCCCCTTTTCCTGTGGAAGAGGAGAGGTGGGGGCATGTGTATTGGACGGGTGTCCCCGAATCACCATGGACTGTTCGTTCTTAGCCACTAGTCATTCATTTTCACTAGTCTATCCGGAGGTCAACCCACTATGCGACGAGCCTGCCTTCCCGTTCTCATCGCGCTCGCGATAGTCTTCGGCTCTTCGGAGCCTGTAGCGGCCGAGTCTGCCGAGAAGGCCACCGACCGGCAGAAATCCGACCGGTCGAAGAGCACGATCGACATTAGCGTCAAAGATCTGCCGAAACCGATCCCGGAAGTATTGGAGGGCATCAAACGCGTCGGCGACGAGGTCGGCAAGGGCATCTCCAAGGCGACCAGCGCCGCCGCGGGTGCCGTGAACAAAGCGGTGTCCGAGAAGAGAGGCAAGGACAGGAAAGAAGAACGGGACTAGGTGATGGACAACGGCAGGGTGAGCTGAATCGACACGCCGGACTCGCGGCGTGGCGGGAGCGGGTGGAGACGCTGGGCGACCGGCAGTTCGCGGAGCGGTCCCAAGCACGCGCCGCAGCGGTGGCGGGGGGGGTGGATCGTGCGGCGCTGCCGACGATAGACGCGCCCGCAGTCCTGGCAGCGCCAGGCATAGCGGGACAGCGCGTCCACTTCCTGGGCGAGGCTGTGATAGATCGTGACAGCCAGCCCGTCGCGGTTCATGACTTCCATCATGCGGCGGAACTCCGGGCCGTGATCGGGGCGGCGCTTGAGCACATCGAACTGCCACTGGTGGATCATCTCATGAGCCAGGGTCCTGACCACCTCACGTTCCAGGCTGGAACGCGGCTTGGGCAGTCGCCGGAGCAGCGGGATGGAAAGACGAATGCATCGTCGCTCGGGCCGCCTATCCGCGCCGTTGCCGGATCTGGCCCTTGGTCCGACCTGGCTCACGAACATGCCGGCTGAGGCGGTGAGGCGCGCGCTCCAGCGGATCTCGATGGGCGGCAATGTCCCGCCGAAGTAGCGGGTGTTGAGTTCCCCCCAGGTACGTTGGAGGTGTGCGGTCGAAAGCGCCGACATGGCGGTGTCACCGTCGGGGAGATCGGCGGTCTGCCAGTTCCTCCAGAACCGCCGCCGCGAGGAGCGGAAACATGATCTCGTGATGGCCGATCAGCGTGTACCCTTTTCCGCCCTTTTGCGTGGGCCGCCGAACGACATTAGTCATGGGCCGGTAATGGGACAGAAAGTCCATGTTGACGGTGGTGATGTTGCGGAGGTCGTGCCCCAGGTTCCGGCCCAGCGCCACCGTCTTGAGAAAGACTTCCGGCATAATGACCGCCGATCCGAGATTCAGATAGACTCCGCCTTCCATGCCCGCGACGACCGCGGCTAACCGGCGAAAATCCAACAGCGAGCCGGCGCCGATCGCCGCCCCGTCGGCGGACGGGTGCATGTGGATGATGTCCGTGCCCAACGCGACGTGGACCGTGACGGGTATCCCGAGCCTTGCTCCGGTCGCCAGGATGCTGGTGGCCCGGTTCGGAAACTGACCTTTGTAGCGGTTGATGTAGTGGCCGACCGCCTCACCGAGTCCTTGGCCGTCCTTGACCCCTCGCGCGATGGCCTCGTTCAACAGGCGGCCCGTCTCTTCCGCCATCCCGAACCGGCCTGAGTCGATCTCCGCGTCCACTTCTTCCGACGTGTGGCCCATCAAAGCCAGCTCGAAGTCGTGGATGATGACGGCGCCGTTCATCGCGACGGCGCTGATCACGCCGCGCTCCATCAGGTCCACGATGACGGGGTTGAGTCCGACTTTCACCGGATGCGCGCCCATGCCAAGGATCACGGGTTTCCCGCGGCGGTGTGCCTGCGCGATGGCGCCCACGACCTCGCGCAGGGTCTTGACGGCGAGGATGTCGGGGAGGCTTCTGAGGAACTGTTTGAACGTGCCGCCGCGTTTCCAGGACGTCGCAAAATCGGAAAGGCAGACTTTGCTGTGGCGCCGCTTCAGCGGGTAGGTCTTGAGATCGGCAACGTTGATGGGTGGGATGGCGGCCCGGGAAAGAACCGGCTCGCGCGCTCCCTCAGGCGTCTTTCGCAAAGACCTGGTCCTCAATCAACTCGCACAGCACGTGCCCGAGCGTGAGGTGGCTCTCCTGGATGCGGGCCGTCACGGTTGAGGGCACAACGAATGGGTAGTCCACCATGCCTGCGAGCTTCCCACCCGTCCCGCCGGTCCAGCCGATCGTCATGAGGCCGGCTTCCTTCGCCGCCTGAACACCTTTCAGCACATTGGGGGAGTTGCCGCTTGTGCTGATGGCGATGGCGATATCACCCTTCTGACCGTGCGCACGGACTTGCCGGGCGAAAATTTCGTCGTAGGCATAATCGTTGGCGATGCAAGTGATCGCCGCCATGTCGGCGGCCAACGCAATGGCGGGCAGCGGAGCCCGGTCGCGGTGATAGCGGCCGACGAACTCGGCGGCGATATGAGAGGCGTCGGTAGAACTTCCGCCGTTGCCGAACAGCAACACCTTGCGCCCTTCGCGGAAGGCTCGTCCGATGAGTTGCGCGACCTGCGCAATCCGGTCGGCGTGCTCCAGCACGAACGCGCGCTTGACCTCCACGCTCTCCTCGAACGCCTTGATAATCCGATCTTTCATGAGGGGCGATTGTAGGGGACGAGGGAATCCGTGTCAAACGAGGTGGGCAACCGGGCAGGCGCGTTGATCAAGTCGAGGGCGGATGCTATAGTCCCGCCCGTCATGGCGGCCGAGAGTCCCGTCAAAGCCCTGCTGATCGCGGTCACGGACGATGCACCGGCGGCGGTCTATGCGATTAACCGTCTGAAGCCAGAATCGCTGTGCCTCTTCGTGCCGGAGTCGGCGAAATCGTTGGTGGAGACCGCGATCCAGCCGAAGATTGCCCAGATGCCACGCCGATGGGACTGGATCGTGACGCCGGATCCCCAGCACTTTCTGGCGTGCCATCAGGCGCTGGCGCGCTCGCTTCCCGATCTCCTGCGGACCTGGGAAGTGCACCCTGGCGAGCTGATGACGGACCTGACCGGCGCCACACCGGCGATGGCCGCCGCCTTGTCGCTGGCGGGCATGCCCTATGCCTCGCGGGTGGTGACGATGCTGCGCCTCGTCACCGGTCCGTCATCCGACGGTGAAAGGGTAAGCGTCGAAGGACAGACGTACGTGTGGGTGCAAGGCAATCCGTGGGACGAGGCGGCGGTCTGGTCCCGCCGGGAAGCCTGCGAGTTGTTCAATCGAGGGGAGTTCGGCGCCGCAGCGGCGCTGTTCCGCCAGATCGAGACGCGCGTCAGCGGCGGACAAAAACCGCTCTATCGGGCGTTGGCCGATCTCGCCGAAGGCTACGGGCTCTGGGAGAAATTTCAGTATCGGCCCGCGTGGGAGAAACTCAAGACCTCGCTCAAGGCGCTGGAGATGGCGTCGCTGTGGGGCGGGCCTCCGGGCTTGAAGTCGGTCCTGCCGGCGATCAAGGCGAACGCCGGCTTTCTCGAACGGATGGTGCTCGATCCGCAGGAAGTCAGGGAAGGGGTCGCGCTGGATCTCCTCGCGCACGCGCGCCGGCGTGCCGACGTCGATCATAACACCGAAGCCGCGATGGCGGTCTTGGTCCGGGCTCTCGAGGCTTTCGCGCAGCGGCAGCTGTTCAAACAGTACAAGATCAAGACCTGGGACGTGCAACCCGAGCAGTTGCCGCAGGCGCTGCGGGAGACCTGCCGGACCTGTTACCTCGACGACGTGGACGGCAAGTACAAGCTGCCGCTTCAGAGCCAGTTCCGAACGCTGGCCGGACTGGGAGATCACATGGGGCAGACCTTCCTTGCCCAATGGCCGAAAATGAAACCGCTCCTCGACGCAGCCGACCACGCGGTGCTCGGCCACGGTTTTGAGCCGATCAAAGCCGAGCGGGTGCAGCAGCTTTACGAGATCGTCCTCAAGCTGGCGGATGTGAACGAAGCGGCGCTGCCGAGGTTCCCGGTGTTGAACCTCTAGCGCAATGGACGCGACCGGTGAGAAACGCGGGACGGTGTTAGGTCAGACCGTACAAGGCAAGGAGAGAAAGGCCCAAAGGAAGTGGCGTTAAGGACTATCCAGACACATGCGTCTTGCTGGTAGCTGACGTGGACATCCGCATCTACTACGAAGACACGGACTGCGGCGGGGTGGTGTACTACGCCAACTACCTCAGGTATTTCGAGTGGGCGAGAACGGAATATCTCGAAGAGCGCGGCATCTCGGTCGTCGACCTATTGAAGAACGGCACGCAGTTTCTGGTGGTCCATGCGGACGTGGACTATCGGTCTCCCGCCCGCTACGGCGAAGTCCTCAGCGTGGAAACAAAGTTAGCGGACATCGGCCGCAGTTCCCTGACCTTTAGCCACGTGATCCGGGAACGGGCCAGCCGGCGCGTCGTCGTAGAAGGCTCGACGAAACTGGTGACCGTGGATCTGCAAGGCAAGGTGAAGCGGTTGGATCCGTGGCTGGTGGAAGCGCTGCAAGCGCCGGTCGAGCGAGGGCATTGATGGACAAACTCGGCACCTGGTTGGCCATTGCGGCGGTCGCAGTCGGTTTCGTCGTCCTGGCCTGGCTGCTGTTTGCAGAAGGTTCCCAGGATAAGAAGAAGTGAATCTCGGATCACGCTCCATCGGGCAGTTCGCTGAGCCGTCGTTCCAGAAACCGCCGCTCCGCTCCTGCCGTGTGAAACCGAGCGTGCGGTGGGACGAGGCTCGAGCCTCGGTTGTTCTCCCTAGCTGCGGCACAGGTCCGCCCGGCTGCGTGAGCGAGATGGTAGTCCCTCAGATCGCCGCGTGCCAGGATGGCGAACCACCACCGCCAAGCCCGTAGCGGGTCCGTCGCGCATCGCCACCGCCACTGCCCGGTTCAACTCAACCACGGGCGACGGCTCCGCCCGTAACTACACGTCATACCGTCCCGCGATCTGCGCCAGTCCGTTTCGGCGGCGCTCGGCGCCTCGGCCTGCACCGCCGCGATGGCCGCTTGAAGCGTGTACGGGCCGAACCGGCGCGAGGCGCGCGCTCGCGCCCGCCAGCGACGTGTCGTACCGGGCACGGCGGCGCATCCCGTTGATGGCTTTGAAGCGACCAGCCGAAATGGGCCACGCGCGGGGATTAGCGGGCACGCCGTTCTGCTCCCATTGTTCGATCGCCGCCGCGAAAGCGTCATGCGAAGGTCTTCCGCAAGCTCGAAGTCGCCAAGCAGGCGAATGAACGTGGCGAGGACCTGATGCAACTTGGCACGGTGACAGCGTCCACTGCTTCGTGAGCCCGCTGGGTCGCGTCCTCGTTGTACTCCATCCTGACACCAGTTTCACTGGCGACAAGGGCGGAAGGTGCCCACATCAGGCTGTTGCACGGGTGCCCGGGGGAATTCAGGCGTCGGCCAGGATCTTGGATCCGCCGTAGGCCATGCGCGTGACGTCGAAAAGCATGAAGTCGGGCTCTCTCTTACGCTAGTTGTGCTGGTGGGAAGGAAAAACCTCGCGCGTTACGGCTGAGGATTCATAGCGACAAAAGGCACATCTCCTCGCTCCACGCGATACGCTTCACGAGGGTTCAGGGCAGTGTCTGTACCTCGACCGACAGCACCCCGGAAGATCTCGGACGATCGGCTCCCAACTGTCCCCGGTATCGGCCCATGCCTACACCTGCCCGTCGGTGGTCCCGAAGTGCACGCCGCACGGATCGAGGGAGTCCACCGCCATGGCGTCGCGCAATACGTTGACGGAACAGTCGCGTTGCGGCAGACCGTTACCGCCGGTTCGGCTCCGGTACACCTGGAGTTTCCCCTCCAGCAGAAATGCTCCGAGTCGCTCTTGATCGGGACGACGTAGTGGGCTCCGGTTGATGCGCATGCACGGCGATGGGGAACCCAAAATCACTCGGCAGGTTCCCGCTGAGCTCGTGCCATGACTCGCCCGCGTCATCGCTGCGCAGCATGTCCCAGTGTTTCTGCATGAACAGCACGTTCGGCCGCGACGGGTGTAGGGGAATGCGATGCACGCAACTGATCAAGCTCCTGCTGCGTCTCGCAGTTGACCCGAGCGAGATCGCTTCAGTAAAGGGAAACCGCGGGCGGCCGTTCAAGGCCATGAATTCTTGCCCATCGAGCTGGAACGTGATGGTCATCACCGTTCCCTCTGGCCGTCCGGAGACCGTAGCCCTGGCTTCCCCATCCTCGCCGGCTTTCCTCGTTCCTCTCGGTAGTCCACCGTGAGGATCAGATCGAGAGGGGGCTCCGGGTCCTGCGTGACGGCAAACCCGGCGGAAGTCAGTTTTGACTGCAGCGCAGGGCTCAGCGCGAACGCGACCCGCCCGCGCGTCCGCCACGTGCTGGTGTTGACGTCCAAATAAATGACCGGTGGTTTGCGAGATCCAACAGTTGGTTGGATCGGGGCGTCTTGTGCAGCGGACGAAAGCGCGGCGGTCAAGCCGACAAGAAGAACAGCGATAAGAAGAACAGAACTGAAAAAAGAAGTCTCATGGCATCGGTTCCGGAAGGCGGGCAAACGCGGTGGTGGTACGGGAAACGCGAAAAGGAGTCAAGCCGGATCGCACCGTCACTTGAGCCTCTTTGGCCCCACGCATTATTGTCCAGCCAGACAAGCCGGTGAGCTGGGTCGCTTGGGCTCCCAGCACTCCGGATTCCAGAAGGTGAACGGCGCCGAAAATTGGCCGTGCTTCTGGGGATCGGTGCTTTGCACGCCCATGCCCGCATGAAACTCCTTAATATGAATGCGCTGGCGCAGTTCCTCTGGCGTATCGTGGAGCGCGACCATGAGGTTGGTGAACCGCCCCGCGGTGCGGTCGTGCGGTGTCGCGGGATTGGCCAGGAACTCATCGACCCATACGAGCAGGGAGCCCCGCGGTGGAAGATCCACATAACGGACCAGCTCCCAGCGGTCGCGAGCTTCCGCTCGGACATGCAGAGTCAAGTGGTAGAACTGCGCGCGAGGGTTCTTGGCCAGATAGGGGAAGACGCTGTCCTCATAATCTTTAACCGATGCGGCCGCGGCCATGTAGACGATCCGGTTGAAGGGCATCGTTCCCGACCGGGACGTCCCGAAGTCATGGATCAGACGATTGAGTACGATCGTGCCCATGCTGTGGCCCACCAACGTGATGTCCCAAGCGTCGAAGCCGCCGTTCCGCTCGAGTTCCTTCTGAAGCCGGCGCATGAAGACCGAGAGAGCGCCGTCCGCCTGGACATGCTGATAGCCCTTCTCCGCGTGCGCCCGCTTAGCGACGTCGGACTCAGTGGAGAAGTCGCCATCGGTGTGGTACAGCAGGTCCGTGCGCCGCAACATGATCTCCCAGGCGCTTTTACCGAAGGCGTCGATGAACGGCGCGGTCAGCAGTTTGAACGGGAGGGTGACGAGCCAGGAGAATCTCGAGGCAATCACCTCGGCGATATCCCGCTTGTCGTCTCCCTCTTCCAAGTCGAAGATTCCTTCCCGTTTGACGTCGTCGGCGATGCGCCTGGCGTCCGTTTCGTCCGGCGGGGTGAAGAACGGAATGCTCCGGATGTCGTTCCAGAATAGGAACGACCACACGACGGGCGCACGGGCCACGCTGCGCGCCACGTCGGCCAGCAGGTAGAAGGGCGCGAACGGCACGCCTGCCACCCCAAGGTCCTGGCCTTTCCTGATGTAGAGCAAGTGATCGAAATAACTGGAAACCAGCGAGGACTGCCAGTTGAGGAAGATCGGGAAATAACCGGCTGCTTGGATGGAACGGTAGAGGGCGGCGGCCCGTTGGATTGTCCCCACCTGGGTGTTCAGGCCGCCGTGGACGAAGATCAAGAGTCGTTTTTTGCCGTCGATCATGGGCGCATCACGCCGCATCGCCTCGAACAGCTTCGATAGGTAGGCGTCGTACCGGTCCCGTGTCATCTCGGGATAGGCCGTGAACCAGAAGTGCGAGCCGTTGCACGGCGCCGGCTCCTCTGCGCAGCCGATGTTTCCAGTCGGATCCACCGGGTTCCCGCGGCCGTTGATCATCACGATGTGCTCGGTCGGCACCTGCAGGATCGACGAGCAGCCGGCGAGCATCGCTAGGACGATGAGCCAGCCGGCCCCCAACGTGAGGCGTAGCCCGTTCGCGCGTTGGCTTTCTCCCAAAAGATTTCGCCTTGCGGTTATCGAGTCTCGTTTTTGGACAACCGTCATGTTTATAACCGCGCGATCACCTATGGCGCTTCGCTGCGTTGAACCCGTTGCCTGGGCTCATTACTAGTAGCGATAGAAGATTGAGCGGCCCTGAGCGACGGCTCTTCGGCCGTCACGAGGCGGGACGGGCGAGCGGAGTCCCGAAGTCAATAAACGCGTTTTGTTCGGCCGAGGCGCTACTACCTCATCTGGCCCACCCGCGCGCCGGCCTGCTGAAAATGATTCGGCAGCAGTGTGATACAGTTCGGGTTGACCGCCTGTGTCTTCAACGTGTCGATGCTCCCAAGCACCTGCCCGCCTTGGCCAAGTCGATCACCGTGACGGAGCCATCGCTCATGCCCTCAAGATTCAGCAGACTGTTTTGCATGAACAGATAGCGCTCGTCGGGAGACAGTACGCTATGGTGCGCACCAGCCGCGGCAGGAATGGCTTGCAGAAATTTCGGCTGTCATGGGTCGGTATTGTCGTACACATTCACGAACCCCGCTTGGCTGTTGTGACGTACAACCGGTCCCCCTTGGCGTTGTACAGCATTTCCAGCGGCACACTTTGTTGCCGCGAGCCGAAGTCGTCCACCTGGTGGAACGCGAAGGTCTTTGCCTGAGGATCTCAGACACCAGCCCATCGCGTCCCTTCCAACATATTGGTGATATGGACCACCGGCGGATCGGATTTTGGCGAGAACATAATTTCCACCGGTGCGGATTTCGCCGGAGAGGGTTTCACCGCAAGCATGTGCGTGGACAGCACCTTCCCCGTGCTCGCTTCCAACACCGTCACGGTCTCACCCGCTTCCAACACGTTATCCGGCTTCACCGTACTCGTGACGAGCACTCGGTCGATGCCGTTATGGATCGCGATCCCGTGCGGATAGAGGATGAAGGCCTCAGCGGGCGGGGCAGCGCTTATTTATGACTTTCAACGGCTGATCCTTCACGGCATCGCCCATAATCACGTTGCTCGATCCCATCCAGGTCAAGTACCAGATGCGGTTGTCCTCGGAGACCACCAAGTCTTCCAGGACTTGGCACTCCGGCACGTTGATGGCGCGGAGACGGTAAGGGAAGCGGGTGAGGTCGATGACATGGAGCACTGGTTGGCTGAGCGCCGTGATGTACGCCTTGGTCCGATCACGATCGAAGAAGAGATGGTGAGCCGCCAGGTCGGGCGGCAGAGGCACCTCAAAGTCAGCCGACTGAGGATCGATGTCCATGATCGCGATGCCTTCACGCCGGACCGGCTGATTCGGCTTGCTCGCATAGTTCAAGAGGGCGAGGATCTCTGCCGCAGCGAGCGAGGCGGAAGACAAAAGGAGCGCCAGACAAATGGCGAAAAGACGATAGGTACGCATTGGTCCCTCCGTTGGAGATGAGAGGACAAGTGGCGAGCCCTTTCTTTGTGTTTCATCGTGCAGCTGATGCGATTGAGCATTCGGCCGAGAATGCCAACCGGTCATACGGGGTCGCAGATGAAAAACTATCATACTCTACATAGACAAAGAAAACGAACGAAGAAAAGGGGTCGGGAATCTTTATTGCAAACAATCGTGACCTATCCACAGATCTGGAGCGAGGTCTTTCTCTCCAAATCACCGCGATCTATGCCACAGTCGCCTTGCCTCGGGAGGTATACTGTGGAAAGAGGAAAAGGGCGGTGGGCACCTTTCGAGTGGCCAAGCCCCCGGGTCGAGGCCCCGCCGTGAACGAGCAGAGCACAGGGACCGGAGTCGAGGCAGGGCGTCGGTGGAACCATCGAGAGGAGGTTGTACACGACCACCTCCAGCAGTTTGTGCAGCGGCTGTGAGTGGAAGAGGTCCCGGTTCGGCTAGGCCGGGCGAAGTCGGCGCGGCGGGCCGCCGTGGAGACCCCGGCGGGGTCTCGCAATGGGTAGGGCAAGCCGCAGCCGCGGAAGCTGGCTCTGCTCTGTGGGACGATCACCGTCCGACGGCCTCGGGGACGGGGCTAGCCGAGCGGTTCGGCAGTCGCCTGCTGCCGTTGTTCCAGCGCTGGAGCAAACAGGGCGGCTCGCTGTTGCGGCCGTGGTATCGGCATGGATTGGCCTTGACGATTGCGAGCTGGCGCGGCGGGGCTGTTGGGTGAGGGGCGCCCTGGTTGCCCGCCTCACTCCCGCGGCTCCAGGCGCGGGGGCAGGATGAGGATGCCACGTGGAAGTAGCGGCGGCTCGCCCCCCGAGAGATCGTCTCCGTGTGGGCCGATGGGCGGTAGGTCAAAGCCGGGCTGGCGCGCAGACCAAGGCGGTGCTCCTCGTCGTGATCGGGGCGCTCACGGATGGCCGCAAGGTCGTGCTCCCGATGGAGAGCGGCCAACGCAAATCGAAGGAATCCTGGGGCGCGGGGCTGCGCAATCGGGGAAGCCGGGGGCTGAAGCCCTGGCGCTGCCCGATCGCCGATGGCCACGTGGGGAGCTGGCGGCTCTCGCCGAGCAGCCGCCGATGGCCGCCGAGCAGCGGTGCTGGAATCATAAGGTCCTCCATGTGCTGGATGCCTTGCCGAAGAAGCATCAGGCTGGGGCGAAAGCCCTACTGAAAGCCATGCCGTACGCCGAGATACAGGCCGAGTGTGAACGGGCCCGGGACCAATTCAGCCGCCGCTATCGCGCGCTGGCGCCGAAGGCGGTCGAGCGCTTACAGGACGACTGGGAGCGGCTCGTCACCCTCTATCAGTTCCCGCGGGAACACTGGCCACATCTGCGCACCACCAACGTGGTCGAGTCGCTGTTTGCGGTTGTGCGGCTGCGGGCGACGGCGGGCAAGGGGGCAAGCACGTTGCGTCCGCCGCAGCGTTGATCGGGAACGTTCTGCAGATCGTGGAACGGCCGTTCCGGCGTCTGAATGCACCGGAGTTGTTGCCGGCTGTGTGTGCCGGCGTGCCGGAGGGGGATGGTGTGTAGGAGCAAGCCGTCACCAGACAGGCGGTCGTCGTATGGGCCATGCGACTAACCGTAGCATGGCCATGCCGTGAAAAGAATCCCGACCCCTTTGTTGCAGGACGCCTGACTCAACCGTTCCTCACCGCCCGCGACCCTCACCAGAGCTTCGCCGTCAACCAGGTCATCACCCGGCTTCCAATCACCTCGCCTAGCGGATGTTCCCGATGCTTGTCGTTCAAGGCGTTAAAGGCCGAGACAGCCAACTCGACTTTCTCCCGCCAAAAGCGGTAGGCGACGCGGAGATTCAGAAGATTGTAGCTGCCGACCCGTCCATCCGGGACCACGGCGCCGGACGGGGCCAAGGTTGCGAAGGTGGGATCGATCGGATAAACGGCAGCTCCGTAATGGTGCAGCAGCGCTTCGGCGCTAATCCCGTTGCTCCATTCGGCGCGCAGTCCCGCGTTAACTTTGAACCGTGGGGCTCCGCGCTGCGCGCGAGTCGTGAAGGTCTGCCCGACCTCTTGGTAGGCGTAGTTCGCAAAACCGGTGAGCCATGATGTCGCCAGGAACTCAACACCCGCTTCCCCGCCGTAGATGTCGGCCTCGCCTTCGTTCACATTCACGGCGGTCGTGGCCGTCGGGGTGCGCACCGCGATCAGGTCGGAGATGTGATTGAGAAACAGATCCGCCCGCAGCCTAAGCCGGTGTCGCAGGAACCAGCCTTGATAGCCGACTTCGTAGGACACGATTTGCTCGGGATTGAGATTCGAGGTAGGCATGCCGGTCGTCACGACTGGCCCAGGGAGAACCGCGCGGGTATCAAGGTGTGTCTCCAGCAAGGTCGGAGGCCGGTACGCGACCGAGAGAGCGGCACGGAACGTCTGGTCGGGGATGGGGGTGTACAGCAGGGAGACACGCGGGCTCACTGTCGGGTTGATCTCCGTATGGAGATCGTAGCGGACCCCGGTCACCAGTCGTACCGGCCGAGTGACCTGCCATTCGCCTTGAAGGTACGCCCCCAATCGATCTTCCCGGCCATACCGGTCGATGATGGTGCTTGACAGGGAATTATGCCGGTAATTCACGCCGTAGGTAACGCGGTGCCCCTCACCCACCTCGACGGTGTGCTGGGCTTCGATATTGTAAGAATTGTTGACGAAAGCACCGATGGGCTGGCCATTGCGATCTGTCAGCACGAACAAGCCAGCGAGCCCCGGGTGGGGCCTGAAGTCTGCGGTGGTGTCGAATTCCCGCCACCACGCGCGGAGGAAACCATTCCGCCGTTCGTAGCTAATGTTCGCGTAACCATCAGTGAACGTGCCGTTCAGCCCGATCCGGTCAGTAACCGGTCCGTCGAATCGGTTGGCGTCGACCAGTCCTCCCGAGATGACCAGCCGCGAGACCTCGTCCAACGCATACTCAGTATGGACGTTGAATTTATACGCTCGAAAGGCAAGCGCACGGCGGTCATCCCACTGTTCGGTCTGATCTTCGCCAATTGAGAGGCGATAGCTGAGCTTGCCCTGCGTGCCGGCATGGATCGCGGCACTGGTCAGCGTGCCGAACTCGCCGCCGCCGATCTGCAGGGTTGTGCCTTTGATCTCATCAGGCGATTTCGTGATGATATTGACGACGCCGTCGAAGGCATTGAACCCGTACAGCGCCTCGATCGGTCCCTTCACCACCTCGATGCGCTTGATTTCCGGCAGCGTCACCGGAATGGTCTTCCAGAACACCGAGCCCTGCACGTCGACATAGATCGAGCGCCCATCGACCAGCACCAACAGCTTGTTGGCGAAGACTTGGTTGTCCCCGCGTGCGCTGACGTTGAAATCCGCGCCCGTCATTTGCATCACTTCCAGGCCGGGCACGCGGCGAAGCAGAGTTGGGAGATCCACGGCACCGGAATGACGGATGTCTTCATCGGTGATCACATAGACATTGGAAGGCGCCTCAGAGATCGGCTGCTCGTGACGGATGGGGGTCGTGACTGTTTCCTCTTTGAGCAAGCGAAGCTCGTCCTGGACACTGGGCGGAAATTCCTGAGCTGTTACCGGGACGGGCAGCATCAACGCCCACCAGGCCAGGACGAGCGCACAAGCGTAAGGAGTCAGGTCTGGGAAACTGAGACATGGGAACCCCGGTTCGGCTGTAAGGGATTTCCTACAAGCTGGATGCACGGCGTGCTCCTGGTGCCGGTTCCCCAAAAGGGCCATACGCCTACCTAGACAATTTCACTTTGTCAAGAGGGTTGCGCGAGCAGGACCGATGCGGTGGGGTACGGTTCGTCGAGTCCTGTCGGAGTAGGAAGCGCAGAACTTGCCCAAGAAACGGCCTCTGGAAGTTGTATCCCTGCGGAAGTCACCAAAAAAGACTCCCGACCCCTTTTCACACACACCGACCCCTTTTCACACACATTGCTAACGCCAGTTCTGGGACGCATTAGAGTAATTTGCGGTCGAGGGCGTGGGGAAGCAGGACGCGGCCCCACCCTTCGGCGAGATCCCGTTGATGAACGGCCTTGACCTGCATGAGGTGGTCCTAGAGCGGGCCTTGGGCGATTCCGGCAGCATCGGGATGCGGCCTTTCGCGCCTTTGCTGTCCCGAATCAACATTTCGTTCGGAGAGCCGTCCACATCCTGCACCGGAGGCTCAGGCACTCCATCAACCGAAGCCCCGCGCCGTACACTTGTCGCAGGCCAGATTCGCGAGGACGGCGTTCATTTCCTCTCCTCGCAGGTCATGGTCACAGGGAGCTGCCTATGGTTTTCTGGCACGATGACTTCACCGAAGTCATCGAGGTCGCCGATGTCGCGCCCAATCACGTGCCGGTAGAGAAACCGTGTCGCCGCCAGCGCTTGGTTTTGTCTCGCAGCGCAGACCTTCTCACTGCCAAGTCGATCGAACATCGCTGAAGATGTTTCCGACACTCGCTTGTCGTGTTGAGCGACTTGGGCGGCATCCCGCCCAGGATCAACGTCGATCGGCTCTCCTGCAAAGCACCAAATTGGTGTGGGGAATCGTCCAATCCTTCTCCCCGTTGAAGCCAGCGGCGACCGGTGACGGTCTTGATCTTCATCACGAGATCGCGGGAATACGGCAGGCATACGATCAGACAACCCGCCTCGCCAGACTTGATCTGAATCGGACCCCGTTCCATGGCTTTGCAAGGTCGTCTTACTCTCACGGTCATGGCCGAGGCTTGGCATAGCCTGCGTTGGTGAGAATCTCTGCCACATTCTGATCATTGACGTACACGTCGGCGAGCATTCGGCCGTAAAGATCGCGCCCATGAGGGATGATCCGGATCGGCCCGTCCTTGAGGAGCTGGGCCAGTCGTTGCGTGGCGTCGAACCCGCCAGCCTCGGCGAGTTCGGGCGTGTCGATACCTCTGATTCGAATCCGCTCCATGCCGTACCGAATCGTATCGCCGTCGATTGCCTGGACCTGCCACGCGTCGAGCAAATAGCCGGGGCCGTCCGTGGCGCTCAGGGCTCGATGGGGGAGGGACCGCCGTAGGGATGAATGCGGGGCGCGACTGCGCCAGCCCAGTTTGCGGTGCGGGCGACGGCCTTTCTTAATGTGATGTCCGTGCAGCGGTGACCCGGCGGACCGGAGTTGGCGTTGGCTCGGCTGGGCCGGATTCCAGCAGAGATCGCAGTGGGGACGAAGGTCGGACCCTAAGTTTGACGCATAGGTGCCCATCGGTGGCGGGGGCGAAGGCTGCGCGCCATCCGCCGGGATGGGCACACCGGACTGGAGGAACACGACTGACAGCCAGACTGCAAGCAGGACGTGTTTGGAGATCATAAGCGCTCCACTCGGGGTGGGGTTTCGGCACATGCGCGAGGCCTAAAGCACACCGCGTGCCACTCCAGAATCGAGCCTCAGTGTGGTTGACAAGGAAGAAAACCGCGTGCTGGAATACCGGCAGTCCGATGGGCTGTGGGAAAGAGGCGCGAAGGTGGGGAATGCGGGTCTCGCTTAATGCGATCCTGGTGTTCCCGCGTGTCGCGCTAGTTTTGCTCGTCGCGCTAGGAGGTTAAGCCATGGATATGTTCGGCAAAGTGGGGTTGGTCGAGATCCCCGTCCTGATTGCGCCCGATCAGAAGGCATGGATGGATAAGATGATCAAAGAAGGAAAGATTGCCATTCCGCCCGGTGGAACACTAGAAAAGGGCTCGCTCTATTCGATGTTCATCCGGATGCTCCTGCACAACGCGATGGAGGAGCAAAAGCGGCAAGAGGCACTGGAGGCGCAGGACGAGGACGACGAATAGGCCTCCCGGCTGTATCGAGTGAGATACAGGCTGAGTTGATTTCGATACAGCTGCACGGCCCGTCTAGCTCGAGAGCATGAATGGTCTCCCGAGGTAAGCCATCACCTCCGCGGCCCGTGCCGTGCGCGATGCGCCATAGCGTCTACAGTCTTTTGAAAACCGCCTGTGCTGCGGCGATCGTTTTTTTGATGTCGGCCTCCGTGTGGGCGGTGGACAGGAACGCCGCTTCGAACTGAGAGGGTGCGAGGTACACGCCCTTTTCCAGCATCCCGCGGAAGAATTTCGCATAGCGCTCCGTGTCCGATTGTTTGGCTGTCGCCCAGTCCACTACCGGGCCCTTGGTAAAAAAGGCTCCCAGCATTGACCCTACCCGCGTCAGCGTCAGCGGGACTCCCGTCTTCTTGGCCGCGTCTCTCAACCCCTCGGCCAATGCCGCGGACAGCGTCTCCAGTTTCCGATAGACGCCCCGCGCCTGGAGTCGAGCCAGCGTCTCAATGCCGGCCGTGACGGCGAGCGGATTGCCCGACAGGGTGCCAGCTTGATACACGGGCCCAGCCGGCGCTACCAAATCCATGATTTCTTTCTTGCCCCCGTAAGCACCCACCGGCAGTCCCCCGCCGATAATCTTGCCCAGACACGTCAGGTCCGGCGTTATGCCGTACAAGGTCTGCGCGCCACCATAGTGCACGCGGAAGCCAGTGATCACTTCGTCGAAAATCAGCAGGATGCCATGCTGCTCGGTGAGGTGCCGCAAGGTCGGGAGGAAATCCTCGCCCGGCGGCACGACACCCATGTTGCCGGCGACTGGCTCGACGATGATGCAAGCGAGCCGCCGGTGATGCTCGTTGATCAGGTGCGTGACCGTTCGGATGTCGTTGTAAGGTGCGGTGATGGTATGGCGCGTAAAGTCGGCCGGCACGCCAGGTGAATCGGGAAGGCCCAAGGTCGCAAGCCCGGAGCCGGCTTTGGCGAGCAGGTAATCGCTGTGCCCGTGGTAACAGCCCTCGAACTTGAGGATCGCATCCCGTTTCGTGTAGGCGCGCGCGACGCGGATGGCGCTCATCACAGCCTCGGTGCCGGAACTGACCAGCCGCACTTTTTCCATCGACGGGATCGCCTCGTGGATCATGCGGGCCAGCCGCACCTCCAGTTCGGTGGGGGCGCCGTAGCTGGTGCCGTTGGCGGCGGCCCGCTGAATTGCCTTAATCACCGGAGCCGGCGCATGGCCGAGGATCAACGGTCCCCACGACAGCACGTAGTCGATGAAACTGTTCCCGTCTACATCGAAGAGCCGACTGCCTTTCGCCCGCTTGATGAAGAGCGGCTGCCCGCCCACCGAGCGGAAGGCCCGAACCGGGCTGTTCACGCCGCCGGGAATATGGTGTTGCGCCTCGGTAAAGAGCTTCTGGGATTTCGTGGTTTTCATAGCGAGCAGTTGGGAGCGAATAGCCAAAGCTTAAGAGAAAGCGGTGCAACGTACCATGTGGTGCGTGAGGCGGTCAACGCGCTTTGCTGGTATTTCCACGTCTGTTAGAATGGCGGCGACTCTATCGCACGTCGGCTAGAGGCAAGAAGTTGGGGGCGAGGTGCGGACTGCCATGCGCAAAGCGAAGATCGTGTGCACCATCGGCCCGGCGAGCGATTCCCCTGCCTTGCTCGATCAGCTCATCGAGAGCGGGATGGATGCTGCGCGGCTGAACTTCTCGCACGGCAATCATGAATGGCATGGGCGCGCCCTTCACGCGGTTCGTGCAGCAGCCGAGCGATGCCGGGTCGCGGTGGCTGTCATCCTGGATCTTCAAGGCCCGCGGATTCGCGTCGGTGAGCTGAGCGCCGGTGCGATAGACGTCGTGCCCGGTCAGCGGGTGATCCTGCAGACCATGCTTTTGCGGTCCGGCGGTCAGATTGGCGCTCACACTGTCGCGCGGACTGGACTCTCTGGCGACGTTCCGGAAATTCCGGTGACATACCCCTACCTGGCGCGTGATGTCCAACCGGGAGCTAGGATTTTCATCGACGATGGGTTGGTGGAGCTACAGGTCAACCGGATCTCGGGTGGCATCGTCGAATGCACGGTCATGACCGGTGGGCGAATCCTCTCCCAGAAGGGCATCAACCTGCCGGGCACGCGGGTCAGCGCGCCGACGGTGACCGACAAGGATCAGGAGGACCTCCGGTTCGGCATCGCCCAAGGAGTGGATTACGTGGCGCTCTCGTTCGTGCGGGGGCCAGAGGATATCGTCGCTGCAAAGAAACGGATCGCGGACTTGGGTGGCGATCAACCGGTCATCGCGAAGATTGAGCGGGCGGAAGCCATCACCGCCCTGGACGCGATTCTGGAGCAGGCGGACGGGGTCATGATCGCGCGCGGCGACCTCGGGGTCGAAATGGGGCCAGAAGCCGTGCCGGTTCTGCAAAAACATATCATCGCAGAAGCGAATCGCCGCCGCCGTCTCGTGATCACCGCGACCCAGATGCTGGAATCCATGACCCACCAGACCCGGCCGACCAGAGCCGAAGCCTCGGATGTGGCGAACGCCGTCTTTGACGGGACCGACGCGGTGATGTTGTCCGCGGAAACGGCTGTCGGACGGTATCCGGTGGAGGCGGTGCGGGTGATGGATCGAATCATTCGGGCGGCGGAAGAAGGCGTCAGGCCGGCGTTGCCGCGACGGGCGGACGCCGGCCGAAGCGATGTCTCCTTTCCGGAGGCCCTCTGCACGGCGGCGTCGGAGGTGGCCGCTGCGGTGGGAGCCAGCGCCATCGTCGCCTTCAGCGAGTTGGGCATGACGGCGCGCCTTGTTTCCAAACAGCGTCCGCTTGCGCCGATCATTGCCTTTACCCCCTTCGGAACGGTCCGCCGGCGAATGGCCCTCTATTGGGGCGTCATCCCTCATACGATGCCGCAAATTGATCAGACCGACGAACGGGTGAATGAAGCCGAACGGCGGTTGAAGGCGGAGGGGCTCGTCAAAACGGGGGAACGGATCGTGATCTTGTCGGGGACCCGAATCGGCCAGCCCGGCGGGACCAACCTGATGAAATTGCACGAAGTGACATGAATTGTGATCGACGGATGACGAAACACCGCTGGCTGCGACTGGCGATCGTGAGCCTCTTTGGCGTCGTGTCGGCGGCAGGGCCGGGGCTCGCCCAGACCGGGGCCATCAACAATTCACCGGCCGAAGTGGTCAAGAAGTACCTTTCGCTGGATGCGCGGGGGGCGCGTCTGGACGGCCTGTCGTTCGACGCAATCGTGCCCTACGTCGGATGGAAAGAAGAGCCGGCCTGGGGGCATGTCGTCGTGATCGACAGCTACGCGGTGCCCGAGCGGTTGAGACAGTGGGAGATCGTCAATATGCTGGAGGTTGTGATCCCGGTCGAATTCCGCGTGCTCGGCGCGGTCTATCTGGAGACGGCGTCGTTTATTCCGGAGGTCACGACCGAGCAGGTTCGGGTCCGTGTCCGGGCGGTGAATAACCGCTGGCGGATCGTCGAACCGATCCTCCCTCCGCACGTTGGGCGCACACGCATGCTGAACTTCGTGCGGGAGGCCATCCTGCAGGAATCCGACGCTGGCCGCCGCGCGAAGCTGATTGCGCTGCGGGACGACTTGCGTAAGGTGAAGTGAATGGCTGTGAAGACGCCGGTGGATCTCTTGATTTTCGATCTGGATGGCACGCTCATCGAGTCCAAGTGGGACATCGCCTATGCGGTCAACCTTACGCTGGAGGAACTCGGCCTGCCGCGCCGTCCCCAGGAGGAAATCTTCGGATTCGTGGGCGATGGCGTCAAGCGCCTGCTGCGGCTAGCGGTCGGTGAGGCGAACCAGGCCAAATACGAGGAAGCCTTGCGCGTCTTTCGCGGCCATTATCTGGCGCACTGCCTGGACCGGACCCGTTTCTATCCGGGTGTCGAGACGATGCTCGCCCACTTCGCCGATAAGTACAAGGCAGTGGCGACCAACAAGTCCATCGAATACACCAAAGTGATTTTGGACGGATTGGGGAATCATCACTTTGCTTACGTGATCGGCGGGGACGATGGCTACGGGCTGAAGCCCGAACCGGGGATGCTGCTGAAAATCATGGAGGTGCTGAACGTCCCTCGCGAGCGCACGGTCCTCGTCGGCGACAGCACTAACGACATCAACGGCGGGCACAACGCCGGCATTCGGGTTTGCGCGGTGGGCTACGGGATGGGGAATCGGGAGAAGATGGCGGCCTGCCGGCCCGAGTGGTTCATCGAACGGCCGGAAGAATTGATGGAGATTTTTGTATGAAGAAAACGTTGCTGATGTTCGTCCTGGTCCTCGGCTTCAGTCTTCATCTGAGCCTTGCCTTGTCGCGGGCCGACATGTCCGGTCTGGCCGGACGGGTCATCGAGCATCAACTCTCAAACGGCATGAAGGTGCTGATGGTCGAGCGGCACCAGACGCCGGTCGTCTCGATCAATCTCACGTTCGGCGTCGGCGGCATGAACGAACACACCGGCCGCACTGGCGTAGCCCATCTTTACGAACACATGGCCTTCAAGGGCACCCGCATGGTCGGGACGAAGGATTACGAAAAAGAGCGCCCGCTGCTGGAGGAGTTGCACCGGCTCGGGACCGAAATCGAGCGGCGGCAACGGGCGGCGGCGGTGAAGACCTCTGGCAGGTCGTCGTCCGCCGGCGAGCCGGCGCTTGATCAGCTCATGCAGCGTTTCAAAGAGCTGCAGGATAAGGCCGACGAGTACGTGGTCGCGAACGAGATGGCGCTGCTGTATCAGCGGCACGGCGCGGTGGGACTGAACGCCGCCACGAGCAAGGATCTCACGCGCTACATGGTCAGCCTGCCGTCGAACCGGCTGCTGCTCTGGGCGGTCCTGGAAGCCGACCGCATGGCGAACCCTGTGTTGCGCGAGTTCTATAAGGAGCGGAGCGTCGTCATGGAAGAACGGCGGCTGCGGACGGACGACAATCCACAGGGGCTCCTGTTCGAGACTTTCACGGCCGCCGCGTTTCAGGCCCATCCGTACGGGCTTCCGACCGTCGGCTGGGCGTCGGACATCGAATCGCTCACGCCCGCGGCGACGGAGGAGTTCTTCAAGACGTATTATGGACCCTCGGGTGCCACGGTCGCCCTCGTTGGCGACATTAACCCCAAGGAAGTGATCGATCTGCTCGAGCGGACGTTCGGCGTCATCCCGCCGGCGCCGCCCCCGCCGCCGGTCGTGACGGTCGAGCCGCCGCAGCGCGGGGAACGGCGGGTGGAAGTCGAGTTCGATGCGGAACCGATGCTGCTCATCGGCTATCACAAACCGGGTATCGGGCATCCTGATGATGTCGTCTTTGATGTGATCGACGCGGTGTTGTCGGACGGGGTGACCTCCCGTCTATACAGCCGGCTGGTGCGGGAGAAACGGCTTGCCGCTTCGGTCATGACCGACACCAACTACCCCGGTGTGCGGGCGCCCAACCTGTTTGTGATCAGCGCGACGCCGTTGGCACCTCACACCGCCGCGGAAGTGGAGGCGGCGATTTACGAAGAGCTGGAACGGTTGAAGACCGAACCGGTGACTCCACAGGAACTCGAAAAGGTGCTCAACAACCTAGATGCCTCGCTGGTGCGATCGCTCCGGTCGAACAGCGGGTTAGCCTCGCAGTTGGCCTTTTACCAGACCGTCGCTGGGGACTGGCGCTATATCCTCGATGCGCGCGATCGCATCGCCAAGGTGACGCCGGAGGACATTCAGCGGGTGGCGACTCAGTATTTGAAGAAGTCCAACCGCACGGTTGCCACGCTTGTGAAGACGCCCGCTGCTCGCAAGATCGCAGCGAAGGCGGCCGACGAGGTGAGGCCATGAGTGGTGTGACACGTGAAACGTTACTCGTGAAGCGCGGGGCGCAGCCCGGAGGGGAGGTGAGCGGTCATCGCATGGTCTCCAACGGCGTCATTCTCATTGCGTTGATGTCGATCACGCTCATCGCCGTGACCGGGCCTGTCCTGGCGGCCGATGCCGGGCTGACCGATCCGCGGCTTATGCGCTTTCCTCCGGTCGAGTTCAACCCGCCAGAGCCGGAGCGGCTGGTCTTGGACAACGGCATGGTGGTGTACCTGCTGGAGGATCACGAATTGCCGCTGGTCACCGTGCAGGCCATTATGCGGACTGGGAGTTGGCTCGATCCGCCCGACAAGATCGGACTGGCCGGGTTGACCGGTGTGGTTATGCGCACGGGCGGGTCCAAGCGGATGTCCGCCGCGGACGTGGACGAAGAACTCGATCGGCTGGCGGCGGTGATCACGATCGGGATCGGCAAAGAGTCGGGCTCCGCCACACTGGACGTGTTGAAAAAGGATCTCAAGCGCGGGCTCGAGATCTTCGCCGACTTGCTGCGGACGCCGGCGTTTGAACCGGATCGGGTTGAATTGGCCAAGCTGCAGGCGATCGAGAGCATCCGGCGCCGGCAGGACAGCCCCCAATCCATCGCTGGACGGGAGTTCGCCAAGCTGATCTATGGTGCCGATCATCCCAGCGCGCGGGAGAGCACGATCGAGTCCGTCACGCGCGTGACCCGGGATGATCTCGTGGCGTTCCATCAACGGACGATCCATCCCAACGGCATCATCCTCGGCGTTACCGGCGATTTCGACAAGACGGACGTGCTGGCCGCACTGCGCGAGGTGTTCGGCGACTGGCCCAAAGGGGACGTGCCGGAATTGAAGATTCCCGAAGTGGTCGAAGCGGGCGCCGACGGTGCCAAACCGGTCATCCGCTATGTCAGTAAAGACACTTCGCAGACCCACCTGCGCGTGGGACATCTCACGATCAAGGAGAACGATCCCGACTATCCGGCCCTCTCCCTGCTGAACGACATCCTCGGCGGCAGTTCCTTCCGCAGCCGATTGTTCCGGGACGTGCGGACCCAGCGGGGGCTGGCCTACTCCGTCGGCAGCGGTCTACGCGTGAGCACGCACGATCAGGGAGTGTGGTATCTGCGAGCCGAGACCAAGCTTTCCACGACGCAAGAAGTCATCGACCGGTTCATCGCCAACGTCGAGCGGTTGCGCAGGGAACCGGTGACGGACGAGGAATTGGAAGAGGCGAAGGAGGCCTTCGTCAATTCGTTCGTTTTTTCGTTCACGAGCCCATCCAGCATCGTGGGACGCCTGATGGATCTTGAGTACGACGGCCTGCCGAAGGACTTTCTGCAGCAACTGCGCGAGAAAGTCGTGAAGTTGACAAAGGAGGATCTGCTCCAGGCGGCTCGCAAGCATCTCCATCCTGAGCGGTTCCGAATTCTGGCGGTTGGATCCCCCGACACGTTGCCGCGCTTGCTGTCGGCGTTCGGGGAGGTGCAGGAGATTAAGCTGGCGCCAGAAGGATGAAGGAAGTGGGACCGTCTTCGGAACGCGCGCATGGTCATGAGGTACAGGCCAAGGGCGATTGCAAAATTCCGGTGCTTCCTTTGGAAGCACGGCGATGAAGCGAGGCGGTCTTATGAAACGGACTCGTGCGCGTGCAGAAAAGATTGCTGGTGAGGTATCAACCCGACCGGACCGGATGGATAGCGTGGCCAGCGGGGCTGCCTGTCACAGCCATTGCGCCGACAAAGACCGGAGTGCGACGGAAGCCAGAGGTGCGGTCAAGGCGTGCTTTTGCAGCGCACGCCGGTGGTGATCCCTTGGATCCCTTTCCGCCTCCGCTGTCTCGAGTTCCTGCCGAGACTGACACCATCATGGTCTGTGCGTGGCCAAGCTGAAGGATCTGCTGGGTTCCTCCGATCGTATGGATGGAGCGGCGGCAGGAATCCGGTCATCGGGTCTGGCGTCATCCTGACGGCAGGCGCGTCGTCATTGCGGCTCACGAGAGCCAGGAACTCAGCCGAAGCAAGTCGGCGAAAATTCTAAAAGAGGGCTTCTTCGCAGGCACCCTATGGCTGGTACATCGCTTGACATCACCGTCGTCCACGGCAGCATTCTCGAGACCGACGCGCAGGTCATCGTGAACGCGGCGAACAGCCTTGGCCTCATGGGCGGCGGGGTGGCCGGCGTGATCAAGCGGGCGGCGGGGCAGGAGGTGGAAACGGAGGTGAGAAAGCAGGCGCCGATTCCGGTGGGGAGCGCGGTCCTGACCTCCGGCGGCAAGACCAAGTTCAAGGGGATCATTCACGCCCCGACGATGCCGGGGCCGGGCGAGCGCATCCCGGTCCGGAACGTGGCGCTCGCGACAAAGGCCGCGCTGGCACTCGCAGACGAGAAAGGTTTCGAGTCCATCGCGATCCCCGGCATGGGGACCGGCGTGGGCGGCGTGGCGCACGCGGATGCCGCGCGGGTCATGGTGGAGGCGGCGCGCTCGTTTGCGCCGCGCGCGCTCAAGACGGTGATTCTCGTTGATGTAGACCCCGCCATGGTCGAGGCTTGGCAGAATGAAATCAGGACACACAGTGGATAACACTCCAGTCGTTGCCTTCGTGATACTAGCCATGGTCTTGTGGGGCTGCGCGGAGGTCCCGATCCGGACGCCTACCCGCCACCAAGATCAGCCCTCCATGCCGTTGTCAGTCGGAGTGATCCTGCCGGAATCCATCGAGAATCATATAGACACGAAATTTGTGCTCTGCCTTCCCTTAAAGTTCGATCTTCCGTTAGGACGAGAGCTCAAAGAGGCAACAGCGAGATCGCTGGATCATGTATTTGGACGAGTCGAAGTGATCCGGAACCAACAGGAAGGGGTTGGGCGATTTGATCTTTTAATTGAGCCGAAACTTCCGATCGTGAGAGTCGATGGCCATTGTGCCACGGCGACCGGTCTGGCTGGACTGACCTATGGAGTCAGCGCCCTGTTCATCAAAAAGTATGTTGAGGCTCTCGTAGACTTTGAGGTTCGAGTGAGCGATCGGAGTGGTCAACAACTCGTGAGCCATGTGTACCGTTCGGCCAGGCATCCGAGGCAGTTTGAGGTGCTCGAGGATGCCAGACGGTATGTGGGGGAAGCCGTGGGAGAAGCCTTATCCGAGGTTCTCGATGACATGACGGTTGACCTTGCAAAGGCTGAAGCGATCCGTGCCTATGCACAAGCCTTGACTCCTACCATCCAGATGCCCGCTCGAGAAACGGTTGCTTCTCTGGGAGGGACGAGCGATGTGGACATGCCGTTTGCGGGTCGGGCAAATGTGGTCCCAAGCAAGCACGCGCTCATCATCGGAATCGAACGGTACCGAACATCGCTGCCGAAAGCCAGTTTCGCCGATCATGATGCAGCCGTCATGAAGGAGTACGTCACCGGGCTGATGGGCTATTCCGAAGAGAATGTCGCCTTGTTGATCAATGATCGCGCGACAAAATCAGACCTGGAAAAAGAAGTCGAGGGCTGGCTGCCAACCCGCGTCAAGAAAGACGACTCCGTATTCGTCTATTTTTCCGGTCATGGAGCGCCTCATGTGAAGGACAGAGGGGCCTATCTGGTTCCCTATGATGGCGATCCGGTCTTCCTGGACAAGACCGGCTATGCCTTGAAACGTCTCTACGAACAATTGGGGAAATTGCCCGCGAAGGAAATCGTGGTCGTTCTCGACGCCTGTTTTTCCGGAGCGGGTGATCGGTCAATCCTTGCCCCCGGGATGCGACCGGTGGTTCTCTCCGTCGAAAATCCGATTTTGGCCGGAAACCACATCGTGGTGTTGGCCGCCAGCGCGGGAGATCAGTTTTCGAGTACCTATTTCAGCAGGAAACACGGACTCATGACATATTTTATTCTGAAGGGCCTGAGAGGTGAGGCAGATCTGAATCACGATGGAGTCATAGGGCTCACGGAAGTCTTTCATTACAGCAAACCCAAAGTGGAATCGGTGGCCCGGTTGGAGTTTAACACTGAGCAGACTCCGCAACTTTTGGGAAGTCCCGAGATTGTAGCCCGAGATGTGCGGTTGCGGGAACTCGCCGGGGTGCACTGACGTTATCGCACTCCATGCCGCTCGAAGACGATTTCTGCGACATCATCAAGAAAGCGCGGATCGGGCAGGGATTGACTGTGGGGGACCTAGCCCGCATGACCGGCCTGCCCGGACACGATATCGCTGCGCTGGAGCGCGGTGATGCACCGAGGGATCGCGAGGAGGTGCAGGCACTCGCCAAGGCGTTGGGGCTTCGGCCAGAACCCTTGGAGGCCATCGCCCTGAAAGGCTGGAGGCCGGCGCCGGCCTCCAGCACCTGCGTCGAAACCATCCACGGCGAGATCGGCGGTTATGCCGTGAAGGGCTATGTGCTGCACGATTCGGGCGAGGCGCTGCTGATCGATACGGGCTACAACGCCAGCGCCGCCCTCGACCTCTTAAGCCGCCGGCGGCTGCGACTGGTCGCGGTCTGTCTCACGCACGGCCATGCCGATCATGCGGAAGGGATCGACCGGATTCTCTCGGCCTGGCCTGTGCCGGTGTATGTGGGGCCTGATGATGTCGCGCTGCTCAACTGGAAGCCTCCGAGCGAGCAGCGTTCCGTTCCGGAAAACGGGCGTACGATCCAAGTTGGGCGCCTGACCGTCCGGTGCCTCACCACGCCCGGACATACGCCGGGCGGTATTTGTTACCATGTCGAGCAAGGCGGACAACCGATCTGTTTCGTGGGCGACACGCTGTTCGCCGGTTCCATTGGCTGGGCCAATCCGGCGAAACTGTATCCGATTCATCTTGAATCGGTGCGCAGGCGGGTCCTTACGCTCCCACCGGATACCGTGTTGTTTCCCGGTCATGGGCCCTCCACGACGGTGCAGGAAGAACTGGTGTACAATCCCTTTGCAGGGACGAGCTGAAGGGGGTTGAGGATGGCTCATGATGAACGAGGCGGCGAGTGGTCCGGACGCTCGATCCACGAACCCCGGCCCCGTCCCGGGGTCGAGCCGGCCAATGACGGTGATGTCATCGAAGAGCGGCTGATTCCGGTCGGCGACGACCCGGCAAAGCGCGGATTGTCCCGGGTCTTGCTCCCCGCCATCCTCTTTCTCACCACTGTGTTCACCACACTCTGGGCTGGCGCGTACCAAACGAACACGACGCCATTTCTGGGAGCCTGGCAGTTTCTCGTGCAGGATCCCAGCGTGTTGTGGCGAGGGATCCCCTTCGCGGTCACGTTGCTCGGCATTCTGGTCACCCATGAACTGGGCCATTACGTACTGTCGCGGATTCACCGCGTCCCCGCGTCGTTGCCGCTGTTCATTCCGGGGCCGCCGCACTTTATCGGAACGTTCGGAGCGATCATTCGCATGCGTGGTCCCATCCTAAGCCGGAAGGCGCTGTTTGACATTGGGGTGGCAGGACCGATCGCGGGGTTCGTGGTGGCGGTCATCGCATTGATCGTCGGGCTTCGACTTTCCAAGGTCGTGTCGGGCGAGACGGCCTACGGCCTGCACCTGGGCGAGCCGCTTTTGCTGCAATTCATCTCGTGGCTCGTGATTGGCCCGCTGCCGCCCACGGCGGATGTCGTGCTGCATCCGATCGGATTTGCCGCCTGGTTCGGACTGTTCGTGACCTCGCTAAATTTGATCCCGATCGGGCAGCTTGACGGGGGCCACGTCGCTTATGCGCTGTGGGGCCCGCGGCAACGGACGATGGCCGTGGCGATCGTGCCGGTGCTCCTCGTGCTGGGGGTCGTCGGCTGGCCGGGATGGTTTCTGTGGGCCGGCATGGCGGGCCTGTGGGGGTTGGCGCATCCGCCGGTACAGGATCCCGAAGCTGCTCTTGGTCGCGCCCGTATTTGGGTGGGCTGGGCGGCCTTGGGGATTTTCATCGTGACTTTTGCGCCGGTGCCGTTCTCCGTGCATTAGGCAAACGGTCTGGGCTCAGTGCACAGACAGTGTGATCGACTCGTGATGACCAGGACGCCATACCGAGGCTGGGCCATGCTCATCGGTTTCGGACTGTGGACTGTTGCATCACCGCTTCCTGCGGCCGACCGGTTCACGATAGTCTTCAACGGGGAAGCTGTTCAGGACAACCAGACCGGACTCATCTGGGAACGGGAGCCGGACCGTGAGTTCGATGTCTGGAGCGCTTCGATTGCGCGTTGCGAGAGGAAGACCGTCGGAGGACAAACCGGTTGGCGGGCTCCGACGATCGAGGAATTGAAAAGCCTAGTGGATCCGTCGCAAAAAGATCCGGCGCTCCCACCTGGTCATCCCTTTGTCAACATCAAGTCGGCGATCTACTGGACGGCGACGCCGTCGCCCACCGATGAGATTGTCGCCTGGCAAGTCAGCTTCTTCTCCGGCGAGGCCGTCACTGACCAGAAATCCGGGACGCGCCGCGTGTGGTGTGTACTTGGTGAGCCGAAGAAGTGATCGGCTCCCGCTCCCCCACCTCATGCCGACGAATCCCTTCAGAACCGTGTTTGCCCACGCTCGGCGAGTTCACGGGGTTCCGTGGAAGCCGGTCTCGAACGGACAGGGTGCGGCTATGCTATCGGGGCTGGTGGGATTCTTTGCCCTGCTGGCCTCGGACGACGACGGCTTCATCTTCCTCGATTACGTTAATCTCGTCTTTCACGAGGCGGGCCATCCGCTCTTCGGTCTGTTCGGAGAGACGGTGGGGCTCTACGGCGGGACGCTCGGCCAGCTCGCGATGCCGTTCCTGGTCTGGCTGGTGTTTTGGGGCCGGCGCGACACGCTCGGGTGTGCCGTCGCGGGCGTCTGGTTCTTCGAAAACGTTCTCAACATCGCGCGGTACATGGCCGACGCCCGTTCACAAATACTCCCGTTGGTCGGCGGCGGAGAACATGACTGGGAACGGATCTTCAGCCGATGGAGCATGCTGGCCTCGGACACGGTGATCGCCCACCGAGTTGCGATCCTCGGTTGGATTGGCATGTTGGTGACCGGGGCATGGTTGGTGTGGCGGTGGTACCGGTCCGACTCCGACAGCGCAAGGTTGTACAAGTGAGTCCCTCTCCGCCTCTTTCGGCTCTTCCCGATTTTACGCCGTCTTGATAGTCTCCCGTTCCATTTTCATCTCCTTTTGATGCGACATCGGGTAAGGCTTGAAACGGGAAAAGAACCAATGACGAAGCGGTGGGTGGGAGCAAGCGCGGCGATGCTGTTCTTCTGCTGGATGTCGGGGGAACACGCCGCCGCCGAACCTCCGCCTGCGGAACACCGGAAAGACATCGTCGATCTCGGCATCCGGAAAGAGCCGAACGCGAAGCGTGAGGTCGCGACATCCGCCTGGCACTACGGCGGGTTTGTTGATCTTGGCTATTCGCTCGACTTCAATTTTCCTGCCAACCATCTGTTCCGCAATAGAAGCACGACGCCCCGCGTCAACGAACTGGACCTGAATATGGGAGCAGCCTACGTCCGCAAGGAGGCCACCACGCAGTCGCGCTGGGGTATGGAACTGATGGGGCACGGCGGACAAGACGCGAAAGAGTTCGGGTTTCATGCGAACCAGCCGAAGGTCGGTTCATCGGACCAACTCCGGCACTTCGGGCGGGCCAATGTCTCATACCTGGCTCCGGTGGGAGACGGGCTGACGATCCAGGGAGGGCTCTTCAACAGCCTGATCGGCTATGACTCGCTCTATGCCAAGGATAACTTCAGCTATACGCGACCGTGGGGTGGAGACTATACGCCATATCTGATGTTCGGCGTCAATGCCAGCTATCCCTTCAACGAACGTCTCACCGGCACGCTGTTTGTGATCAACGGCTACTTCCACCTCTCTCACCCGAACGACCAACCGAGCTACGGCGGGCAACTGGCCTATGAGGCCACGCCACGTCTAACAATCAAGGAGACGATCTATTACGGCCCAGACCAGGCCGATACTGCGATCGAGTTCTGGCGGTTCCTTTCCGACAGCATCGCGGAATGGAAGGGGGAAGCAGTCACGATCGCTTTCGAGTACCAGATCGGCACCGAACGGCTTGCCAGGCCGGGTACGCCGCGCATCTTTTGGACGGCCGGGCAATTACCAATCCATTGGCGCATCAACGACCCCTGGAGCGTGACCGTCCGGCCTGAATTCTATTGGGACCGTAACGGCCGGTTGACGGGGTTCAAGCAGTTCGTGAAAGCCGTCACGACCACGCTGGAACACAGAGTGTCCTCCACGTGGACGAACACGATTCTCCGGCTGGAGCACCGATTCGATGAATCGACCGGCATCGGTGGCGGGTTCTTCAAGGGCAACGAGATCCGTCCCGGTATCATTGGTCTCACGGCGGCCCAGCACCTGCTGATCTTCTCGGCCATCTGGACCTTCGATTCGCCGTGAGGCAGGTGCCGCTACTGCTTCACGAGATGAGATTTCAGATGATCCTCCAATCGCTTGCCCAATGCGGCGAGGGCCTGGCGCTTCGCCTGCTCGACGGTGTCGTGATCCCGCACGAACGCCGCGGGGCCGACGGTGCTGGCCAGCGCTTCGGCTTCCACCGAGAAGCGGAGCGATTGGGTGCGGATCTCCCAGAAGGTCCCTTCGAGCAGCACCAGGGCATCGCTCTGGGTTCCGGATGCCAGGTACGCGCCGAGGATCGTCCAATACACGAAGGCGGCCTTCGCATTGTTGTATCGGTCGA
This sequence comes from Nitrospiraceae bacterium, assembly GCA_051293835.1. Classification (GTDB taxonomy): domain Bacteria; phylum Nitrospirota; class Nitrospiria; order Nitrospirales; family Nitrospiraceae; genus DATLZU01. Next base: position 170,652 of record JBPKMA010000004.1, on the reverse strand, counting down.
CAGCCGCCGCGCCGTCTACGATCAACACCGCGTCCGCGCCGTAGCGGGCCGCGGCGAGTCGGATGTCGTTCAGTCCCCTGCCATGGACCGACGAATCCGCCAGCAGCAGGAGGTTCGATAGGATGCCATCGGACTTAAGCCTCTCGCCCCAGGCCGTCAGTGTTTCCCTATCGGCAGCGGTCCATTCGAAGCGCCGCTCGAGGTAAGTCCTTGGCTTCAAGTACACCGCCAACGTAAAGGGCACCGAAAGGCGGGAAGTCTGAGGCGGTGCCGGGTTCGCTTGGGCAAGGAGTTGTTCGGTATCCGCGCGAAGCGCCTCCTGCAGCGAGGCCCGATCCAGACCCTTGCTGCCTGCGCAGCTCGTCAGGATCACGACGGCCAGGCCGAAGAGGGCCGTGTGCAAGACGGCCCCGCCCATCGCAGCCGGGAGTCTTCGTTTCATCCACCCTCTCACGAGTCCCGCCGTGGCTTAGGAACTGCGCCTTTCTAGCACAGAACTCGACGGGGAGAAATATGGCTGTAGGAGGTCGCGAGCAAGGCTCGTATAATCGTTCGGGAGGCGGAGTTCCAAGGCATCACGCCGCTGGACACCGCGCTGGCGCGCCGCCTCGCGCTTCTCACGAAGGTTGCGAGCGGCCTCATGCACCCGCCAAGCCAAAAGCTGGCCGCGCGTTCGGACTCCGCCGATGGATGCCATGGCACCGTCACGGGCCATCGTCGGGTTCGTCCTCTGGACCGTGTTGGTCGCGACAGACGAGGCGGTCAGCCATGACCGCAGTCCATCAGCCCGGCCGACTACTGATGGCGGAGCGGAGGAGAGCACGGGGGGCCTGGCTGCGACGAAGAACAATCTGGGTATCATGCTTCAAAGGGATGCGGAGCGCGGCATCGACCACGCCAACAATCTGCACCGAGCGATGACGCTGTTTCAGGAGGCGCTTGTCCTGTTGAACGACAAACAGGATTCCCCCATATATGCCGGCGTGTTGACCAACTTGGGGAATACCTACCGGATGCGGTCGGAGTGGGGCGTCGAGTCCCGTGCGAACTCGAATACTCGGGAAGCGCCTTGCAGGAAGCGGCGGCGATTCATCAGCGGCAGGGGAACCGTGTGGGGCTAGCGACGGCGATGAACGGCCTGGGATTGACATATCGCATGCTGGCCAAGGACGAGCGGACCCGGTGGAGCATCTCAAGAAGCCGGAACACGCGTTGCCGATCGCGGCTGAACTCTGGCGGCGATCGGAGAACGAGCGGAACCACGCCAGCGCGCTCAACAACCTCGGTATCACCTCCCACGTTATGGCGCAACGCGACATTGATCCGAAAGAAAACCTCAGGCGGTCGATCGAAGTGATTCGAGACGCGATTCGTCTACGGAAGCAACAGCATGCTTGGCTGAGCTACGGCCGTGCGCGAGAACAATCTCGGGACGGCGCATCGGATGCTGGCGGAACGCGGGATTCAGAAGCCGACCAATTTAGAGTCGGCCCGCGCAGCGTTCGAAGAGGCACTGCGTGTGTTCGGAGAACTCGGCCACAGATCGTATGAAGCCGGGGTGAAGGCCGAATTGATCAAGGTCCTCCAGGCCCTCGTCGATTCCGGCGTAAGCCCGGACCAATACCACACGCGGCTGAAGGAATTGGGGGGCGTGAAGGCAAGAGGACAGCTCAGGCACTGCGCCAAGACAGGTGCAGTGCCACGTGATGTCAGGTCTTCTTCTCCAACACCTCGCGCACTTTGTCCGTGAGATCGGCGAGCGTGAAAGGTTTCTGGATGTAGGCAATGGCGGATTGGCTATCGGAGCAAACAGGCAAGGCGTTGCCCGTATAGCCAGACATGTAGAGGATGCGGATATCCGGACGGAAAGACCTGATCTGCTCAGCCAGCGCTGGTCCGGTCATCTCCGGCATGAGCACGTCGGTGAGCAGGAGGTGGATCGGTCCCGCATGGTCGCGGGAGATTTGCAGGGCCTCGGCTCCACACGGCGCTTCCAGCACGGCGTAACCGTGCCTCTGAAGAATAGCGCCGACAAGATCCCGTACCATTCGTTCATCATCGACCAGCAGAATCGTGGCATAGCCCGCCATGCTTCGACCTTTCCATCAACCCGCTCAACCTCTCTTGTCTTTCCCCGCCGCCGACCGCTGCCTCGATTCCCGCATTGAATCCCTTGTGAAATGTCGTTAGACTTCTGCCCTTAAAAAAAGCGGGGCGTATCGGTCCTCCAAGACAGCAGATACACCTCGCTCCCCACGGGCACGCCGACGAGAGAGGCCCGTGGTGTGTTCAGATGTCCGTGCGTCGAGCGGTCGTCGGAGGCGAGCCCGCTTTGCCGGCTTTTCTCGATTGTAAGCGGCGGACCTGCATTTGTGTGAGGGAATGTAAGTAAAACCTTTGGAGATTCGTCCCCAGTCCATTGTCTCCGCCATTCATCGTGGAGAAATTCCTGAAGGATGGTTGTACCGCGTCGCGTATCTCACGGGACGGAACGTCGACTGGTTGCGCACAGGCAAGGGGCCGACCTGGCATGCGGTGATTGCGGCGGAAGCGTCGCCTACGAGGTACGGGATGGGCAGAGTCCCAGACGCGACGGTTCGCCGGTTAGTCGAGGTGGGGGAAGAGCTCGATGCGGAAGAGCAAACCGTCCTTGAGCGCTGTGCCGAAATCCTCAGGGTTGGCGACCGGGACGTTCGCGAGCATCTGATCGGGCAGTTGAAACTGATGGAAGAAGCGGTTCAGCTCCGACGACGCAAACGCGCCCGCCTCCGGCGCTGGTCTCCCTAAAGGCGAGTCGCGCGTGCACATCGGGCAGCGGGCTCGGCCCTCACGACGCCCGCTTGGTGTCCTTCCGCACGCGATCCAGGTATCTGCCGGTTTCCACCTCTACCAAGACTGTATCGCCCGCTTGGATGAACTGGGGCACGAGGATCGTCATGCCGTTCTCCAGCGTTGCGTCCTTCATGGTGTTTTCGCCCTGACCCCGGATCCCGGACCCGCAGGCGGTGACCGTGATCGGGATGGTTTTCGGAAGATCCACCGCTACCGGATTTCCGCCGTAACATTCGACCTGAAGCGTGTCACCCTCTTTGAGAAAGGGGAGGGCCTTCTGCAGCGCTAGACGGGGCAACGAAACTTGTTCATAGGTCTGCGGGTGCATGAAGAACACGTGGTCCTCATCGGCGTAGAGAAACTGCATCTTCACGCGCTCGAGCATGACGTCGTCGATCCGGTCGTCCAGGTTCCAGCGGATCTCTCGTTCCTTTCCCGTCGCAAGGTGTCGGAGCGTGGCCCGCACGATGCCGGAGAATTTCGCGGTGCCCGAATGATGCTCGATGGACAGGACCTTGTGGAGTTCGCCGTTGAGGAGAATGGCTTGGCCTTCTTTCAGTTCTTGCGCGGTTCGCATCGGCGTGCCTCCTTTCTCTCGTCCCGTGCTTATCCTACCGGAAGGATCGGGGACGGGGTCAAGCGTCGGGCATTCGCGACGGCCCAAGCCCGAACAGCCGACTGCATCACTCAGCGGACCGCTCGATCTTGGTCGCGATGGCCTGGACTTGGCCGCGTTCCACTGTGGAAATGCGGAAGTTCTCTAGGGTTAGGTAATAACTGTCGTGGCCAGGCGCCTGAATGGTGGCCGTGACCGTTACGCGATCTCCCTCCTCCACCTCCGGATCGCGAAACACCGGCACGCCGCAGATGCCCAGGACGGCGACAGGCAAGGACCCCGTCTCGTCGTCAAGGCGGAAAAGATAGGCGCCGTAACAGGTGACCCCGGTCGGCAGGAGGTAGGGATCGAGCGGCTCAATGTCCCGCGCGGTGCCATGGACCGTCACGAGCCGTAAGTGATAGGCGTCGGGATTGGCGAGGATGTCCTGAACAGGCGTCGGTTCATCAGCCCATGCGAGGGATGGGCTGAACATCAGGAGGAATGTCAACAGCTGTAGCGCCGATGACACGTTCGCGCTCATGATCGCTGATTCTACCATTCTTCACACGCCTTTCTCCCGGGGTTTCGTCCGGCTATAATGCCGCGCTTGCACGATGTGTGCCGCTATGGAGGCAACGATGGCGACGGGCAAGAACAAGAAATTGATTGATGCGTACATCGATCAGATCAAGCCTCGATACGAGGATCTCCTGGGCCAGATGGTCGAGATTCCCTCAATCAGTATGGACCCATCGCGGCGGGCTGAGATTCGCAAGATGGCGGAGTTTGCGGTCCAAGTTCTGACCGATATGGGGGCCGAGGCGCGCGTGGTGGAAACAGGGGGCTATCCGGTCGTGTCCGGCGGTTGGACGACCGGTGCGCGGAACCCGACGGTCACGATTTACAACCATCTCGACGTGCAGCCGGCCCAGGAGCCGGAATGGCGCCAGGCACCGTTTGCCTTCCGCAAAGAAGACAGCCTCTACCATGGACGCGGCGCCACCGATGACAAGGGCCCGGCGCTGGCTGCATTGCTCGGGGCTCGCTATGCGATCGAGCAGGGCGTCCCGATCAACATCCATTTCCTCTGGGAGCTAGAAGAAGAAATCGGTAGCCCGAATTTTGCGGCGGCGTTGCGCGATCACGAGGCCGTGCCCCGTCCGGATTCGGTGGTCGTGTCGGATACGATCTGGATCGCAAAGGGGCGACCCGCCGTGCCGTACGGGTTGCGCGGTCTGCTCGGCGCGCGACTAACGCTGCGCACAGGCGACAAGGACGCGCACTCAGGCCTGACGGGCGGAGCGGCGCGGAATCCGCTCGCCGAACTGGCCGATCTGGTGCACGCCTGCGTCGATGCCAAGACCGGCCGTGTGAAGATTCCCGGGTTTTACGACGATGTGGTCAAGCTGACCCAAGCCGAGATCAAAAGCTTCCTCGCGTCGGGCTTTCAGGTGCAGCGCTTCATGCGGGCCTATGGCTTGAAGTCGCTGCGGACGACCGAGCGGGCCGAGGTGCTTCGGCGGATTTGGGCCTTGCCCACGTTCGAAGTGCACGGCTTCGTCGGCGGCTACCAGGGGCCGGGTGTGAAGACGATCGTGCCCGGCTACGGGGAGCTGAAGGTGAGTATGCGACTGGTGCCCGACCAGACGCCGGAAAAGATCTTCCGCCTGCTGCGGCAATTTGTCGCCAAACAGAATCCCCGCGTCGTGGTCGAGCGCGAGGGCATGTTGTCGCCGTTTCGCGGCCTGTTCGACGGGCCCTACATCGAGGCGGTGAAGCGGGCGGTGAAGGCGGGATTTGGCAAAGAGCCGGCCTTCATCCGCGAAGGTGGCTCCATCGGTGCGGTCGTAATGATGCAGCGGGCCTGGAACGTGCCCATTCTTTTCCTCGGCCTGAGCCTGCCCGAGCACGGCTACCATGCGCCTAACGAGTTCTTCGACTGGGGCCAAGCGTCGGGTGGCATAAAGGCGTTTGCGGCGTATTTTGCGGAACTGGTGCGAATAAAGAAATAGCTGGCAGTATTCAGCGATCAGCACCCAGCATACCCTCAAGCTTTTCTCCTCCGTGAGGAGGGAGAAACAAGAAGATGGGCCGCTCTACAAGCTGACGGCTGAGTGCTACTTCGCCCGGCAAGGTGCGGCACCCGAGCCTCCATACAATTCGCAGCGCAGGGTGTACCAATCTCTTGGGAAGAGGATACTCAGATTCCTTCTGTAGCTGGCTGGTGTACTGCCGCAAAAAATAGTAAGCGCGTCAGGGCGTTCGAGCCGACGCGTCGCCATCAGTTGTCAAAGAACCGTTTTGTCTCTGGAAAAACTTGTGACTGAGAGGAAGCAAGTGTAGCAAGTATACTGCTTTGGGGCAATCGCCGGATCGGGACGTAGGGGCACCTGCGCAGCGGGGCTGGCCGTCAACAAGACGCGCATCTTGTGGCTGAGGCGAGGGCCAGCAGTGCTCGGGCGTCGGGCTATTGCCGGCGGCCGGCGACTCGGACGCCAACGTGGAGCACGCCCCGGCTGACTCCGCGACCGGACCAAGGCTGCTGGAATGGGAACAGGCACTCGTCGCGTGGATCGAGTGGTCATGCTGCACTCGGGTATCGGCCCCCGGGCCAGGTCGAACAACCATTCAGCCACAGCACGCCGTTCGTGGCTGCTTGACAAAAGGGGGGCACTACGATAAGAGATCCTTTCAACAGCCCGCCTGCTCAGGGCCGTTCGTCAGACGAGATGGTCGGTGAAACACCTCTGAAAGCAGGCCGCGGCGTCTGAGAGCTTGAGTTACGACGCTGCCAGCAACGGCTTGAACTTCGGGTCCGCGTCGAGCACTGCTTTCAGGAGTTCCTGCCCGAGCCAGTACCTCCATACTTCCTGCGACGCGCCCGGAATCTGCTCGTACCAGCGCCGCGCTTCAGTCAAATGGTCCAGTATGGCCTGATTGTCGCGATTCGGCATGAAGAGCATGCTATAGGCCATCGTGTAGGCGGCGGTGAATTTGTCGAGCGGCTGATCCGCGAGCTTCAAGGCTTCGCCCGCTTCCCGGTAGGCCTGTTGAATCTCCGGATCGTTGTAGAACCGGTTCCACGCGACTTTCTCGATGCGCGACCAGGCCAGTTCGATGAGCACCCTGGCTCGGAGCGGGGCGCGCTCCGGCGGGATGTCGTTCAACAGCGCCTCATGTGTCTGAATGGCGGCGCGTTGGTCATTGTTCCAGCGGTACGCGATGCCGAGCCGCAGCCGATTCTCCGTGACTTCCGGCCGCACGCGGGCGAGCGCTTCCATGGCGGGAATCATCCGGTAGAGATAGTCGGCTGGCGTTGGCTTGGCGAAGCCGCCCATCTCCATCCCGAGCGACAGGTCCGTTCTGGTCGTTTGCGCATAGGTGTTCCAATAGAGCTCGCTCACACGGGCGGCAAGCGCTCCATCTTTGATGGGTACCTGATGTGCGGCTGCTCCTTCCCGCAGAAGGACTTCGTACAGGTCGCGCGTAAGAACGGTGAGCGCCTCCGGCTGGTTGGGATCGATGATCAGCACCCGGTTCAGCATGGCGGCACGGTCGCGCAGGTCCGGGAACAGCACGGCCCGCCCGACGGCTGCGATCAGCAACCCTGGTGCGTCCTTCGGTCCCCACCAGACCAGCGAGTCGCGAACCGCTCCGCTGGTTTCCGTAACGAACGGAATGGCCTCCTGCACCCCTTCGGGCCTGTTACCCTGGGTCGCTACAGGCAGGTTGAGGACCGCAAGATCGCTCGGGAACCCGTGCTTGCGCAAGCCCGACATGACGACCCACTGCACAGTCAGCGACTTGAGTGCCCGCCTGGGCCGTTTGATCGTGTTTGCCCACTTGTACGCATCCGGCGCATAGGTGACCGGCGAGGTGAGAGGATCCTGATAGGTGACTGTGAGTTTCACCAACGTCGCTGGCGCTCCCAGCACCGGTCCGTCCGGACGTATCCGGAACGAGGCGGCGGGTATCGGTGTGGATCCCTGCGGCTCCACCCGCAGTCCGGTTCCCGGCGGCGATAGCCCCAGCTTGTCCATGACAAAGGCCGACGCCGGGTAGCGGCTTAAGTCTTCGCTGAAAAAGACAAAGTCGCCCTTGCTGGGCCATAAGATGTCCATGCCCTGATCACTTGTGTCGATGGCGACCGCGTGCGCATCCATGATCTGTTTCCAGCACGACTCGTACGCGGGGTCGGATTCCGGCGGGAACGCCTTGAGCTTGCCGCCGGCCGCCGTGACCATGCCGTACTGGCATGCGAAATCGAGTCGGCCGACGGCGACGCGATCGCCTTTGGCCATCGCTTCCGCATATCGGTGAGCGGCGGCCACCGCCGGCGAGGGACGAGCCGAAGGTTTGGCTTTTTTGTCGGGCTTGAAGATGGGCGCGGCGGACGCCGGACTATCGTTGGCCGGACCCCACGCGATGAACGCGCTGACGGCCAGGCCTAGGAAGATAGGCACAATTGGCGAAGAGGCACCTGCGCACATACGATTCGATCCTCCGTCGCGACAGCCAACTCCAGGACAAGAAAAGAAGAACTGCCACCCTACCATGTCGTTCTCGCAAAGCGGAAGAAGGATGGGGGAGTCACGGGCGTTATCGATTGCCAAACAGCGGAGGTGGGGTCAGGGTCGGCTGGCCGAAGCGGATCAGCGAGCGGATATACCGCAACACGTCTCGCTGTTCCTCCTCACTCAAAACGTCCTTCCACGCCGGCATCGCGGTCCGCGGTTTCCCGTTCGCAATGATGCGCAGCAGTTCCTGATCGGTCTTGACCGACGTCGCCGCTGAAATCAGGCTGGCCGGTCTGGGCGAGAGGAAGGGCGCCTGTACCCCGTCGCCCCGCCCCTCGGGCCCGTGACACACCACACAACGCTGTTCGTAGATTGCCTTGCCGCGATTGAGATCGCCGGGTTGGGCGAGGGCGGCCAAGGCCGCCGCGACGATCCCAACTGGCGCGATTGTCACGACCCAACGCGCACCGCTGCCGGCTCGGCCGCGACAGACACGGGGGACTAACTGTCGCGGCGACGAACGCTGTCGTGCCCGCGTGCTCACTTCACTGGACGACGATCGTTGCCCGCATCTCATGGCCGGGCATATCACAAAAAAACGCGTACTCGCCAGGCCGATCGGGAACAAACCGAATCTCGGCGCGGCCATCGGGGGGGATGATCACGCGCTTGAATCCGTGTGCATCGAATTCCGGCGCTCCGTTGCCGGCGATATTGACGTGGACGCCCGCAAAGAGCCCCACCGGAACGAACGCGTGCAACTCCGAATCCTGGTTGAGAAAAACAAGCGCGGTCTTTCGCCCGGACTGCAGCACGACGCGATCCGGAAGAAATTGTCTGGAACGGATCTCGACGGTGACCGGCTGCTCTTGCTCGCTGTCGGTACCGGTCCCTCCGGATGGAACGGACCAGACGAGATCGGCAACGGCGAGGCAGAGGGCGAGCGCCATCCAAAGACCGGATTGCCCCACCCGTTCCGTTCGAATTGGGGTACTCATAGGCATTATTTATCATACTGCGGCGACGCACGGCGATGCCACCCTAGTCCGTCGGGATAGACCTCTCTCCGGTGACGGCAAGAAGTCGGGGGCCTACGCTCTGTATCGCAGGGAGGCCGCCACCTTGAGGATTTGGCGGCGAAGCCGGACTTTAGCGGTCGGAGACAAAGGCTGCACGGGATGATGTCGGCAGAGTGTGATGGTTTGTCTGAGGGACTTGACGAATTCTTCGCAGTTCGGACAGGCGCCCAAGTGTCTGCGGATTTCTTCGCAGATCTCACGGGGCAGTTCGTCATCAAGGTACGCGGACAACTGTTTCAGGATTTTTAGGCAATGGGCTCTTCCGTGGCCGTGGCGTTGATGCTGCGGATTCTTTTGTGTCGGCGCCGTTCGAGCCCTCGTCCTCATGGAGCCATCCTCTCTTCGGTGTCGGTCTCGAGTCTGCCCCGCTGGCCGATGCCTCGGGCGCTCAGCTCTCGTCGCACGAACAGCCGGGCCCGGTGGAGGCGCGATTTCACCGCCCGTTCATTGATCCCCATAATCGTGCCGACCTCCTTGGCGCTCAGGCCTTCCATGTCCCGCAGGACCAAAACCATCCGGTACTTGGGCGGCAGTTTCTCGATAGCCTGATCGAGGGCTCGCCGCAACTCCTTGTTTTGCAGTGCTTCTTCCGGCGTGAGGCCGTCCATCGGGATCTGCAGCTTGAATTCGCCTTCAGACGTGGGGATGAATTCTTCCAAGGACAGCTCCCGTTCTTGCTCTCCTTTCCGTTTCCGTCGCATCCGCAGGCAGGCCCGGGAAGCGATGGTGTAGAGCCACGTGGAAACCTGAGCTTCTCCTCGGAATTTCTTGAAGCCGCGATAGGCGTTGAGAAAGGTGTCTTGGACGATGTCCTTGGCCGCATCCGGCTCTCCGCACAGCCGCTGAGCAAAACGGTAGATGAGATCCACATGGTCTCGATAGAGCTGCTCGAAAGCTGGGAGCTCATCGGGTCGAGTCGACGGACGACCCCCCGGACGGCGACCCTGGGAGCGAATCTTCATAGGGTGGGCGGAGTGTACGGGGGTTCCGGAGGTCTGTCAAGCCGACCGTCAGCGGAAGGCTCGATACTGAACGAGGCAGGAGACCTCTAGGCTTGACGGAGAGCGTCAGAGCAGGGCATGCGGGAGGAACGGACGGTTTACCCCGCCTTCCGGATGTCGAGCACCATGCCTCGATCGTTAATCTCCACCGTAATCGGGGTGCCTTCCTTGAGCGTCGCCAAGGCGGCCTTCCCACGCTCGATCGGGAAGGTTTGTTCCCCTTCCGGTGCCCACAGAGTCACGGCCTGGCGATCCGGCGAGGCATAGCTCAACCGGCCCGTCAGGAAGCGGGTGCTCGGCGCGGCGGCGCCGAGCTGCTGCAAGTCGATGACCAGGTTGGTATCGTGCGCCCAGAGCGTCAGGGTGTGGCCGACCTTCGCGTTGCGGACACCGGTTTTGGCGCTGACGGTGACGATGCCGATGGGAGTCTTCAGAAACACGAATCCCGATTTGAGCTTGGAGACGATACCAGCCAATTTCATGTGCAGGTCGGATGAATACTGCGGCGGATGGTTGATCTGCACATCATAGTGCAGGTCATGGAACCCCGTGATCGTTCCCGCTTCATCTATCTCAACAGTGATTGACTGGGTCTCTGCCTTTCTGTTCAACTTTTCGGCGTAGGCCTCCACCGAAAACGTTTTCTCCCCTTCCGGGGTCCATAATAACACCGCTTTCTTGTCCGGCCCGGCGTACCGGAGGTCGCCGGACACATAGCGGTGGATCAGCGAGGCGTCGCTTTTCTTGCGAATGTCGACTACGGCACTCGTTCCGTTGATCCAGAACGTCACGTCGTAATTGCCTTTGACATCCCGCAGACCGGTTTTCGAGCTGAGCGTCAGAAGACCGACCGGCGTCTTCAGGAAAACCATTCCTGATTTCAGGCGCCATACGGAACCCTTTAGCTTGATTGACGGCCAGACCTCATTTTCCACCGAAGAGACCGATGGGGCCGGATCGGATGCGGATTGGGATTGGCTGGCCGGAGTGACGGTGGACGGTTCGGCGGCGACTGCTGTAAAGCGAAACGCCAGCACCGCGGCGATGATCAACAGAAATGGATATCGTAAAGCGGCCACGACAACAGCCTCCTGCGGTGTTGGATTCACAATGGATGAATGACGGTTCTGACGCGCGAGACGCCGAACGTCGGAGCAAGAGTGATCGGGTCTCGCTTTCGCAAGAACGATTGTCCTGCGAATATCATGGGATTGGGAGCCAGTCAAGCAGAAAGCCTTGCTCGAACGGGAGAGTCAGTGAACGTTGGCTGGGATCCAGGCGGCAGCTCCAAAATCGAACAAAGCACGGATTCCGATGCACGTGCGCCGTCCGCCTGAGTCGCTCGGCGGTTACGGGTATGAACGAGAGGGAGCCGCTGATGGGGAGGAGGAAATCGGTATCGCCTGGAGCGTAATGACCACCCGCGATCGCTGGTGTTCCAACCGATCAGGCAGTCCGAACCCGCGCAAGAGGATCGGCTGTTCGGGGGGGCCGGCGATGCGCTTAATTTCGAATTGGGTCCAGTCCTCCGCTTCTATGCGGTGATTCAATGATTCGACAATCTCATTGCAGAAGTCTCTCAGCGCCTCCGGCAGCGCGGAGGCGCCGCCTCCGCCATCCTGGGGCTGATCCTGCACGCTGTTGAGCGTTCGCGAGAGGACCAACGCCTGTTCATTCATGTGCAGCAACCGCATAGAGGGGGAAAAGACGATGACGCCGGGGCCGACGGCCGAACCGGCTGGGAAGATGGAAGGACGAGAGGCTAATGGGTCAATGTTCATGGGACATTTTCTCCGATCAAATTCACTCAAGCCGGTGCCAGGTTGAACGCCAGACCGATGGGGCGGATCGCTGTAGCCTTCTCCACGTGGCTCCGCAGTTCCTCGGTCCTCAAAAACCCAGCAAGTTTCGGACCCGGTAAGCGCGAAGCGAAGAATCCGGGAAAATGCCGGCCTTTGAGCCACCGAAGCTCTTGCCAAGACGAGGATGAGACGGTGGAGAGGGACAAGAACCGTACCTTTCTTGATCCGATAGCGTATCTGTTTGTGCTTGTCCTCTCCCGAGGCGCCATGGTTCAGTCGCTGTCTGTCCGGTGTCTTTCTCTGTTCATTTCCGTCTGACCAGGATGCGGATGGGTGAGCCCAAGAAGTGGTATTCCTCTCTGAGGCGGTTTTCCAGGAATCGAAGGTACTCGGGCGTCACATTTTCCGGCTGACCCACGAACAATGCGAACACCGGCGGTTTGGTCGCCACCTGAGTCATATAGACGGATTTCGTCGTTCGGGAAGGTTTGCCCTTTCGAACCGGCAAAGGATGTGTTTGGACAAGCGCCTGCAGGAATTTGTTGAGCGATCCGGTCGGGACCCGCGCGGCAAAGGACGCCGTTACTCGGTCGATCAGCGGAAAAATCTCGCGCAAGGAATCGGATTTCAAGGCTGACGCGAAAAGCACTGGCGCCCAGGAGAGGAACGGAAACCGTCGGCGCAGGTCGGCTTCGTACTCCACGCGTGCGCGCGCATCGCCTTCCCGGAGGTCCCATTTGTTGACCAACAGGATGCAGGCGCGTCCCTGGCGCAGTACCAGGCCGGCGATCTTGGTATCCTGTTCAGTGACGCCTTCAACTCCATCGAGCAGGAGGATGGCGAGATCAGACCGCCCAATTGCGCGCAATGACCGGGCGACGCTGTATCCTTCGATCCCCCGATCGATTCGCCCTCGACGCCTGATGCCGGCCGTATCGGTGAGTAGATAGCGACGGTTTTGATAGGTCACCATCGAATCGATCGGGTCGCGGGTGGTACCGGGCACCTCGCTGACGAGGACTCGCTCCTGTCCCAGCAACGTATTCACCAACGTAGACTTGCCGACATTGGGTCGCCCGATGATGGCGACTCGGGGCACTTCACGGTCGTCATCCTGGTCCGTGGATTCCGGCAGCAATGGGACAATCGCATCCAACAACTCGGCCACGCCGAGCCCATGCTCGGCCGACAGCGGATAGAGCCGATCTTGTCCCAGCCGATAGAAGTCGGCCACCAGTGGGTCGGACTTCGGCGTGTCGAGCTTGTTGATCGCAAAGAAAACCGGCTTGCGAAGGCCCCGCAGGAGACGAACGACTTCCTCGTCCGGAGGGGTCAAGCCCGCGCGACCGTCCATCACCAGGATCAGGATGTCAGCTTCCGCGATTGCAATCTGCGACTGTCGGCGGATGAGGGCCAGCATGCCTTCGGAGGCCGACGGATCCAGTCCGCCGGTGTCCACGAGCCGGAAGCGCCGGCCCCGATACGTGGCGTCGGCGTAATTCCGGTCCCGGGTGACGCCGGGCACATCGTCCACGATCGCCGTTCTGGTGCCAAGGATCCGGTTGAACAGGGTCGATTTGCCGACGTTGGGGCGGCCGATGATAGCGACGGTTGGTACGGGGAGAGGCATAGGTCATTCGTCAACGGTGAATCAACCTGGCGAACAGACCGTAACACATGCGCGGAGGGAAGACAAGAAACAGGGCCATGGACTCTGGTCATGGGATATAATAATTTTTCTCGATACGCTTGACGGGCGGCCGATGACGATCGACGGTTTTTCCTGGGATCTGGTCGACGATGTCCTGCTCGACATGGACGGGACGCTGTTGGACCGGCACTTCGACAATTTCTTCTTCGAAGAAGAAATGCCGCGTCGCTACTCGGCCCTGCACAGCCTGACGTTCGAAGAGGCGCGCGCGCGTCTGACGGCAATGTATCGCGCTGTGGAAGGAGAGTTGGACTGGACAGATCTGAATTACTGGTCGGGATGCACCGGCGTCGACGTGGTCGCGTTGACGAAGGAACTCGACGCGATGATTGATTTTCTGCCCGACGCGCAGGACTTTCTGCGGCATCTTCAAGGGCTGGGGAAGCGGGTCACGATTCTGACGAACGCGCATCGATCAGGCGTGGAGATCAAGGTCGCGAAAACCGGCGTGAACCGGTACGTCCATCGCATCGTCACGGCGTTCGAAGTGGGATATCTGAAAATGCGGTCCGAATACTGGCCGAATTGCCAACGGCTGGTGGGGTTCGATCCTGCACGGTCGCTGTACATCGACGATGATCAGGCCTGCTTGGCTGCGGCAGACCGGTTCGGGATCGGCTATCTCGTTCATCGCGCCAAATCCAGCTCTCGTCTCCCTCCGGAACCGTCGGCGCGATTTCCCGCCATTGAAAGTTTTCATGCCTTGATGGATGCGCCGAGCCGGCGGTAGGCGATTGGTCGGCGCGGATGTTTGCGCAATCAACGGATCGCCACGCCCCGGTACATCTCGGCGGTGATCCGTGGAAGCTCGGACATCCGAAAGCGGTCCAATTGGGTGAGGCTCAAGCCGGCCTGTGCGATGAGGGCATCGATCCTGCGGTTGAGGTGACAGCCGCAGGCGATAAGGCGTTGCACCGGCGTGAGGAGATCCTGCCACTTGGCGATTTTGGCGTCGTCGCTGCGCCCGTGTTCCAGGAATAGGAAAAGCCCTCCCGGCTTCAGGACGCGGCGGACTTCGCTCAGCACCGTCTTGGGGTCACGGACGCTGCACAGGGTGAAGGTGCTGACGGCGCAATCGAAGCGCGCTTCTTCAAACGGAAGGGCTTCGGCGCTCACGAACTGGATCTGGATCGGAAACGTCGCTCGCGACGCCCGTTCTTCGACTCTCCGCGGTAACATGTTGATCGGATCCACCGCGCGCAACCAAGAGAGCTTAGGCGGGTAATGCGGGACATTCAGCCCAGTCCCAAAGCCGATCTCCAGAACCTCTCCGTAAGCCTGGCTCAGCGTGCGTTGTCGCTCCTGCTGGAACCGCTCTCCACTGAGCACCCAGTCCATGAGGTGCGGGAAGATTCGGCGTGCATACACCCCCACGGGCCTCCTCCGGTTGAAGCGGACACGTTCCACAACACTGTATCACGAACGTCGGCTCTTGCCATGTCAAACTTGCGGGGACAACTGAGCCCTCACGGCCTTCCCTGGCGCGGGGATTGATTCTTGTGAGCCCCAGCGGTCTATGTTAGATTTCCAAAGGCTCGCGCCTTCACGGTGCGTGCTCGACCGAGCTTGGAGATTTGCCGATCTATCATGAGCAAAACCTACGATCACCACGCTATCGAAGCCAAGTGGCAGGCCTATTGGGAGGAGCATCGGGTTTTCAAGACCACTGAGGATCCGACTCGCCCCAAGTTTTATTGTCTGGATATGTTCCCGTACCCTTCAGGGTCCGGCCTGCACGTCGGCCATCTTGAGGGATACACAGCGACCGATATCATCTCCCGCTACAAGCGCATGCGAGGCTTCAATGTGCTGCACCCGATGGGGTGGGATGCCTTCGGTTTGCCGGCCGAACAATATGCGGTGAAGACAGGTATCCATCCGGCGATTACGACGGCGCAGAACATCGCCGCTTTCAAGCGGCAGATGAAGCGGGTCGGGCTCTCCTATGACTGGGACCGCGAGCTCAGCACCGCCGATCCTTCCTATTACCGCTGGACCCAATGGATTTTCTTAAAGCTCTTTGAGCGCGGATTGGCTTATGTGGCGGAGGTGCCGGTGAACTGGTGCCCGGCCTTGGGGACTGTGCTGGCCAACGAGGAGATCGTGGACGGCCGGAGCGAAGTCGGCGGGTTCGAGGTCATCCGCAAGCCGATGCGCCAGTGGGTGCTCAAGATCACCGCTTATGCGGACCGTCTGTTGGATGATCTCAAGCTGGTGGACTGGCCGGCCAGTACGCGGGAGATGCAAAAAAACTGGATCGGCCGTTCGGTAGGAGCCGAAGTAGAGTTTCCGTTGGTCGGCATCCGCGGAAACATCCGGGTCTTCACGACCAGGCCTGATACTCTCTTCGGCGCGACTTACATGGTGCTGGCACCGGAACATCCGCTGGTCGAGGTGGTGACGACACCGGACCGTCGGGCCGAGGTGAATGCCTACCGCGAGGCGGCGGCGCGCAAGAGCGACTTGCAGCGCCAGGATCTGGCCAAAGAGAAGACCGGTGTCTTTACCGGCGGCTACGCCGTGAATCCGGTGAACGGCGCACACTTGCCTATTTGGATCGCCGACTATGTGCTGATGAGTTACGGAACCGGCGCGATCATGGCGGTCCCGGCGCACGATCAGCGCGATTGGGAGTTCGCGCGCCGATATAAGCTGCCAATCCGGGAGGTCATCGCCGGTGGCGACATCGAGCGGGAAGCCTTCGTCAGCGTCGAGAAAGGGACAGTCGTGAATTCCACGACGCCGGACGGGTCCTTCTCGATCGACGGCCTCGCGCCCACCGACGCGATTCCCAAAATCACGGCTTGGCTGGAAGCCCAAGGGAAGGGCCGCAAGGCCGTCAATTACAAGTTGCGCGACTGGCTCTTTTCGCGGCAACGGTACTGGGGGGAGCCGTTTCCCATCATCTGGGTGGACGGCGAACCGCGGCCGTTGCCTGAAGAGCAGCTTCCGCTGACCCTGCCCGAGACCAACAACTTTAAACCACCGGGAACCGGCGAGAGCCCACTTGCCAATCTGACGGATTGGGTCGCCACCGTGGATCCGGCTACCGGCAAGCCGGCGCGCCGCGAGACCAATACGATGCCGCAATGGGCTGGGTCGTGCTGGTACTATCTGCGGTTCATCGATCCGCAGAACGACCGTCTGTTGGTCGATCCGGCTAAGGAACGGTATTGGATGCCGGTTGATCTATACATCGGCGGCAGCGAGCACGCCGTGTTGCATCTGCTCTACGCGCGCTTTTGGCACAAGGTCCTCTACGATATCGGGGTCGTGAGCACCCCCGAGCCCTTCATGAAACTGGTTCATCAGGGCACCGTACTGGGTGAGGACAATCAGAAGATGTCCAAGTCGCGCGGCAACGTGGTGAACCCGGACGAGATGATCGACAGGTTCGGCGCGGATGCCGTGCGATTGTATGAAATGTTCATGGGCCCGCTCGAAGCGATGAAGCCGTGGAGCACCCGGGGCGTCGAAGGCATCACCCGGTTCCTGGACCGGGTCTGGCGGCTGGTGGTAGGCGAGGATGGCGGGCTGAGCCGCGCCGTCGTCGAGTCCGAGCCCTCGCTCGATCAGAAACGGTTGCTACACCGGACGATCAAAAAGGTCACCGAGGATATCGAGGAGTTACGCTTGAACACCGCGATTGCGCAGATGATGGTGTTCACCAACGAGATGACAAAACTCGACGAACGACCGCGGTCGTTGCTGGAGCCGTTCGTCCTGCTATTGTCGCCCTTTGCTCCCCATCTGTGTGAGGAGTTGTGGGAACGATTGGGGCATCGCCCGAGTCTCGCGCGGGAACCCTGGCCTTCGTATGATCCCGCGCTGATCGTCAGCGAGCGGCTGACGATTCCCGTTCAAGTCAACGGCAAGTTACGGAGCAAAATCGAAGTGGCCGCGGATGCTGCCCGCGAAGAGGTGATCGCATTGGCCCGTCAGGATGCGAAGGTGCGGGAGTGGTTGCAGGGCAAGGAGGAGCGCAACGTGATCTACGTCGAGAAAAAGCTTGTCAATTTTGTGGTGTAAGAGAATCGTGCGAGTCAGGCGAGACAGGCAGGAAGGGCGCGGAACGCGAGGGATGTGGAAAACAGAGGTTGCGCACGGGCAAGGTACGGTTCCCGCTTTTCGTCCACTGCTCGCATTTCTTGCGGCGGCATTGCTCGCTGCGTGCGGGTACCAATTTCGCGTCGAGGGGGCCGGTCCAACTATCGGCGGATCGGCCGGTGTCACACCGTCCACGGACGCGCCACGCTTGGTGGTCCGGACGCTCGAAAACAAAAGCTTCGAACCGAACCTCGAAATCAAGTTGACGGACTATGTCCGGCACGAGTTTTCCGTGGGAAGCGGCGCGCGGGTCGTCTCGGATTCCGACTCGGCCGATCTGGTGCTGACGGGACAGATCGTCGGCGTGAGTTTGCCGACGCTGAGCTTCAGCCAGACGACGACGCTCGAGAGCCGGGCGGAAGTCATCGTAGCCGTCAAAGTCGAAGAGGTCCGCACGAAAAAAACGGTGTGGACCCAGACGGCGAAGGCATCGTCTGAGTTCTTTGTGACACCGGATCTGCAGTTCAATCGAGTGCTGCAAAACCGGGCATTGGAGCAGGCGGGACGGCTGGTCGCGGAAGATCTGGCCTCGCGATTCCTTCTGCACCTGGAATCGAACGTCACGGCCGTTGAGGGGGCCGGGGGCATCTCCGGTGAAAGCTCGACGAAGTCACGCTGACTCTATTCCTCGCTTCGAACACGTTGCGTGAGATACCAGGATCTTGCTGCCTCGTTGAAGAAAAACGGTCCGGCTCCCGTGTATGCGATCACCGGAGAAGAGAGTTATTTGCGGGATCAGGCTCTCGTCCAGATCAAGGCCGCCGTGTTGGGAGAGCACGGGATCGCCGGATTCAATTACGACCTTTTTTACGGAGACGAAGCGCCGGCGACGGCTGTTCTGACCTGCGCCATGGAGGTTCCTGCTTTCGCGTCACGGCGGCTGGTCGTCTACAAGGCGGCCGACAAGATCTCAGTGCGGGATGCCGAGGTCTTGTTGCCGTATCTGGAGGCTCCCTGCGAGTCCACCACGTTGGTCTTCGTCGCACCCAAACTGGACGGCCGGTTGAAGCTGACGCACGCGCTGCAGCGCCGGGCGGTGACGATTGACTGCTCGGCGTTGCGGGATGCACAGTTAACCGCCTGGATTCGGGAAGAAGCCCGGTCTCTCGGCCTCCAGTTGCAAGAGGACGCGGTGGCGCTACTTAAAGACACGGCCGGGGAGTCGCTCTACGCTGTACGGCGGGAACTTGAAAAACTGGCGGCCTATATGCCTTCAGGCGTCCCGGCTGGCTCCCGGGAAGTCGAAATGCTGCGGGGGACCGAACCAGGAGCATCGGTTTTCGATCTCACGACCGCCATCGGCGCGCAGGATTGCGGTCGCGCCTTGACCATTCTGGCTAGGAATTTGGAAGCCGGAGAAGCGCCATTACGCATCCTGGGCGCGTTGATCTGGCAGTATCGCCGTCTTTGGAGAGTGAAAGAGACGCTTCGCCAGAACGGGAAAGAGTTTGAGGCGGCGCGTGCGCTTCGAATGGAACCTCATCGGGTCCGTCCATTCCTGGCGCAGTTTTCCGATGCGCATCTCCGGGCGGCGTTCCAATTGTTTCTGGAAGCAGATTCGCGATTGAAAGGCGGGAGCGCCGGCTCTAACCGGCGGGTTTTGGAAGCCCTGTTGCTCCGATTATGCGAGAGAGTTAGCGCATCACCTCTCGCCGGGTCCCCGCCAAACCGTGGAACTTTTCCTCGTCAGGCTTCAGGGGAAAGAGCAGTCCAGCCTCCGGAAACGGTTACGAAGACTGAGAAGCCGTGAGCGAATTGACCCGGGCGGCGAGCCGGGAAATACGGCGGGATGCGGTGTTCCGTTTTAGCACGCCTTTGGTGACCGCTTTGCTCAAGGCCGACGTAGCCTCCCGCAACGACGCTTTCGCCTCCTCGACCTTCTTCTGGTCCACGGCGATCAATACTTTCTTGACGAGACTCTTGACCGCGCTGAGCGTCGCCCGGTTGCGCTGGCGGCGCCGTTCGGATTGGCGCGCCCGCCGGATCGTCGATTTATGAACCACAGCCATCACAGCACTCCTATGGGAGGAGCAGATTTCTAACACAACGCTCCTGAAGCGGTCAAGGAGATCGCAGACGGACCGAGAGTCGGGAGGCCATCCACGGCGATGAGATCCACAACGACCCGTATTGACGCGCGTGACCGCTTGATTCTTGCGCTGGATGTTCCCAGTTCAGATGAAGCCGAACGGCTTTTGTCCCGTGTGGGCGATCTAGTGACCTTTGTGAAGGTGGGCTTGGAGCTCTATACAGCCGCCGGCCCTGAAATGGTTCGGCGCTTGATCGCGCGCGGGAAACGGGTGTTTCTCGATCTCAAATTTCTCGACATCGAAGAAACCGTACGCCGGGCCACCGCCCAGGTGGCGACAATGGGGGTCGAGATGTTGACGGTTCACGCGAACCGGAAGGCCCTCACGGCGGCGGTTCAGGGACGTGGGGGGGGCCCCTTACGGTTGCTGGCGGTTACGGTCCTGACGAATTTCGAGGGGGACGATCTGCGCGAGATGGGGATCCAACGGACCGTTGAAGACCTTGTAATAGCCAGAGCCGCGCTTGCAGCCGAGGTCGGATGTGATGGGGTCGTTGCCTCCGGAGAGGAACCGGCGGTGATTCGTCGTAAGGTTGGATCTCGCCTATTGATCGTGACGCCTGGCGTTCGACCGACCGGCACAAGCAGGGACGACCACGCCCGTACAACGACACCGGCGCAGGCCATCTCGGCTGGCGCGGACTACTTGGTCGTCGGTCGGCCGATCCGGGACGCTGCCGACCCGGCCGAAGCGGCGGCGACGATCCTTGCGGAGATGCAGACGGCTTTTGACGCACGGGGCGCGGGCCAGACGGGTCCTTCTGAAGCCTGAAGCCTCGTTCGCAGATGAGGCGGAGTTCTGCTCTCCGTGTGACGAACGGCACAGCATGCATAGCGCAACGAGCTGACGGTTGCAGCTGTTCTTCTCACTTTGTTAAGATTCCCACGCATACGTCTCTTTATGCCGACCTGAGCGGTGGGTGTAGCTCAACGGTTAGAGCGCCTGGCTGTGGCCCAGGAGGTTGCGGGTTCGAAACCCGTCACTCACCCCACCTGTCGTCTCACTGAGTGGGTATCGTGCTTGCCTTCGATCGGTGCCATCAGGCTCAGGAAGACGGTTGAGCCCTCCATGCGTTTGGTCAGCGACGATCCGCTTTTGCGCGCGTTCTTCCGCTGACTCAAGCTATCGACCTTCTTTCGGCACCTGCGATGATCGATTGTTCATCAAAACGAAGCAGAGATGACGCGGCGATGGCATCTGCCTTCCTCTGTGAGGCGTGAGCCAAAACCCGCGCTCTCCTTCGCCTCACCCTTGAATGCCAACGCCGGCTCGACGATTCAGCCCCGTTCGCGTGGGGCCGTTGGACTCTATTTTCGTCTCAGAACTCTGGGCTAGGTGTTGGCTTATGGAGTGACGAGGCATGGGGGATGTCCGCTTACACACCAGGATTCCCGTTCAATTTCGAGCGAGTTGCACATCAGTGCGCGTTGGAAGAGGGAAGGGGGCAATCGTGGAGTTGTCCCCGGTAGGTTGCTGCGAAAGCCCTGAGCCTGTGCCTGTGACGACCTACCTCGAGCTACGCGCGAGGTCTCGTTAAAAGAGCCGCCGATCCTCGTCGATCTGGCGGCCGTCCGTTGGGCACGAGAGAAACAATTCGGCCTTCAGTTTCTCAGTCTGCGGCGCGAATATCCGGATCGGTTAAATCGCATGATCGAGCGGGTTGGTTGTGAGATCCCCTTCGGGTAAGCGTCCGGCCCGAGGGAGGCGCGCGGCTCCCACAAAAACTGGCCCTTCTGCCTGCACCGCCCCGAGGCTCCTTCCCCTCCGCGTGCCCTTTTTGTGAGCCCTGCTTCCACTCCAAGCGGTTCCCTGACCGTTCCGCAAACAAGGTGGGCCTGGAACAGGCCGATCAGCACTGAACCAGAACATCTGGCCTATTTATGGCCTATTTATCCCTTCCCAATTCAGGTGACCAGCACAAGAGGCCATGCCGCTTGGAATGCGTAACGAGGCGGTCGCGTGTATTGGACAGAGATGTCCTGGCAGGGAAACATTTTGCGTCCCGTGCAATTCGTGTCGGTCGATCATCGAATTTTGGTGCTCAAGCCCCCGACACCTCGCCGTGGAGGTTTCCGAAGTGCGGAGCAAAGCTGGATAAAGGGGACGGGTCTGGCCGCACGGCATACGGCTTGCGCCCCTGGGTCCAGCAGCAATACGAGTGATCCATGCCGCGTTGTTTCAAGTGGGCACGCCGCTCACGGCCTTCGCAGGTGAACAGCGCGGCGATTGTGACGGAGAGCGGTATCGATTGATTAGCCAGCGCTTGAAGGCTCAAAAATAGAGGCGTTGCGAAACAAGAACAAGGAACATAAGCGGGAACAGCACAACAATGCTGGAGGCAGTGTGGTCGATTTGTAGGCCAAAGTAAAGTGGCCGCATTGACGAGCGCTCAGGAGTCTTTACTGAACCTGCTTGGAGAAGCCCAGTACATACGCTGGAATCCGGTGGTGGTACGAGCCGCCTCCCGCTCAGCGCTGACAGCGCTTTCCCAGTACCCGACCGTCGATCCGAATCCGATCAACGGCTTGGACGGCCCTCGCGTGATCTTGGCAGGAGTCAACCTCCATGTTCGTAGTGGATCGGGTTCGACCGGTGACAACGGCACGCCTACCGGTTTGGGCAACCTCATTGTGGGGTAGATACGAAGGTCCGCACCCCACAGGCGGTCGGACTGGTTCCCACAACCTTATCGGGAGGACGCTCAATGCCTTTACGTCTTCAGGAGGCTCGTGTTCGGGTCGCGCAATTGGATTTCTCGCCCTTACGCCGCAATCCTCGGAGGAGAAGCCAACCAGGCGGAGGGTTTGGCATCGAGCATCCTGTATGCTGACTTCCCGAGTATATCCTCAGGAGGGTGCGAGGGATGCTGAGTCTTTGTGCTTGCGTAGCGGGTAGGCTACTCCTCCTCAGGGTAGCCCAGACTGTCGGGCCCGGTTCGCCAAGAACCGGGCCCGACAGAGGACCCGGGTGCACTATCATGAGAGCTCTATTTTCGACTGCAAGATGCTGACGGGGACGTTCAGGACCTCGCTGTTTCCGGGTCAAACTCCGGTAGCGCAGGTCCCGGTACCTTTGGGCTCAGCGGACTCGCTCCCGTGATCCCAGATCCAGGTATCGCGCCGACGGAGGAACAGGTGGCCGCGAACAGCTTCATAGCCAGTGCCCGGCATGCCCGAGATATGGATCAGCAGAATCGGGATACAGTGGACACTGACTGAAGAAGGTCAGCGAACCTTAAGCGCCCACGCCGCGTGGCTGAAGCAAATCCTACGGTCCGACTCAGGAGGGACACTGCGACGGACACGGCACCTAGGACTATAACCTCATTCTGGGCGAAAAGCGCGCCAAAACCGTGCGCAGCTATCTGGTTGAGCCGGGGGTCGACAGTTCGCGGATATCCCGCGTGTTGTCCGGCAAAGACCGACCATTCTGCCGGGAACACCACGGGGCCTGCCACCAACAGAACCGCCGAGGGCACATGACGTTGCGGCTCTCTAGGTCCTCAACCACTGCCTTGCCCGAGGAGCCTTATCGCGGAATATCGCTAGTCGGTCACTCACCTCGATGAACCATTAAGTAACGTCATCGCGGCGGCAGTCCTTCAAGAACCTGTGGCGAAGCTCCATGGCGACGAGGGGGCAACCGTACCCTTGGTCCGAAGATGGCCAATGAATGAAAAGATGAAAAGAGTACCGACAGGTTTGAGATGTGACAAATCGTGTTGATCTCGCTTCCCCCTGTACAGAGTAACCCACACGGCGAACGGAACCGAACAACAACCACTGTACAACTCATTGATGGGAATAAGAGATGTTACAGTTCAACGTCAAACCATTTCTGGTACCGAGTTTGCAGTTGGATGTGGATCTCTTCTTGAAAAGCTGCAAACTTCGTCGGACCGACCGATGAAGCCATAGAAACAGAAGAAACAGCCGCTTGGTCTTCCCTTCCTGGTGTCTGCTAAGGTTGTACTGTGCGAACGGATAAAAGATTTTCGAAAAAGGCACCTCCCCGGGCCCCCAAGAGGGGTGTCGTTGGGTTCAGCAAGAAAGCTGCTCTTTTTGAAGAAGCCGTCACACAGATGAACGCCGGTAAGTACGGCCGGTCGTCTGCTGTGTTGAAGGAACTGCTGGCTCTCGATCCCCAGAACCTTGAAGCGCGCCGGCTTTTTGCCACCCTTCACCTCAGGCTGGGCAGCCTCATGACGGCTCGAGCGGTGTTCGAGTCACTGGTGATGGAGGCGTTGCAGCGGCAGGACTATTGGCTCGCCGAGTCGCTGCTCAGAGAATATCTGGCCGCCGGCCCGCGTTGTGTCCCGTTTCTGGAATTACTCGGCCATGTGTACGAAAAGAAGGGCGACCCGATGGCGGCGGTTGCAGAATACGGGAAAGCCATTGAGGTTCTGGTCGAGGATCCGGATCCTGACCATCCGCAACGAGCCGCCGAGCTCTATGCCAAGATCCGCCAGTTGGCCCCCGCAAGTCCTATCGCCTTTCGACTGGCCCCCATGTTCGATGCCGGAACAGGCGAATTGGCTGTGAAATCCCATGATCGTGCGCCCGGAAAGTCGGCCGACGGATCCGAGACGCAGCCGAGTAGCTCATGGGTTCGCGAGGGAGTCCACCAGAACGACGCTTCTGGTGGTGTTCCCTGGGAAACAACTGAGGGAGAGGCGGAGTCGTCCGTTCGCACCGAAAGGGAGTCAGAGGAGTTGCCTGGCAGGGAGAGGCAAGAATCAACGCCCTCACTGGAGGGCGGATCATCCGGGAGTGAGTCGGGTGAAGACCGAAGCGCTTCAGTGACTTCCACATCGGGGGAAACGACTGCCCCCGACAGCGAACGAACTGATCTCACCGCTTTTGCCAAAGACGTGGCCGCCCCGAGTGTACTGGCAGATCTGTCCCTCGTACTCCCCGCCGTGCGCACGCCGGATGTCCAGCCGACTCCCCCGGCCCGTGAAAAGTCAGAAGGCGACGAGCTATCCAGCCCGATCGGTGAAACGACATCGCCA
This sequence comes from Nitrospiraceae bacterium, assembly GCA_051293835.1. GTDB lineage: Bacteria > Nitrospirota > Nitrospiria > Nitrospirales > Nitrospiraceae > DATLZU01. The sequence continues at coordinate 145,904 of JBPKMA010000004.1, read as the reverse complement.
TCTGTGGCGTCCGGATTCTCGAATGTACCGGTCGCCGAGGCGGCGATCCAATCTGCTGCTGGCGTGGACACGGTGGCGGCTCCAATGCCGTGGGAACAGGTAGAGGAGACAGCGGTGTCGATTCCCCAGTCTGAGTCGGGAACGATTGGAGTGAACGGTGAAGCCTCGGGCGCCGACTCCGAGGGGCGGGAGTCGACAATTGGACAGATTGGAGGAGAACGGGCTGATGCCGGGGTTCCGGTGGTTGACGAAACCGATTCAACGGAAGAGACGGTTGCGGGAAGTCAGCTGGAAGCTCCAGGGTCGAAACTGCCGGAGACCGAGCAAAAGGTCTCGCCAATTGGGGAGTCGCCACCTGTTTCCTTCAGGCTGGAACCGGAGGCAGGCTCTTCTTCGGAGCCTCTCCAGGTGCTGGAATCCGGCGCCGAGTCGGTTGCGGGCAAGCCTGAAGGACATCTCGAGGGTCATCCAACGGTGTCCCCGAGTACTGGGAGCGAGGTTGAACAAAATATTGCTCGGCGAGACAGTCTTGTTCTTCAAGAGAAGTCCTCGACTGCGCACGAATTCAGCCTGAAGGAAAAGGCAGACGGAGGCGTGGAGTCGATTGAACTTCTGCCGGCTGCTGAGACTGTGTTGCAAGAAAGGCAGGACCTCCACTCACAGCGACATTCCGGCCGAGAGGGGCCGAGTGCTAATCGAGAGGATCTCGCGCTGCTCGAATTTGCTGTCGGTGGACCAATAGCGGTCGAGCCGCGATCGCAAGACAGAGTTTCCGTTCCCGGAGAAGCGACGATCCATTCCGTTTCCGCCGACCCAACAGAAACAACGCCTCATTCCAGGAGTGAGACCGCAGAATGGACGCCGGTGGCTCCACCGTCGGGTTTCGCTGCGGTTCCTCACGGTGGAATTGCCTCCGACACGGCTGTGGCGCGTACTCAAGCAAGCTCCGGCAAGAGCGCGCTGTCGGCTGTCGAGGTGTTGTTCGGGGATGCGGAAGGACAAGCCACGGCGACGCCGGCATCAATGCCCGCATCGCTGAAGTCGCGGGGTTGGCTGCCATTGGCCCTGGCGCGCTTCTGCCTGAACCTCATGGCGTTTATCCGGAGTAGCCTCGCCACGACACACGCGCTCGTGATGTCGCTGTTGATGCTTATTATAGCCGGCGTGGCAGGGCTGGCCGTAGGGGTCGGTTTGATCGGGTTGGCCTGGATTGTGATGGAAGAGCAGCCCAACAACGCCTTCTACAACCTCAGTAGTGTCCCCGAGCGGACAAACCTGGATCCCGAAAAGAACGGTTACCTCCTGCTTCTAGGATTCGATGCCGATCCCTCTCGTGATCCTATGCAGACTGGCTACGAGAGAAAGTTCACGGCCACCGACCTCGCACTTGCTAAGTCCTGCACAGGCGGGGACGGGGCCATGATGTTCGCAGTCCAAGGAACGGCATCGGCCAGCACCATATCGAGTTGGTTTCGGACGTCCGACCCTGCCGCGCTGTTCAAGAATCAGGCCGGCGGGATCAGAACCTGGCTTTCGCAATATGGAGCATCACTCGAACGGTATCGTCGGTGGCTGAAGCTGCCGTTCGAGGACTGGGGGTATGGCCGACTCGTGAGCCCGAACTGTTCCGCGATCCTGACTGCCCATCGACTCTATGTCGCCGAAGGGTTTTCGGAAAACGTCGAGTTGGGCATCGCCCGGTTGGAAGGGGACCTGGCTGCATGGCGAACAGCGTTGGCTCAGGCCAGAACTTTGCCCATCAAAATGATGGCGGTCGATGCACTCAATGATGATGTTGCGGTTATCTCGGGTCTCTTGACACGGCTTGACCTGGAAGAAAAATTCGTGCCCCGTTTGATGAAAATGGTTCGGCCGCTGGATCAGATCGAGCAGTCACTGCGCTGGCCGATGCAGAGTCAGTTCGCGATCGCCTCAAAGGCCGCCGGTTCCAGTCTCAAGCGGGAACACCCTGAGGATCAATCGCTCTACGTGGCAGTCGTGGCGGCAATGCCGCTTCCTAAGCAAAAGCGACTGAACGCGTACGCCGAGTATTACGAGGCGGCGATGAAACATGGCGAGGGCTCGCGCGCGCTTGCGCCCAAGCTTTACAGCTATGTCAGGACTCCCCCACAGGGTTGGCTGGATTACCTGCTGAATCCAATCGATAATGTGATAGGCCTGGAGCCCTTGCCTCCGTGGGACCTGTACAGGGATCGAGTGCTGGAAACCGATGCGCGGCTTCGGCTGGCTAGCCTCCAGGCCTGGATTAGACAAGGCCCGCACGGCGCCGATCTCTTGGCGCGCATTGCCAAAGCGGGCCAGAGCGTTTACGATCCGTTCACCGGGTTGCCGATGCTGCTCAGTACCAAGAAGAACCTCCTGTACAGTGTCGGCAAAAACGGGAAGGACGATGACGGCGATCCTCGACTTGATGTGACCGTGCTGCTCCCCCCTGTTGCTCCTTCCGCCTCAACCGGGAGCGATCGAGCGGCCTCGTAGTTGTCTGCCCTTACGGAGTCGCAGTCACTTTCGTGGCTTCTTTCACCGGCGGTTCGATCTTGATCTCAGGACCCTGCACCTTCGGCAGGATTCCTGCACCTTCTTTCTTCAGCACCCGCTGATTGTTCGGGTCCACGAGATTCTGGACGACATGGCTGTCGTCGAACGCCGCGGCTTCGAAGGCCGCCTTTTCACCGCTTGCATTGGTCTGGCCGGGATCGTTCGCCAAAGGCTGTCCCGTGACCGGACTGACCGCCTTTCCCATTGGATACCCAGGGTGCTTGGGCAGCATCGCCGGATTGGCCAGCACAACGGATGCGCAGATCCCCCCACTGATGATCGCCGTGGCGGCGAGAAGTGAGAATCTCATGACAGACCTCCTTTTGTGAAAACAAAAAGGCCTTCTCAAGGCCGGCCCTGAGAAGGCACCCGCATCGCTTCCTCGCCTGATCGAATTCCGAGGTGCCTGAGATCGTTTACCCCGGTTTCATGACGCGATGGGTCACCTCAAGAACAACGTCATAAACAACATGCTCCTCAATACCCTGAGCGTCAAGGCGGACCAATTACGTAGAGGGCTGATCTTCTCATGCTGGCCGGTTCCCCGTTTAGGGGATGCTTGACAGGCCTCGGCGCATTCCACACAATCTAACGTCGAATTCGCTTCCAAGGAACACGGCCATGCGACACCGCGGAGGGTTTCGGTGCAAGCCCGGCATGAAGCAAGGCAGCGAGTCACTTTCGCCCGTTCCGACCAGGATCGTTTCCAACGAGGAGTTCAACCCCCCGCCTCAGACGCAGGCTCAAGCGAGAGTCGAATCCTTGATCACGTCGATCGCGGACGAAGCCTCGCGTCGATTAGCGGTCACGCGCCGGGACTTTCTCAGAACCACGAGCGGCATCGCCGCGGCCTTGCTCGCGATGAACGCCGTGTTCGGTAGGTTCTTCGACGTGTTCGATATCGAGGTGTTCGAGGCCGCCGCGTTCGCCGAACGGCAAGGCGAACCGTACTTCATCTTCGACGTCCAAACCCATTACGTCGGGACGCACTATGATCCTGCGGATGCCGAAACGAAACGCAAAGGGGCGGTGACCAAACAGGCCCTGCTGGCATTGCGCCGCCGCGTACGTGAAACGGGGCTGAATCCGAAATTGGCCAGCGACAAAGGCACGATAGACGATCTCTCATGGGAAAACTTTATCAAAGAGGTCTTCCTAGACAGCGAGACGTCTGTCGGGCTGATCAGTACGCCGCCGGGACCCTACCCGCAGGAAGCGGTGGTCCCGCCGAAAGAGATGGCCCATATCCGGGACGAGATCAACCGCGTTGCCGGTTCGCAACGGATGCTGGCGCATGGGCTGGCGACTCCTCAGCTTGGCCAAGCGGACCTGGACTTCATGGAGATGCAGGCGAGCGCCTTGAGGGTGGACGCATGGAAGTGTTACACCGGTTCGCCGCCCAAGGGAGTCGAGCACGGGTGGTGGATGGACGATGAGAAGCTCGCCTACCCGATGCTGGAGAAGGCGAAGAAACTCGGTGTGCCTCGTGTCTGCGTTCATAAAGGGCTTCCGCTCGGACCGGTCGAGGACTACAATCACCCGCGCGACCTGATCAAGGCGGCCAAAGATTTTCCGGACATCGCCTTCCTAGTCTATCACTCCGGGTTCAAGGGTGCCGCCTCCGTCGAAGAGACCTTCATGAAAACCGGTGAGATTCCGTGGACGAGCGAATTCTGCCGAATGAAGCGCGCCGAGCCGGGCATTCGCAACATCTACATGGAACTCGGTTCGACGTTCGGCCAGTTAGTGATTACCCATCCGCTCATCTGCGCGCATTTGCTTGGCCAGATTATCGACGCGTTCGGCGCAGATCATGTTCTTTGGGGGACCGATTCGATTTGGTACGGCACGCCGCAGTGGCAGATCGAGGCGTTCCGCCGGTTCCAGATTCCTGATCGGTTGATCGAGAAGCACCGCTACCGTCCGCTTACGCGCGAGCTGAAAGCGCAGATCTTCGGCTTGAACGCGGCGCGTGTGTTTGGGGTGGATGTCAACGCCAAACGGAACGAAATCCCAAAGGATTACGTAAGCCGTATCAGAATGACCTATCTGGAAGAGGGACCGGAACCGAGCCATCGGCTGTATGGGTGGGTTGTGGGCTAGAAAGCTATGGGCGAGAGACAATAGACCGGAAGTGGAAGAAGACTTTCCCATTACTGCACGCCTCGGAACTCTCGGCGTCTTGAAGGAGATGCGTAATGAAAAGCGAAATTTTGTATCCGGGTGCATTTCCAATGGTGCGTGTCTATTTAGCGGCGGGGGAAAGCGTGAAGGCGGAGTCCGGCGCCATGGTAGCAGCGTCCCCGACCATCGATGTTGAGAGCAAGATGGAAGGCGGCTTGCTGGGCGCGCTTTCCCGCAAGCTCCTCACCGGAGAAAAATTCTTCTTCCAGACGCTCCGAGCGACGCGCGGGGCCGGAGAGGTGTTGTTGGCCCCTACCGTTCCTGGCGACATTGTCGTTCTCGAACTCGATGGGGTGAATGAGTACCTAGTCCAGAAGGACGGATTTCTGGCCGGAGCGCAGGATGTCAGGATCGACAGCCAGATGCAGAGCCTCAGTCGGGGGCTACTCGGAGGCGAAGGATTCTTCATTCTGCGAATCGGCGGAATCGGGCAATTGATCCTGAACAGCTTCGGCGCGATTCACAAAGTCGAGCTTAAACCGGACGAAGAATACATCGTGGACAACAGTCATCTCGTCGCATGGACAGCCACCACGACCTACAGCATCGAAAAGGCCGCGGCGGGTTGGATCGCCAGTTTCACCTCCGGCGAAGGGTTCGTTTGCCGGTTCCGTGGCCCCGGTGTCATCTACATTCAAAGTCGCAATCCCAGCGGGTTCGGTGCCTGGATCAGGCAGTTCATACCGGTCTCCGAATAGAGGTGAAGCGGATAACAGGAAAGAGGGGGACCGGGATGGAGCGGCGAGCAATCCTTCATGTGGGTATGTGCACACGCGCTGGCCCCGCTCTTCTATGACTCACACACCCAACGCCCTCTGTTTCGGCCATGACCTGCCGGCTGCGGGAGTGCCTTGCCACGTCGCCGTGGGTCCAGATGGACTGTCGATCGACTTCACCGATGGACCCAATCGCCTCGCGGCGGATGCCATCCCCTTCTCGGCGCTCTCGATCGGAGCAGGCGGGTTCGATCACGATCACCTCGTCTTGCAATGGACCGCGAACGGGGCGAGGCGGACGGTCTATCTGAAAGATCCGACGGTCATCATCGCCTTTCGACAATCTGCTCCGCCGGAGCTGAGGGACTACCTGGAGCAGACCGCAGAGCGCGTGCGACGCTCGCGGCGGAGTCGGCGCCTTGTCATCGCGGTGGCGGCCGGTTCGCTGTCGGCGTTATTGCTGACCCTGTGGTTCGGCTTCGACACCCTCGTGTCGCTGGCTGTAAGTCGCATTCCCACGGCGTGGGAGCAAAAAATCGGGGAAACGGCGCAGCGCGACTTCCTGGCCGGACAGACCGTGGTAGCCGGTGGACCGGCGGTCGAGGCGGTCCGGGAGATCACCAAGCGGCTGACAGCACATATTCCTGACAATCCCTACACGTTTCACGTCACGGTGGTCCGGAGCGACATCGTGAACGCCTTCGCGCTGCCGGGCGGGTATGTGGTGGTATTCACTGGACTGCTGAAGAAAGCCGAGAGTCCGGAAGAGGTCGCAGGGGTGCTGAGTCATGAACTCAATCACGTGCTCCAGCGCCATGGGCTGGAGCGGATCGTCAAAACATTGGGAGTTGTGGCGGTGATCACGATCCTGGTCGGTGATCAGCAGGGCCTGATCGGATTGGTGAAACAATTGGGCGTCGAACTGATCGCCCTGAAATTCAGCCGCGAACAAGAGACGGAGGCAGATGTGACCGGACTGAAGCTGCTCCACCGGGCCAAAATTGCGCTGGACGGTATGATCCGATTCTTCGAGCGGCTCTCGGAATCGGAAGGCGGGCGCGTCGAACTGCTTTCCACACACCCGATGAGTGCCGCACGGGCGGAGCGGCTAAAGGCGGAAGCGGCGTCGCTGCCCCCTCAGATGCCGGAGCCATTCGGCTTCGAGTGGAGCAGAGTTCAGGAGTCTCTAAGGCAAGACGAGCAAGGCTCGTCCTGAGTTCAGGGCGAGGGATGCTTCGCATCGGGGTGATTGCAGATACCCACGGGCTCTTCGATCCGGCGATCCTGTGGCACTTCCGGGACGTCGATCATATCCTTCATGCGGGTGATATCGGCGGCAAATCTATCATCGAACAACTGGAACGACTCGCGCCCGTCACCGCCGTGTCGGGTAATGTGGATGGATATGGGCGTAGCGGATTTCCTCCGGAGACCATCGTCGAGCTGGGCGGCCGACGGATTGCCCTCCGGCATATCCTCTTCGAAGGCGGGAAAATCATCAAAGACGGGCGCGCCTTTCTGGAGCGAGCGCGCCCTGACGTCTGCGTGTTCGGCCACACGCATCGACCTACAGCCGAATGGGTCGGCGCGACACTGCTCTTCAACCCCGGCTCCGCCGGCCCGAAACGCTTCACCCTCCCGCGCGGGCTGGGTTTGCTCACGATCGACGGCGATCACGTAGAGCCCACACTCATCATGCTCAGGGACCGCAAGGAGCGGTGATTGTCCGTCAGACACTGAGAACAGTTGGTGGGGATAGGAGTTCCGCGACCGCGGGAGAGAGGGGCGGGGCTACCCCGGGTGACCTCAAGGCACTTGGACTCCCCTTTTTCGGGCAGCGTCGACGAGCCGCTCGTCAAGCGTGGCCAGCCCGATGCCTTTCCGCTGAGCCAATTCGAGGTACGCAGCGTCGTAGGCCGATAGGCCTGCTGCTTTGGCAATGGCCTGCAAGCGTCAGGCTGCGTCAGGGGTCAGATGGGAGTCGGCATGGATCGGAAGCAGCTTGTAAGCGCTCGGCCTCGGTCAGCCGCTGTCGGTACTGGGCGACGACGAGTGCATTGGACAATTCGTACCACCACAAAGCCGGAACCCAGAGTTTATCGTCCGGTTCCAGCGATTCGAGGAAGTCGTCGGCCTTGGCTGAGGACTCGTCAGGAAGCGCCCAGGCCAGCGCCGCGGAACAGTCCAGCACTCACTCCATCAGAAGCGGCGTCCTTCTTTCGTCAGCGTGCGGACCTTGAGGTGGAGACGAACGGCCTTGAAGGACCCGCAACCTCTTTCTCGCAGCAGCTCCGAAAGGCGAGTCTTGGCTTCAAAGGCCTTGACTCAACCGGCTTTGTCCGCATGTGGGTCTCCGTCAAGAAGAGCGGTTCAGAAAAATTAGTTTAGTTAACTAGGACCATGGCCGGGCAACATTTCACATGGCTTGAGAACGGGAAATGCTTCACCCTTTCACGCGAGCTGGGCTTGCTGGCGATCGAAGGCGGCATCACGATCGCTCACATTGTCTTATCGGATCGTGCCAAGTGACGTCGGGTCAGCCGCGCGATTCGCTTGGTTCGACTCTTCATCGGCTTGCATCTTGGATGTGGGGCTTTTGACTTTGTGTGTCGACACAATTGTGGTATAACCGCTCAGAAATCCGCGGGCGTACGTAATCACTGCGGACCACAACAACAGGAGGAAGATCATGATGAACAAATTCTTGCTGTTGCTCTTCGCGCTCGCGCTGAGCACTGTTCAAGCCCTCGACGCTTTCGCAGCCGGGAATCCGGACACCGGTCCGGGTTGCGGGTTGGGAAAGCTGGCCTGGCAAGAGTACAAGGGGCAGAAGCAGATTGCCCCGCAGGTGATGATGGCCACGACGAACGGCACCTTCGGCAGCCAGACATTCGGGATCAGTTTTGGGACATCAGGATGCACGAACGACGGCGTGATCATGAGAACAGAGCGAACCAACGTCTTCGTCTTCGCAATGTTCGACAATCTCTCGCAGGAGATGGCGCAGGGCCGGGGCGAGCATCTCGCGTCGCTGGCCACCTTAATGGGTGTGCCGGCCGAGCAGCAAGCCGAGTTTTTCACTATGGCCCAGGAGAAATACACAACGCTGGTAGAGGCGGGGGAAGCGTCGCCGGTGGCGGTGATTAAGGCCATCCAGGATGCTATGGCTGCGCACCCGGTCTTGGCGAGAGTCGCCGTAGCGCACTAAGCGAGGTGGTGCGGAATCGTTGTTGCTGAGGCGGGCCGAATCGAGCGACCACACCGGTGGATTTTTTTACGGTGCGGTCAGTGGTGTGTTTATAATCGTCTCCGCTGTCTGCCACACGGGCAGCGGGAATCTCTAACCACAAGGAGGAGGAGTTATGTTGAGAAAACTGCTCATGCTGTCGGTCTCACTGGTTTTTATCTGCGCGCAGGCCGGTCTTTCGCTCGCCGCCCATCCCGATACTGGTCCGGGTTGCGGGTTGGGAAAGCTGGCCTGGTCGGACTATAAAAATCAAAAGAACATTGCTCCACAGGTTCTCATGGCCACTACCAACGGGACGTTCGGCAGCCAGACGTTCGGGATTAGCTCGGGCACTTCCGGATGCACGAACGACGGACAGATCTTCAGCGAACAGAAGGTGACGATGTTCGCCGCCATCAACTTTGACAATCTCTCGCAGGAGATGGCGCAGGGCCGGGGCGAGCATCTCGCGTCGCTGGCCACCTTAATGGGTGTGCCGGCCGAGCAGCAAGGCGCGTTCTTTGCCCTGACCCAGGAGCGATACACCTCCTTGATTCAGTCCGGCGAGACCTCGCCGGTAGCGCTGGTCAAGGCGTTGAACGATGCCATCGCCGCGCATCCGGTTCTCGCCAAAGCGTCAACCCGCTGATCGATACGAGGGGCTCTGGCCGCCTGGCCGGAGCCCCGTGCATTCCACGATCTTCTAATTCCGCAACGCCGTTGCGTCTCTGTGCTGCAATCCTCTTCAGCTTTTCCCTCCTTGCGCCTGTCGCTCTTGCAGGCGCACCGGCGGATAACCCCTATCTCGTCGAGTTGATCAATCGCGCGCAGGCCATGAAACTGGCCGAGGAACGGGAGTGGCATCTCCTCCTGCACTATCGGAAGAGCGTCTTCGGCGGCTATATCAGCGAACAGGACGATCCGGGCTTTTTCTTGTCGCCGAACGGAAAGACTGACCCGCAGGCGGAATTAGAGGCAACGCTGGCCCAATTTTTCTCCGATGAGCTAGTCGGACGGTCGCGCCAGCCGGCGCAGTGCGCCTTTGTTGCCCGCTATCATTGGCTGAAGGAAAAACTGCGATTCGAGGACGCGCGTCTGCCGCCAATCACGTGTGACCGGTTTGAACGATGGCTGACCGAATTCAACGCCGAATCGGTCACGCTCATCTTTCCGTCGGCCTTCATGAACAATCCGGCCTCGATGTTCGGTCATACACTGCTGCGGATTGATCAACAAGGCCAGACTGAGCAGACGCGCATCCTCGCATATACTATCAACTATGCGGCGGACGTGCCGCCAGACGCGGGATTGGCCTATCCGATCCGCGGCATCTTCGGAGGATATCGTGGCTACTTCTCGACCATTCCGTACTATCTGAAAGTACAAGAGTATCGGGATATCGAGAATCGGGACATCTGGGAATACAAGCTCAATTTCACGCAGCCACAGATCCGCCGGCTGCTGATGCACGCGTGGGAATTGGGCAACGCCTACTTCGATTATTTCTTTTTTAAGGAAAATTGTTCCTATCATCTGCTCTCCCTCCTGGAATACGCCGATCCGACCCTGCATCTCACGGACCAATTCCTCTTCTGGACGGTGCCGGCCGACACGGTCCGGTTGGTCGCAACCCAGCCTGGGCTGGTCGGCAATATTGCCTACCGGCCGTCCCGGAGCACGCTTATCAAACGGAAACGGGAAACTTTGTCCGACACCGAACGCAGGCTCTCCAATCGACTCATTGAAGATGTGGCTCTGATTCAATCGGAGGCGTTCACGAAGCTTCCACCGAAGCGGCAGGCCTTTCTGTTGGACCTTGCTTCGGATTATTTCCGCTACAAGATCGATGCGGGGGACTCCAACGCCGCGGTCTACAAAGAGCGAAATCGCGCCATTCTCACGGCGAGAAGCGGGCTACGGATTCAGTCCGATGACCTGAAGATCATTCCCTTCGCCAAGCAACCGGAACTGGGACACAAGACCTCGCGGGTGAGCGTCGGCGGAGGGTGGCGGAACAACGACACGTTCGAAGAAGTGACGGTCCGGGCGGGTTACCACGATTTGCTCGATCCCGAAATCGGCTACACGCCGGATGCGCAAATCGAGCTCGTGTCGCTCAGTCTGCGGCACTACACTCGGGCCGAGCAGACCAGGCTGGAACGGGCCACACTGGCGAATGTGCTCTCCCTCTCGCCGATAGACGCGCTGTTCAAGGCCCCGTCGTGGAAGATTAGCGCGGGCTATCAAACTATCCGCCATCGGGAGTGCCAGTTGTGCGGCAACGGCAATGTAAACGGCGGAATCGGCGCGGCGGTGGAAACCCAATGGTTCAACCGGGAGGTCTACTTTGCCTTCGCGGAAACGGACGCCAACGTGAGCCACGCTTATGAGGAGCGGCACCGCGTGGGCGGTGGGGGGACGGTGGGCATGTACGGTGATCTTACGGATCGCTGGCGGGTGATGGTGACGGGAAGCTATCTGCGGTATCCACTCGGCGACAAGTCCGACGACGTCCGGTGGTTTGTCGGCCAGCGTTATACGCTCGGACAGAATCTCGCGGTCCGCCTGGAGTACACGCACCGCGAGCAGGACAACGACGTACTGTTCACGGTGCAGGGTTACTTTTAGAAGGACTCTGTGGCCGTTTGGCTGTTGTGCCTGCGCAGCAGGCTGCGCACAGAAGAAGCAAGACTGCAGTCGTGGCCGACGGCGTCATTGTAACATCCGCTCCACAGTGGCGCGTGGAAGCGCAACGGCACCGACGCCGATGATCTCGCCGGTTTCAACGCGAACGACCTTGGAATTGACTTCAACGCCGGGCGGTCCTAGATCGGCAAAGAATGTGATCACGACAGCGTCGACGCCCAGCAGCCTGCCTATTTTCATCGCGGAGTCCTCGTCGAAGCCGCCTGTGTGGGTTAAGGCCAGTTCTTGAGTCACTTTGGACAACTGCGATCGTTCCACCACAGTTGCCGTGCCATGCTCATGCAATTTAGCGGTCAGTTTCTCGGTCACATAATTGCAGAACGGTCTATTCTCTTTCCCGATGGCGTCTTGAGCAGGTAAGACGGCGATACGAACGACACCACGGCTTTTCAGATTCGTTGAGAGGCGGTGCGCCAGCTCTCCAAACTTGGCGTCGATGGTCTTCTGTGCCGCCTCGGGGGTTTGAGCAGACGCCGAATAACCCTCGGCCACTCGGGAGGCAGGCGGAGTCTTGACGAACTTTCTCTGGCCTTCTTCGGCGGCTTGCAGCGCGGGTGAGGGGGGAGGAGGTCGATAGCCAGAGATTTCTAGGACCCTGTCGTCTTGGCTATACACGACTTTCGTCTCTTCATCGTGACCCTGGAACAGTTCAATGAGGCTGTAGATTGGTTCTCCAAGAATTCCGAAAATGGTCAAATAGGCATAACCATAGACGGCGGCTCGTCCTGGGTTCGGGCTATTGCCCATTTCGTACCGATAGGTGTCTTCGCGCTTCCCATCGCCGAGATCTTTGGTGGTAACCGGCTTGCCGAACTCCCGCTCCACGTCCTCGCGTGTGGCGCCAATCTGGAGTATGTCGAAGTTCGGTTCCGGGTGTCCGTGCAGAGCCATCGCGATCGAACAGCCGGACAATAGAAGCGTCCAGCAAACGCTGGCCATGATCGAGGACAATGGGCGGTCGAGAGGCCTTTTCTGGGCAAGCGGCGACAAAGCGGACATAGGAGTCTTTCCTACAAACCAAAATTACGCCAGCATTTATATGAGATCATGGCCAGATTAGGCAATCACCAAGAGGAGGGGGCAGGAATCGATGATGGTTGAGCAAAGTCAATGGATCTACAATGGCACGTATGAGTCTCCTTGACCGCCTCTTCGTCTATCACCCCGATCCCTGGCAGGACTGGGATTGGGCTAGGGCCAGCGGTCTCCCGCTGGAGGATGTTTGGTTCCAGGCCGCTGACGGGACCACGCTGTTCGGCTGGTATGTCAAGTCTTCGGAGACGCCGGCGGTCTTGCTTTGGTGCCACGGCAATGCGGGCAACATCATCAACCGGCTGGACAATCTCCGGGAGCTCTACCGCCTTGGGCTGTCCGTCTTCCTGTTCGACTATCGGGGGTACGGCCGCAGCCAGGGCTGCCCATCAGAAGAGGGCCTCTATCAGGACGCCTTTGGCGCCTACGAGTATGTAACCCGCGCCCGCCGGGTCAGACACGACTGTCTGATCCTCTTCGGCCGCTCGCTCGGCGCGGCCGTCGCCGGCGAAGTGGCCGCCCGAAAACCGGCCGCCGGACTGATCCTGGAATCGTGCTTCCCATCCGTCGAGACGCTCGCCAAGTTGCATTACCTCGGCTTGCCGGTGCACTGGCTGCTTGGCGCGAAGTTCCGCCTCATCGACCGGCTGCCGTATATCTCTCTTCCACTGCTCGTGGTGCACGGTGATCGCGATGAGCTGGTGCCGCTGCAACTTGGCCGACAGGTGTTCGAGGCAGCGAAGGAACCGAAGGCGTTCTATGTCGTTCGAGGCGCCGATCACAACAATGTCCCGTTCGTCGGCGGCCCAGCCTACTTCGCCCGGCTTAAGGCTTTCATCCAGAGTGTCTTGGGGAGGTGAGAGGCAGAGGGCGTTGTAGGAACTTCTTGTTGAGGCTGATTAGTGGACGACCGGGCCCCAGCTCCTCGAGAGCCGCAGGCTATCGTTTGTGAAGAGATTCCCGTGACATCTGGCTTAATCACCTCGAGCAACACGGAGGGGCGAGACCTAAAACATGTGGTGTTCTCGATCGGGGCTGTCCTCAGTCTGGCGACCGGAGGAACGACGTTGGGATCTCGCAGAGCAACAGGTCCGCAAAGCCGTTCATGCCGACGAAAGGCTGGCCGAGGCGCATTACAACCTCAGGTTGACGCTGGACGCAAATTGGGTGATCACGAGGGCGCCGCGGCAGCCTTCAAGCGAGTCGCGAAGTTGTCGCCCAAGAACTCGCCGTTGAGAGACTCGGTCATTCTCAAAGAGCATGTGGGGCCGTAGCGTTTTCCTGCCTGTGCGGAGCGGCCTGCGTTCTCGCGCGTCTTTCCGCCGCGCCGACCGCGCGAGCGCGACAAACGTACGTAATTATTTGGCGCTTTCACCGACATTTTGGTAAAGTGCGCAGGATTTTCCCCTTCAGCGACCGCTGAGGGCAGGGCACCGCCATGAGGCCAACCATGCGTCCTGATGGCGAACAGAAGCGGAAAGGAGGAATGTGTGCGACGACGGTGGGGGAAGCTGCTGCGGCTATGCGCCACGGTTGCGGTGATCGGATTCGGAGGATGCGCCAATTGGTTCGACCATCGGCTCGACTTCCCCTTAACCGCTCCGCTGTCCCCTTCAGGCATCGTACCGAACCCGCCGTCGATGGACCAGACGAACGGGCAACTTCCTGTGCCCGCTGTACCCGGGACAGAGCAGCGCGAGCCGGTCCTTGCACAGACGCCATCCCAATCGCAGCCAGCCGAGGATGAGTTTTACGATCCTTTTGCCAAACCCGGCGAAGCCTTGTCCGAACAGGAGGAGTACGATCCGTGGGAGCCGTTCAACAGCGTCATGTTCGAATTCAATCGCAAAGTCGACAAATACGTGGTGAAGCCGATCGCACAGGTCTACAACTTCATCTTGCCTGATCGGGTGCAGGTCAGCGTGCGCAACTTCTTTCATAACGTTCGGTTCGTCCCGCGGTTTGTGAACAACCTCGCGCAGGGAAAGGTTAAAGGAGCTGGGTTGGAACTGGGTCGGTTTGTCGTGAACACGACGTTAGGCGTCGCGGGGTTCTTTGACGTCGCGAAGGACAGGTTCCATTGGCAGACGCCAGAGGAAGACTCGGGGCAGACGCTCGGCGTCTATGGCGTCGGACCCGGTCCGTATGTGGTGTTGCCGCTGCTTCCGCCGTTGACGGTCCGCGACGCCGTCGGGTATGTCATCGACCTCGCGCTTGATCCGATCAACTGGCTGGTCTTTCCCGTGGTCGAGGTGAAAGGGGCTCCATCACTGGTTGCCCACAAGAATCGCACCACATCGACGTTTGCCCAGCTCGGCACCCGTGTTGGCCAAATCGTCAATGAACGCTCGCTGAATCTGGAAACGTTCGAAGGAGTAGAAGAAGCAACGCTCGATCTCTACACCGCCGTGCGCAATGCCTACCTGCAGAAGCGGGCGAAGGCGATCCGGGAATGAAAAAGAACGTTGGCGCGTGAGCTTGGTTTGTTTCGTTGATCGGAGTGGGAACCCAAGAGACTCGACCAACGAGACAAACCCAGCACACGCGCTACGTGATGACGCCCAGTTCCCGCCCGACTGCCGCGAAGGCCTGGACGGCCCGTTCGAGCTGCGCCCGTGTATGGGCGGCCGAGATCTGCACACGAATCCGCGCTTGCCCTTTCGGCACCACCGGATAACTGAATCCCACCACGTAGATCCCTTCCCGGAGCAAGCGGTCCGCCATTTGTGTCGCCAGCTTGGCCTCGCCCAGCATGATCGGGATGATGGGGTGGTCGCCGGGGATGAGGGTGAAGCCGAGCGCGGTAAGCTGCGAGCGGAAGAACGCCGTATTCTCGCGGAGGGTAGTGCGTAGCGCCTCTCCTTGCGCCACGAGCTTCAGTGCTTGGAGCGTGGCAGCCGTGATCACTGGTGGCAGGGCGTTCGAAAAGAGATAGGGGCGTGAGCGTTGTCGGAGCAATTCGATGATCTCGCTCCGTCCCGAGGTGAACCCACCCGCCGCGCCGCCCAGCGCCTTGCCCAGGGTGCTGGTGATGAGGTCGATCCGGTCCGCGACGCCGAAGTGGTCCGGAGTCCCGCGCCCGCCTTTGCCAAGCACGCCAGTCGCGTGGCTATCATCCACGACAACGGCCGCGTCATACCGCTCTGCGAGCGCCACGATCTCGTCGAGCTTCGCCGGATCGCCGTCCATCGAAAATACGCCGTCGGTGGCGATCAGCCGGAGCCGACAAGAGGACGCCTCCTTCAACTTCGCCTCCAGATCGTTCATGTCGGAGTGCGCGTAGCGGAACCGTTTGGCCTTGCACAAGCGGATGCCATCGATCAGGCTGGCGTGATTCAGCGCATCGCTGATGACGGCGTCCCGCTCGTCCAGCAAGGTTTCGAACAGCCCAGTGTTGGCATCGAAGCAGGAACTGTAGAGGATCGTGTCGTCGGTTCCCAGGAAGGTGCTGATTGCCTGCTCGAGGCGTTTGTGCAGATCCTGCGTCCCGCAAATGAAGCGGACGGACGCCATTCCGTACCCGTGTTGCTTGAGCCCGTCGATTGCCGCCTGCCGAACATCGGGGTGATTCGCCAATCCTAGATAGTTGTTCGCGCAGAGATTGATGACTTCGCCCTGCGCCACCCGGACGAGCGCGCCCTGTGGCCCCAAGATTTGCCGTTCTGCCTTGTACAGGCCCGAAGCGCGAATCTCAGCCAACTGATCGGTAACGGCTTGTTTCAGCGAGCGATAAGCCATGGATTCTTGCCGGTGGATAGTAAGTAGCGGACAGGTCAATCTGTTGGCTGCCAGTTTATAGGGATTTGCTACGGATACAAAATCACTTTCCCACACTGCCCCGATTTGATCAATTCGAAGCCGCGCGCAAACTCGGTCATAGGAAAGGTATGGGTGACGGCTGGTCGAACATTGAGCCCGGCTTTGAAGAGCCCGGCCAAGCGGTACCAGGTGCCGAACAGCCGCCGTCCGGTGACGCCGTACACGCGGATGCCCTTAAAGATGATCTCATTGGGGAGATCGAAACAAACTTGCCCGGTCGGGATGCCGAACAGGGTCACCCGTCCGCCGTTCTTCACCGAACGAAACGTCTGATGCAGCGCGGTGGGATCACCGGACATTTCCAGCGCCGTGTCTACGCCCTCGCCGCCGGTCATTTCTAGAATCGTCGCCGCGACTTGCTCCGGCGAGTCCGTCTTGACGTTGATCGTATGGTGGGCTCCGAGCTGCTTGGCCAGCCCTAACCGGTAATCGCTCACGTCGGAGGCGATGATAACCGCAGCGCCAGCGACCTTGGCGACGGCCGTGGCGAACAGTCCAGTGGGGCCGCAGCCGGTGATCAGCAGCGTCCGCCCGGTCAGGTCCTCCGCCAGGGCGGCGTCCACCGCGTTCCCCAACGGTTCTTGGATACAGGCCAGCTCCGGCGGGATTTCGGGCGATGTTTTCCAGAGCATGTGCTCGGGCAGGGCGACATATTCGGCATAGGAGCCGTCCCGGTCGACACCGAGGATGCGGTAATCCCGACAGACATGGGCTTGACCGGTCCGGCATTGGAAGCACCGTCCGCAGGTGATGTGCGACTCCGCTGCGACATAATCGCCGACGGATACCAGCGTGACGTTCGGCCCGACCTCCACGACCTCGCCGCACATCTCGTGGCCGATGATGCGCGGCGGATGAATCCGGTTCCGAGCCCATTCATCCCAGTTATAGATATGCGTGTCGGTCCCGCAAATGGACGTGGCTTTCACCCGGACGATTGCTTCCCCCGGGCCTGGCTTCGGATCCGGCCAATGGGTCAACGTCAAACCTGGTTGCGGGGTGGCTTTGACGAGGGCCCTCATTTTTTCTTTTCCCTGCTTGTTGTTGATTATACACAAGCCAAACGGATCGGGGGCCGATCAGGCGGGAAAAAAGATGGTTGATCGGCGCGCCGCGTCTCGCTAGGATTTCCCTATGGCGTTGTGGGCACCGCGATTTCTGTGGACCGCCGCGTTCTTGGTCGCAGTGAGTGTACTGGCCCCTCCTGCCGGCGTCTCGGCTGCTCCGTCGCCGTCCGTCCCGTCTGCCACACCCAAACGCTGGGTGCAGTTCGATCTGATTGGTGCCGACACTGACGAGGTGGTGTCGGTGGGCAAGGGCTTCGAGTTGGCGGTGGTGCTTGGCGGCGTGCCTTCGGGGAGCGATCCTGTGGTTGCGGTGTTCGACACTCCCTGGTTCAAGCGACGGGTCGTTCCAATGACACCGGATTCACTCCCCATGACCCTTCGCGGGTCGGTGGTATTGGAGCCGCATCCGCTGGGCGCGACGTCGGTTCCGCCGAAGGCTGCTAGAATTCATGTGACTTTCGCGCGCTTTCGGAACATGAAGCTGGACCGCATCATGACCCGGATCGTCTATGTGACGCTGGGCCAGTCCGAAGCAGCGGCGCAGCGGAACGCGACGGCAACAGTGGCAACAGCGGCAACAGCGGAAGAAGAAAAAGATGCAGCCGATGCGTCTCAAAATGCGTCTCAAGATGACGCTCAGTTAGAGGTGCAGCCGGATGTGAAGCCGATGGCCAATGCCTTGATTTCCGAGGAAGACCTGTTGCCGCTGCCGATGCCCGCCAAGGGCAACGCGTATTGGCAGGAAGTGAGTCGGTTAATCAGCCGCAGTTGGAGTCACCGGATGCGCTACCAGCGGCAGATTCCCACGCAAGAGACCGTGCGGGTCCGCTTTCGGATGTACCCGAGCGGCCACGCCCAGTTGATCGAGATCGAACGAGGGTCCGGGGTGCGCGAA
This sequence comes from Nitrospiraceae bacterium, assembly GCA_051293835.1. Lineage (GTDB taxonomy): Bacteria > Nitrospirota > Nitrospiria > Nitrospirales > Nitrospiraceae > DATLZU01. The sequence continues at coordinate 127,700 of JBPKMA010000004.1, read as the reverse complement.
ATCGACGAGGCCGGCATTCAGGCCATCGTCCAAGCCGAACCGTTCCCGCCGTTCCCGGAGGAATTGGGAGCGGAGGCCGTCGATGTGCATGTCCGGATGCGCACCGGGTTGCATTCCGTGGTCAAGAACATCCATTCTCCTCAAAGCCGGCGCAACGGCTCCGCGACGGTGACCCCGCAGCTCAAGCCTTGACCGGTCTACGTCGAGTATTACCGCCCAAGAAGCCATCCAGCGAATCATGAGAGCCATGGTCTTGGAGAAACCCGGCGAAGTGGCGACCGCGCCACTCGCCCTGCGCGACGTGCCTGCTCCGGAGGTGGGCAGAGGTCAGGTGCGCATCCGGGTCCGTGTGTGCGGTGTCTGCCGAACCGACTTGCACATCGTGGAGGGAGAGCTGCCTCCGGGTAAACAGCCGGTGATTCCCGGGCATCAGGTTGTCGGGATCGTGGATCAGGTGGGCAAGGAAGTCGCCGGCGTGAAGGAGGGCGACCGTGTCGGCATCGCCTGGCTTCAAGAGACCTGTGGCCGGTGCGAGTTCTGCGCAAATGGGCGGGAGAACCTCTGCGTCGCGGCGAAATTTACTGGGTATCACGTGGACGGCGGCTATGCTGAATGGGCGGTCGTGCCTGCCCGCTTTGCCTATCCTGTCCCGCCGATTTTCAGCGACGACGAAACGGCGCCGCTGCTTTGCGCCGGCATCATCGGCTATCGGGCGTTGCGGCTCAGCGGCGTGAAGCCAGGACAACGGCTGGGGCTTTACGGGTTCGGCGCCTCGGCCCATATCGCTATCCAAGTGGCGCGCCATTGGGGCTGCCCGGTTTATGTGTGCTCCTTGAAGGAAGAACATCGTGCGCTCGCACGCGAACTGGGCGCGGTCTGGGTCGGCGGGGCAGCCGACCCACCGCCCGACAAATTGCACGGCGCCATCATCTTTGCGCCGGCCGGCGACCTGGTGCCGCCGGCGCTGCGGGCCTTGGAGCGGGGGGGGACTCTAGCCTTGGCAGGGATCCATATGTCGCCGATTCCGCCGTTGGATTACGACACCGAGCTGTTCGGCGAGCGAGTCGTCCGCAGTGTGACGGCGAACACGAAGCAGGATGGACTGGACCTGCTGCGGGAGGCGGCGGCCATTCCAATTCGGCCTCGCACCCAGCGGTTCCGGTTGGAAGAAGCGAACCAGGCGCTCCAGGCGCTGAAGGCCGGGAGGATCAAGGGCGCCGGCGTGCTCGTGCTGTGAACCGAATCCAGTGCGCCTGACCCGCCGGGTCTGGAAAACGATGGCTGTCTTGTATAGGATGAGCGCTATGGTACGCACGATTCCAACCGTCTTCTTGGCTGTGCTGGGGTGGTTTCCGGTCTCCGGCGTCTGGGCGCTGGAATTCACCGCCGATCAAATCACCAAAATTGACGGTCATGTCCGCAAAGCCAATATTTACTATCGGGACGACATGTGGCGACTCGAACACCATAACCTCAGCCCGGTCAACGTTACGATCGTCCGGAAAGACAAGCAGGTTATGTGGCTGCTACTTTCGCGGATGAAACATTTCAAAACGGTTCCTTATGATCCCGAGCAGGCACCCAAAGTCAGTGAGCATCTTGAAGGCGAGGTGTCGCGTGAGGAGATTGGGACGGAGGAGAGAGAGGGGCATCCCACCATCCTGTATGAGGTTACCGTCAAGCAAGGCGACCGGGTCGACGTCTATTATCAATGGTTCGCCACCGATATCCGCTTCCCGATGAAACTTGCGCGGAAGGATGGCAGTTGGATCGTCGAATACCAGCATGTAAAGCTCCGGTCTGTCCCGGACTTTCTCTTTCAGTTGCCGGTGAACTTTCGGCCGCTGGAAGAGTTTGACGGGCCGCAGAAAGAAAAGAACGACGAAGGGATGTAGGCGGAGGGAGGAACACGCAGTGAGAGCGCGAAAGGCGATGTCGGTAGGAGTGTTGGTTGCAGTGGCCGTGGGTGGTGCGAGCTGGGCGTTGGATGTCGCGGACGTGACGCCTGAATGGACCCCGGAAGGGAAGAAGATCGCCGTGGAGCGGGCGAAGTTGCCAGCCAGGGACGAGATGGTGCGCATCCCGGCCGGGTGGTTTCTGATGGGCAGCGATAAGAAGGTGGACAAGAACGCCTATCAGCCGGAATTTCCGCAGCGGAAAGTCTACCTGGACGCCTATGACATCGACAAATATGAAGTGACGACCGTGCAGTTTCTGAGGTTTGTCCTGGCGACGAACCGTCCGCCGCTGGTGGATTGGAAGTACGACGGCGGCAACTTCCAGGAAGCGATGGCATCCCATCCGGTAATGCATGTGTCGTGGTACGACGCGGACGCGTACTGCCGATGGGCCGGCAAGCGCCTGCCGACCGAAGCCGAATGGGAAAAAGCAGCGCGGGGCGACGACGGGCGCATCTACCCCTGGGGGAACCAGCCGGCCGGATTGTCTCGTGCGAACTTCGGCCGAACGGGATTGTCGGGGCCGGTCCGCGATCGACCGGAGCGGCTGCTGCTCTATCCGCCGATCATCTCCGTGGACAAGTACGAGAATGCGGTCAGCCCGTACGGAGTGTTCCAAATGGCGGGGAACGTCGCAGAGTGGGTAGCGGACTGGTACGACCCTGCCTACTACAAGATCGCACCGGAGAAGAATCCCAAAGGACCACAGCGCGGTACACAGAAAGCCTTTCGCGGAGGCGGATGGATCGACAGTACGCCGGCCGTTCGAGTCGCCCAGCGCAATGGAGCCGATCCGAACACGAAAATGAACTGGCTCGGCTTCCGCTGCGCACGTGACGTGAAGGAGAGCGGGGACCAGGCCGATGCGACGCCGCGACAAACCGGCTGACCTGAACAGAGCGAAGCTTTTGAACTTGGCGGACCGCTGTCACGATCTCTGATCCCTACGAACTCCGGCGTTTGGCCTCGAGAAAAAGATACGCCCGCTCGCTGGTCTCTTTGACTAGGATGCCCATTTTGGGATGGGAGGGTTCCAGGTCCACGGGCAGGCCATAGCGGCGAAGGCGCTCACTGGCGGTCGGGCCGATCGAAGCCAAGACGATGCGTTGCAGCGCATGCCGAAACTGGTCCGTCGTCTTGTCCTCCTCCAGTAGTTGCATCACATGGTCCACTTGCGCCGCGTTCGTGATCAGCACCACGTCCACCTGGCCGGCGAGGATTGTGTTCAGCGCCTGTTTGAGTGGGCCGGTATCCTCCGGCAACGCCCACCGATAGACAGGCACCCGCGTCACGCGAGCGCCGCGTTCGTCTAGCGCCTTAAGCAATTCCGTGTTCGAAACGCCGTATTCCTGCACGGCAACGTGGAGGCCCTGGACCGGCTTGTGCGCGTCGATGGTCTGAAGGATGTCACGCCAAGTGTTGGGCTCCGGGACGGTCAGCTCAGGCGCCAGACCGAGGTCTTTGAGAACCGCCACTGGCTTCGGCCCCCGTGCGACGAGGCACGCGCGGGAGAGCGCGGCCATGACAGCCTCCCGCGGATAGCGGGTCTGCAGCACGTCCGCCAGCGTGCGCGTCCCCACGCCGGTGAGCAGGATGACCATGTCTACCTGACCGGCCAGCAGTTGCTCGCCGAACCTGAGCGCCTCCGCGTTGTTCTCCAGCGGGACCTCGCGCAATGCGGGAGCGACGAGCGGACGGCCACCATACCGTGTGATCAACCGCGCCATCTCGGCAGCCATACGGCTCTCGAAGGCGGCGACCGTCAGTCCTTCAAAGTTTGGTTTCGAGAGCTGCTGATTCAGTGCGGTCATCGAATCCAGTGGTAACGCCAGGTCATCAAATCCTACTTAGCCACTGCGTCCTTAGCACATCGGAACCCGGTCGATTCGTTGCGGATCGTCGGATCGCTTTTGACCCGGGTGAAGATGCGCACGAGCGGCGTCTCGACTTGCCAGCCGGAACTGCGAAGCACCTTGTGCGTGCCGGTCTCCGGTCCTTTGGGATTCTTGGCCGGGCTCTTTTCGTAGTAGGTCGGGTCGTACCAATCCGCCACCCATTCCCAGACGTTGCCCGCCATATCGTAGGCGCCATAGGGGCTCTTCCCAGCTTCGTAGCTGCCCACCGGCATGAGTGTCTTCTCGCCGATCCATTGCTGGTTGTAGTTGAGGTGCTTGGCCGTCGGTTCGACGTTGCCCCAGGGAAAGCGACGGTCCTCTGTGCCCTTGGCGGCTTTTTCCCATTCGGCTTCGGTCGGCAGGCGCTTGCCGGCCCATTGGCAGTAGGCTTCCGCATCATACCAATCGACGTTGACGACGGGCCGGTCGGTCAGGGACTCGGAGATCGCGACACCCTGCCACAAGTTGCGGGTGGGATTCTGGGGATTTTGCGGCACGCGGTGGCCGGTGGCTTTGACGAAGGCCAGGTATCGCCCATTGGTGACTTCATATTTGTCGATGTAGAACGCATCCAAGTAGACCTCATGGCGAGGATACTCGTCGCGATCGCCGTCTCGGTCGCCAGCCGGAACGCCCATGGGAAAGGACCCAGCCGGTACGAGGACCATCGGCGCGCCATCTTGGCCGATGATCTCGATTGGTAACCCCTTGGGATCTGGCGATGAAGCGGCCAGGGTCGGGATGGCCCGGATTGCCAGGACGGCAGACAGAAACAGGACAAGAACGACAAGCGAAAGAACGGTTCGAACACCCACCATAGTGCGAACTCCTTGGTTTCGTCGTGAGAGAGTGACCGGCATCCTATCATAGGCAGTCGGGGACCGGACAGATACAGAAAATACTCACGGCTGCAGCGAACGCGCCTGTGGGCCGGAATTTCCATTGACGGGATGACGGCATCTCTCTACTATAACCGCCAGGAAAGCGGCGAATAGGCAAAGCGAATTACCGAAATGGAGAGCAGGGATCGGCCTGTGAGCCTGATGCTTGCGCGGTTGCTGAAAAACCGAAGCGACAAGTAGGAGCGGAGGGCCTCACGCTGTGCACTGCTCGCTGCCTCCTGTTCGCTCTTGTAGCAGATGTCCATAACGATACCACCACATCGAGGGCTGCGCCACGTGGCGTTGCGCGTGACCGATCTCAAACGATCGAGGCTGTTCTATGAGCGCCTGCTCGGCATGAAGGTCGTCTGGGAGCCGGATCCCGACAATGTTTATTTCAGCTCCGGGACCGATAATCTGGCCTTGCACCAGATTCCGCAGGCGGAGTTAGCGCAGTACCGTCCTCCGCGTGGCCAGTTGCTGGATCATTTCGGCGTCGTCCTGGACAGCCCGGAAGCAGTGGATCGAATGTTTCTGGAGGTGAACCGGGAGCTCGATGCGCTGGGCGGAACGCTGGTGAAGCCGCCCAAGCGCCACCGCGACGGGAGCTATTCATTCTATTTCGCCGATCCGGACGGGAATGTCATTCAAGCGCTGTACGAGCCGACGATCAGCAAGAAGACGTGACGCATGAGGCGTGACGCGCAAGGAGAAATTGTTTCGCGTCTCACGCCCGACGGCTGACGACGATGTCGATCTGGGACAATTGGCCACGCGATCACTACCTCGCTCTTGCACCATGGACATGGGTCCAGTTGGAGAGCGCCGAGCCGCCCGGCCCGTTCCCCTTTCTCGGAGGCGTGGCGCCGGAAGTCGTCGCCAGCCTGCACGAAGCGCACAGCCTCCTTTTGAGCTGCGTCGAGACAGCGATCAGCGACGTCTTTTCACACCGTGCCCCACTCGACGATCCTCGGAGATCGGTCCGCCTCGAAGATGCCTATGCCGAACTGGTGCAGTCGCGGCCGCACCTGAGCCGGTACATCCGCTGCGGACGCAAACCGGATGGTACCTTCTATTGGGAGTTTCCGCTGGATCCGACCAAGTCTGCGACCATCACCAATGCAGGGCTACGCCTCTTTCAAGCGGTCAAGCGTCAGGCGATTCCGTTAGGCTTCGAGCGTCCAATGGGCCCAGCCGTGGGCAAGCTGCTCGGGTTCCTGGATGGGACGCATCGGATAGAAGAAATCCGCACGGTGGTGACCTCCGCTGGAAGGGACGCCGAGCGCACGTTGACGCGATTGATGGAGTTGCTGCTCCAGCACGAGTGCCTGGTCCATTCCCGCCAGGCAACGGTGCAGACCCGCTGGCTGGAGGCGACGCGGGATCGGGATACGGTGCACCTCGGCCATGCTGCGCTGCTCTACCGGCAACGGGAACAGTTCTTTCTCTTCGATCCTTGGCTCATGCCCTGGTTCGCCGAGGCTCCGGTGCCGTCGCTTTGGGTCTCGCTTTTGCCTCGTCCGTCGGCCATCTTCCTGACGCACGACCACGACGACCACGTGGACCCGCGGACGCTGCTCCATCTGCCCAAGGACGTGCCGGTGTTCGTCCCCAGCCGGAAGAACCGGCGCAAGCTGTTTTACGATTATCTCCCGCTCCTGCGGGAGTTGGGTTTTGCGCAGATCGTCGAACTGGCGCACGGTGAGACTTGGGCATTCGATGGCGGGGCGGTGGTGTCGGTGCCCTTCTTTGGCGAGGACCCCTGCGACCTCGAAATGCCGCGCAACTGCTACCTCATCACCGATCGCGGTCATAACACCCTGGTGCACGCGGACAGCGGGCCGACGAACTCGGGCAGATCAGCGGTCAAGGAAGGCGTAATCCAGGACCTCGTCACACGCTATGGGCCGATCGCCACAGTCTTCGCGTCGCAGCAACAACTCCTCGAAGTCCGAACCTACGCTGCCCATGCCTGCCTCTCGCCTCCCGGCCGCTGGCTGGAGGTCGGCGAGAACGGGTATCTGACCAATGCCTATCTGGCCGAGCTGTGCGCAACCGCCCAAGCCAAGTTCTTCGTGTCCTATGCGACCGGCGGCGCGGACTGGTATCCGGATCACCTGTCGTTCATGTTCAGCCGGCGCAATCCGGCCCGGACGGCCCTCCTCACCGCGCATTGGGAGCCGCCGGAAAAGTTAAAAGAACTTCTGGAACCGCAGGGCTGCGGGTATCATTACAGCCACGCTCTGGATCTCTTTCGACTTCGGTCCGACGGCGGCCTCGACGTGCTCTCTCTCGCTGACCAACTGTCCCCGATGAATCTGTATCGGCTGGACCACGGCGATCCGCCCTTCGGGCGTCAGGGCGGGAGGGCATAGCCGCAGATTCTGTGCAGGTGCCGCCCGCGGTGAACCAATGTCCAGTGTAGAGGCTTCTCAACAGTTTTGCCCGCCTCGTGTGGCGGTGGTTGGCTCCGGCTATTGGGGCAAAAATCTCGTCCGCAATTTCCACGAGTTGGGGGCGCTCGCGGCGATCTGCGACAGCAACGAGGACACGCTGCGGCAATTCGCCGGTCAGTACCCGGGGTGCCGGACCTATCGGGCTTTCGGCGAAGTGTTGCGGGACGAGTCGATCGCCGGGGTTGCCATCGCAACGCCGGCGGAGACTCATGCCAACCTGGTGCGGGAGGCGCTGTTGGCCGGCAAGGACGTGTGCGTGGAGAAGCCTCTGTGTTTGTCCGTTCAAACTGGCGAAAGTTTGGTCGCGCTGGCCCAGGAACGCGGACGTATTCTGATGGTCGGCCATCTCTTGTGGTACCACCCGGCGGTCCTGCGGTTGAAGGAACTGGTCGAAGGCGGGGAGCTCGGACGCATCCAGTACATTTATTCGAATCGGCTCAACCTGGGAAAGATTCGGCGCGAAGAAAACATCCTGTGGTCGTTCGCGCCCCACGACATTTCGGTCATTTTGGGCTTGCTCGGCGAGATGCCCGATACGGTCCATGCGCAGGGCGGCAACTATCTCCACCAGCGGATCGCGGACGTCACGGTGAGTTTGCTGTCCTTCCCCAGCGGTGTAAAGGCGCATGTGTTCGTGTCGTGGCTGCATCCATACAAAGAGCAGAAGCTCATCGTAGTCGGCGACCGGAAAATGGCGGTCTTCGACGATCTGGAAAAGAAAGACAAGCTGCTGCTGTACCCGCATTCCATCGAATGGAAACATCACGTGCCGGTGCCGAACAAAGCAGAAGCGCAGACCGTTGCAGTCGAGTCAGTCGAGCCGCTGCGGGCCGAGTGTCAGCACTTTCTCGACTGCATCCGCTTCCGTCGCCAACCGAGGACGGATGGGCAGGAGGGGCTCCGGGTCCTCCGCGTGCTCCAACAATGCCAGGAGGCGCTGGAGGTGCGGCCGTTTCTGTCCGCTGCCCCGTCGCCCAAGCCGATCCGGCCGGCGCGCCCCTATTTTGCCCACGAATCCGCCTTCATCGACGAGGGCGTGGAGATTGGAGAGGGCACGAGCATCTGGCATGTCTCGCACGTGCTCAAGGGGTCCCGCATCGGCAAGAACTGCAAGATCGGCCAGAACGTGGTAATCGGTCCCAACGTGGTGATCGGCGACGGTGTCAAGATCCAAAACAACGTCTCGGTCTACGAAGGGGTCACGCTGGAGGATGGCGTCTTCTGCGGCCCCTCGATGGTGTTCACCAACGTCTTTAACCCGCGCAGCGAAATCCCTCGCATGAAGGAGCTCAAGCCGACGCTGGTCCGTCGGGGCGCGACGCTGGGCGCCAACTGCACGATCCTCTGCGGCATTACCATCGGCCGTTACGCCTTCGTCGGAGCCGGAGCGGTGGTGACGAAAGACGTGCCCGACTATGCGTTGGTCGTCGGCACTCCCGCGAAGCTCACCGGCTGGATGTGCGAATGCGGCGTGAAGCTGAAGGTGAGGGGGGCGCGGGCCGTCTGTCCGGCCTGCGGGAAACGCTACCGAAAAGAGCGCGACCGGATGACGCCCGCTTCGTGACTGCGGTCTGGGCGAAGCGGGGTGATCCTCGACTGTGTGAGCGGGTGAAGGAGTGCACAGTGAGTCAATCGAACGCGGCTGATCCGGTGATCCTGGTGACCGGCGTAGCCGGCTTCATCGGCTACCACGTTGCGCGACGACTGCTCGAGCGCGGCGACCGGGTGGTAGGGCTGGACAACGTCAATGCGTACTACGACGTCCGGCTGAAAGAGGCGCGCTTGGCCCAGTTGGCGCCGTTCGAGCGTTTCCGGTTCGTCAAACTGGATCTGGCCGACCGCCGCGGCATGCGGGCGCTCTTCACGGACCATCCCATCCGTCGCGTCGTGCACTTGGCCGCCCAGGCGGGCGTCCGCTACTCCCTGGTCAACCCGCACGCCTACACCGAGAGCAATATCGAGGGATTCATGAACATCCTGGAGGGATGTCGGCTTGCGCGGGTGGAACACCTGGTGTACGCCTCCTCCAGTTCGGTGTACGGGGGGAACACGCACATGCCCTTTTCGGTGCACGACAATGTGGACCATCCGGTGTCGCTCTACGCCGCGAGCAAAAAGGCCAACGAGCTGATGGCCCATTGCTACGCGCATCTGTACAAAATTCCCTGCACGGGTCTGCGGTTTTTCACCGTGTATGGGCCATGGGGCAGGCCGGACATGGCGCTCTTCATCTTCACCAAGGCGATTCTGGAAGGCCGTCCGATCGAGGTCTTCAACTACGGCCGGATGCAGCGCGACTTCACCTACATCGACGACATCGCCGAGGGGGTGGTCCGGGCCCTCGATCGCCCGGCACAACCCGATCCAGCCTGGTCCAGTGAGCGACCAGACCCCGGTACCAGTTCTGCGCCCTATCGCCTCTACAACATCGGGAACCACCAGCCGGTCGATCTGCTCCGCTTCATCGAGGTGCTCGAGCAGGCGCTCGGCAAAAAAGCTGAGAAGAAGCTCCTCCCCCTGCAGCCCGGCGATGTGCCTGCCACCTATGCCGATATCGACGATCTTGCCCGCGACGTGGGCTTCAAACCTACCACGCCGATTGAAGTGGGCATCCCACGCTTCGTGCAGTGGTATCGGGAATTTTATAAGGTTTAAAAGAAGCATCCCGACAATCAGGAGGAGCCGGGCTGTCCTATTTTCACTCGCACCCATTGCACGAAGCCGAATGGCACAACGGGTTCCCCTCCGTTTGGGTTTGCCGTGGGCCACCTCACCCGTTGCACTCGGCCCGTTGCACTGAAAAGCAACGGGTGCTCCGGCGACGGGTCTCTGGCTCGGCTGCACCACATGTCTCGCCCGGAGCTTCGCTTCGCACGAACGGGACTTCGGACAATGCTCGCCGTCCGTTTTCAATGAGCCCTTCGGCTCGGCAATGGCAGACGCAAATGGCCTTGGTGTTGAGCGGAAGCAATGAGTCCGGCCAGCTCCGCTCTTCGTCAGCCGGGCGGAGCGCTTCCTCCGTGCTGGGCCAGTCGGTGCTCGATGCTATCCGCCGTGATCCCTTTCAAGCTCGGCAGTACCAAATGGGCCTCCGTCAGTTGGTCGGCCGGGTAGGTGGTGGCGAGGGCGACGACCTTCATGCCGGCGGTCAGTGCGGCGCGGATGCCGGCGCGGGAATCTTCGATGACCAGACATTCACCTGCCCTGATCAGCGGCTGGCGTGGCGCTAAAGCGTTCAGGCGCTTCAGCGTCAGTTCATAGATCTCCGGCTCCGGCTTGCCAGTGGTCGTGTCTTCAGCTGAGACAATCACCGGGAAATCTTGCTCAATCGGCGTGCCGCGCAGCGCATGGAGGATCTGCTCGCGCCGTCCGCCGGAAGCGATGGCTAGCCGGCAGGTTTTGGCGGCCGATTTCACGAATTCTACAACGCCTGGAAACAGTTCCGGCTTATGGGTTGCGGTATAGTCCCGAAAGAGAACGGCCTTCCGTTCCATGATTGAGCGCAACCTGGCCGGATCGCAGGAGCCGGTTGCCGCCATGAGCAACGCGGTCGCACAGTTCCGTTCATCCATCCCGAGATAGGGGCCGTAATAGTCTTCTTTGCTTAGCGAGAGTCCGTGCTCGTTCAGTGCCTGCTGAAAGGTGAGAAGGTGGGGCGTCTCGTCGTCCGCGATGACGCCGTTGAAGTCGAAGATGATCGCTTTGATCCCCGTCATAGCGCGCCTCACTCTACCTCACGCGGAAACTTGCAACAAGATGCTCTTGCTTGCCCGTCCGCGCGCCATCCTGTATGCTCCGGCCTGTTTCCAGTTTCTCACCACAAGGCTGACCCGATGTCGGAGCCGGCGGCCGGCTGCGTATGAGGAAAGCCCAGCGCGCATGACCGATCACACCGTTCTCAGAGAGTTGCTGCTGATCTTCGTCGTCTCGATCGGGGTCGTGTTTGTCTTTCATCAATTCCGGCTGCCATCGATCGCGGGGTTTTTGGCGGCTGGTGCGCTAATCGGCCCGCAGGGGCTGAATCTAGTGTCTGATCTGACGCAAGTCGAGGTGCTGGCCGAGATCGGAATCGTTCTGCTGCTGTTCACCCTCGGTATCGAGTTTTCCTTGGCGAATCTGAAGGCCGCCCGGCATGTCCTCCTGCTGGCCGCGCCGATCCAGGTGGGCGGCGTATTGGTCCTGGCGATGCTGGTTGGGTGGCTAGCGGAAATTCCCGCTCAGCAAAGTATTTTTTGGGGCTGTCTTTTCTCGCTCAGCAGCACGGCGATTGTGCTCAAGGCGCTCGCCGATCGAGGAGAGACCGACTCGATACACGGGCGCATGACGGTGGGCATCCTGATCTTCCAGGACCTGGCGGTTGTGCCGATGATGCTGCTGACCCCCGTCCTGGCGAGCCCCGCGGAAGATGCGGCGAAGACTGTGTTGCTCGCCCTGGCCAAATCGGCCGTGTTTGTCGGCGTCATCGCGGTAGCGGCCTGGTATCTCGTGCCCAAGCTGCTGGAGCACATCGTCAGGAGCCGAAACCGGGAGCTCTTCCTGCTGACGATCATCATGTTGTGCCTGGGCATTGCCTGGCTGACATCCTTGAGCGGGCTGTCCCTGGCCCTGGGTGCCTTCATTGCGGGGCTGGTCATTTCCGAGTCGGAGTACAGCCACCAGGCGATGGCCGAAGTGCTCCCTTTTCGCGACAGCTTCAGCAGCCTGTTCTTCGTCTCGCTCGGCATCCTGTTGGATGTGCGTGCGGTGTTGGCGCATCCATGGTTGGTGATCGGAGTGATCGCGGCCGTCTTGATCGGGAAATTTCTCGCCGGTGCCGTCGCAGTGCTGGCGGCAAGCCAGCCCCCGCGTGCCGCGGTGTTGACCGGCGTTGCCTTGGCGCAAGTGGGAGAGTTCAGTTTCATCTTGGCGCAGGAGGGCGAGAAAACCGGACTGTTGGCCGGCGAACCTTACCAACTGTTCCTGGCCGTGTCCGTCCTGACCATGGTGATCACGCCGTTTTTGATTCAATGGTCGCCGTATTTGGCCAGACGGGCTGAGGCACTCCAGCGGCTGCACCACCTGCTGCCGGGGCGGACGATGGCCCATGTTGCGTTGGCCGAGGGACAACAGCTCAAAATCAAGGACCATGTGATTATCGTGGGCTACGGGCTCAACGGCCGGAACCTCGCCCGGGTGCTTGCAGAGACTGAAATCCCCTATGTCGTCCTCGATCTCGACGGTGATACTGTCAGGCGGGAATCGCGCCACAGCGTGCCCATTTTCTATGGAGATGGAACGAACCCGAACGTGCTGCGACACATGAAGCTAGAAGAGGCCAGGGTGCTCGTGGTGGCGCTTTCCGATCCCTTTACCACTCGCCGGGCGGTCCAGGTGGCGCGGGCGCTGAATCCCAAGCTCCACATCGTCGTCCGAACCCGGTACCTCCGCGAACTCGATGAGCTACATCAATTGGGTGCAGACGATGTCGTGCCAGAGGAGTTCGAGACGTCGATCGAAATTTTCGCGCTGGTGCTCCGCACCTACAAAATGCCGCAGGACTTCATTGTGCAGAAGGCGGAGCAGATCAGGCGCGAAGGCTATGCCTTGCTTCGGCGGGGCGAGTTGCCGGAATTGGCACATCACTTGAGGGGCGGGACGCTAACCGACGTGGAAGTGGAGACCTGCCGAATCGATGAGGACTCGCCGGCGATCGGAAAGTCGCTGGCGGAACTGTCCATCCGGCCGCGAACCGGTGCCTCGGTGATCGCCTGGACGCGAGACGGGATCACCCAATCAAATCCGTCTGAAAAAGTGCGGCTGGAGTCCGGAGATGTGGTGGTGCTGCTTGGGTCGCGTGAACAGATCCGGCGCGCGATGAGTCTCCTGGCCGAGGCGAAGACCGAATAGCCCGGTCACGGCGAGCTTCGGTCATCAGGGCGTACGCTTCCTGCAGAGACCCGACTCGATTACGGTTATCTGCCGCTGTGCAGCAAGTTCCGTGAGATTTCCGTGCGGAGTTCGTATTTGGCTGTGGCCTCCAGTTTGCCGGGTAGGTCATCCACCTCCAGAATCCGGCCGTCCGCCGTAATGGCACCCGTCACCGCCACGTCCGGTCGCACCCGATTGCCGCGCCAGGCGGCCATCACGCCTACTGCGACCGCGCTGCCCACGCTTTCTCCGTCGATCACCGTGTTGGGTACGTGGTTTTTTGATGATGACCGTCCATCCGTGCGGATCCTGCCCGAGCGCGTTTGCCGCGGCGATCACCGCCAGCCATGCGGCGGCTTTCCAATCCTCCCCGCGACGACCGAGCCGCTGCGAAACGACGATTCGTCGAACAAAACCCTGGGTCCATTGAGTCCGGTGTTCTGATCGACTTGGATGGCAACGTAGTGAACGCCGCCGGTCCCTTGGAACGTCGGGCTCACGGCCAGCACCGACACGGTCGCGAAACAATGTGATGAGGCGGCGTCGGCTCCGCCCGTCACAACCCACTTAGGCCAGCCACGGCGGCAGCGAGCAATTCGGCCCGCCATCCCAGTTGGTTGCGGATCGCGTGATCATCGTAAAAGGCAGCGCGATGGTCAGCTTCTCCACCGCAGCGTCACCGGCCCTTTGAGCGGATGCTCGAAGGGCTGGCCGGTCTCCGCGGCGATCAGATAGGCCGCTTTCAATTTGTAATACCACTTGGCGGGTGTGTCGGCGTCGTCCAGCAACATGAGGGTGGGTTTGTACCGGAGGCCGACGGCCTGACGTTCCATCGCGCGCTTGTCCTGGTTCAGGAAGGCCGCAGCGAACAACCGGAACAGCGTTTTGGCGAAGGGAACCCAGCGAAAACAGTTCCAGGCAGCGCAGAAGTCGATCCGGCACTCGTGTTCGGTGATGGGCGTGACGGTCGCAAGGGTGGACACCCACCACTTACCGCACTGCACAAATTCATACCGCAGGTTGGGCAGGACGAAGTCGATCGTCGTGGTGAGGGGACCGCCGCCGGCCAGGCGGAGCAGTTTATAGGGACCGCTGTTACGCGAGGGGGTGTGTGCGACCATCCGGAACCCGCCGGGAATGGGCTCGAAGGTCTTGGCCTTTTCATGGATGCTCTTCCGGGTCCGCCACCAGGCGCTGTGATGCACGAACGGGCCATGGGCCGGGTCCATCAGTCCGACGATGCCGTCGTCGATGGTGCAGTTCAACATGGTCGAGATATGGAAGAAAGTGTAGGGCTTGGAAGGAACCGGCAGGCGCGGCACCTCGGGTTGGGGACGGTTCGGGTTGTGAGCATCCACCATGTAGACCCAGATGTAGCCGTCCTGCTCCTGGCACGGATATACCTTGACGCCGATTTTCTCTGGCTCGAGCGTTCCGTTTACGAGCGACGGAATCTCCTTGCAGCGACCGTTTAAATCGAACTGCCACCCATGGTAGGGGCACTCGATGCGGTCTCCATCAAAACGTCCGAACGAGAGCGGCATACCTCGGTGCGGACAGATGTCCCGGAGCACAGCGACCCGGCCCTGCAGCGTCCGACAGAGGACGAGCGGTTGTCCAAGCAACACCTGCGCTTTCATCTTGCCGGGGCGCACTTGCGAGCTGCGGGCAGCCGGATACCAAAAACCGAAGAGCGGACCAGTGCGTGGCGGCCTGAAACCGATCTCTGTCTCGTGCTCTGTCTCGGGGTTTATGAAGGAGGATCGCTGCACGTGAGATGGATCCATGTGAATGGGAGAGACACTGAAGACGAACTATAGCGGTCCGTGAGTGCATGGTCAAGCCTGGCGGCATTCGAAGCTCCGCCGCAAACCGCGGCTGACGCAGCGTTTGCGGACGGTCGCCTTGACAAGGCGAAGAATCGGAGAATATAGTCACCTCGCGCAGTTTTCGCGTGCGTGGGATGTAATCCATCCAGAGAAAGTTGGGGTGACGCTATGAGTATTGCGCAGAGCGAACCGGCCGCCGCATTGGCGGAACTGGAACGTACGAAGCCAGAGAAGGTGACTATTGTCTTGCTCAGCGGCGATATGGATCGCGCAATGGCGGCCTTCATCATCGCGACAGGCGCAGCGGCGATGGGCATGGAAGTCACCATGTTCTTCACGTTCTGGGGCCTCAACGTCATCCGCAAGGATGGCGCGACCACGGCGGCGAAAGATTGGCTCCGCCGCATGTTCGGATGGCTGAACAAGGGAGGAGCGCGCCGGTTGCCGCTTTCCCGATTTCACTTTTGGGGTTTGGGCACCAAGATGATGCACAAGGTGATGCAAGACCATCGCATGCCCGGCGTCCCCGAGTTGATGCAGACGGCCCAAGACCTCGGCGTTCGCTTCATCGCTTGTACGACCACGATGGGTTTGATGGGGGTTTCGAAGGAGACCCTGATCGATGGTGTGGACCAGTTGGCGGGCGTGACCACCTATCTGGCTGAAGCGAAGCAGGGCAGTGTGAATCTGTTTATTTGATAAGCGAGACATGCGAGACTGGCGAGAAAGGCCAGAAAGGCGGTATGGCTCGTTTCCCGTTTCGCACCCATCTCGCTTGCCGCGTGGAGCGTAAGCATGATGCAGGCTGATGTGAAACTCGATACCATCGGGTATTTCTGTCCGATGCCGATTATTATGACCTCGAAGAAGATCAAGGAATTGTTGCCGGGTCAGGTCTTAGAAGTCCTCTCGGACGACGAGGGCATCAAGAAAGACATGCCGGCCTGGTGCCAAACGACCGGGCATGAGATGCTGGGCCTCGAAGAAGAGCTGAATCAGTCCAAGCGAATCTACAAGGCCTTTGTCAAGAAAACGAAATAGCTTGCTCGCAGAGCGAGCATCATGAGGCTGCGACTGTGGAACCGGGCGCACGCTTTCTTTAATCGGCAAGTCGTCCACAGTATCGAGACAGGTTATCTTCTCTTCAATCGTTCCCCAAGATATTGTTTGTAGTGAATTCAGTCCCCCCGTATATAGTAGTTTTTCCTTGACACGCAAGGAACCCTCTGGTACAACGCAGCTCGATTCTCCTTGCCGGATCGGCAATAAGCTGCCCAGCTAAGTCCTGAAAGGCCACCCACTTGGGAGGCAGTCAAGGATGGCGAGTCGGAGTCGGCAGCAACACGCCTGCCTGTTGCTTCTTCTCAATGCGATGGTCCCGGCTGGATTTTTCCAGATACCGCTTCTACCCTTCCGCGGTCGACATAATCAGCCACATCAGTCGGCGGCGTCACGAAACGGATGGACTCAACCAAGGAGGTTTCAATGGCGACGTCTGCACCTGTCGTGGATGAACAACTCGAAAGGATTTCCAGTGAGATTGCTGCCAAACTGGATGGCGGGCGAACCGGAGTGCTTTGCGATCCAGACACCGGTCAGCAGGCGGGGATCCTCGTGAGTTCCTTCCTGGAGAACGTCGCGATCTTCGCCCACACCGGCGAGACGTTGTCGGTGGCCGATGTCCGTCGCCTACACCGTGCAGCTGTGCAGGCCCATGCTCGGCGAGCCCTCCTGTGTGTGCCGGCCTCGACGATGATTCCCAATTCGGTTTTGCTGCTGGCGACACTGTCGAAGATCCGCATTGTGCGCCTGCAGGACTCCGAGCCGGTGTTGTGGTAAGGCAGGTCGGAAGACAGGCTCGAAGATCCGTCATCCTGTCCCCGAAGAGGCCATTCATGTCCGGACCGTATCGTTTGCGACTCCTCCATTTGTTCGTGAATCGTCGATCGGCCGGCGCCTTTATTCTGTCGAGAAACGGCCGGCTGGCGGATTTCGTCGGGTTAAGCGCCGACGACGTGGCCAGCGCGTTGGCTCGATTCCGAAACGGGTCCGGGTATCGGTATTTTTGGTACGCCTACGCGCAGTCGCCCGCCGAAGCAGCCTCTCTCGCCGGCTATTGGTATCATCGTTATCGGCCAACCGATAATGTTGTGCCTCCAGAAGGGACCGGGCATTCCGGTTGGCGATGCTCGATAGCCGGTTGTTCTGCCTGTGCGCTTCCACCCGCGGGTCGCTGAGCGGGACTCTCCGCCTGTCCCCCAGCGTCCTTGTGCCTCGCTTGACTTGGCTCAGGGACGACTTTAGGGTAAGCACTTTCTTGACGATCGGCGCCCTTCAGCCTGCCGAAGAGACGAACCTTGCCATCGGTGGGAACGAGACCGCTCCTGTTGATCAATTGCCGCCAACTTCTAACGCTCCGGGGAACTACCCGCCCACGAAGCGGCAGGGCCATGGGCGAGCCGGGGGTGATTCGCAACGGCGCCGTGCTGATCCACGGCGCTACGATCGAGCTGGTTGGCCCGCTGGACTATGTCACGCGATCCCAGGCGGCCCGCAGGGCCGAGTGCATCGATCTGCGCGGTGGTGTCGTTCTGCCCGGCTTTGTCGATTCCCACACCCATGCGCTGTTTGCCGCGTCGCGGGTGGACGAATACGAAGCCAGAATCCGCGGGGCCACGTACAGCGAAATCGCCGAAGCAGGCGGGGGCATCCAAGCCAGCGCCAGGCAGATACGAACGATAAGTGAGCGGAACTTGATCCGGCGGCTCACGGAGGTGGTCGGCCGGTTTGTCGAGCATGGCACGACGACTCTTGAGATCAAGAGCGGATACGGTCTTGAGCCGGCGCAGGAACTGAAAATGCTGCGGGTGATCAAGAAAACTGCCCGCCGCGTCATGGGCGAGTTGATCCCGACGTTGCTCATCCATGATGTACCGGCTCGACTCAAGCCCAGACGGGCGGCGTATCTTCGTCTCATCGTCCGGCGCCTCATCCCTGAAGTCGCGCGCAGGAAGCTGGCAGACTGTTTCGACGTGTTTTGCGATCGTGGATATTTTTCAGTAGCGGAAGCAAGGACCCTGTTGGCAGCCGCCGCTCAGGTAGGCTTGAAGTTGAAGTTGCACGCCGAGCAGCTTGCACATACCGGGGCGGCCCGTATGGCGGCCGAAATGGGGGCCGTCTCGGTCGATCACCTCGATCATGTGAGCGACGCCGATATCCAACGATTGCGGAAACACGGGACGATCGCCACGCTCCTGCCGGGCAGCGTTCTGCATCTGAGTTCCGGTCGGTATCCTCCGGCCCGCCGCCTGATCGATGCGGGCGTGCCGGTCGCGCTCGCGTCCAATTTCAATCCGGGCAGTTCTCCCACCCTGAACATGCAGATGATTCTGGCCTTGGCTTGTTCCCAGATGCGCATGACGCCGGCAGAGGCGATCGCGGCCGCCACGATCAACGGTGCCCACGCCGTTGGCCGCAGCGATCGTGTGGGGTCATTGGAGCCAGGGAAGCAAGCGGACCTTACGGTGATGGACGTGGACGATTACCGGGAGATTCCGTACTACTTCGGCATGAATCACTGCAGACTGGCGATCAAGAAAGGGCGTCTCATATTTTCGAAACGGGGTGAGGGGCTATAACCAACGCCTCTCGCTCGGCACATCAGCGATGGATTGCATTGTCGAATGTGTTCCCAATTTCAGTGAAGGCCGGAACCCGGAGACGATTGCGGCGCTCGTGGCGGCGATCCGGTCGATTAAGGATGTCTTCCTGCTCGATCAGGAGATGGACTATGACCATCATCGCGCGGTCCTGACCTTCGCCGGCTCACCCCACAGCGTTGCGGAAGCGGCCTTTCAGGTCACCCGTGCCGCAACTGGCTTAATTGACCTCCGTGGGCATCAGGGTGGGCATCCGCGCGTCGGTGCCACGGATGTCGTCCCCTTCGTACCGATTCGCGGCGTCACGATGGACGACTGTGTCGCTCTCGCGCGCGAAGTCGGGCGCCGCATCGGGACCGAGCTCAACATTCCCGTGTTTCTCTATGAACGGGCGGCCAGCGCGCCGCCTCGCACGAATTTGGAAGCGATCCGGAAGGGAGGGCTGGAAGGGCTGGCCGAACGAATGCGTCACGATCCGGCCTGGCAACCGGATTTCGGGCCGCCTGTGCCCCATCCGACCGCGGGGGTGACTGTCGTCGGCGCGCGCCCCCCACTCATCGCATTCAACGTCAATTTGAACACCGGTGATCTGGAAACCGCCAAAGCGATCGCCAAGAAAGTGCGGTTCTCCAGCGGCGGGTTGCCTTACGTGAAGGCGATCGGGGTCGAACTGGCGAGCCGCCGGCTCGTGCAGGTCTCTATGAACTTGACCTCCTTCGAGGAGACGCCGATCCACACTGCGTTCGAAGCGGTGAGGCGGGAAGCCGAGATGCGTGGCGTGCAGGTGGCCGGTAGCGAGATCGTCGGGTTGGTGCCGCAACAGGCGCTGCTCCACGCGGCTCAGCGGTTTCTCGCACTGGAACGCTTCGATTCGAGTCAGGTGCTGGAGACGAGGCTGGCGAATGCGATCGCGCAGGGCGGGTCCTCTTTGGAGCGGACCGCGCCAACGCCTTCCGCCGAATGGGCCACTTCAATGACGGCTTTCTTGGCTGCCGTTTCCGCCGGTACCCCGACGCCGGGGGGCGGAAGCGTGGCGGCCTTGGCGGGTGCCCTGGCGGCGGCGCTCGGCGTAATGGGGTGTCGGATCGGACCACCGCGGAGCAGCGGTGCAGCGGCGGACTCCCTGGCGACTTCGAAGCCGGATCTCGATTGGGCGAGGATCGAACTCCGCCTTCTGGAGCTACGCGACAAGTTGCAACAGTTGATGCAAGCCGATGCCGACGCCTACGAGACCGTGCTGCGCGCGTATCGCTTGCCGAAGACTGATCCGATGAGAGCCGAGGCTGTCACGGCGGCCTTACAAAAGGCCACAGAGGTGCCGTTGGAGACCGCGACCTTGGCGGCGGAAACCGGGGAGCTCTTGCGCTCGCTGCTTCGCCGTGTCAAGCCGCCGGTCGCCGCGGACATCAAAGTCGGTCTGTGGATGGCGGTTGCAGCGATTGAAGGTGCGAGGGAGAATGTGGCGGTTAATCTAGAATCGCTACCAAATCAAGACGTTGCCAGTCACCTCAAAACGAAGCTCCAGGCTGTCGAGCGGAGCCTTGAGGACCTGAAACGTTTGTGATACAGTGTCATCCTCTCGATTTTGCACAAGCAACCTAAACCTAAACTGGAGGGGTGATTGTTCCCCGGGAAGGACGCAGGCAGAGTGACATGGAAATCAAGGTCTTCAACAACAATGTAGAAAAGGCGCTGAAGGTCGCCAAGAAAAAGCTGGCCGGGGAAGGGCTTTTCCGCGAGCTGAAGCGGCGCCGGTTCTACGAGAAACCCAGTGTACGCAGGAAGGCCAAGCAACGCGAAGCTCAGCGGCGCCGGCAGAAGTGGCTCGCCAAGCGTCGGATGGACTGAGTCCCCCGCAGCCTTTCCCCTCCCCGCGCCGGTTTTTGCCTTTCGGGTTGTTCGCGACCTCCCGCGTTAGCATGCGTGACGAGGAGATTCATGCCGTGCTGCGCATCCTGCGCAAGGAAGTGCAGCAGTGGCAAGCCCCTGTGGTGGGCGTCGTGGCCAAGGAATCCGGTCGCGACCCATTCCGAATTTTAATTTCCTGCCTGCTCAGCCTCCGGACCAAGGACCGTACGACCGCCGAAGCCAGTGCGCGGCTGTTTGCCTTGGCCGCTGATCCGGCCACCATGCTGGAACTGCCCAGGCGGCACATCGAGCGGACCATCTATCCGGTCGGGTTCTACCGCATTAAGGCTAAACAGATCCACGAGATTTGCCGCCGACTGTTGGATTGCTACGGCGGGCGGGTGCCCGACTCAATCGATGAATTGCTCACCTTGCCCGGGGTCGGAAGAAAGACAGCCAATCTGGTCGTCACGGTCGGTTATCAAAAGCCCGGCATTTGCGTGGACGTCCACGTTCACCGGATCAGCAACCGTTGGGGATATGTGAGGACGAACACCCCGGAACAGACGGAGGAAGCCCTCCGTAAGAAGCTGCCGCGGCGATACTGGATTACTTACAACGACTTACTCGTGCCATTTGGACAGAATCTCTGCCTGCCGGTCTCTCCTTACTGTAGCCGGTGCAAGCTCACCCGATATTGCGAGCGGGTGGGTGTGGCGAAATCCCGTTAGAGGAAAAAGACGCGTTTGTTTGGTTAAACCAAATAAGCCTGCCAAACGCGACAAACCAGAAGCATTTCAGATGAACAGCTTCGTTTCCGCGTCGGCGGTGAGAGTAAGAATGGCAGGCAGGCCAAGGATTTCATCGACGTTCTTAGCCACGGCGGTGGGATCGACGCCCATATATTCGAGTCCGGCACTACAAGCGATCACGCGAAAACGTCCTACCAGGCGGGCTTCCTGGAACATCTCCGAAATTTTTGGAACTTTTTTTTCTTGCAGGAGTCGGCGGACCTCTTCGGCTGAGCCCGTATACTCCGACGGAAAATCGATCTCGTCGATCCGTCCCTGCGCCAATTTCTTGATCGTCCAGAACAACAGGATGACGATCACGTCTTTGCCCATCGCGGCGGCGGTCAGCCCCAAGGTGGCGACCTGGTGGAGTTTGTCGTAAGTCGCATTGTGGGCGAAGATGACGAATTTAGGTTTCTGTTGCACGGGTTTTTCCTCGGCTTGTGGGGGATGATTATACCGTCGGCGTCAAAACCTTCACAAGCCGCTGACGCTGGCGCCTAGGAAGATTTTGTCATGGGGATATCCAGGCGATGACGCGTGGCCGCGGTAATCGCTTCGGGATATCCGGCGTCGGCATGCCGCAGAATAGCGAGGGCCGGATCGTTCGTGAGCACGCGCTCGATCTTTCGAGCGGCTTCCGGCGTGCCATCCGCTACTGTGGCCTGGCCTGCGTGCAAAGAGTAGCCGATCCCCACGCCGCCGCCGTGGTGAAGCGCAACCCAGCACGCCCCGGAGGCGGTGTTCAAGAGCGCATTGAGGATGGGCCAGTCGGCGATGGCGTCGCTGCCGTCGCGCATGGCTTCCGTTTCTCGATAGGGAGAAGCGACCGAGCCTCCGTCCAGATGATCGCGGCCGATAACGACTGGCACCTTGAGCCTGCCGATGCGCACCAGCTCATTGATCCGAAGCCCCATGGCTGTGCGCTCACCGTATCCCAGCCAACAGATCCGCGCCGGCAATCCCTGGAATGCCACCCGTTCGCGCGCCAGCGTGATCCACCGTTGCAGCCGTGCGTTGTTTGGGAACAGCTCCAGGGCCGCTTGATCGATGACGGCGATGTCTGAGGGGTCGCCCGACAACGCGATCCAGCGAAACGGCCCCGTGCCCTCGCAAAACAGGGGCCTGATATAGGCGGGCACAAAACTGGGGAAGGCATAGGCGTCTTTGACGCCCCGCTGAAATGCCATCGTCCGGATGTTGTTGCCATAGTCGAACACGATCGCGCCGGATTTTTGCATAGCCAGCATGGCCAGCACATGCGTCGCGATCGAATCCAACGCCCGCTCGACATATTCAGACGGCTTGCGTTGCCGCAACTCAGCCGCCGCAGCGAGGGAGAGGCCAGCCGGGATGTATCCGTTGAGCGGGTCATGGGCCGCAGTCTGGTCCGTGACGAGGTCCGGTACCACGCCGCGACGCACAAGGTCGGGCAGGACCTCCGCGCAGTTGCCCACCAACCCAACGGACAGCGGTTCCCTCTTCGCCCGGGCCGCCATGATCCAGGCAAGCGCCTCGTCCACCGAAGCGGTCATCCGGTCGCAATAGCGGGTCTTGATCCGACGTTCGATCCGGAGTGGATCCACTTCGACGCACAGAATGGCAGCGCCGTTCATAGTGGCGGCCAGTGGCTGGGCTCCCCCCATGCCCCCCATGCCGCCGGTCAGGACGAATCGTCCCGCGAGATCGCCGCCGAAATGCTTCGCCGCCGCCGCGGCGAACGTTTCGTATGTCCCCTGCACGATGCCTTGCGTGCCGATATACATCCACGATCCGGCTGTCATCTGGCCAAACATGATCAAGCCCAACCCTTCCAGCCGATGGAACTCTTCCCAGGTGGCCCATCGGCCGACCAGGTGGGAATTGGCGATCAATACTCGCGGTGCCCACTCATGTGTGCGAAGAACGCCCACCGGTTTGCCTGATTGTACGAGCAGGGTCTGATCGTGGTCCAAAGCTTGCAGCTCGCGGACAATGGCGTGGTAGGCGTCCCAGTTGCGTACAGCCTTGCCGCTCCCACCGTAGACGACGAGCTCGCGCGGGTTCTCCGCGACCTCGTCGTCCAAGTTGTTCATCAGCATGCGGAGCGCGGCTTCCTGCGGCCAGCCTTTGCAGGAAAGTGTCGGCCCGCGCGGCGCCCGGATCATTTCTGTTTCTCCGTCTTGACCTGAGCTTTGACCCCGTTGATAAAGGCGTCGATGGCAGCGTCCACTTCACCCGAGGTCATGGCGCGGTCGTGGTTCTCGCTCTCGTCCACGATGTAGGTCTCGTTGTCTTTTTCCTGACGGACCACCACCGTGTTCTCAGGAGTGACCTCGATCATCATGAACCACTCCCTGGCGCCTTTCCGGATGGAGACTTCTTTCGCGAAGGTGCCCGAGCTGACCGTCCCTCGCTTGCTCACTTCAACCACCAGGTCGGCGCTCTCGGCGGCGACGGACCGGGTTGCAAACATGGGAATTGTGCCGGCTGCTCCGGTCAAGACAACTGATAGGAGAGGCGGCAAGCCGGTCGCAAGTGTCCGTCTCAGCGTGCGAAGAATTGGGCTCCGGTCGTTCATGACGGTCTCCTTCGTCTGCGCTTGGAATCGGAGAGCACGGCGGTCAGTGCGCCGCTCGCCACCAAGCTCCGGACCCGCTCGATGTCGGGCGCCAGAACACGGTCCTGCACGACACGCGGAACCTGCTGCCTGATGAGTTGAAGGGTCCGGCGGCTTCCTACGCCGGGTTGCAAAGGGCGATGGAATTCCACTCCCTGAGCTGCGCACAACAGTTCGATTGCCAGGATGTATTCCGTGTTAGACAGGATCTGCTTCAACTTCAACGCCGATCCCATGCCCATACTGACATGATCTTCCTGGTTCCCGGACGTGGGAATCGAATCGACCGAGGCCGGGTGCGAGAGCACCTTGTTCTCCGAGGCTAAAGCCGCGGCCGTGACCTGCGCCAGCATGAAACCAGAGTTCAGGCCCGGGTCTGGGCTTAGGAATGGAGGCAAATCGCCGTACTCGGGATTGATCAGGCGCTCGATGCGCCGCTCGGAGATGCTGGCCAGTTCGGTCATGGCGATGGCCAAATAATCGAGCGCCAGACCGAGCGGCTGCCCGTGAAAATTTCCGCCGGACAGTACTTCCTCCCCTTCGGCGAAAACCAGAGGATTGTCCGTCACACTGTTCATTTCGATGCACAAGGTTCTACGGACGTGATCGAGTGCGTCACGCACAGCGCCGTGTACCTGCGGCATACAGCGGAGACTATAGGCATCCTGCACGCGCGGACAGCGCAGGTGCGAGATGCGGATCTCGCTCCCGGCCACGAGGACCCGCAGATTGGCCGCAACCGTGCGTTGCCCCCGATACGGACGCAGTCGATGGATGCGCGGGTCGAACGCGACCGGCGTCCCTTTTAAAGCTTCCAGTGACAGGGCGCCGGCCACATCGGCGGCGTCGACCAGCAGCTCGCAACGGCGCAAGGCCAGCAACCCGACCGCGAGCGTCGCCTGGGTGCCGTTGAGGAGCGACAGCCCTTCCTTCGCCTCTAAGTGTAGAGGCTTCAAACCGACCTGCGCAAGCGCAGCCCGTCCTGGCACGCGGCGCGAACCGACGAAGGCTTCGCCTTCCCCGATCAAAATCAGCGCGAGGTGGGCGAGCGGGGCAAGATCGCCGCTCGCACCGACCGATCCTCGGGAAGGGATCACCGGCAGGATATCGTGGTTGAGCAGGGTCAACAGCGACTCCACGATCGCTGGTCGGACGCCGCTGTGTCCCCGCGCCAGCACGTTGGCGCGTAGGAGCAGCATACCGCGTGTCTCTTCGCGGCTGAGCGGATCGCCGACACCGGCAGCGTGGCTGCGGACCAGATTTATCTGGAGTTGACGGATGTCGGACGGTGAGATGCGCTGATCGGCCAGCTTGCCGAAACCAGTCGTAACGCCGTAGACGGGATCGGAACGCGCCGCCACCCGCTTGATCACCTGGTAGGCGGCCGTCATGCGGCGCTTGGCGAGGGGTGCCAGCCGGACCGGGCGACGGCCCACCACGACGTCGTAGAAGGATGCGAGCGTCAGGTCTTCGCCGGTCAACGTCAACGGCTTCATGGCGGCGGATTATAGCCCGCCGGAAGATCCGGAAAAAGTCAAAGGAGCCCCATGACTTTTTCTGGAAGCCTTTGCTAGGATGCGCGCCCGATGGAAGCGCTCTCGTGGGACACCCTCCTGGCCTGGCTGGCCGTTCTGTCGCTGGTCGGCTTTATCGGGACCCTTATCGCCATTCCGTATGTGTTGGTCAGGCTTCCGGCCGACTATTTCGATGTCCGCGTGCCGAGGGCCTGGATGAAAGACCGACACCCGATTCTGCGGATGATCGGGCTGATTGCCAAGAACGCCATTGGCGTGATTTTCTTTCTGGCCGGTGTCGCCATGCTGTTTCTGCCGGGTCAAGGGATTCTGACGATGCTGATTGGCGTCTCGTTGATGGATTTTCCTGGCAAGCGCCGCTTGGAAGCGAAGCTGATTGGGCGGCCGACCGTGCTCCAGGCCATCAACGCGATGCGGGGGAAATTCGGCAAGCCGCCGCTGACAGTGAAAGACGATCCGTAGAACCCGGATCAACCAGACAACTTGACATGCCCACGCTCTATCTCATCGACGGCAGCGCCTATGTCTATCGCGCCTTCTTTGCGCTCCCGCCGCTGTCGAATTCCAAGGGCCTCCAGACCAACGCAGTCTATGGCTTCACCACGATGCTGATGAAGATTCTCCGCGAGCATCGGCCGGACGGCTTGGCCGTGGTGTTCGATGAAAAGGGGCCGACCCTGCGCCACGATGAGTTCAAGGACTACAAGGCCCAGCGGCCGCCAATGCCGGAGGGAATGAGCGCGCAGATTCCGTACATCCATCGCGTGGTGGAGGCATTCGGGCTCCCCGCCGTGCGACTGGCCGGCTACGAGGCGGACGATCTGATCGGCACCCTCTCACGCAAGGCGGAGGCGGCGGGGTTCGATGTCGTCATCGTCACCGGCGACAAGGATATGTTCCAACTGCTGACCCCGCATGTCCGCATTTACGATCCGGTCAAGGACAAATGGTACGGCGAAGCCGAGTGCCGTGAACGGTTCGGCGTCGAGCCGGCCAGGGTCGTGGAGGTGATGGGGCTGATGGGCGATGCCACCGATAACATTCCCGGAGTCAAAGGGATCGGCGAAAAGACGGCGATCAAGCTGATCACACAGTTCGGCAGCATCGACGAGCTGTTGCGGCGTGTGGAAGAGGTCACCTCCCCAAGGACCAGAGCCTTGCTGATCGAACAGGCCAACAACGCCCGCTTGAGTCGGCGGCTCGCGACGATTCAGACGAACGCGCCCCTTGAATTCAATCCGGGACAATTTGCCATCCGGCCAGCCTATGGAGAAGAACTGATCGCCCTGCTGCGGGAGCTCGAGTTCACCAGCCTGCTCAAAACGCTCCAGCCGGCCGGGACCGCCGCCGATGCGCTTGGCTCCGAGGTCCGCATGATCAAGGACTCGGCCGAAGCGCGACGTTTCGTCGATACGGTTGGGGAGACGGATATGGTGGCGCTCCAGTGCGTCTGCAGCGGCGCAGACGGTACCTCGGAACCGGCGGGAGCACGGGCGATCCTCCAGGGCCTCGCCGTGAGTGTGTCCAACGGCGTGACAGTCTTTGCGGCACCACCTCACCCGGATTCGCTTCGCGCCGGTCGGCCCGAACCGGTCCATGCTCTTCTGGAGCCGCTGGCCGATCTGCTCAAGAGTCCGACACGACTCAAAGCGGTGCACGATCTGAAGTTGGCCCTGCTCGCCTTGGGCCGGGCCGGATGGGAGCTGGGGCCGCCCTGGTTCGATACGATGATCGCCGATTATCTGTTGAACCCCAATCGCCGGTCCCATTCGCTGGAGACGGTGGCGATGGACCTGCTCGGCTATCGGCTGGGGGCTGGACAGGCGACCGCGTCAACCGAAAACGAAACGCTGGGGCGGTTGTTCGACGAGTCCGGCGACGAAGCCAAACAGCGGACGGCCGAGCTGGCGGCCGAATCGGCGTCGGTGATTCTCCGGCTTGTGCCGCTACAGAAAGAACGGCTGCAAGAGCAAGGAAGTTGGCGACTCTTCGAAGACGTGGAAATGCCGCTCGTGCCGGTGCTGGCTGAGATCGAGCGCAACGGGTTCCTGCTCGACGTGCGGGCGCTCGAGCAGCTCAGCAAAGAGTTGGAACGGGAGCTCGATCGGATGATGGAAACGATCGCGCATTTCGCGGGCGGGGAATTCAACATCAATTCGCCCAAACAGCTCGCGGCCGTGCTCTTCGACAAACTGGGCCTCACGCCGATCCGCAAGACCAAGACAGGCTATTCGACCGACGAAGACACGCTGACGCAGTTGGCGACCCAACATGAACTGCCGGCGCTGATTCTCAACTATCGCAGCCTCAGCAAGCTCAAGTCCACCTATGTCGATGCGCTCCCGCAGCTTGTCAATCCCGAGACGGGCCGGCTGCATACGTCCTTGAACCAGGCCGTGGCCGCGACCGGGCGCCTGTCTTCGACTGAGCCCAATTTGCAGAACATTCCTGTGAAAGGAGAATACGGACTCCGGATCCGCGAAGCCTTCATCGCACCGCCCGGTCATCTACTGGTGTGCGCCGACTACAGCCAAATCGAGCCGCGCATTCTCGCCCATCTCTCCCAGGATGAGCGGTTGTTGCGGGTATTTGAGCGGGGCGAAGATATTCACACGGCGACGGCGGTGGAGATTTTCCGGCTGCCGCCGGAGCAGATCACCCGGGAGATGCGGCGGGCGGCCAAGACCGTCGTCTTCGGGATCGTGTACGGGATCAGCCCGTTCGGTCTGGCGCAGAACATCGGTGTCTCGCAGGCCGAGGCGAAGAAATACATCGACACATACTTCGAGCGGTACGCGGGCGTGAAAGCCCTCCTGGATCGCACTGTCGCCGAGGCCAAAGAGAAAGGGTACACCACGACGATCCTCGGCCGCCGAAGGCCGATCCCCGAACTGCGGAGCGCCGATCCGACCCAGCGCAACTTCGGCGAACGCATGGCGGTGAACAGCCCGATTCAAGGCTCCGCGGCCGATCTGATCAAAGTCGCCATGATCGACGTCCACAAACGGCTCCGTGCCGAACTGCCTGGCACCAAGATGATCCTTCAGGTCCACGATGAGCTGATCTTCGAGACGCCAGAGCACGAGCTGGCTCACGCGAAGCAGCTTGTGAAAACCGAGATGGAAGCTGTCGGGCCCAAGTTGGGGCTCTCGGTGCCGCTGAAGGTGGATGTGGGAGTGGGGAAAAATTGGCGTGCTGCCCATCCGTAGCGCGCGACCCGGGCATGACGGGGCTTCTGCGGGGGCGGGGGAACGGGTTACTTGGAGATGGCAATGGCGGGGACCATGGCACGGGAGACGTCGGTGACGGTCAATTGGAACAATTGGTAGACCAGCGCGAACGCTGCGCTGGTCCCAGCTTGCCCTCGGGTCACGGGCGCGTCCAATAGACGCGTCCGTTATACGGGTCCGCCAAAGCGGCATCTGTGGGAGCGGACTCGCTTGTGTGGATCGCAAGCGTGCGTACCGGGTTCAATCCGTGAAAGCAGCTCCATGGATCGGGCTCGACTCCGTATTCGGGTGTCTGTGCCAGTGTGTGCGCCACAAAGTTCAGGTTTCATACAGACTTCGAAGCTCGATCAGGCCGCGAACCGCATAGATTCCGCCAGGGCCTTTAGGGCGAAGGTCGATGAGGATCGCGTTCGGCAGCGCCTGAACCGTGCTGTCCTGCCAGCGTTTTCGCTTGGCGTTGGGTAAGTGCTCCGGGTTCATGTTCGTGATAACCGTGCGTCCGTGACCTGCCGGCGGAGCACGTAATGGCCATTCGGTCCTGTTTTGTTCCACGGCCGGTCGGGAATCCGAGGAAGACCGTGCAGGCCGCGAGATGCCAGGGCCGGACCATCCACCGTCTTGCACAGGCGAATATTTATGCACTGCTTGCTCTGCCACGATGCACCCGGTTCTTGTCCAGAGAGACTCCGGTCGGAAGGGCGGAGTCGCTCTTTGCCAGACAAGACCCTCCAGAAGCTTTCCGAGAGTGCGCGGGCAATTGGGCGCGCGAGCCGCGGGTTGGGATGGCCATCGCCGCGCGGTCAACGCGCAACCCGATTTCCGAGGGATCGCATGGTCAACCGATCGAGTCGCGGGGCTGTCGCCTTTTTCGCGGACCGCTTCTCCCATCGTGGACGGCGTTCACCTGCATCTGCCGATACCCCCGGCCGCCCGCAGTCTCGCTGCAGCTTTTCCTCGTATCTGTTCGACTACAGGATCCTGTTCAAAGGCGCGATCGGCTGCTCGGGCGACGAGGTCGGGCACCTGACGAAGAAGACTGTTGCAATAGGCGCACATGTCCCGTTCCTGTGAAAAGAGGGCTGCGCAATGCTCGCCCTCCCATCCCTCGCTCTGAATGCCCTTGGCGAGCCCCAGTTGTCAGCCGCGGGTCTTCTGGACGAAGGCAGGGTGTCATCCAGCCCGATCACCGCGCGCTCGTTTTTGCTGACCGAGGCGATCAACGATTCGACCAACTCGTGCTCGTCCGTTCGACGTGCTGGATGACGGGCAGGAGCGCGTTCAGGACATTGGAGGGACCAGCGTCGATCGGCAGAAGCAGTTCCACCACTGCCTGCGTCCGGAGGCGTTTAGGGAGCAGCCTCCGCAATTCGGCCGTTGCTTCCGCCGGGCCGGCCAACACCAGCCGGTCAAAGGCGTACTCAGTGAAGAGCCGATCCGTCTCCCGGGCTACGCATTTCAGATGCCACAGGTGTGCGTGTCCGCGTTGCGTTGAAACTGTTGGTGCGACCACAGCCAGTCGGTTCCGACACTCTTCACGAGATGGACATCCCTAGCCGCGAACACGCACGTGTGTTCTGCAATCTCTCCCAGGAACACTGTAAAGCGACGCGCGCGGGCACGGTCGGTGAGGATCACCCCGTACCGGTGGTGCTCATCCGGCGCGTCCAACGCGGGCGGATGGACGGGGTGTTACTCCAGAACCCATGTTGTGTAACCTGACGCGCAGCTCGCGCCACAAACTTGGTCCACCTCGAGATACGCGCTGAGCACGGGGCTCCCGGGAGTCGGTTCTCTGGCCAACAAGGTGTCGATGTCCGAGCGTGTGATCATGTTTCCCTCCTGCTGACCATCGACCCGGACGTGCCGCCCAGCACGGCCTCGACCTGCCGGCGCACGGAAGCCGGCGCTTCGATCGTGGGAGCGGTGCCGAAGAACGCCATCGCCGCTCGCATGGAGCGTACCCACGACGCACATCGAGGACATGCGCGCTGATGCCGACGTACCTTGCGATCCGTCTGTCCAGCGGGCAAGTCGAACGGATAGGCGGTGAGCAATGTCACGGTCCGACTGCAGGGAACCATTCGTGTTCTCATGATGCCGGTTTGTCGCTGCGCAGGAACGGCCAGGCGGACTTTAGCTAGCTTCTGGCTTAGGAAGACGCACGCACGTTCTCGCGCCTCTGCGGTGTCTCTCTCGGTCATCTCCAACAAGTGGGCCGTTACCGCGATGGAACAGCCTTCTCCATGGTGGAGCACAAACGCCAGGCGCCAGCGCTTCGGACGCTGCGCGAGCGTTTGAGTGATATATGGCTGGAGTTCGCGGCTCTCGAACCCTTGTTCCGGCGTCTGGATCAACGGAGCGGGCACGAGATTCTCAAACCGAAGGACCTCATCTGGTTGAGAGAAGTCATAGAACTCGTCCTCCGAGACCCGCCTGCTGACCGTGTCTTCCAGCCGGGCATCCCATCCGGTCTTTCGCAGCCGTTCCACTTCCGCCTCGACCTACTCGATCGCCATCGTCAACAGCCAGCGGTCAATGGGAGGCGTCTCCGGATGCCGGTGAAGATTGCGGGCCGCGCGCAACACGACCGCGTCTACAATAGAGTTTGTCCAAATGGCCGTGGGCAACGTGCAGAAGCGCCATGCGTTCGCGTTCCGGCAGCGGTAGCGATCTGGTTTCTACGCCTGCGCCGGTTCCTTGCGCCCTTCTCGTCTCTTCCAAATCGGCTCCCGGTGGAGAAACGCTTGATGTTTTAAGTTCGCCCGGGTACATCCAGCAGCAAAGGCACCCGGAACAGCATCCGCCTCGCCTGCTTTTCGATGACGCCGCGGAGAGAGACCAGATCCTCCGCGAATATTTTCACCTGCCGCTCCAATGTGGTGCGAAGCCGGTCCAACACCGGCTGGGACGCGAACCACCCTCGAACCCGTTGAAAGAGACGTGCTCCTTCACAATCGTATCTCTCCGTCAGCCTCGGCGACAGACCGCTCCGGCGGATCACACTCCCCGCTCGCCCGCGTTTCCCGCCGACGTCCGTATCCTCCTGGCGGTTTCGGCGACTCGTGTGGTGAATGCGTTACGGAGCGAAACTTCAGAATTCTTCGAACAGGCTAAAAATCGTCCGGCTCCCTGTGGTCAACGGAAATTCCTTGTCAACCTGGGCAGATTTGCTACAACCATGATCCATCCATGATTCACCGCAATCACCTGGTCTGATAACTTGGTCTGATGGAAGACGCGGTTTCGCCAGCGTATCGCTCCGAGACGGCATGGATTCTTGTCGTCGCGTCTGGCGTATTGGCGATCGGAACGGCTTCCATAGACGCTCAGCGGGTACCGCTTCTGCTGGTACCGCTGTCGTTTCTGGTGGCTGCGTACGGCGCCGGTGCATGGCTCGCACGAGTGTGCGGAGAGGTCGACCGCGAAGCGCCTTGTCCGGCCTTCGGGCTCGTCACCCGGTTGGGCCTCGGTGTCGCCGGGCTTTCTTTCGCCGTTGCGCTGATGGCCATGGGAGGCGGGCTTTGGTTCAGCCCCGTTGTGGTTCTCCCAAGCATTGCGGTCGGATTGCGGAGGCTCGTGCAAACCATCCGTAACCTCGGACACGGTCCGCTTCCGATGAGGCCAGCGCTGGCCGGACTTGTCCTGGGCGCTGCATGGCTTGTGGCCTGGCTGTGGGCGACGATTCCTCCGACCTTCTTTGACGAGCTGGTCTATCATCTAGTGATTCCTCAACGAGCGCTGTCGACCGGCCGTCTGGAGGATGCCCCGTGGGTGTTCTACACCCTGATGCCGCACGCCTCGGATGTCCTGTTGGCCTGGGGCATGGCGTTCGCGGGAGACCTTGGTGCGCGTGCCACGCATTTCTCGATCTGGATCGTCTGTTCACTGGCGGCGTGGGCGCTGGCCCACGCCCTTGCGGGCTCTTGCGCCTTGGCTCGAGGCGTAGTCCTTGCGGTCTGCGCCCTGGCGGCGTCGCCGACGGTGTGGTTTCTGGCGACCTTGCCGTTCGCGGAACTCTGGCTCGCGACCGCCGTGCTGATCAGCAGCCTCATCCTCGTCAGACCGGACCGGTACACGCGGCCGTGGCTCGCCCTTGGCTTGCTCCTCGGATTGGCCGCGACGCTCAAACTCACTGGCCTGATTTGGGTCGCCGCCGCACTGGCCGCGGCTCTGACGATGCGGTGGACCTGGACGGAGGCGCTCAAGGCGGGACTGGCAGCCTGGGGCGCTGTGCTCCCTTGGTGGCTTCGTGCCTTCCGGTCTACTGGCAATCCGGTCTATCCATTGGCCTATCGGTGGCTGGGAGGAACTGGCTGGAACGACGAGAATCAGGCCCGTTTGCTCGCCGACTTGCCCTATGGATCGGCAAGTTTAGGAGCGGCGGACCTTTTGCGCCTTCCCTTCGACATTCTTCGACACCCGGAGCGATTCGGGTCCGCGGGCGACGCGGGGGTGGTTGCGGTTCTTTCGACCGGTGTCCTCCTCGCCATGCCCGTGCTGTCGAGGCTCGCCCGTCGGGATACCCGCTACCAACGCTGGGGCGATGCGGGGGCGATCTTTGTGTTGATCGCTGGGACATGCTGGGTGCTCACCACGCCCACCGTCCGATTTTTCGCTCCCGTGCTTGCCCTCGGTCTCGCCTCGCTTGCAGCCATCGGCCTGCGCCTTCGAGGGTACGCCCAGGCGCTCATGATAACGCTCCTCGGAATCGCTGGCGTTCTGGGCGTGCAGAGTTTTCTCAACCAACACATACAGGTCTTCTCCTCAGCTCGGATCGCGCTGGGACTGGAAACGCGCCACAGCTTCTTGAGCAGAAATCTGGAGCACTTTCATGCTGCGGAATTCGTTCGTGCCGCGTTGCCTCCGGACGCCCGTATCTTGTTTATCGGGGAAACCCGGCCCTATCATTTCGCCCGTGCCGGGATTGCACCTTCGGCGATGGATTTCCACCCTCTCCTGCAATGGGTCGCAGAAGCGTCCTCGCCGGAAACCCTCGCGGCCAGACTGGCGGAAGAGGGGATCACCCACGTGGTTCTCAATGTTCGTGAGTTCCATCGCCTGCACAAGGCTTACGGGTATCTCGCGTTTCGTGGGCAAGAAGCGGAAGAGCAGGACCGGCGGCTGAAGGCGCTGCCACGGGCGCTAAAGCTCTTATTCCAACGCAACGGCGTGTATGTCTTTGAAGTGCCGCACCCGCAAGAATGAGCAATCGATTGCGAGCGCTCCATGACCCGGGGCGCGGAGATTCGCGGCAATGGATCCCCCCAAGACGGGGATCGGAAAGGTCCTTGCATCAATGGCACCTCCGGAAGCGGGTGACCGTCCCAAACTGTCGGTGGTCATCCCCGTCTATAACGAACGCGCGACCATCGAAGAGGTACTACGAAGAGTGAGTGCGGTTCCGATCGACAAGGAGATCATCGTCGTCGATGACGGGTCCGACGACGGAACTGCGGAGTTTCTTCAGCGATTCAGCTCCCGGTCTTCGCAGCCTCATCAGGAGCCAGTCTCGAAGGACGGTAAGGAAGGCTATGGAAATGTTCGTGTTCTGTTTCAAGAACGCAACCGCGGCAAAGGGGCGGCGCTCCGGCGCGGATTCCAAGCGGCGCGCGGCGAGATCGTGATCGTGCAGGATGCCGACCTCGAATATGATCCCCAAGACTATCCCCGGCTTCTCGATCCTATCGAGCGAGGCGTCGCGGATGTCGTCTACGGTTCGCGATTCATGGCCGGCCCGCACCGCGTCCTGCTGTTTTGGCATTACGCCGCGAATAAGACGTTGACGACACTTTCCAATATGCTGACGAATCTCAACCTCTCCGATGTATGGACAGGCTATAAGGTGTTCCGTAAAGAGGTATTGGACACCATCGCGCTGCAAGAAGATCGGTTTGGGTTTGAACCGGAGATCACGGCAAAAATCGCCAAGGGCGGGTGGCGAATCTATGAGGTGGGCATTTCGTATTATGGGCGCACGTATCAAGAAGGGAAGAAAATCACCTGGAGGGACGGCGTGAGGGGGATTTGGTGCATTCTTCGCTACAACTGGTTCTCTTGATGGGGGCGCGGAAGGGCGTCCAACGCAGTGAATGGACGGGGAATCGCGTGTCAGCCCATTCGCGACGGCCTTGTGAGAATCGAGTTGGGAGTTAGCCGCTACCGGGAGCGTACAGCGCGCGCACGATTTCGCTCGTATTGAACAGCATCGCGTTCATCCGCGTGTAGGCTGCATGGCCGAAGAGGTGGTCGAGAGGGTTGGTGGAGCCGGTGCAGTCTTTGTAATCGACCAGGCGGCACAGGCCGTCGGTCGGGCACCGGACGGCACGGCGAACGCATTCCAGCCAGCGTTCGAAACCGTCGTAGGGCTCGACCAGTTCCCACAGCGCTTTGTTGGCTGCTTTGGCTTCTTCCGTGGTTGGCACCGCGTCGCTGGCGGCGATGGCCAGTTGCTGGACATAATCACCGCCCCAAGCGACCGGCATCTCAATGGTGATCTGCGGCAGCTCCATTTTCGCCAGCCAGGTTTTTCCGTCGGTTCTCAACACCCGGTGATTCACCACGTGGAGCAGGTTTCCTAAGCCGGACGGGTCCCATCCATAGCGCACCGGGGTCCCAAACGTAACGACATCCAGCGCCACACCAGGCAAGATTTCGGTCGTATGCGCTCGTTCCAGCCGGTCGAGCATCGCCGACAGTTCGACGTGCGTTGTCTGCTCCGCGTACTTGCACAGGATTTCGAACACCCGCTTTCGTCCGACGATCGGGGCCGGCGTGAGGAGATTCGAGGCGAAGGCCAGCACTTGCCCGGCGTGGCCGTGGGCCTGAATTAGAATCCGGTCGCCGTTCCGGAGTTGATGCTTCTCACATAAAGCGCGCAAGCGATCAAGCAACCTGCAGGCAGCGAGTGCCCGTCCGAGGTGGTGGTGCTCGCTCGACCAGAGCTCGCGCACGCAGACAATCGGTTTCGACACCGCCTTGTTGACAGCCTTACTGAACACATCTACGTAGGTGCCGGTAAAATTGCCGGCGTCGCCGGCCCGTTCATCGAGCAGCTTTTTGGTCGGCTCGTCATTAGCAAACGGTGGCTTGAGGCCGGTTCGGCTGCTCGGCAAGCCGTTATCGCCCTCGCGCATCAGGGCCAACAGGGCATCGACCCCGGAAATCCCCCGCGAGTAACCGCGCTTCAGACCGCCGGCTTCGTCCAGGCGCTGTACACCGAAAAGATCGCTTCCCAGAAAGGTTCCGTGGAAGAACACCACTACCCGCACCCCCGCTTGTGAGAGCTTGACGCCCAGCGCGGCCATCGCGTCCAGCCAGGCGGGCGAATCCGGCGGAGCGCCGGCGGTCAGCTCGCGAAAGCCGACCCGGTCGCCGGGATTCCTGCGGGACATCTCATCGTGCTGAAAATTGTTGTGGATCGGCATGGCAGGATGTACTTACCCGAAAGGGCTACGGAGTGCAAATGGTCGAAATAGGGCCGGAAGCACGCAGTTCAGTGGACGACCGCGGGGGACGAGTCCGGAGCCTCCGGCGCGGGCGGGGGAGCGATCCGGGTCTTCGGCATTACGGCGGTGGCGGTGCATGTACCGCCCGCTTCATCGACCTGACGATCGATGATCTTCACCCCTTGGAGATATTCCTGGACGATCTCTTCGCGCGTCACTTCGATGTCCTGCTCCGTCTCCCGACCGGTGCGCTCCCGCACCCGGTCGATGGCGTGCTCCTTGATCAGCACCCGGATTTGCTTGGCCAAGTCGGTGCGGGCGGCCAATTCCGACACCCGTTGACAGACAAGGCGTCCTTTCGAGAGATCCCCATACCCCCGGCCGACTAGAAAGTGGTCGGAAGAGTAGTTCTGGAATGGCAAGTCGCGTCCCTCTGACAGAAGCGTATCGGCATCGGGCCGACCACCCTGTGATCGGCTCGCCCGCCGTTCATGCGGCTGGAGCTGGTCGAACGAGGTGTCGGCATGTCCGCGGATCGGAGGCGAAACGGGCGAGGGGTCTGCCCCGCGACTTTCTGAAAGAAAAAGCCAGCCGCCCACTACCGCCAAGCCTGTGGCCATGATCAACGAGCAAACCCGCCCTGGCACAGCCAGCCATTCTTTCTTTATCATCAATTTCATTTTCATTTGGCTCCCTTGTGGCCAGGTCCACTCTGACTCCCGCTTAACCCCCGGCCTGGCGGGAACGGCCTGATGTGCGGGGATTCGAGGGGGAGATGGGGACTTGCTCCCTGCGGCTCGAAAAGCCGATCGAGCCGCGGAGACAAACGCTGTTCCCGCGGTGACGTCGCGCCATCCGGAGCAGGGAGCACCTTGGCGTTAGGCAGGGTTCCGTGTGCCCTCGGTGGCGAGGCCAACGTCGTTGCCGGAGTGTGTTGGAGCATCGACGAAAGCTTGCGGGACGACGTATGCGGCGAATCAGGCATTGGTGGGGCCTGATGGGTTGGGGGTGGTACGCTGCCGGTGATCGAACCTGGAGGTGCTAGGAGGGATGGCGTCAAATGCGTCATTGTCGAAAGTTGCTGTGACAGAGGATGTGACAGAGGAGATGAAGCGGGTTGGGGCATGGTCGGCTGCTGATCCGCAGGAGGAGAACTTGACCTCGGCTGCTTCATTGGCGCTAGGAGAAGTCGGTTCAGCGTGGGCGGAAATGAGAGCGGCAGCGGTTGCTGTGGCACGACCTGGTAGGTCGGCATTGCAAGCGTCGTGTGTGGCGGCGCAGGCGGAGCTGGCGGCTGCGGCGGGGTCGGCGGGACCCGGGCTGTCAGCACCTGCTGAACGACTCGAACATGGGGGTTCGAGGGATTTAATTGCTCCGCTTGTGCGAGAAGCGCCTGGATTGGGGCCGCGTTCACCCAGGGGGAAAATCCAACGAACGGAGAGACGATCACCCAATCGGTCCAGGCTTGCGACACGAGCGCGTTGGATTGGACCTTGTCGAGGATCTCCTGCCGCAGTTGGCTGATCTCCCGGACCTGCTCCGGCGAGGTCGCTTCGGCTAATGCGTGATTCACGGCGTCCAGCTCCTGGTGAAGCCGATCCACCTCCGCCTTGAGCGCGACCAACTCTTCCCTGGCATCTTCATTTTTGCGCAATGCGGCAATGGCCCGAATGACGTCCTCGCTGTCGACCTGCGCCGTGAGATCAACCCGGATCACAACCGTTTCGCCGTCGAGGCTCGTTGTGATCTGCTGATCGAGCACCAAGACGACGCCGGCTGTATAAGTGCGGATTTCATCCTGCGTCACATCGAAATTATGGACGACCGTCACGCTTTCGAGATAGGTCGCCACCTGTTCGAGCGCGTTGCGCTTTGCGGCCTCCGTCGCGAGTTTGATTGCGTCCTCACGCGTGTCGCGGTCGCCCATACGGTGCTCGCCGCTGGCCGTCACGATGCGGATTTCGGCCCGGGCCTGAACGTCGGAAAAGAACCATGAAAAAAGCAGGATGGCCGCGCAAAGCAGAGAGGAAATGAAGAGGGAACGCCTGGACCCCATTGCCGAAGTCAGGCTGAGTGCCCGAGTGAGCATGATCCGCACCCTGCCGTGGATGGATGAGACGCCGGTGCTCCGTCCCGTGACGGCCCTGCTGACTTTTTCCTGCCCAGGCGGCTCAGGCGTTTGGTCCGGTCGCGGTGCTCTTGGGTAGAGCATAACAATCGCTGTGCTCTCGTGTATAGCATAACACAGGCGACTGATCCGCCACCCATGTCACAAGCCTGCACCGATCCTGCTTGCCTTCGCGGAAATTCACATGTTAACTTACGACACTCTGGACTCCCGCAGGGAAGGCTCGATCGAACAAGGTGATGGGTGTTTTATGGAGACAGATGCATTCACCCGAAACAGGTCGATCCCCTTCGTTGCGGCGCTCTTGCTGGTCGCCGCGATCTCTCCCTGGAACTCCGCGACAGCCACGACGATGACGAATGTTCCGGCGGAAGCCGGCTCGGTCGGAGTTTCCCATCCGCCGACGG
Source organism: Nitrospiraceae bacterium (assembly GCA_051293835.1). Taxonomy (GTDB): domain Bacteria; phylum Nitrospirota; class Nitrospiria; order Nitrospirales; family Nitrospiraceae; genus DATLZU01. The sequence continues at coordinate 89,132 of JBPKMA010000004.1, read as the reverse complement.
TTCCGACCGAACACGTGATTCTCTTCGTCTTGGAGGGGCTAAGCCAGGACTCGTTGAAAGGCGGAACCATGCCGGTACTCAGCCGGCTGGTCAAGAATGGATCGGTTACTTGGTCGGCGACCGCGGTGAAACCCGCGCTCAGGCTGCCAACGATGGCCTCGCTGCTAACCGGCTTGCCGGTCGAGAAACACGGCGTGACCTGGAACTCCTTTGAGTTCATCCGCGGCTATCCGCGCCCTCCGACCGTGTTCGACTATCTGGATTTGAGCGGCGGTAGGGACAGCGCGATTTTCTTCATGGACGAATCTCTCTATCAACTGGCGAAGCCGGAGCCCTACACGGACTATCAAATGTGCGGGCCGCTGAAACCGGAGTGCAACACGGAGACCGTGGTCCGCTACATTCGGGACTATTTCAAGAAAGCGATCAGCGGTCACGGCCACGGCCACGCGATTCTTTCCCTTCCCCACTTGCTGGTGGTGCATCTGCCTGAAGCGGGCCGGGCCGGGGAAGTGCATGGGTGGAACTCGAAAGAATACCGGGAAGCGCTGAAGACAGTAGACAAGGCGATGGGATCGGTTCTCGATCTATATCGGGAACTCAAGCTGCTGGACCGGACCACCGTGTTCGTCACTTCATTGAGCGGAAGCGGCGAGCAGAAAATCAGTAAACACGGCAGCGGAGGGCGGGCAGGCGATCTCCCTGTGGTGCCCTGGATTGCGTCGGGTGTCGGCATCAAGCCAGGACACGAGATCCGTCAGCCAGTGTCGATCATCGACACGGGCGCCACGGTGCTCCGGTCGTTGGGTCTGGAGACCCACACTGAATGGGAAAGCCGTCCCGTGGAGGAGATTTTCCTGACGGCGTCGGCCGCTGCTCCGGTCGGTGCGGGCTCCAGGGAAGCTTCGCCTCAGGGACGGTGAGTTCGTGCGCATTCGCCAGAAATTTTCTCTCGATCGATCGGTGTCGTGGTGGCGAGAGGCCTGCTTGGTGTCGGTCCTGATAGTCGGGTTTGTGTTGCACACCGCTTCGGCCGCCCCTCCGGCGTCCTATTCGAAGGAGTATCCGATCATCGTAGATGCGACGGCACTCTATCCTCCGACCAGGTGGCAGGTGCCGGGGGTGACACCGATGATCATGACGCTCGATCCCGACACCTCCGACGCCTATCACACCACCGAACGCAAGGAGCTGAAGTTAAAACCGGGGAAGTATCGCTTCGGCACCTTTACATTCGATTTCCCATTTACCGTAACTCTCGACGGCGTCCTCGAATTTTCTCAGACACTCGATCAGTGCGTTGAAGGACGAGGCACGCAGACGCTGACGGTCCGATGTACGAGGACCGTGCCCTACGGTGGTCAGCGGGACTGGGAATACTGAGCGAAGCCTCATGAGGCGGGCTGAGGTAATAAGCTATGGCTCAAGCGGTCGAAGATCTGCTGGAAGCATTGGAAGATGTCGATGACGCCACGCGCGAGGAAGCTGCCAAGGCACTGGCCGAATTGGCCGATCCCGGCACGTTGGAGCCCTTGATCCAGGCGTGTAGCGACGACTATTGGTCGGTTCGTGCGTATGCGGCACGGGGTATCGCCAGAATCGGGGGATCAAAGGCGGTCGAGACCCTCATCAACCTTTTCAACGATCCGATCACAGAGGTGCGCAACGAAGCCGTGGCCGCTATGGTCCATCTGGGGCCGCCGGTCGTCGATCGACTCATCAAGTGCCTGAAAGACGAACGATGGCGGGTTCGGGAACATGCGGCCAAAGCTTGCGGCGAGATCAAGGACGCACGGGCCGTCGATGCGTTGATTCTCGCCTGTCGGGACCGGGACGGTGCAGTGAAGAGTGCGGCGGCCGAAGCATTGGGGAAAATCGGCGATCCGAAGGCCGTGCCCGCGCTAGTCAAACTCTTTCGGGACTCTTCGAAAATCGTCCGAGAGACAGCTGGAACGGCGTGCATTGCGATCGGCCAAGCCTCGGTCGAGGCGTTGATCGAATGTCTCAAGGACAAAGATTTTGTCGTCCGGTGCCATGCGGCCCGCGCCCTTGGCGGCATGACGACCGACTATCAGATCGGTCGGCCGTGGGTCCGCGAATCGCGCGTGGTCGACGCTTTGATTGAGGCGCTCAAGGATCCCGACCGCGCGGTGCGGGAGGACGCCACGATCGCGCTGGGTATGATCGGCGATCCGCGCGCGATCGATCCGCTCATCGAGGCGATGAAGGACGGGGCGGTGAAGCGGCATGCGATCGCATCCCTGGGTATGATCGGCGATCCGCGCGCGCTGCCTGCAGTGCTGGATGTCCTGCGCGGGAAAGGCATCCGCCAGGACGGGCCACCGACTCCCGGTTGTATCGTGAGCGAAGAGGCGTTCATCAAGGAGGCGGCGGCGACGGCCCTCGGCCACTTCCGCGACCCGCGTGTCATTCCGGATTTGATCATGTTGCTGAAGGATAGCGTTTTGCGCGAGAAGGCGGCGCAGGCGTTGGTCTTGATCGGCGATACCGCAATCGAGCCGCTGGTCGCGTTCCTACACGATCCGAAGGCGTCGGAGATGGAAGGGGAAAGCGAGCGCGTCTTATCCTTCGCATCATCCCGCCTGAGCGCCAAGGACGCCTTGCGCCTGCTGGTACTGGATACGCTGGAGAAGCTGGGCTGGACGCCACCGCCCGAGGAAACGACGGTGGATTCCAGTATGGCCGACAACCTGCGGGTCGAGAAGCCGCTGGGTGAAACTGGACGATTTGGTCCAGCCGGCGACCTCGCCAAGGGCGCCATGTAAGGCTCAGCGTTGAGCCTCTCCGCTGCAACTGGCTGCTTGTTGGCAGCCGGGGGAGGGTGCTGAACGCTGAGAGCCGAGGAGTTGTGGTCGCCCCTATTTTCTCCTTACCGCCACTCCATGCGTGTCGGCAGTTTCCTTGCCGTCCTTCATATTGGTGATCCGTGCGATTCCCACGAATTCCCCTCCGCGGCCTCCGTTCGTCACCTTGATCACCCCGACGCCGGGAGTTGAGCCCTTGGCGTTATTGACGTTCTTGTCGTTGCCCGTGAGAGGAATCGGCCCTCGCATTCCGACGAACACATACGCCTGGTCCGGGGATACATCCATCAGGTCCGGCGCCGGGTCATCGCTCACGGGTCCTGCCAATTCGATTGTCCCGACGCTCAGGTTGCTCAATGTGTCGATGACCTCGATGTTGTTGCCCGCTCGGTCCGCACTCCATAAATAGCGGCCAACGGCAACCATTCCATGTGAATCGGCGAACTGGGTATCGCGCGTGGTGATCAGTTTGGCTGAGACCGATTTCGGGAGATCAGAGATGTTCAAGGCGTAGACATCGTAGGACAACGGTGCAACCGGCCATCCTCCGCCGGAATTGATATAGACGGTGTCTCCGACCTGAACCCCGCCGCACCCGGCTGGGTGGATCTGGACATTGTCGAGCGTGGCGACGACCTTCATCGGCGTAACCGTGACGTCTACGACGAGTAGTCCGCCTCCTCGAAGCGTGATGAAGGCATATTTGCTGGATGCTTCCGTAATCGGGCAAATCGGTGCCGTGTCCGGGCGCTCCCCGCTCTCCATCGCGCCAAGGTTTATGACGTCCTTTTCAGGGTCGAACCGGAATTGATGACTCGCATAGTCCGTCCAGATCCTGATGAATTTCTTCTCCGCGATATTGGCGGCGATCACCATTTTCTGGTCCGGCGTCGGCCAAGCCGCATGGACATTCTTCCCCATGCTCAGGCATGCTTCCGGTTTTTTCGTCGCGGCATCCATGAAGAGGACGTGGCCGCTGAGGAACGACAGAATGGCGTGGGACTGGTCATGGGTGAAAAACAGCATGTGTGGACGGCGGACGGCTTTCTGTGTCGCGTCCTGGCAGAATTTGTTGATGTCGCCGGCGAGATCGATCGTGACCGCCGGTTTGGCCGACGAAGGGTTGGCCGCCAACTGCGCGCCCTCATAGATATAGAGATAGCCGCCGCTTTCCTTTCCGGTATCCGATTGATCCATGATCCACACCTCGTAGGCATGGGCTGCCACGGAAAGCCCTAAGCACAGGGCCAGGGCAATGGATCCCGCCAATCCCCATACGCGCGTCGTTTGAGGCCTGGTCATCTTCATGTTCATTTGGAACCTCCTTATCGGATGCAACGGATGCAATGCTTTGCCTGTCAGGTCCTGCATGCTCCAATCCATCGGCGTTCAACTTACTTAATGGAAGCCATGGTGGGAATACGGAATACAATGAGTCTTTATCGTAGAAGGCGAACGGAGCGCATGTCAATCTGAAGTGGCCTCGATCTGTCGCTTGCGGGTCCAGAGGTGGCTGATGGACGCTGGCGGTCTCTACGGTGGTTGTGCGCCTGTCTTGGGGAGCGTCCGTTGACCGCTCGAAAAAGCCTGTGTTAAGGTCAACCGCGGTAGTGGGAGAGGAAAAGCGTGTCCGATTACGTGGCCGAACAAATTGCCGCGCTGAAAGACGAAGATTGGGCTGTCCGCGAAGAAGCCGCCTCGACCTTGGGCTCTCTGCGTGAGGCACGGGCGGTGCTGCCCCTGGTGTCTCTCCTTCGCGATCCCGATCGGGCGGTACGCCAGGCGGCCATCGGGGCGCTGACAGCGATCGGTGAGCCGGCGGTCATGGTGTTAGGAGCCTGCCTTTCCGATCCGGAGCTTTCGATCCAGGAGGCGGCTTCCTCCATCCTCGCAGTCATCGGCGACAGGCGGGTTCTCGAGCCGCTGGTGGCGGCCCTCCAAAGCCCGGATTGGATCGTCCGGATGCATGCCGCCAAGGCGCTGGGGCGAATCGGCGCGGCCGAGGCTGCCCAACCGCTTCTGCCGCTGTTGCAGGACAAGGTGAAAGCCGTGCGTGAAGAAGCAGCCCAGGCGTTGGCCTTGATGGGGTCAGTGGCCGTTCCCCTTCTCTTGCAGGCGCTGCGGCATGAGGATTGGCTGGTCCGGCTGCACGCGGTCGAATCTTTGGGAAAAATGAAATCCCCAGCCGCCGTCGAACCCTTGCTGTACGTGCTGTTCAATGACCGCGATACTGCGGTGCGGGAGGATGCCATCCGTGCGCTTGGCGAGATCGGCGACCCTCGGGCGGTTGAGTTCCTGATCATGGCCATGAAGGAGCCCGGTTTGCGGTTGCTTGCGGTGGAAGCGTTAGGGCGGATCGGCGACGCCCGCGCTGTGCCGGCCTTGATCGAAGTCGTCAACGGATCGAGCAGGCCGGCCGTCAGCCGTCCGCTTGACGGGTGCGGCGACCGTTGGGACGAAGAAATGGTCGTGATGGGTGCGGCCGTCCGGGCGCTGGGCCTCATTCGCGACGATCGGGCCCTCCCGATCCTAGTCGCGGCGCTCCAGAGCACGATCACCCGCGCCGAGGCGGCGGCCGCGTTGGTGCGATTCGGCCCGGCCGCGGTTCCATATCTCCTTTCGGTGCTGGCGGAGGAACAAGACGACAACCTCCGCTACCACGTGAAGGAGGCCCTAACGCAACTGGGATGGAGGCGGGGACGGACATAGAACGGGCGAGGAGGCATGGGGCAATGGCAAGAGGCGAGATGGCAGCAGAAGGCGTGAACTTTTTCTGATGGAGCTACAGCCTCCATCCCCTCGTCCATTGTCTGTCTCGTGAGTCGCTATGCCGAAGGAAAGTATCGAAACCCTCGTTGCGGAATTGGTGCACGAGGAAGAGTGGCGCCGCATGCGGGCGACGGCGGCCTGTCTGTCCGGCGGGCCGAGGGCTGTCCAGGCGTTGATCCGCGCGTTGGAGACGGGTAGTCCTGCGTTGAAGATCGAAGCGGCGGGTATGCTGGCCCGGATCAAGGATCCGCACGCCGGTGTGGCGCTGGTGCGTTTGCTCCGGCATGAGGAGGAAGCGGTTCGGAGGGCAGGCGCTGCAGCGTTGGAGCAGATGGCGGGGGTTGTGGATGCTGAGACAGCCTCCGCCTTGGTGCGACTGCTCTGCGACGCCCAGGCCGAAGAGACGCGCAAGCTGGTAACGCATCTCCTGGGGGTCATTCCTAACGCCATCGCTCCCTTGGGCGACATGCTCAAGCACCCGGATGAAGAGGTCCAGGTGACGGCCGCGACGATTTTGGAGCATCTGCTCGATCCGCGCTCGGCGGAGGCGCTTATCGATGCGATGGGCTCTCCGGCCGTCCGTGACATCGCTGTCCGCACGCTCAAGAAACTGGGCGCGATCCGCGAGCGGATCGACCGCGCGTTCGACGCGCTACGGGATGTCGAGGGCGCGAGCGAGCGGGAGGAAGCCCGCATGGCGACCGTGATCGATCTGCTGGCTATCGGGCGACCCAGCGTGGAAATTCTCATCGAGTATTTGCGCGACGAGGATTGGGTGGTGCGCGAAGCGGCGGCTGATCTGTTGGGCAAGATCGGCGACGTGCGGGCGGTCGAGCCGCTCATGGAACGGTTGCGCGTGGACAAGGATACGGGGGTCAAGGAGTTGGCGCTTAAGGCGTTGGGCTTGATTGGCGATGCGCGGCCGGTCGAACTGTACATCGAGGCGATTCCAATCCGGCCATTGCGCGTGTTTGCGATGGAAGCGCTAGCCAAAGTCAAGGATGTGGAAGTGCTGAAGCCGTACAAGGATCTATTTGAGCGTCTGAAGACGGATCGCGATGGGCTGGTTGCGTACAACGCCGGTCTGATTTCGAACAAATTGGCAGCACTAGAAAGTGTGCACGCCGTGGAGCACGAAGAGCAGGAACACCATGCGTGACGAGGAACATCGATCGGATCGGGTGGAGCAGTTGATTTCTGCATTGCGCGACGACAACGAGGCGCTGCGGGACCATGCGATCGTGAGCCTAGGGCAAATGGGGTTGGAAGCCGTGCCGCATCTGATCGGTCTGATGGCCGACGAAGACGCGGTGATCCGGGAAGCAGCCACCAGCGCGATCGTCAGGATCGGTCCAGCGGTGGTGGATCACCTCATTGAGGCGCTCGAGCACGAGGAGTGGTCGATCCGAGAACAGGCGGCGTCGGCGTTGGGGAAACTCAAGGATCCAAGAGGCGTCGAGCCGTTGGTCAAGGCGCTGAAGGATAAAGACGGCGCCGTCCGAACCGCGGCGGTCTGGGCCTTGGAGCGGATCGGCGATTCGCGTGCTGTGCCCGGCCTGATCGAAGCCTTGAGCGACAGCACGGTCCGGGAGGACGTCGCTCGGGTGCTCAAGAAGATCGGCGATGCCCGTGCTGTGGACGCGTTAATCGAGGGGCTGATGGGCAACAATTGGATGGTCCGCCGCCACGCGGCCGAGGCGCTGGGGAGGATTGGCGATCCCCGCGGCGTTGAGCCTTTGATCGAATCGTTGAAAGACGAGGATTGGCTCGTGCGCCGCAACGCGGCCGAGTCCTTAGCCCGGTTAGGGGACAAACGGGCAATTGAACCGTTGCTGCCCTTGTTGGAGGATGAGAACACGATTGTACAGGAAACCGTAGAAGCCGTGCTGGCCAGTCTCGGCTGGAAGCCCGAGCGCACGACGTAACCGAGGCATAGAGGACGAACACTATGGCAGACGAAGCACCGGTGAAGCTCATTCAGATCGGTCCGAAGGGTGGGATCAAGAAGGACGGATTCAACCTCGTTACCGAGCGGGTGGTGGCGGTGAATCCCGAGGCCAGACAGATCGAGGTGGAACTGCTGGCCTATGACGGCAAAACCGTGGTCCTGGATGTGGCGGAAGAGGCTCTGGAAGACCTCAAGAAGATCAAGCCCGGTGACGGCGCGACTATCCGCGTTGTGGAGGAGGGCGGGAAGCGCGTCGCCAAGAGCTTTAAGATCCGGGCCAAGGATCCACATGCCGCCAAAGCCGACGCGATGCTGCTGGATCTGAAAGATTCGCACTGGCTGAACCGCAAGTACGCGGCCGAGGTGTTGGGAGAGCTGAAGGATCCGAGAGCGGTGGGGCCCCTGGTCGAAGCGCTGAGCGACGAAGTCGGGGATGTGCGGCAACGGGCCTACGAGGCACTGATCAAGCTGGGTGGTGTGTCGGTGCCGGCGCTGATTCCTTTGCTGGTGTCCGAGGAAGATGAGTTGCGGCAATCGGTGACGGAGATTATTCGTAAGATCGGCAAACCGGCAGTCGAACCTTTGGCGACGGCCTTGGTTGATGCGGACGATCGACTTAAGAGCCGCATCATGAAGGTGTTGGATCGAATGGGATACAAGCCCAAGCCAAAGGAAGAGCCGGTGGCGGAAAAGCCGAGGCTGACCGGTTCATCCACCTAAAATCGAAGCTCCACACGAGGATCAGGAAGAGAAGTGGGGTTTCCGATCGGGTCGGCCGACGGACACATAGTGAAATCCAAAGCCGGCGATTCGCGCAGGATCGTACACGTTCCGTAGATCGATCAGCAGCGGGCGCCGTAAGGCCGTTTTCAATCGATCGAAATCGAGGTTTCGGAACTGGTTCCATTCCGTTATGATGATCAATGCGTCGGAACCTTCCGCCGTATCGTACGCGTCCTTGCACGGAATGAGGCCGGGGAGGAGTTTGCTTCCCTCTTCCAACGCGGCCGGATCGTAAGCACGGATCACAGCCCCTTCCTTCATCAGTTGTCGTGCGATCGCCAACGCTGGCGCCTCCCGCAAGTCGCTTGTGTTCGGTTTGAACGACAGCCCGAGTAGCCCCAGCGTCTTGCCTTTCACACCGCCAAGTGCGCCACGGATCTTTTCCACCATGCGCTGACGCTGTTGGGCGTTGACGCGCGCCGCCGCGCTGGCGATTTCCAACTGATAGCCCACCCGTTCAGCGGTCTGCACGAGCGCAGCCAAGTCCTTGGGGAAACAGGAACCGCCGAAACCAGGACCGGCGTGAAGAAACTTACTGCCGATGCGGTGGTCCAAGCCCATGCCCTTGGCGACCACTTGCACGTCCGCGCCGACCCGTTCGCACAGGTTGGCGATCTCGTTGATGAACGAGATTTTCGTGGCCAGAAACGCATTGGATGCGTATTTGATCATTTCGGCTGTCGGAATGTCTGTGATCACAAACGGAGTCTCGATCAGATACAGGGGACGATAGAGATCCTTCATGATCGCGATGGCCTGATCGCTGTCGGCTCCGATAACTACGCGGTTGGGCCGCAGGAAGTCTTCGATGGCCGAACCCTCGCGCAGGAATTCCGGATTCGACACGATGTCGAAGCGATACGGACCGGACAGATTCGCCTTGATGACCTCCCGGAGTTTCTCGCCCGTGCCAACCGGCACGGTGGACTTGGTCGCGATGACTTTGTAGCCGTTCATGTTCTTGGCAATGCCGCGCCCGACTTCTTCGACATAAGAGAGATCGGCTGAGCCGTCCGCGCGGGATGGCGTTCCGACGGCGATGAACAGCACCAATGCTTGGTCAACGGCCTTGGCGATGTCGGTGGTAAAAGCCAGGCGGTTTTCTCGTAAACCTTTGGCGACCAATTCGGTGATGCCCGGTTCGTAGAAAGGCACCTCCCCCTTTTCCAGCTTGGCGATCCGTCGGGAATCGGTGTCCATGCAGACCACGTTGACCCCGAATTCGGCGAAGCACGCCCCGGTTACCAATCCGACATAGCCGGTCCCGATGACGCTGATATGCATAGTGGAAATCCTCCTGAAGCTGGCGATCGTGTGGCCGGATCGTCCGGCGGTATGTCACGCGAAGGTCGATGGAGAGCGAGTATAGCAAAGCGCCGGAAAGCCTGCTACCCAATTCGTTTTCTTCAGCACCCGGTATGACTGCTTTCACGGAAGTCAGATTCCGCCTTCCTCCGATTGACACCCCTCAGAACCGTTCAGTAGAATTCTGCCCCTGCAAGAACACGGGGAAGGACCTGCGTCATGGCTCTGCAGACGGGAGCGATTTTACGTCCTCTGGCGGTCATGATGAGCCGAGCGCTCAAAACGGTTAGCCCTGATGCGACCCTCCTGGAAGCTGCAAGACAGATGCGCGACGCCAAGGTTGGTGCGTTATTGGTGAGCGAAGGAAGTGTCTACCTGGGCGTTGTCAGCGAGTCGGATCTGGTGCGCAAGGCAATGGCCGAGGGAGTCGATGTCCGGCAGACCCGCGTCCGCTCGGTAATGAGCAGCCCCTTGATCACGATCGAGATCGATCGCTCCGCGCACGATGCCAGCGACCTTATGGCGGAAAAAGGCATCCGTCACTTGGTTGTCACCGAAGAAGGCCAAATCGTCGGCATTCTTTCTGTTCGCGATCTGCTCCGGTATTTTAAGAACTGGGGAACGTTGTGATCTCTCATCCTGTGCCGCTCTCCGCCAGAACCCGACCAGACGACTTGATGGGTCCCCCAGCTACATGACCACGGGACCAGGTTCCCCTCCATCCTCTGCGGTGCTGTTGTTGGTGACCGCGCTTATCTCCGGGGCTGTCGTGATGGCGCTGGAGATGCTCGGCAGCCGGTTGCTGGCGCCTGTCTTCGGAAATTCCTTGTACGTGTGGGGTGCGCTGATCGGCGTGATCCTGGCGGCGATGAGCAGCGGCTATGCCTTCGGCGGGTGGTTGTCGGATCGGCAGCCCGGTGAGCGGGTCCTGGCGTGGCTCTTGCTGCTTTCCGGGGGCTGGACCTTTCTGCTGGCGTGGAGCGGGCATCCCGTCATGTTCAAGGTCGCCGCACTGACGGACGACCCGCGATGGGGGCCCTGCTTGGCGGCGAGCTTCTTATTGGCCCCTCCGGCGTTTGGTCTCAGCGGGGTGCTTCCGGCTCTTCTCCGCCTCGCCGTGAAGGATATGGGATATTTGGGGCGGCATGCCGGACGCATGATTGCGGTCTCGACGGTGGGGAGCTTGGTCGGAACCTGGGGCACAGCGTTCTTTCTTTTGTCCTGGCTTGGAACCCTGGCGTTGATCGGCTGGTTGGGTGGGATTCAGATTGCGCTGGGGGTACTCTGGTTCGGGCGAGGGGCTGCGTTCCGAACCCGGTCTCTTCTCCCCGTGGTCGGCGGGCTGTTCCTTCTGGCAGGATTGGTGGGCCTGGGTGGGCTGGCGGTCTATCGTATCCAACAACTGCCGAAGCCTGTGTATCAGGAGGATAGCCCCTACCAGCAGATTCGGGTGCGCGATGATGACCTGTTTCGCTATCTGATTCTCGATCGGACCTTTCACGCCGTGATGTGGAAGGCCGACCCGGTCGCACTGTTCTTACCTTACAGCCAACTATTTGTCGCAGCTCTTGCGTTTGTGCCTGAGCCCACACGCGGCTTGCTTCTTGGACACGGCGGCGGATCAATGGCGAAATGGCTGGCTCGGACCTGGCCGGATCTGGAGCTGGACGTGGTGGAGGTCGATCCTGCTGTCGTGCGGGTTGCGGAGCAGTATTTCGAGTATCACCCGCCTCCACAGCACCACATTCATGTCAAGGATGCTCGTGCGTTCCTCCGTTCCACGGCGGCGACCTACGATGTGATTTGGATCGATGTCTTCGCCAGGCACATGGTACCGTTCCACCTCACGACGAAAGAGTTTTTTTCGGAAGTGCGGGCCCACCTGAAACCAGACGGAGTCGTCGTCGTCAACTTGGCCACATCGGGGGAAGGCGGGGATCGCTTGCGGGAGAACGCTGTCATACGCACGTTGCGCACGGTGTTCCCCGCCGTCGAATCATTCGGGGTGAAAGGCCCCTGGCGCACGAAACAACCCGGTGCGCAAAATGTGCTTTTCTTCGCCGGAGCTCCTCTCGATCGACTCACCTTCGAAGAATTTGCAAGCCGGGTCAGCGCCCTTGCGGCGAATGGACGGCTTCCGATGGAAGCGCTGGCGTTGCTGTCGACGCGCAGGATAGAACCTTGGCGGGCCGGACTTGCCCTCACGGACGACTATGCTCCCTACGATCTCCTGATCGGGCACGCAGTCGATGACGGAGGATTAGAGCCGACGGGTTTATTGCAATGATGTGAAAGCGTTGAAGAAAATTACTTGAGGCGAACGGCGCCAGCTCCCAGGGCGGCGAGAGCCAAGTGTTCCAAACTACGAACTTGCTTCCCTTTTCACCCCTATGTTATAAGGTTCCCCACTCTGCACAAGGGCGGGTCTCTGTCTTGACAACAAAAGGAGGCGAACTGAATTCACCAATCCGTGGGCTGGGCAAGGGTTCTTTGCTAAACCTAATCACATCACATTTCTTCTTCATGAAGGAGGTTGGTCATGGGCAAGATGATCTTATTCGTCTTTTTTAGCCTCGTCATGGTTGTGGGCGGCGCGTCGGGAGCTTTCGCTCTCCAGGCTGGCGGTGTCGAAATCGGCGATCTTGAAACCGGCTCCGTGGTCGGTCAACCGTTCAAGGAATTGGTGGTTGATGCGGAGCTGCATGCGGTGGAGATCGGGACCGTCAAAGCCTGGTATCCGCCCGCCACGATCTTGGATTTCAAGGCTCGGCCGGGCCGTCCTGTGTTGTTGAAAGTCACGAACAGTTCCTCTGCCGAGCATGGCTTCTTGTTAACGGCGGACGAGGCATTTGGCGCGCCAACGGTGCTCAAGGCTCAGATTGTGCTGAAGCCGGGCGAGACCAAATACATTGGGGTGCCGACGAGCGATCTGTTCTATGCTACACAGGGCGTGACGTTGAAGTACCGTTGCCATCTGCATCCGGCTCACCTCGGCGGGACGCTGCTGATGATTAAGTAAGATCCGTGCAAACAGCGGACATGCAACCCCCGTTCATCCTGGGAGGGTGGACGGGGGTTCTTTTAGGATTTCCAGTCCTGCCGGCTGATTAAGCCTGATTCTGCTCTTCCGGTTGACATTCGGAAGACGGATCGAGCGGGATGTTCTGAGCTCCGGCCACCTTACCCTCGACGATCAGCAGGAGAAACCGGCTTTCGGTGGGTTCTTGTTTGAATCGTTCTAGGACGACGGTGTTGACGTCCACGACGAGTTCATTCTCGTCCCATTGCGCGCTGTTCACCACCCAGAAATGGCTCGTCGCGTCCGGGAACCGGGCGGTCACGAATCGCTCGATGATGGAGCCGAGGTCGCCCGTGCTTGGCTCGGCCGGTGCCGCCAGCCACAGGGTCATCGCAATAAAAAAATAGAACAGAGCCCGTGTAGGGTTCATGGTTTCACCTTCGAGCGCTTGCCCAACTCGGCTCGGCCGGTAAGTGGAAGATGATCGGCTTGCCCGCCACAGTTGGTTCTGAGAAAAGGCCAACGCGCCCTTTTTGGAAAAGATTGTACTGCTCCGCCGGCCATAAAATCCAGGAATATGCTGGTTGGTTCCGCGAAAGGTAACGGGGTCGAAAACAAAACAGCAAGGCCCTCGCCTCCATAGCGGAGGCGAGGGCCTTGGCTGTCAAGGGAAAGCAGCGCGAGGAACCGTGAGGTTCGGGGCGGTTTAGTTCCGCACCCCGCTCCACGCCTTATTAGGATCGATCTGCTTATCGGGATTGAGCTTCCTTGCTTTTTCGAGGAGTGCCTCCGTGGTCTCGGGATAGGCCGGGTCTGGCACACAACAGTTGTCCACCGGACAGACGGCGGCGCACTGGGGTTCGTCGAAATGGCCGACACATTCGGTGCAGCGATCATGAGTGATCACATAAATATTGTCGCCGACTCCCCGGCCATCGCTCACATGGTAGCCTTTGCTTTCGGCATCACTCCTGGTTTCGAAGATGGCCTCGTTGGGGCACTCTGGGAGACAGGCTCCACAAGAGATGCATTCGTCGGTAATCATCAGTGACATGACCCTTGCCTCCTTCCCGCGGTATCCGATGTGCTAGAAAAGACCGATCAAGCGTTGAATCGACCCGGTCGCTTCGGCGCGGCCTTCAAAGAAATATAAAAAGTATGTCATTCTAGTTCGCTGTACTTTTCTAAGTCAACTGTGGCCGGGCTGTTCAGAAGACCTATATGCTCGGTATGATGATGAGCTGTTCGACCCAAGCCCTGTGAGAGAATATGCGCGTCCAAAGTTGAGCGTCACGCGATGAGTTCTACACCAGAGTCCGATCCTCGTCAGAGAAAACAGCGTGCGGTCGCTCTGATCCTGCTCGCCGTTTTGTTGATCAGCGCTAGCGTGTTCTTTGGCAATCATAAAGATGCCGACATCATTGTCGTGACACTTCCGAGCGGGAATCAGATCGAAGCCGAGGTCGCCGACACGCCCGAGAAGCTGCTGTTCGGGCTTGCCTTTAGGGAGGAATTGCCCGAGGGCTCCGGAATGCTTTACATCTTTGAAGCTTCCGGTCCGCATCGCGTCCGTACGAAAGGATACCGCATTCCCGTGGACATGATCTGGGTCGACGAATATCACCACATCGTCCATCTCGTCGAACGTGCGGAGCCGTGCGCCGAAGACCCCTGCCCCTTTTACGGACCTCCTTCTGAACATGCACGCTACATCCTTCAGGCGACCGCCGGGCTGATCCGTCGCGAACATCTTCAGACCGGTGCCGAGTTGAAATTCGCATTGCGGTTGTAAAATCCTCCAGGATGCTCTGCGGACTGACGGCTGGGGACGGTGTGAACGATGAACAGATTTCAATTCGTGGCGCGGGTCGATGAAATTCCACCTGGCTGTGCGAAGGTTGTGATCGTGAACGGGAAGCCGATCGCGCTGTTCAACGTCGACGGCGCATTTTACGCGATTTACAACGTGTGTCCGCATGAGGGTGGCCCACTCGCTGAGGGACGGCTGAAGGGATGCGTGGTCTCCTGCCCTTGGCATGACTTGGCGTTCGATGTGCGGAACGGGCAGGGAACCGATGGAAATGGATGCTGCGTCGGCAGCTATGAAGTCCGCGTCGAGGGACAGGACGTCTTTGTCGGTGGCCGGCGCAAACTCTCGCTATGAATCGGCAAGGCGAAGTGCTGGCGAGCGAACAAGAGCGAGACGCTAAGGTGCTAACGTCTCGCATGGGCGAGCCGTTGCGGATTCGCCTCTGGGAAGACCGTACCAGAGGAGAACTCTGGATTCCGTGCTACGATCCCGCGGCGTTGGTACTTGTCGATGACGATTTCCTGCGGATCGCGAGTGGCAATGCGGTCGATGCCGGTCGCCGGACTTTTGAGTTCAAACCGGTCGCGCCGGGTACGCACCGGGTGGTATTCGAAAAGCGGTTGGGCTGGAAATTTACCGCCGAAGAGCGACGCGTGTTTCTCGTTCAGGTCTCTCCGGGAGGCGACTGTTCAGCGAGGGGATGATGCCTGACATCGGATTTGTCAATGGGCAGTTCATGCCGCTGGCGGACGCTGTCGTTTCCGTCGAGGACCGCGGTTTTCAATTTGGCGACGGAGTCTACGAAGTCATCCGTACATACGGCGGCCGGCCGTTTCACTTGAACGCGCACCTTGCCCGGCTGGAACGCAGCGCAAAAGCCATCGACTTGCCCTGCCCGCTCTCTCGCGCGCAATGGGCGGAACGAGTCGCCGAAGGGATCCGCCTGGCCGGCTATCGGGAGTGCAAAGTGTACCTTCAGCTCACGCGAGGGCCTGCGCCCAGAGATCATCTATTCCCTGCCGCCGTCCATCCTACCGTGGTGATGACGGTCCGGGAACTCCATCCCCTGAGCGACGGCCTCCGGTCCGGTGTGAGCGCGATTACCCTTCCGGACTTCCGCTGGGGACGATGCGATATCAAGAGCATCGGTCTTCTGGCCAATGTGCTGGCCCGCCAGCGTGCCAAAGACGCGGGTGCGTTTGAAGCCATCTTTATCAGGGACGGAGAGGTCACGGAAGGTGCGGTCAGCAACGTGATGATCGTGCGAGGCGGCATCCTCGCGACCTCTCCGGAGGGGGAGCACATTCTGTCCGGCGTGACGAGGGGCCTGGTGCTCGAGCTGGCTCGCAAGGAGGGGCTTGCCGTACAAGAGCGTCCCGTGTCGGAAGCGGAGTTGCGAGGAGCCGACGAAGTGTTTCTGACGGGGACGACCGTCGAAGTGCTGCCGGTCAACCGGATCGATGGGATCGCGATTGGGTCCGGTCGGCCTGGCCCCATCGTAACCCTGTTGGCAGCGCGTTTTCGCAACCTGACGGGGTAAAGGCCCCTTGCTTTGTCAGGGACATCATGGTATTTTGCTTTCGCGTGAAGTGGGCGGCGGCCCACTTTTTTGTTTGCGGCGATGGCTGCGGCGGCGGTCGCGGAGGGATATGTGTACGATTCCCAGCGAGTCGCCGAGCGCATTCGGGAGATCGCGTCTCCGATTCTCTGGGCGCTCGGTTTGGAATTGGTGGATGTTGTCTGCTCGGGAGACGGCCCTCGCACGGTCGTTCGGATCTTCATCGATAAGCCGGGCGGCGTGACGTTGCACGATTGCGAACAGGCGCATTTGTCGCTCGGCCCGGCGATGGACGTGGCAGATCCTATCCCGCATGCGTACACGCTCGAGGTGTCGTCCCCTGGATTAGACCGGCCCTTGAAACGAGTTGAAGATTACCGCCGGGCGGTCGGGAAATCCCTCAATCTGAAGCTGAAAGCTCCCGTCGAGGGCCGGTGGCGGCTTGTCGGACGGCTTGTGGCGGTCGAAGATCACGCCGTGGTGGTGGAGTTGGAAAACTCGGCGGTTCGGGAAACGGTTCGGTTGGAGTTGGAGGCTATTGCAGAGGCCAAATTCGAGGTGAGGTTCTAGGGCGAGCGGGACGAGGGGCGAAGGTGAGCCATGAACAGAGAACTGATCGCGGTCATTGATCAAATCGGACGGGAAAAAGGTATCGACAAGGCGAGGGTGATCAGCGCCATCGAGGCCGCTCTGCAGACCGCAGCCAAAAAGCGATTCGGCCAGGCTGGGAACATTCAAGTCGAAATCGACCCGAAAACCGGTGAGATTTCGGTTGTCTCGAAGAAAGTCATCGTCGACACAGTCATCAATCCCAAGGCCGAAATTTCGCTCGCGGAAGCCCGGGAGTTCGACAGTGAGGCGGAGATCGGCGATGAGATCGGCTCGTTGATCGAGATGGACGAACTGGGCCGCATCGCGGCGCAAACGGCCAAGCAGGTGATCTTTCAGAAGGTCCGGGAAGCCGAATGGGAGGCGGTCCAGAAAGAATATGCGACGCGGGTGGGCGATCTGGTCAACGGGATCATCCTCGGTATGGAGCGACGCAACTACCTCGTCGATCTGGGTAAAACGGAAGCGATCTTGCCCGTGCAGGAACAGATCCCTCGGGAAACTTATCGACGGGGTGATCGAATCAAAGCGTACCTATTGGAGGTGCGGCGCACGCCCAGGGATGTGCAAGTGATTCTGTCCCGCAGCCATCCTCAGTTCGTCGCCAAACTGTTTGAACTGGAGGTGCCCGAGGTCGCGGAAAAGATCGTGGAGATCAAGGCGATTGTGCGGGAGCCGGGCGACCGGACCAAGATTGCGGTCGCGTCGCGCGACAAAGCTGTGGACCCCGTCGGGGCCTGCGTCGGCATTAAGGGATCGCGGGTGCAGGCGGTGGTGCGGGAATTGCGGGGAGAGAAGATCGACATTGTCGCTTGGACGTCTGATCCGCGGGTATTCATCGCAGAAGCGCTCAACCCCGCCACCATCGAGAAGGTTGGGATCGATGAAGAGAAGAAGTCCGCACTCGTTGTCGTCGCCGATTCGCAACTTTCGCTGGCAATCGGCAAAAACGGTCAAAACGTCCGTTTGGCGGCGAGACTGACGGGCTGGAAGATCGACATCATTAGCGCGACCGAATACGAGAAAGAGAAAGCCGAGCGGGATAGGGAGATCAGGGCGGCTCTTGCCGAGGAGGCCGAGGCGCAACGAGAGCAGGAAGAAGCGGCCCGGGCGAGTCGTGGCGCTGGTGAAAAGCCGCTGCTAGCGGAAGCCGCCGCGACTTCCGAGGCTATAGCCGCGGGTGAGGCCCAATAAAAAAATAGGGATGGGGCGAGATGCGGGTGTATGAGCTGGCCAAGAAACTGAGCATGGAGAATCGCGAACTCATTCCCGAGTTGAAACGGATGGGTATCGCGGTCGCCTCCCACAGCAGCACTCTCGACGACGAGACGGCGCAGCGTGTCATAGAAAAATTAGCGCCGAAAGGCAAGACCACAGTCAAAGGCGAAGCCAAGACCGCGGAGACGGGTGACCAACTCGACTCTCGCACCGAAAAAAGGGGAATCCGTTCTCACCGCGAAGAAGAGAGTGCAGCATCGCAGGCTTCGACGCGAGAGGCAGGACGCGATTCGGGCAGGCCCGCTTCCGCGCGACTGCAACAGCCGGCCGTTGCGGAGGCTCCCAAGCCGGACAAGCGGCGCATTCTGATCAAAAGAAAAAAAACCGAAGAAACGACCGCGGAGCCGGTCGCTGGTGCGCCGCCTGACGTTACCACTAAGCCAGGCCCTTTGCTCCAGGATACCGCCCACCTAGCCGGTCCTTCGCTGACGCCTGCAGCGGCCGAGCCGCCGCAGGTCGAATCCCTGCTCGAGAGCTCACCGCCTCCGGTGCGGACAGTGGATGTGGTTTCCCCTGGTCCTCAGCCTGAGGTGCGCGAGATTAAACCGGCTCAGCCGTCACCCACGGTCTCCACCGTCGAGCCGCTTCTCCCTATCGGGAAGAAAAAGAGCTTCTCGATCGAGGCACTCGAACCCGAAGGAATTGGGATAAAGGACAAGCTCAAGAAAGTCCGTAAGCCCAGCCGGGCCTGCGAGGAGGAAGACGTCCGGTTTCGTGACGATGCGGCTCGCTGGGAAGACTTGCGGGCCATTCCCGTGCACCGGAGGGAAGATCGCTCCCGCCGTATTCAGCCGAGTTCCATCGCCGAGATTACCAAGCCTCGCAAGAAGAGCGTCAGGCTGACCGCCGGTCTGACGGTGAAAGAGTTTGCGGAATTGATCGGACAGCGACCGGCCGATATCGTCCGCAAGTTGATGGACATGGGGCAGATGCTGACATTCAACCAGCCCATTAATCTGGACGCCGCCGTGCTGATCGCCGAAGAGTTCGGTGTCAGGGCGGAAGTCTCGATGGAAAAGGCGGCTGAAGAACTGCTGAAAGAAGCGGCTGAAGAGTTGGTCGACGAACGGCTGGAGCCGCGGCCTCCCGTCGTCACGATCATGGGGCACGTCGATCACGGCAAGACCTCACTGCTGGATGCGATTCGTCAGACCAGAGTGACGGAGCAAGAGGCCGGCGGCATCACGCAGCATATCGGCGCCTATACGGTCCGCGTGAACGGCAGGCAGGTGACCTTCTTGGATACGCCGGGTCATGAGGCGTTCACCGCCATGCGTGCGCGAGGAGCAAAAGTCACCGACATCGTGGTGCTCGTGGTGGCGGCCGATGACGGCGTGATGCCGCAAACCGTCGAAGCGATCCACCATGCAAAAGCGGCCGGGGTGCCTCTCATTGTCGCGATCAACAAGATTGATAAGCCCAGTGCAAACCCGGACCGGGTCAAGCATGCACTTTCGGAGCATGGTCTGATTCCCGAGGCCTGGGGCGGCGATACCATCATGGTCGAAGTCTCGGCCAAGCAAAAAATTGGATTGGACACGTTGCTGGAAATGATTTTGCTCCAGGCCGAGGTGCTGGAACTCAAAGCCAATCCGCATCGTCCCGCCAAGGGCACAGTGATCGAGGCCAAATTGGATCGCGGGCGCGGACCGGTAGCGACGGTGTTGGTTCAAAACGGTACCCTGCGCGTGGGTGACGCGTTCGTGGTCGGGACGTTCAGCGGCCGCGTCCGGGCCTTGATCGCGGATACGGGGGGCAAGGTGCAAGAAGCCGGACCCTCGACGCCGGTCGAGGTCATCGGGCTCCCGGGCGTGCCGTCGGCCGGGGATGCCTTTCAAATCGTCAAAGATGAGCGTGTGGCCCGGGAGATCGCCGAGGCCCGGGCGCTCAAGCAGCGGACCGCAGAGCGGGCGGGTCCAGCGAAAGTCACCCTGGATGATCTGTACGCTAAAGTCAAGGAAGGGGATGTCAAAGAGCTCCCGCTTGTCATCAAGGCCGACGTGCAGGGGTCCGCCGAAGCGTTGGCAGCCGCGGTGGAAAAACTTCCGGCCGACGCCGTCAAGCTTCGTGTGATCCACAGCGGGGTCGGCGGCATTACGGAGACCGATGTGCTCCTGGCGTCCGCGTCGCGGGCGATCATCATCGGCTTCAACGTTCGTCCGGAAGCCAAGGCCGCAGCCTTGGCTGAGCGGGAGGGCGTCGATATCCGGCTTTACAGCGTCATTTACGACGCCATTGCGGATATCAAGGCCGCGATGGAAGGATTGCTCGAACCCACGGTGAAGGAACGCGTGCTAGGACGGGCTGAAGTACGCCAACTCTTTACCATTCCCAAGGTCGGCGTCATCGCCGGCTGCTATGTGGTCGAGGGAACCATCACCCGGGCGAGCACAGGCGTGCGGGTTGTCAGGGATCATGTGACTGTGTATGAGGGCAAACTGGGCTCGCTGCGCCGGTTCAAAGATGACGTGCGGGAGGTGCAGCAAGGCTACGAGTGCGGTATCGGCATCGAAAACTTCAACGATCTCAAAACCGGAGACATCATCGAGGCCTACGTCCTCGACAAGGTCGCGGCTAAGCTCTGAGCCAAAAGGCTGGTGTCTTCCTCGGCGGTGGACATGATTGTCGGGCTGTGCACGGTCGAGCTGTTCATTCCGGACGGCCACTCCCTCAAAGCCAAGCGCCAAATTCTGGTGAGTCTCAAGGACCGGCTGCATGGCAAATTTAATGTCTCCGTCGCGGAAGTGGGCGAGCAGGAGTTGTGGCAAAAAGCGGTCCTGGGCATCGCTTGCGTCTCGAACGAGCGGGCCCATGTCAACCGAGTTCTCGATCAGGTGCTGAACGTCATTCGGGGAGTACCGGCGATTCAGGTCGTGCGCACTCAGATAGAACTGCTGTGAGGCGAACGGGGATGTAGAGTCGGGGGGCATGAACGCGCGCCTGGCAGGAGGCAAAGCTGCGAGGAGCGGAAGTAAATGAAGACCGCGTACAAGCGCGCCGAGCGTGTAGCTGATCAAATCCGCATGGAGGTGGCCGACATCCTGATGCGCAAGACGAAGGATCCTCGCTTGCGCTCTGTCACGGTCACGGATGTGCTGCTCAGTAATGACCTGCGTCTGGCTCGCATCTACGTCACTACGATCGCGGGAGAAGAAGGCGAGCGGGAGGTTTTTGCCGGACTGACCCGGGCCAACGGATTCATTCGGACCGAATTGGGGCGGCGATTGACGATCCGCCATATCCCGGAACTGCTTTTCGTGAAGGATGTCAGCGGTCCTCGGGGAGACCGGGTGCTGCGCCTGCTGGAGGGTCTCCACGTCGAACCGGGGCCGCCCGAGACGAACTCCGCGACTCGCACGATAGATCCTGCCGATGCTTCGTAGCAGGGAACTCTTGGGACCAACCATGCTGCGTGGCGCTCAGACATCTCAATCTTGTGAAATCGGCGACGGCGTTTTGAACGTGAGCAAACCGGCAGGCTGGACTTCGCACGATGTAGTGGCCAAGGTGAGAGGCCTGTTGCGGGAAAGCAAAATCGGCCATGCCGGCACCTTGGACCCGGCGGCGACGGGGGTGCTGCCGCTGTTGATCGGGCGCGGCACGCGGATTGCCGAATATCTACTGGATTGGGATAAGGAATACCGGGCGGTGCTGCGGCTGGGAGTGACGACCGACACCCAAGACGCAACCGGCGCTACACTGGCGACGTGTGTTTTGGACGGGTTGACTGCGGACCGAATCCATCAGGCGGCGTCTCGCTTTCAGGGACGGCTGATGCAGATTCCCCCTATGTATTCGGCCGTGAAAGTGAGGGGAGTACCGCTGTATAAGGCGGCGCGGGCGGGCAAGAGCGTGACGCGCAAACCGAGGGAAGTGACCGTCTATGAAATCGAGGTACTGGAAGTGAACCTGCCCGACGTGTCGTTGCGCGTGCGCTGTTCAAAAGGGACATATATCCGGACCTTGTGTGTTGACATCGGCGAGGTGCTCGGGGTGGGAGGCCATTTGCTGGCCTTGGAGCGCCGGCGTGTCGGGCCGCTCGTGTTGGAGCAAGCAGTTACGTTGGAGGACATCGCCCGCCGGTCTATGGCCGGACGGCTGGCCGAGTCTCTCCTGTCGCTGGACGAAGCACTCCGAACACTGCCCGCGGTCGTCGTGGATCAGCGTACGGGGCAGAGGGTTGTCCATGGAGCGCCGGTTCCGCTGCGGGGGGTTATGCAATGGGAATCTCCGACTGGGAAGCCTTCCCAGCGGGGACCGGTCCGAATCAAGGATCAAGCGGGGCGTCTGCTGGCGATCGGTGTTGTGCCCGAGAGAAGTGGAGCAAACGGAGCATTGCAGGATCCGGCGGAAATCGCGGTGGTAGTCGAGAAAGTGTTGGTTGAAGCGTAAGGTGAGCGGGATAGAGTGGAGGAGGGACAACCAGGAGCAGGGAAACATGGCGTTGCCCAAGGAGACGAAGGCAGAATTGATTCGCCAGTATCGGCGGCACGACAGGGATAGTGGCTCGCCGGAGGTGCAGATCGCTATCCTGACGAACCGGATTGGCTATCTGACGGAGCATTTCAAAATCCATAAGAAAGACCATCATTCGCGGCGCGGGTTGCTCAACTTGGTCAGCCGACGACGGCGCCTGTTGGACTACCTGCGCCGTATCGATGAGGCCCGCTATCGGGCGGTTCTGGAGCGACTGGGAATCCGGAAGTAACCTTGGCTCTGGTCGCTCCTGCGCTTCGGCGCGTGTATTCACCGGCTGCCGCCACAGGTGAACACGGACATGGGCTGGAACCAAGCTGGCAGCTAAATGGCTAGCAGCAGGCTTTTCGCTGTTACGAGTTTTGCGTTCAAGCGCATCTCTGTGGGCATCTGTGGGGCAGGGAACAAAGGAGACCTCTAGATGATTCACGCAGTGGAACTGGATGTCGCAGGCCGCAGGCTGAGGCTTGAAACCGGACGTGTGGCGAAACAGGCCAGCGGTGCCGTGTGGGCATCCTACGCCGACACGGTCGTACTGGCTACGGCCGTCGCGTCGCAGACCGTAAAGCCCGGGATCGATTTTCTCCCGTTGACCGTCGATTACCAGGAAAAAGCCTATGCAGCCGGCAAGATTCCCGGCGGCTATTTCAAACGCGAAGGCCGTCCCTCGGAAAAAGAGGTGCTGACCAGTCGGTTGATCGACCGGCCTCTGCGGCCGCTGTTTCCGGACGGCTATTACTTCGAAACGCAAGTCATTGCCTCTGTGCTCTCGGCCGACAAGACAGGTTCGTCGGATGTGATCGGCATCACCGCCGCGTCGGCGGCGTTGGCGATCTCAGATATCCCGTTCGGCGGACCGGTGGCCGGGATCAAGGTTGGACGAGTGGACGGGCGGTTCGTCATCAATCCTGACCTGGAGACCCTGGAGCGGAGTGATCTGCATCTGGTGGTAGCCGGAACCGCGGACGCGGTCATGATGGTGGAAGGGGGAGCCAACGAGCTGCCTGAAGACGTCATGATCGAAGCGATCGAGTTGGCGCACGAGGAAATCAAAAAAATCGTGGCCAAGATTGTCGAGCTCCAGGCGGTGGCGGGCAAACCCAAGCGCCCGGTGGTGAACGAACAGATCGATCCGGCGTTGGAGGCAGCCGTGCGGGCGCTCGTGACGGGTCCCATTCGCGACGCGATCCTCATTCCGAACAAGACTGCCCGGCAAGAACGGCTGGATCAAATCCTCAGTGAAGCGGTCGAGAAGCTCAAGGGCGACGACCCAAATCGTGAGCGACACATCAAGCTGGTCTTTCACTCGGTGGAATACAGCGAAGTGCGCAACATGATTTTGGAAAAGGGTGTACGGGTCGACGGCCGGGGGCCGGCTGATATCCGGCCGATCACCTGCGAGGTTGGCGTTTTGCCTCGTACCCATGGGTCGGCTCTGTTTACACGGGGAGAAACCCAAAGCCTGGCGGTCGTCACTTTAGGAACGACGGAGGACGAGCAGCGGGTGGACGCTTTGGAAGGCGAATATTCCCGAGCCTTCATGCTCCATTATAATTTCCCGCCCTTCAGTGTTGGGGAAGCCAGGCCGCTGCGTGCTCCTGGACGGCGGGAGGTCGGCCACGGCGCGCTGGCGGAACGAGCCCTGAAACCCGTCATTCCTTCTAAAGAAACGTTCCCCTACACGCTCCGGATCGTCTCGGACATCCTGGAATCAAACGGCTCGTCCTCGATGGCGACCGTCTGTGGCGGGACACTGGCTCTGATGGATGCGGGCGTGCCGATCAAGGAGCCGGTCGCGGGGATCGCCATGGGGCTCATTAAAGAGGGAGATCGGGTCATGGTGCTCTCGGACATCCTGGGCCTGGAAGACCATCTGGGGGATATGGATTTCAAAGTTACGGGGACCAAGCACGGCGTAACGGCCCTGCAGATGGACATCAAGATCGCCGGCATCACACCGGCGTTGATGCGGCAGGCGCTGGATCAGGCCCGGGTGGGCCGATTGCATATCCTTGTGCGAATGCTTGAAGCGCTCAGCGGGCCTCGGGCGAGTTTGTCTCCTTTCGCGCCCCGCATTTTCACCATGAAGGTCAAGCCGGACAAGATTCGCGAAGTCATTGGCCCCGGCGGGAAAACCATCCGCAGCATCATCGCCGAGTGCGGCGTCAAGATCAACGTGGAAGACAGCGGTGTCATCTCTATCGCCGCCGTGGACGAGGCGTCGGCCAAGAAAGCGATGGACATGATCAACAAGCTGACGGAAGAGGTCGAGGTCGGCAAGATCTATTTGGGAACGGTGCGCAAGATCATGGACTTCGGGGCATTCGTCGAAGTCCTGCCTGGGACTGACGGGTTGGTGCACATTTCTCAGCTCGCCCATCATCGCGTCAAATCTGTCTCCGACGAGGTGTCTGAGGGCGATCGGATCTTGGTCAAGGTTCTCGAAATCGACAAACAGGGCAAGATTCGGTTGAGCCGGAAGGAAGCGATGCCCGCGCCGTCAACATCCGCCGCGAAAGAACCTGCCGCAGGATAGCGAGACGTGTACAGAAAACTTGTGCTGGACAACGGCCTCCGCGTGGTTACCGAGAGGATTCCGACCTTGCGATCGGTGACCGTCGGGATCTGGGTCACTGTCGGCTCACGCGATGAACAGAAAGGTGAGGAGGGACTATCCCACTTCATCGAGCATATGTTTTTCAAGGGGACCCGGCGCCGGTCGGCGACGCAAATTTCGCGGGAGATCGACGCGCTCGGCGGAGAGATGAACGCCTTCACCGGCCGGGAGACCACGACGTTTTACGTCAAGGTGCAGGATCAACAGCTCGAGCCTGCTCTCGAGTTGCTGGCAGACCTGTTTCATCACTCCCGGTTCGATGCCAGAGCAATCCAAAAAGAAAAACAGGTGGTCCTCGAAGAAATTCGGATGGTGCAGGACGATCCCGAAGATCTCGTGCAGGATCTCCACACTAAACAGGCGCTGGCGCGCCATCCGCTCGGGCGTCCGATCCTGGGACGCTCGTCCACGATCAAGGCGTTGCGCCGACAGCACCTGCTGGACTATACGCGGCGTCACTATGATCCGCATCGCACGATCATTGCGGTGGCGGGGAATTTCGAGGCGAAAACCTTGGAGCCATTGCTGGCCCGATTTTTCGGCCGGTTCCGATCGAACGGCTTTCCCCAACCGAACCGATGGCCGCCGGAAATCAAGGGCGGGGTGATCGTTCAACGGAAGCCGTTGGAGCAGGTTCATCTCTGTCTCGGGGTGAAGGGAGTCCCGGCCGGACATAAGGATCGGTACGCCGCTCATGCGCTCAACGGGATCCTGGGCGGCAGCGTGAGTTCGCGACTGTTTCAGGAGATCAGGGAGAAGCGCGGTCTCGCCTATTCCATATATTCCTATCGCTCGTCCTTCTCCGACGCAGGAACTCTCACCGTCTATGCGGCGACGAGGCCCAAGGAAGCGCTGTGGGTAATCGAGCTGGTCTGCCGTGAGTTGAATCGTCTACGGTCTTCTGGGGTGGGGAAAAAGGAACTTGAGCGGGCGAAGAACCAGATGAAAGGCAGCCTGATGCTGAGCCTGGAAAGCTCGGACAGTCGGATGAGCAAGCTTGCCCAAGACGAACTCTATCTCGGCCACCACACGTCCCTTGCCGATATGCTGGCTGAAATCGATCGGGTTTCTGAGGAACAAGTGCACCGTCTGAGCTGGGAATTATTCGATTTATCCTGCCTCTCCATCACTGCGCTAGGACCTGTTTCCCGAAATGCGATCCAACCATGTCTTGCCTGAACATCCAACTTCGCTGCGGACCGTCGCCGACTTGGGTTTTGATCGATGGGTCTACCCATAAGAACTTGAGATTCCAGATGTTTTTAATACACAACTGCAGAAAGAGGCGGTCCAAAACATTCCCTTGACACCATACAGGGGTTTCAGTACGATGTCCGCGTTTTTTGTCGTAGAAGCAGAAAAAGAGATTTCCAACGCGCGGCGAGGACGAAACGAAAGGGGGTGCGGAGGGGGTTCTCGCGTTGAGGCGCTCAGGGAATTATAAATTGGAATTTTCGTCTTGGAGAGTGGTGCCTCATCGTTTTTGTCATTCATGAAGGAGGGAGAAGGTATGAAGAGGGTCGTAGTCATAGCGGCAGTCGCACTGCTCGCCGGTATTGGCTTGATGACGGCCGAGTTCGTGGCCGCAGCCGACGCTCCCAGCGCTGCGGGGCCTACGGAGCAGATCAGCGGTGGAAAGCCTTTGAAGGGTGAACCGGTCAAGACATTGACGGGACGCGTCTGGGCCCAGTGGGCAGATAACCCTGATACGGAGTTGTTGTTCGGAATTCAGTATTGGAACACCGGCGAACCGGCCTCAGGGGCTCCTTTCGGTCGCTCTTCCACAGACTTGGAAGTCAAGCCGCCTGATCCGCTGTTCACTTGCTGCGCCTGGGGATTCACCGGCGGAACAGAGAAAAACAACCCGTATTCTGGCTGGTATAATGCTGCGACGACCGTCCGCCTGGCGGTGAAGGACAAGGCGCTCATGGACCAGATTATCAAAGCCTCCCAAGACCTTGTTGCGATGGAAGTCACCCTCGATGGCCGAACTATCACCGGGTTCAAGGTACTCAAATAAGATTAAGAAGTCGTGATGGCGCTTTTTACCTGAATTTTTATCGTTCATCGCCAGCGTTGAAGGAGGGATGAGATCATGAAGCTTCATACGAAAGGCTGGGCCTCTCTGGCTGTCGTGGCCTTGGTGGTCGGTGCGGCGTCGGCCGCTCTCGCCATTGAGGCGTTTCAGGAGCGGTTCGAATGGGGGGATATGAGCAAGCCGACAACCCTCCAAGGACGAGTGATTATCCTGGATCCCTATGATGAGGCGGTGTGGATCAACATCGCCGTCTTCGGCGGCAATGCCGAGAGCGGATACTTCTGGCAAAAAATTCATCCCGGCAAGACATTGAAATTCTATGCGGCGAACAAAGAGGTGTGGGAAAAACTGAAAGCCTTGGCGCGCCCGCATGCCGGTCCGGCTGCCGCTAAGGAAGTACCGCCGGCAACGAAGACTGCTCTGGTTGAATTTGTTGCCCAGGAAGTCGAACAGAATCATCGGGTGATCCAATCCGTGAAGGAGCTTCCGGAGGTCGCTGGTGCGCCGGGCAAGACACTGAGCATCTCAGCGCTCCGACTCAGGGAGTGCCAGGGGAAGAACGAGCTGGATCCGGCGTGTTACAAAGCCAAGCAGACGCTCAACACTTCTCCGAAAGGGGCAGAGACGGTGGCGATGCAATATGATGTGTTGAGTCCTGACAAAAAGCCGCTGGCCGGATTGATCCCCTGGACAGCGCCTTATAACGAAGGCAAATAATACAGGAGTTGTTTGGGAAAAAGCGGCACCCCGCGCACGGGGGTGCCGCTTTTTGTTTCTGTCTGTACGTCTAATTCGCCTGCTGCTCGATTCGCCGCTGGAGGTCAGCCAGGCGGTTCAAGGCGTCCAACGGGGTCATGGAAAACAGGTCCATCTGTCTGACTTCCTCGATCAGCGGATGCGGTTTGGGCAAGTGTTCTGCTTCCGGCCGGGCACGAAGTTCGGTGCTTTCCCCGAGAACGGTCGCCGGTGGTTGTTCCAATTGCGCCAGCACTTCCCGCGCACGATCGATCACCGGCGAAGGGAGGCCAGCCAGCTTGGCGACGTGGAGGCCGTAGCTCCGGTCCGCCCCGCCGGCCACGATTTTGCGCAGGAAGAGCACGTCTCCGTCCCGTTCCTGTACGTCCACGCGGTAGTTCCTGACTCCCTCGCGCTGGTTCGCCAGTTGCGTCATCTCGTGATAATGGGTGGCGAACAACGTCCTCGCGCCGAGGTGCCGCCGATCGTGGATGTATTCGGCGACGGCCCAGGCGATGCTGAGCCCGTCGTAGGTACTGGTGCCGCGTCCGATCTCATCCAATAAAATCAAGCTGCGCGGGGTTGCGGAATTGAGAATATTGGCGGTCTCGATCATCTCCACCATGAAAGTACTTTGTCCTCCCGCCAGATTGTCCGAAGCGCCGACGCGTGTGAAGATCCGATCCACCACTCCGATCTTTGCTTCCGTCGCCGGTACGAAGCTGCCCATTTGTGCCATGAGCACGATCAACGCCACCTGCCGGAGATAGGTGCTCTTTCCGGCCATGTTCGGGCCAGTAATGATCAGGAGCCGATTGCTTTCCAGGTCAAGCAGCGTGTCGTTCGGCACAAACCCGCCGTCGATCTCCAGCCGTTCCACGACAGGATGGCGTCCCTCGACGATGCGAATTGTTTCTCCCTCATCGACGGTCGGGCGGACATAGCGGTTGAGGGCGGCGGTCTCCGCGAGGGCGGCCAGCACGTCGATCAGCGCGAGCGCGGCGGCGATGGCCTGCAGACGCGGTGTCTCCCGGGCCACCTGCGCCCGAAGGCGTTCAAAGAGTTCTTGCTCAAGCGCTTTGACCTTGCTCTCTGCGCCGATGACCCGTTCCTCCAACTCTTTCAATTCGGGCGTCGTGAAGCGTTC
The DNA here is from genome assembly GCA_051293835.1 of Nitrospiraceae bacterium. Taxonomy (GTDB): domain Bacteria; phylum Nitrospirota; class Nitrospiria; order Nitrospirales; family Nitrospiraceae; genus DATLZU01. The sequence goes on along the minus strand of JBPKMA010000004.1, from coordinate 60,215 downwards.
GGCGTTCACCAGCGTCTGTTTGCGGATGTAGGAGTCTGGTACACGCGAAAGATTCGCCTTCGTGACTTCAATGTAATAACCAAAAACTTGATTGTAGCGGACCTTGAGCGAGTCGATGCCGGTACGTTGGCGTTCCTGGGCCTCCAATCCAGCGATCCAGTTTTTCCCTTCCTTGCTGGCCTTACGCAGTTCGTCGACCTGGGGGTGGATGCCGTCCTTGAAGATGCCGCCGTCGCGCCATGTGGCTGGCGCATCGGGGTGAATCGCGCGGTCGATCAGGTCGTACAGGTCGCCGGCGTCGTCCCACGCGCGGACAAGATCGCGGACGAGCAGAGCCGAAAGCTGGGACAGGTGCCGACGTAGTTCGGGTAGCGCCGCGATGGACTGCTTCAAGGCCAGCAGTTCCCGGGGTCCCGCCACGCCGAGGGAGAGCCTGCTGCTAAGGCGGCCGATGTCTTGGACGTTTCGCAGGGCGGTCCGAATGGCAGCGCGAACCTGAAAAGCGTCTTTTAGTTCGGCGACCGCGTCCAATCGCGCGTTGATTGCGTCGCATGAGAGCAACGGCTTCAGGATCCAGTCCCGCATCAAGCGACTGCCCATTGCTGTGACAGTTCGATCCAGCACGGCAAGCAACGTCGTTTCTCCGCGCCGCTCTCCTCCGATTATTGGGCGAACCAACTCCAGGTTCTGAATGGTCACGCAGTCCAGGTGCATGTCCTGGCCGATCCGTCGGACCTGGAGGCGACGGATGTGTTCCAGGTGGGACGACGGCTGGGTCTCGTGCAGATAACGCAACGCAGCGCCGGCGGCTTGAATTCCCACCGTCAGGGATGCACATCCGAACCCATCCAGCGAACTGACGCCGAACTGTTGCTGAAGCACGCGCCGGGCCTCCAACAGGTCGAAGTACGCGGGAGACCGGGCGCACAGGCGTACTCCTTTGAGTCGTCCGACCCATGGCGCTCCGCTGGGCGACGGTTCTTCCGGATACAACAGCTCTTTCGGTTCCAAACGGGACAGTTCGTCGATCAGAATTGTGGCGGCCCGATCGCCGTGGAACTCCATGGTCCAGAATTCCCCGGTCGAGAGATCGAGCGCGGCAAGGCCGAAGGCGGGCGAAGCAGCGGCTTGTGCGGAGCGGCGTGACGAGGTCGCCACTGCTGCGAGGAAATTGGGCTCAGCGGGCGACAAAAGTTCGGTGTCGATCAGTGTACCCGGCGTATACAGGCGCACCACCTCGCGCCGCACGAGACCTTTGGCGAGCTTGGGGTCTTCCACCTGGTCGCAGATGGCGACTGTGCGTCCAGCCTTCAGCAGCTTGGCGATATAGCTGGTCGCCGCATGGTACGGCACCCCGCAGAGCGGGACCGGATTTGCGCTGGCTTTGTCCCTGGAAGTGAGCGCGATGGACAACAGCCGCGAGGCCTCCTCGGCATCTTCGTAAAACATTTCATAAAAGTCGCCGACGCGGAAGAACAGAATCGCATCGCGGTAGCCGCGTTTGATTTCGCGATATTGCCGCATGAGTGGAGTCAGGTCGGCGTCACTCATCCGATCGTTCCTCGATGAATTCGGGGGTCGTGTGTCCGGAGGTCTTGTGCAAAGCCTTGTCGAGCGACTGGCGCAACCGTTCCAGATCCACCTCGGCCTCCTGAAGTGCTTTGGTTTTTCGTCGCAGCTCGATCCGTCCTCGTACCCAGGCGGGAAACAGCAGGATGCCGGCGAGCAGGAGTCCGGTCACGAAGGCTCCCAGAATAGGTTTATAGATCGGTGTTGAGGCGGAGCGGAATCCGAAGAAATAGCGGAGCGTCACTTCCTGTTCCTGGTTCTGAAGGAAAAACGCCAGGGAGAGCAACAACAGGATGCCGACGAGGATAAGCCTGATCATGAGCGATGTGTTCCGGTCCTTCGGCGTGAAATGGACCAGTATTCGCTCCGTCCGGTCAGAGCGGCCATGAAGCCGGCGTTGAGCTTGCGATAAGTGACGTCCAAATGTTCCGGCATGACCCTGGTCTGGGAGAACAACGGCATAAAGTTGGTATCACCGTCCCAGCGGGGCACAATGTGCAGATGGCCATGGCCTTCCACGCCGGCGCGGCTCACCCGCCCCGGGTGAGCCCCGACATTGAACCCGTCGGGTTTGATTTGCGCCCGCAACACTCGGAGGTTGAGGTTGGTGAGCCGCATCAGATCCAGCTCGCTCTTGCCCGACAGCCATTCGATGCTGTCAACATGCATGTAAGGAGCCACCAGCAGTTGCCCGCTGTGAGAGGATACGCTGGGAAGGCTTCGGCGATTGCCGGATGTACGCCATCCAGCCAAGGCGTCCACAGCGCCTTCATCCGGTTCGACTCCTCGACCGAGGGCGCAATCTTCCCGCCATGAGACGGAGTTTTCGCAACAGCGTCCCCGAGGTCGGGCCGGTTGCGCTCAGGTGTAGCACTCTGGTCTCCCGCCCCCTGTGGGTTATGCGGATTTCGAGCCGATCATTGGGTAATTCGTCGCCGGCATGGTCCGCCCATTCGACCACTGTGACCGTGGTGCCGTCCAGGTAATCCGAAAGCCCTGTCTGTGCGACCTCAGCCGGGGAGGCGAGACGGTAGAAATCCGCATGGGCCAGGAGCAACCGGCCGCGATATTCGTGAATGAGCACAAAGGTCGGGCTGCTGACCAACCGGGGGGCAGCGCGAAGCCCTGCAGCGATTCCGCGTACCAGTGTCGTCTTCCCGGTTCCGAGGTCCCCGTAAAGGCCGATCACTTCTCCGCCGCGCAAAGCCCGACCGATCACCCGTCCCAGGCGCTCCGTGTCCTCGACGGAGGAAGAAATAAATCGGACACAGTCTCCGGACGAAGTTGCCCACGCCATGCTCACCACACACCGGGGACACAGGGCCGAACGCTTAGCGCCCTGCAACGTGAACGAGGGCATAAGGAATCTGGTCAATGACATCGCCAGCGATCATGCCGGCAATACCCAATTGGGCGGCTGCGAGGTCTCCCGCTAGTCCGTGGAGATAGGTGGCGGTACATGCTGCGTCCCACGGGTTGAGGCCCTGGGCCAGTAAGCCGACGATCATGCCGGTCAACACATCGCCGGTGCCCGCTGTAGCCATGCCCGGGTTCCCGGTCGGGCAAATGGCGACCGTGCCGTCCGGTCTCGCCACGACGGTTCTGGCTCCTTTCAGTACCAGAATGACGCTCCGCTGGACGGCGAATCGGCTGGCGACCCCGATGCGATCCGCATTCACCGAGTGCGGCGTCGCCTCCGTGTCCAGCCTAGCCATTTCGCCGGGGTGCGGCGTAAGAATCGGTGGTGCTTTACACTCCCCCAGTAACGATGCCTTGCCGGCCAGAGCGTTCAGTGCGTCAGCGTCCAGTACAGCGGGCTTGTCCATTTGCCTGATCAAGGCTTGGACCAGTTCGACCGTTTCCGGATGAGTCGTGAGGCCGGGTCCGAGGGCGACAGCGGTCCTAGCGCTGATGAACGTCAGCAGCCGGTCGAGGCCGGACCGCGCCAGCGTCCGGGCTTTGGTCTCCGGCATGGGCACGGTCATGGCTTCCAGCAACTTCGCTTCCAGCGTGTCGTTCACGCTCGACGGCGTGGCCACCGTGACCAGTCCGGCTCCCACCCGCAAGGCGGCCTTGGCGGCCATCGCCGCGGCTCCGGTTTTACCGACCGATCCCGCAATGATCGCGGCATGGCCGAACGTGCCCTTGTGTGAGGATGGGGGACGGTGAGGAAGGACGCCGCGAACCGCGGCTTCAGTCAGGAGCGACACGCGGCTCTCGACCGCTTCAACATACGCGGGTGGAATGCCGATGTCGACAATCCTGACCTGTCCCGCATGGTCGATGCCGGGTCCCACGTACAGCCCCAGTTTCGGTAGCCCGAACGTGACGGTCAACGTCGCGCGGACGGCGGCGCCCAACACGGCACCCGTGTCGGCGTGGATGCCCGAGGGGAGATCCACCGAAACCGTCGGTCGGTTCGCCTCGTTGATCGCTGCAATGACTTCCCGATAGTTCCCGGTGATCGGCGCAGAGAGACCGGTTCCAAGCAGCGCGTCGACAACCACATCGCTTTCAGCAAGGACGGTTTTGAGCGGTTCGACGGAGCCAAGCGTGCGCACAACAGACTTCCCGACCGCCCGGATGCAGCGGCGATACATGGTCCGTGCGTCGCGGGAGAGGTCCTTCTCGCCCGTCAGGAGAAACACTCGAACTCCGACACGCTTCTTCGCCAGCAAGCGCGCGACGACGAGCCCATCTCCTCCGTTGTTGCCTTTCCCGCAGATGATTGTGACGGTCTTGCCGCTCAAACGGCCGAACACGTCTTCCATGTGGCTGACCACGCCGGCGCCGGCGCGTTCCATCAATGTCAGACTGGGCACGCCGGCCTCCTGAATCGTGCGGCGATCGAGGGTTTGCATCTGCTCGGCGGTAACGATCTTCATCACAGGAGGCACGAAGTTGGAGGCGCGGAACGATTCGCCGGGTTACAAGAGGAGCTGTTTCATCTCGCGCACCGCCCGTTCGAGTCCGACCAGCACGGCTCGGGCAATGATGCTGTGGCCGATGTTGTACTCGACGATCTCCTGGATATGAGTCAGCCGCTTTACGTTCCGGTAATTCAGCCCGTGGCCGGCATTGACTCCCATCCCAAGCTTGTAGGCCAACTTGGCGGCTTGTGACAGAGCTTCGACTTCGAGTTGCTCTTCTTTCGCGCGCTTCGCGTTGGCATAGCGGCCGGTATGTAATTCTACGTAATCGGCCGCCACCTTGTGCGCGGCCTTGACTTGCGCAAGGTCTGGCTCGATGAACAGGCTCACCGGAATGCCTCCGTCGTGGAGCAACTCGACGATTTTTTGGATTTTGTCCCGCTGGCTGTCTACATCCAGGCCTCCCTCTGTAGTCAACTCCTGGCGCCGTTCCGGGACCAGGGTGACCAGGTGCGGCTTGACGCTGAGTGCCAGCTTGGCCATGGATTCATCGGCCGCGATTTCCAGGTCCAGCTTGGTCTGGATGATCTCTCGGAGCCTGGTCAAGTCGCGGTCTTGGATATGGCGGCGGTCCTCCCGCAGGTGCACGACGAGTCCGTCGGCACCGGCCAGTTCCACCAGCACCGCTGCGGCAATGGGGTCCGGTTCAATACCGCCCCGTGCTTGTCGGAGGGTCGCCACATGATCGATGTTGACACCGAGTCTCGCCATGGCATCGGTCCTGCGCTGGGTGCGCGATGCGTCGAGCGGAAACTCATCACGAGCTTGCGCAAGATGAAGCCATTATATTACAGAAACCTCGGAGGCGAGCAAGAACCAACCCCTCGGTCCCAGTGGCGCGCGGCCGGAGTCCATCCGCCGACCCAACGACAACCTGCAAGTATCGACGAAAATTGACTGAAATCGCCCCAGTCGATTAGAATAGACCACCTTTTGGACCAGGACAGCCTATCCCGTCAACCCGTTCCCGGCCTGCGTCTGAGAAAGGAGTGTTTGTGCTGGAGGGATTCTACCGGATCAAGCGGCTTCCCCCTTACGTGTTCGCGCAGGTTCAGGCTCTGAAGCTGGAAGCCCGTCGCAGGGGCGAAGATATCATCGACTTCGGCATGGGGAATCCGGACCAACCGACGCCGAGCCACATCGTCGAGAAACTGATCGAGGCGGCCAGGAAGGCCAAGAACCACCGGTATTCTGCCTCGCGCGGCATCACCAAACTGCGCCATGCGATCACCGGCTGGTACAAACGCAACTACAACGTCGACCTTGATCCCGAAACCGAGGCGATCGTGACCATTGGTTCGAAAGAGGGTCTCGCCCATCTCGCCTTGGCGATGATCGGGCCCGGCGATGTGGTCCTCACGCCCACGCCGACCTATCCGATTCATATGTATAGCTTCGTCATTGCGGGCGGCGAGGTGCGGGGGATTGAACTGCGGCAAGACAGCGATTTTTTTGAAGACTTGATTCGGGTCTATCGGCAGACGTTTCCCCGTCCCCGTATCCTTGTGATTAATTTTCCGCACAATCCCACGACGGCAGTGGTTGACCTTGAGTTTTTCAAGAAAGTTGTGGCCTTTGCCAAAGAGCACAACGTTGTTGTGATCCACGATCTGGCCTACGCTGACATCGTATTCGACGGCTATAAGGCGCCGAGCCTGCTGCAGGTGCCTGAAGCCAAGGATGTCGGCGTGGAGTTCTACACGCTGTCGAAAAGCTATAACATGCCGGGATGGCGTGTCGGATTCTGCGTCGGCAATCGCGAGGTGGTGGGAGCGCTGGCCAAAATCAAGAGCTACTTGGATTACGGCATTTTCCAGCCCATCCAGATTGCCAGCATCATCGCGTTGAACGGACCGCAGGATTGCGTGAAGGAAACGGTGCAGTTGTATCAGAAGCGGCGGAACGTTCTGGTGGGTGGTCTGAACCGGATCGGATGGCCGGTCGACAAGCCGCGCGCGACGATGTTCCTCTGGGCTAAGATTCCGCAACCGTACCGGGGCATGGGGTCGCTGGAATTTTCCAAGCTCCTCCTGAAAGACGCAAAGGTCGCCGTGTCACCTGGCATCGGTTTCGGGGAGGGCGGAGATGACTACGTACGCTTCGCACTTGTGGAGAACGAGCACCGGACCAGGCAGGCGATCAGGGGGATCCGCAAGGTGTTGAAATTGGACGGAAGCGGGTGATGAGGTCGCGTATCGGGGTCGGCTTAATCGGATTCGGCACGGTCGGAACGGGGGTGGTCAGAGTCCTCATGGGTCATGCTGCGCTCATCCAGCGGCGGGTTGGCGTGCCGATCGAGTTGGTGCGCATCGCGGACCTCGACATCACGCGGGACCGTGGCGTTGCGTTGCCGGGCGGCGTGCTGACGACCGATGCGAAACAGGTCATCGACGATCCTGCGGTCGACATCGTCATCGAATTGATCGGCGGCTCTGATGTGGCCAAGCGAGTGATCCTTGATGCGATGGCGAAGGGGAAGGCGGTGGTCACGGCGAACAAGGCCTTGCTGGCCGTCCACGGTGAGGAGATTTTCGAGGCGGCGGCCAGGTATCGGGTCGATCTGGGTTTTGAAGCCAGCGTCGGCGGAGGGATCCCGGTCATCCGTGCGTTGGTCGAAGGACTGGCCGCCGATACGATTCTCTCGGTCTATGGCATCATCAACGGGACGTCCAATTACATTCTGAGCCGCATGACCAAGGAGGGACACGGTTTCGCCGAGGTGCTCGAAGAAGCCAAGCGGGCCGGCTATGCCGAGGCGGACCCAACGTTCGATGTAGCCGGCATCGACTCGGCGCACAAGCTGGCCATTATGGTCAGCCTGGCCTATGGGACGCCGGTCAACTTCAAGGATATTTATACGGAAGGCATCACCAAGCTGGCACCGCTGGATATCGCCTATGCGAAGGAGTTCGGGTTTGCGATCAAGCTGCTTGCCATTGCGAAATTTTTGGACGGGGAGATCGAGGCCCGCGTTCATCCGACGATGATCCCTTCGACTTCCCCTCTCGCGCAGGTGGACGGAGTCTACAACGCGATCCAGTTGATTGGGGAAGCAGTCGGCGATGTCGTCCTCTACGGCCGGGGCGCCGGATCGTTGCCGACTGGCAGCGCGGTTGTGAGCGATGTCGTCGCGATCGCCCGCAATCTGCTTGTGGGCGCAGGCGGCCGGGTGCCCCCGGCGTCTTTCCGGCCGGATCAGCGCCGGCCGCTCCGCGTTCGTCCGATCGATGAGATCCGCTCCTTGTACTACATGCGATTTATGGTGCTCGACAAGCCCGGAGTCTTATCGCAGATTTCAGGAGTCCTGGGACGGTATGGCATCAGTATTTCATCCGTGCTGCAACAGGGCCGCAAGGAGGGGCAAACGGTGCCGGTCGTGATCATGACGCACATGGCAACCGAGCGAGACGTACAGGCCGCCCTCCGCGAGATTGATCAGATGGCGTTCATCTCCCAACCCACCACCTTGATCCGCGTCGAGGGGCAGGACGAATGAGGCATGCGTCCCGCCGGGTCCGATGCGGTCACTGACCGGCTGTCTTTCCCATGACACGCTGGAGCGGCATCATCAACGAGTATCGCAAGTTCCTCCCGGTGTCCGAGCAGACGCCGGTGGTGACCTTGGGCGAGGGCAATACACCCCTCATCCACGCTGCGCGCTTAGGGAAAAAGATCGCACCCGGCGTCGAACTGTATCTGAAGTTCGAAGGGGCCAATCCGACCGGGTCGTTCAAAGACCGCGGGATGACGATGGCGATCTCCAAGGCCATGGAAGCCGGAGCCCAGGCGGTGATCTGTGCCTCTACAGGCAACACCTCGGCCTCGGCTGCCGCCTATGGCGCTTGCGCGGGCTTGGCGGTTTACGTTTTGATTCCGGCTGGCAAAATTGCGCTCGGCAAGCTTTCTCAAGCCCTGATGCATCAGGCGACAGTGATTCAGATCGAAGGCAACTTCGACCAGGCGCTGGCCATCGTCAAGGAACTGGCTGCCGCCTACAAGATCGAACTGGTGAATTCGATCAATCCTTTTCGAATCGAGGGACAAAAAACGGCCGCGATGGAGGTCTGCGACCAACTCGGCGATGCGCCGAGCGTCCATGTCTTGCCGGTGGGCAACGCCGGCAACATCACCGCCTATTGGCGCGGCTATAAGGAGTATCGCGCAGCCAACCAATGCACCCGTCTCCCGCGCATGATCGGGTTTCAGGCGGCAGGAGCTGCGCCGATCGTCCTCGGCCGGGTGGTGGAGGAGCCACGGACGATTGCGACCGCCATACGGATCGGCAATCCAGCTAGTTGGGCTGCAGCGCTCGAGGCGGTGCGAGAATCCTCCGGGCTGATCGACATGGTCACCGATGAGGAAATCCTGCATGCCTATTCGCTGATTGCGGCGGAAGCGGGCATCTTTTGCGAACCGGCTTCGGCTGCTTCGGTGGCCGGTGTCATCAAGCTGAGCCGGGCTGGTGCGTTGCGGGAAGGTGACACGGTGGTGTGTACGTTGACCGGCCACGGGTTGAAAGACGCTGATACAGCGATCGGCGTATCCAGGCAACCGCTGACGGTGAAAGCCAGCCGCGAGGACGTAGCCCGTCTCTTGAAAGTCTAGCTCGACGGATGTGCCATGAAATACGTGATTCTCCACGCAAGCGGAATGAATGACGAGCCCTACCCGGAACTGGGCGGGAAAACCCCACTCCAGGCGGCTTCCACTCCGAACATGGACCGGTTGGTCCAGGAGGGAGAGTTGGGACTGGCAGCTGTTCCGTCCGACGGGACGCTGGCGGGTAGCGATGTGACAGGTGTGTCGATCCTTGGTTATGACCCGCGTAAATACTATCCTGGGCCGGCGCCGCTGGAGGCGGCCAGTCTCGGTGTGACCGTCGGCGAGCATGATGTCGTGTTCCGTTGCACCATGGTGACGTTGCGCGCGGAAGCTGTCCAGGGGGGGAAACCGACGATGGATGTCAAGAAGTTCGGCCCGCACGTGATCCTGGATGACCCGACCGCCGGCTACATCGACACGGAGCAAGCGCGCGAGCTCATCGATGCGGTCAACGAGCAGCTCGGTTCCGAAACGATTCAGTTTTACCCAGGCATTGGGCATCGGCATCTGATGGTGTGGGTCGGAGGCAAGGCCCGCTCCACGTGTGTGGATCCACGCCAAGCGGTCGGGCGCCAGATCGCCGAGTGTTTGCCGACCGGCGACGGAGCGGATATTTTGCGAAAGCTGATGGAGGCTGCTCTCATTATCCTCCGAGATCATCCCATCAACGAGGATCGGCGGGAAGCGGGGCTGAAGCCGGCCAACTGTTTATGGTTGTGGGGACCCGGACGTCCGCACGCTTGGCCGAGCTTGAGGGAGCGCTTTGGGGTCACAGGCGCCGTCGTCGCCTCCAGCGACCTACATCGGGGAATCGGGATCTGCGCCGGTTTGGAGGCGGTGGAACCGGTGGTTTTAAGCGGAGCCGACGGCCCTGCATTGACGACGGTGGGTGAAGCGGCGCTTCGCGAGCTGGCCCGCCGGGACCTCGTGTATGTGCACGTGGCGTTGCCCGACGAAATCCTGTACGGCGGCGATCCCAAAGCCAAGCTGCGGGTGATCGAGGAGTTTGACAAGCACGTCGTGGGGGCCGTGGTGAGTAGGCTCCCGCAATGGGGGGCCTACCGAGTATTGCTCGTCTCAGACCATGCGGTGGCGGGGAACAACAAAACGCAGTCCCCGCTGGCGCTGTATGTGTTCGCAGAAGGGCCGGCGCAAAAGATTACCCCCAGCTCGCGGCGATTCAGCGAAATGGATGCCAAATCGAGCGACGTGCCTCTGCGGGAAGCCACCAAGCTGATCACCAAGCTGTTCCCGCGCGGATAGAGACGGGGCATGGCGCTGATCGTCCAAAAATACGGCGGCACGTCGGTAGGGAGCATCGAGCGGATCCACCGAGTCGCCGACCGTGTCGCCCGGGATCACCGGGACGGACACCAGATCGTCGTGGTCCTCTCCGCGATGAGCGGAGAAACCGATCGGCTTCTCCGGTTGGCGCACGAAGTCACACCCTCGCCGGACGAGCGCGAGTTGGATATGCTCCTGTCCACCGGGGAACGGGTGACGATTGCGCTGTTGGCGATGGACCTGCGGGGGCGAGGGCTCAACGCCCGATCCTTTACCGGCCGGCAGGTCGGGATTCTGACCAACAGCTCCCATACCAAGGCCCGTATCGCCCGGGTGACGGCTGAACGGATCAGAGCCGCGCTGGCGGAAGGCGTCATCCCGGTCGTGGCGGGGTTTCAGGGGATCAATGAACAGTCCGATGTGACCACGTTGGGGCGGGGCGGATCGGATCTGACGGCAGTCGCTTTAGCCGCCGCGCTCAAAGCTGAGCGGTGCATTATCTTCACCGATGTTGATGGCGTCTACACCGCGGATCCGAACATCGTGCCGGCCGCCAGACGTATCGACAAGATCTCATACGAGGAGATGCTGGAACTGGCGAGCCTGGGCGCAAAGGTTTTGCAAAGCCGGTCGGTCGAGTTCGCCGCGAAGTACGGGGTGCCGATCGAGGTTCGTTCCAGTTTTACCGAAGGAAAGGGAACGCTCGTGACGACTGAAGATGCGGATATGGAAAGCGTGGTGGTCGCCGGGGTCACCGGTGATCGCAATCAGGCGAAGATCACGATCGTCGGAGTCCCCGACAAGCCGGGCATCGCGGCGCGCATTTTTGGGCCGGTGGCGGAAGCCAACATCGTGGTCGACATGATCATCCAAAACGTGAGCCAGGCTTCGCTGACGGACATTTCGTTCACCGTGCCACGGGCCGATCTGCGGAAAGCGGTCAGCCTTGTGCAGCGCGTGGCGAAGGAGATCGACGCCAAGTCAGTGGCTGTGACAGAGGCCATTGCCAAGGTGTCGCTCGTGGGCGTGGGGATGCGATCGCATTCCGGCGTTGCGGCCAAGATGTTCGAGGTGTTGTCTCGGGAAGGCGTGAACATCATGATGATCAGCACCTCGGAGATCAAGATCTCCTGCGTGATCGATGAAAAATATCTCGAGCTCGCTATGCGGGCTCTGCATACCGCCTTCGGATTGGATCGGGTGCCATCATGATGCGCAAGCAAAAGGGCGTGAAGCGAAGGACGAGAAGCGAGAATGCTTCCGCGTCTCGCCCCGCCAGCCTCTTGCCTTCGTTGGAGATCTACGACACGACCCTGCGCGATGGTGCACAGGCCGAGGATGTGAGTTTCTCAGTCGAGGACAAGGTCCGCGTGGCGCAGAAGCTGGACGAGTTGGGCGTGCAGTACATCGAAGGCGGGTGGCCGGGCGCCAATCCCAAGGACATCGAGTTTTTCCGGATCATCAAGACCATTCCGCTGCGGCATGCGACGATCGTCGCTTTCGGCTCGACGCGCAAGGCCAGCAATCCGGTTCAGAAGGACCCCAACATTCAGGCGTTGCTCGCCTCGGAGACGTCGACGATCACGATTTTCGGCAAGAGCTGGGACCTGCATGTGACGGATGCCCTGGGGATTTCCTTGGCGAAAAATCTCGAGATCATCGGCGATTCTATCCACTATCTCCGTTCCAAAGGGCGGAGGGTCTTCTACGATGCGGAGCATTTTTTCGACGGATACAAGGCCCATCCGGACTATGCGCTGGAGACGCTGCGGAGGGCCGTGGACGCGGGAGCGGAGCGGATCATCCTGTGCGACACGAACGGCGGGACTATGCCGTGGGAAGTCCGCAGGATCTGCGAGGCGGTGCGTCGGGAGTTCGCTGTGCCGCTGGGCATTCACGCCCACAACGACTGCGAGATGGCCGTCGCTAACTCGCTGGTGGCGGTCGAAACCGGCATCGTTCAGGTGCAGGGGACGATCAACGGCATTGGCGAACGGTGCGGCAACGCCAATCTCTGCTCGATCGTGCCGAATCTGGAGCTGAAGATGGGCCGGCCGGTGCTCGGCGAACGCCTTGCACATCTCAAGCAGGTGTCCGGATTCGTGACCGAGATCGCGAACCTCATGCCCAACAAGCATCAACCGTATGTTGGGGATTCGGCTTTCGCACACAAGGGCGGCGTGCACATCCACGCGGTTCTCAAGAATCCCGCCACCTACGAGCATGTCATCCCCGAGCGAGTTGGAAATCGCCAGCGCGTGCTGGTCTCCGATTACGCTGGCCGCAGCGGTCTGCTGGAGAAAGTAGAGGCGTATGGAATCAAGCTAAGCAAGGATCATCAGAAGCTGCAAGAATTGGTCAATACGCTCAAGGAGCGCGAGAGTCAGGGCTATCAGTTTGAAGGAGCCGAGGGATCTTTCGAACTGCTTATGCGCAAAGCGATGGGCACCCACACGCCGTCGTTCCATCTGCTTGGGTTCCGGGTCATCGTGGAAAAGAAAGACGAAAACGGCGCGCCGGTCTCGGAGGCGACCGTGATGGTCAAGGTCGGCGAGGCGATCGAACACACGGCCGCGGTGGGGGCTGGCCCGGTGAACGCGCTGGACCATGCGCTTCGCAAGGCACTGGAGAAATTCTATCCCCAGCTTCGTGAGGTCAGGCTGCTGGATTACAAGGTTCGTGTCCTCGCGGCCAATAAAGGCACCGAGTCGAAAGTGCGGGTGCTGATTGAGTCGGGCGACCATAAAGACAAATGGGGGACAGTCGGGGTGTCGGACAATATTATGGAAGCGAGTTGGCAGGCCTTGGCCGACAGCATCGAATACAAGTTGCTCCAGAAGGAACGCTCCCGCGGGACCGACATTCCACGCACCTCATCCAGGTCTGAGAAAACTCCTTGACACGGCTGATAACCTCACGTAATTTATGAAAAAAATCTCATTAAAGCCCAGGGAGTCGCCGGAGCGAGGCGGCGGCGAGTGTGCAGGCAGGCTGTCAGGAGGGACGGCATGAGAAAGGCTGATATCGCCAATGAGATCTACAAACAGGTGGGAGTGTCCAAGAACGAGGCCGCAGACATCGTCGAACTCATCCTGAACCTGCTCAAGTCGGTCTTGCAAAAAGGAGAATCGGTCAAAATTGCGGGGTTCGGGAATTTCGTGGTCCGCAGCAAGGGAGCACGGAAAGGTCGTAATCCGCGAACCGGGGAGGAGATCGGGATCACGCCGCGCCGGGTCGTCACTTTTCGTCCCAGCCAGGTGTTCAAGAAGTACGTCAATTCGTAAATCAATCTCTTCGTACACGCCGGCGATCCAGTCGTGAGGGTTGTTATGGGGAATGAACCCAGACTGGGGAGCAAGGTTTTCTACAAGATCGGAGAAGTCAGCCAAATCACGAAACTTCCGGCCTATGTGTTGCGGTTTTGGGAAACCAAATTCAGCTTTCTTAGGCCCAAGAAGAGTCGAGGTAACCAGCGGCTGTATGTCCAACGCGATATCGAAACGATTTTGGAAATCAAGCGCATGCTGTATGAAGAAGGCCATACAATCGCTGGGGTGAAGCGGTACTGGGCACGTCGTAGCCGCCATGCGCACAAACAGATCAGGCCGAGGGAGTTGGCTCAGCGAGTACGAGGGGACCTCCAAGCGATCCTGCGCATCCTGGAGTCGCACTCTGGCTGAGCGCCTCGTCTTCGCTGAGATCGGAGAACGGTAGCGGTTCCCAGACGATCGAGCAGAACGAGCAGAAAAAGCACGGTCGGGGCGTGGCGCAGCCCGGTAGCGCACTCGTTTGGGGTGCGAGTGGTCGGCCGTTCAAATCGGCTCGCCCCGACCATCCTGCACTGCCGAAGTGCGGTGCTGGTAATCCGATGGGGCCGCAAGAAACATTTTCAGGGTTCCGTTACAGCGTGCAGGAGCCCGCTCGCCCTGTATCAGGCTGCTGACATTGCCGTGAGCGGCTAGAACCCTCAACCGAATTGTTTGAATTGTCGTTCTTCAGATCACTACACTTTGTGTGACCCACTGGTTACTTGTCACCATCATCGTGATGGTGCGGGTGGATCAACGTCTCGGAAGCTGCCTCGTGCAGCTTTTTTATTGCTTTGCGCTATCCATGCACATCCTGGTGACCAATGACGACGGTGTGGCCTCCCCTGGCCTACAGGCCTTAGCCGAAGCGATGCGGGCGCTCGGTACCGTGTGGGTTGTCGCTCCCGATCGGGAGCGAACGGCGGTCGGACACGCCCTGACGCTGCACAAGCCCCTCCGGCTGACCCCGCTGGGTGAGCGGATCTTTGCGGTGAACGGGACACCGACCGATTGCGTGAATCTGGCGGTCAAGGTGGTGCTGCCGAAGCCGCCGAATCTGGTGATCTCCGGAATCAACAAGGGTGTCAATCTCGGCGACGACGTGACCTATTCCGGAACGGTCTCGGCGGCGTTGGAGGGTACCATTCTCGGAGTGCCGTCGATCGCGGTGTCGCAGGAGGGTGGCGACCGATTCCGGTTCGAGGTTGGGGCGCGGTACGCCAAGCGGATCGCCCAGTTGACGCTCGAGCACGGTTTGCCGGAGGAGACGATGCTCAACGTGAACATTCCCGACCGTCCCCGAAACGCCATTAAGGGGGTGCGGGTCACCTGTCTGAGCCGCCGACGATTCGAGAACCCGATCGTCGAGAAAATCGACCCGCACGGGCGCAAATATTATTGGATTGCCGGCACGCGCATCGCCTGGAACCGGCACAAGGATTCCGATCACGAGGCGATCCGACAAGGAATGGTCTCGATCACGCCGATCCATCTCGATAGTACGCACTACGGCGTGCTGGAGCAACTGCGGAGTTGGGAGCAATTGATTGAAGGCGTCAGGCCCACGGGGCACGCGCGAGGCCGTCGGTAACCTGGGCATGTTGATCTTATGGATGGAACAGCTCATCACGGAACTCACCCAGTTCATCATTGCGATGATCTCGAAGTTCGGCTACGCCGGTATCCTTCTGACCATGGCAATTGAGAGCGCCTGCATTCCGCTGCCGAGCGAGATCATCATGCCGTTTTCCGGGTACCTCACCTCGACTGGCCGGTTTTCCATGCTGGGCGTGACGCTGGCTGGCGCCATCGGCAACGTCGTGGGATCACTTGCGGCGTACTACGTCGGCATCTGGGGGGGGCGGCCGTTCGTGGAGCGATACGGTCCCTACCTGCTCATTTCACGAAAGGATCTCGACTTGGCCGATCGCTGGTTCGCCCGATATGGTGAAGCAGCGGTGTTGCTGAGCCGCCTGTTGCCGGTTGTGCGGACGTTCATCTCGCTACCGGCCGGCGTGGCCCGCATGAACGTGACCCGTTTCGTCGTGTTCACCTTTGTTGGCGCTTTGCCATGGTGCTACGCCTTGGCCTATCTCGGGCTGAAGCTGGGTGAGCGGTGGGACCAGTTGCGTGAGCACTTCCATCGGATCGATGGCGTGATTGGGTTGCTTCTCCTGCTCGTTCTCGCCTATTTTGTATGGTCGCATTGGCCACGGCGTCCCCGCGTTGATCTGGAATCGGGGCCCCCATCGTGCTGAAGATCTATAACACCCTGTCTGGTCGGAAAGAACCCTTCGAGCCGCTCGCGCCACCCTCGGTGCGGATGTACGTCTGCGGCGTCACGGTCTACGACGAATGCCACCTGGGGCACGCCCGGAGCGCGCTTGTGTTCGAGGTGATCCGGCGATATCTGGAACATTGCGGGTTTTCTGTCACCTTCGTAAAAAATTTTACCGACGTGGATGACAAGATCATCCGTCGCGCCAACGAGCTTGGGATTCCCTGGCAGGCGGTGACAGCACGCTACATCGACGCCTACTATCGGGACATGGGACGTTTGGGGATCGGCCGGGCGACGGTCGAGCCCAAGGCCACGGAACACATGGCCGATATCATCGACTTGATTCACACGTTGATCCGAAAGGGCGTCGCGTATCGGGTGAACGGCGACGTCTATTTCCAGGTGGAGAAATTTCCGGCCTATGGAGTCCTGTCCAAGCGCAAGCTGGAGGACATGCAGGCGGGCGCCCGTGTCGAGGTGGATGAGCGAAAGCGGCATCCGATGGATTTCGCCCTCTGGAAAGCCGCCAAGCCGGGGGAGCCGTCATGGGACAGTCCCTGGGGCCCTGGTCGGCCAGGGTGGCACATCGAATGCTCGGCGATGTCGATGAAACACCTGGGTGAAACATTCGATATTCACGGCGGGGGGGCGGACCTGATCTTCCCCCACCATGAAAACGAGATTGCTCAGTCATGTGCCGCCACCGGCAAGGAGTTCGCACGCTACTGGGTGCACAACGGGTTTGTACAGATTAATCAAGAAAAGATGTCTAAATCGCTTGGGAACTTCTTCACGATCCGGGAGGTCTTCGAAAAATGGGGTTACCGGGAACCGGTTACGGCGGAAGTATTGCGGTATTTTTTTCTCTCCACCCACTATCGCAGCCCGCTGGATTTTTCCGATCAGGCTCTGCAGGAAGCGAAGCGAGCACTGGACGGGTGCTACGATCTCTTTCTTCGGCTCGAAGAAGCGCCCTCCGCTGACGGTGGTGGGGCTGTCAGGCTCTCCCCGGCGCTGCACGCACTTCAACACGCATTCCGTGAAGCCATGGACGATGACTTCAATACGCCGGCTGCGCTGGCGGGCTTTCAACAGTTCCGCTCCACCGTCAACCAGTTGCTGAAAACGGGGCTGTCCCGGGAGCACCGCGCGCAAGTCCGTGCGGCGTTTCGGTCCTTAGGGTGGGTGTTGAATTTGTTCCAATTGGAGGTCAAGACATGGGAGTTTGCCTCGCGAGGGGAGATTTCCGCAGCGGAGCGGGAAATCTCGAGTTCGTCGCTGGAGGATGCGGAAATCGAACGCTTGATCGCCGAACGGAACGAGGCGCGGAAAAAGAAAGATTTTGTGAGGGCAGATGAAATCCGGAAATCGCTGGCGGCCCGGCGGATCATCCTGGAAGACCGACCGGATGGCACCACCCGCTGGAAGCGGTGAATCCTCCGACGTTATCTACGGCCTGCATGCGGTCCGGGAAGCACTGCGCGCCGGTACTCGGCCGTTCCAGCGGATCCTCGTGCTTCGCACCGATCGGCAGTTCGCCGAGATCACGCAACTCGCCCGCGCCAAGCGCGTCCCCATTCATGTGGAGCCGCGACCAGCGTTGGATCGACTGGTGCGTGAGGGGCGGCACCAGGGCGTCATCGGCGTAATTGCCGCCAAGGCCTATGCCGAAATGGACGAGATCCTGGAGTGCGCACGCGTGCGCAAGGAACTGCCGTTCGTCGTTATCCTAGACAGCGTGGAAGATCCGCAGAACTTGGGTGCAGTGCTCCGCTCGGCCGACGCCGCGGGCGTGCACGGAGTCTTTGTGCCGGATCGACGCTCGGCAGGGCTCACAGGGGCAGTGGCCAAAGCGTCGGCTGGTGCGCTCGATCATGTCAGAGTCGGCCGTGCGCAGAATCTATCGCGCCTGATCGAGGATCTGCAGGCCTCCGGGTTGTGGGTGTACGGCCTCGACGTGAGAGCGTCGAAGCCCTACACAGCGCTCGACTTTCGGCGACCCATCGCGGTGGTGCTGGGAGGAGAAGGGAGAGGAATCCGCCCGGGGGTGTTGGAGAAATGCGATGACCGTGCGCGGATCCCCATGTACGGCCGGATCAACTCCCTCAATGTCTCTGCCGCCGCGGCCGTGACCTTCTTTGAAGTGGTCCGGCAGCGATCAGGCGCCGATCCCGTTGTCACTGCGGTCAGCGGATCTTGATCATTCCTCCCTGAATCGCCGCCTTGAGCAACTGTGCGGTGTTCGACACCCGGATCTTCTTCATCATATTGGCCCGGTGCGCCTCGACGGTTTTGACACTGATCTTCAATCGTTGGGCAATTTCCTTGTTCTTGAACCCGGACCAGATAAGCTCGAGAATTTCCTGTTCCCGGCTGGTGAGGGCTTCCGGACGCTTGCGCCTAGGCGGAACAAGCTCCAACGTGGCCTTCCGAGCACGGCTTCGAGGGCTGACTTTCACCTTTGGCATAAATCAGGCTCTCCTTCCTGGTTCATTGCAAGACCGGAGAACTCTCCGTGGTCACAAGGCACCGCGGAGAAAGGTGCTGAACACGTAAAAATAACCTGGATCGCTAGGGCAAATGCAAGTATTTTCTGTCTGAGAAGTTTTGCTCTGGGTGTGGTCGCTAAGATTACTATTCTTGCCTGACTCTGCTTAGGCAGACAAACCGGGATAGGCTCGATGGTTTCGATCCCTGGGTATGTGATCGCCGGTCTTTTCGGAGCGCTCATCGGCAGCTTCCTCAACGTGTGCATTTACCGGCTTCCGCGGGGGGAGTCGATCGTCTGGCCATCGTCCCGTTGCCCGGCATGCGCTCGGTCGATCGCCTGGTATGACAATATCCCGATTCTGAGCTTCCTCGTGCTGAGAGGAAAGTGTCGGGCCTGCGGCGCACCGATTTCATTCCGCTATCCGCTTATCGAGGCTGCGAATGCGGTCGGATACGGCGTCATCTTCTGGCATTTCGGTGTCGGATGGGGGTCGGCGGCGTATGCGGTCCTTTTTTCCGCGCTACTCGTCGTGACCGGCACTGACTTCACCCACCAAATTATCCCCAACGTGATCACTGTTCCAGGCATGCTATTCGGATTGCTCTGCGCGTCCACGATCCTGCCGGTGGGATTGGTCAACTCAATTATGGGCATGCTGGTCGGCGGGGGAGTTCTGTGGGGCTTGGCCTGGGTCAGCCCCTACCTTTTTGGGAAAGAAGGCATGGGGGGAGGCGACATCAAGCTTCTGGCTATGATCGGCGCGTTTCTGGGATGGAAAGCGACTCTGTTGACGATCATGATCGGTGCGGCTGTCGGGTCTGTCGTAGGGATGGGGTTGATCTCTCTCAACGTGATCAAGAGAGATGATTACATCCCGTTCGGTCCCTTTTTGGCGCTTGGCGCCGTTCTGTCCCTCTTTTTCCATGAGCCGCTGCTCGAATGGTATTTCAACTTGGTTGTTCCGCTGGAATGATCTCGCCACGGCCCTTGCGCCGACGGTTTTCTCTACGTGTGTCATCCGTGATTACCGGTTCAAGCTGTATCTAATCCGGCGTTCCCCTGTATCTGAACCGTGACAGTTGGCTCCCCGTCCGCTGTCAGATGATTCCTACCCGCCGCACGCCTCTCAGAATGGTCGTCGCGCGTTTCCCGCTTCCTGTGCGGAAGAACCGCGCGTCACCGATTTCGCCTTTGGGGATGTTGCTGCCGGTTTCGGGTGCCGATAGCCGCGGCACGGCTTTTGGAAAACCCTGCGGCCGACGACGGTGCGCGAACGCAAAGCAGAACTTCCGATTATGAGAGACACATGGTCCACCGCAACGTTTCGGAACCGCCTGATCCGGGAAGAGGGAGCCAGCCTGATGGAGCTGCTGGTGGTGATCGCCGTCATCGGCGTGGCGACCGTCTGGGGAGGAGAAAGTTTCCTAGCGTTGACCGCCCGGCAACAGGAGAAAGCCGCGGTCGCGGAGATCGCGGCGGAGCTGCGGCTCGCTCGTCAGCTGGCGATCGGGCGTCGGGAGCGAGTTCGCGTGGTGTTCGATCCGGAGGGGGCGAGTCTGAGGACAGAACTGGCAAACGGATCCGGACGTCTGCTGCGCACGTATCGCTACGACGGCCGGAGGACGGTGATCGAGCGGCTCAGTGGCGGTACGCAGATCATGTTTCATCCAAACGGGCGCTCCGCCTCTCCCACCACAATCGTGCTCCTAGGCCAGTCGGGGAAACGCCGGACGATCACCGTCAGCATCACGGGGAGGGTTGCTCTGTCGTGAGCACGGAGGATATTCGATTCGGGTTGAAGCCATTCCGTCAGGTGGCTCTTGCAATGCGTGCCCAGAAGGGATTCAGCCTCATCGAGGTCATGATTGCTATGGTGATCCTTTCCATCGGGTTGCTGGGCACCGTGGCGACTTTTGAGTGGGCCGATCGCGGGCTTCGGGAAGGAATCACACGGACGCGTGCGTTGGCCTTGGCGGAGTCCAAGCTAGAGGTCAAGCGGGCGGTGGCGTGGAATCTGCTGCTCACAGAAGACTGGAATGGAGATGGTCTGCCCGATGCGGCGATGCGCGACGACGGCGTTGAGCCGGACGAGATCGCCGGGGATCGGGTCTACACGGCAAGTTCCGATCACCAGGGCATCCGTCTTGTCTGGACGGTGGCGATGGACCGCCCCGGTCCTCTGGCGTATGCCGGATTAGTTGTGATCCATGTTCGAGCCGACTATCCGACGGTGAGCGGTCAACGTCGAGTGGTGCAGCTCGGCACGGTGCGAGCGAATCCGCAGTTTGTCGGCCTGCGATAGAACGTTTCCTGAGCATGTGACCATATCATGGGGATGGCGAAGTCGCTGGGCGAGGAGCAAGGCGTGACGCTGATCGAGTTGTTGATCGCCATGACGGCCGGGGCGGTCGTGTTTTCGGCGGTTCTGCAAACACTCCATCACTGCCAATGGCGGTTTCATACCCAGCAGGACACGATCGCTCGCCACCAGGATCTTCGCCTGGGGCTGGAGGTGATGGCCAGCGAGCTCCGTTTGGCTGGATCCGGCTTCTCACCGGCCGGTCAGCTGGTGCGGAAAGCCAACCCCCAGGAAATCGAGTTTGCGGCGAACCTCGGTGGCTATGTGACGACGTTGGTGCAGCCGGTCATGGCAGGTCAGCAGGAGCTCGTGGTCGGTGATGGTACCGACTGGCCTAAAGGAAAGCGCATCGTGGTGTGTGCGGCGGAACGGTGCGCGGAAGGACGATTGGCCAAGGACGGTCAGCGCACCAGGCTGACACTGATCGCGCCGCTAGGACAGTTCTTTCCGTCGGGTAGCGTCGTCTCCGTCTCCAACGATGTTCGTTACTACCTGGGTCATGGCGGGCGCGGCGTGACCCGGGTCATGCGTATGGTGGACGGCGGTGCCGGTACGCTAATCGGCGACGTCGCGCATTTCGAGCTGAAATACTTCGATCGAGAGGGGAGGCCCGCCAGCGCGCCGGACCGCGTGGCCCGGATTCGCATAGAAGTAGCCGTTAGTCGCACGCCAACGATGGTGATTCAGGAGATTGGACTCCGCGGGTAGGGGAGGTGCAATGAATGGAAGACCGGCAGGTGCTCGAGCGTCAGGGAAAAAGAGGGCCGGGATCGTGAATGAGCGGGGGATGGTTTTGTTGGGAACTGTTCTGACACTGCTGATTCTCGCCGTGCTGGCAATGACATCCCTCAATTTAGCCGGCCTGGAACTTCAGGCGGCTAGCGCGACCAGGGAAGAGAGAACGGCTCAGCATCTGGCCGAGGCCGCCGTGGATCAGGTGATGACGTGGTTCCACGATCCTGGTGCTGCGCCGGAGGGATCGGTGGGAGCGCTGCTTGCGAAGCGATTCGAGCTACCCGGAAGCGGCCTGTCGTTTTTCGACGCGCAGGGACGGTCACAGTTTACAGGTACGGCCGAGAAACCGGACGTGCTGTTCGATGCGACGCAGCCCGCCCATGATGAGCTGTTAAACGGGCCGACAGTCGGATGGTTTCGGTCGCTGCGAGGGCTTGGTCGGGTACTCAAGCTTAAGGTGTACGGGCCGACGCGACCCGGCTTGCTGTGCACGATTGAGGCTACGGCAGCGGCCGCCTCTCCGGGGTCACCGGGACTCGCCAGAACTGTGTCGGTGCAGTTGGGGACACGCACCATTCCTGCCGTCCGAGCAGCCGTCCAGGCAGCCGGGCTTCTCGCCACCGCCACCGGAGGTGCCTCAGCGCCGGTCGAGGTCCATTGGGGCGATCTGAAAGTGGGAGGAGATGTCCGGTGGAACACGATCGATGCGGTGCCCCTCAAAACTGATTTTGCGCCGGTCACGGGTCAATCGTATTCGGAGATGGCACGCCGCGAAGACCGCTGGGTCGAGATCTGGGTTGGCGGCTCTGTATCGTTCGGCGCCATGAGTCCGGCGACCGGGGTCTCCCTGCCTGTGCATATCCATCCGTGGCAGGAGCCTGTTCCGGGATTACGGATGGATCAGTGGGACTACGAAGGCCTCAAACGCGCTGCGCTCCTGTACGGGCGTTACTACGCCAGAGACCGAGACGGCCTGCTCTATCCCGACGGCATCGTCGAGCCGGGGCTCGGGGTGACTGCGGACGAGGTATTTGCCTCCGGTGGCGTGGGCGATCATCGCGGGCTTGTGTTCATCGATACCCTCGATCGGCTCCCGCCTCGTGCGGATAACTTAGGGACCATCGCTGTTACAACGGACTATGCGGAAGGGCTGTTTGTGGTCAATGCGCACCTCTTGTGGAAGCCGGGCGGAACGGGGCGGCCGGTGCCGGCTCTCAGTCCACCCCACGAGGGGCTCACGTCCTTGGCGAGGCGGGTGCCTGTTCAGTTGAGCGGAGTGCATCTGCAGGGGGTAGTGTATACCGCCGGCAACTTATTATTCGAAGGCCGGCCGCGAGTCTATGGGGCAGTGCTCGCCGCCGGTTCGATCGGAGAAGCTGGAGGGACAGGGAACTCACTCGAAGTCTGGTACAACCACGACCTGCGTAGCGGGCTCGTGCGGGGGATCCCGTTGGTCTATCCAGCAGCCGGAACGTGGCAACTTCGGTAGTCTTAAAGCAGGCCTGATCAAGTTTGCCTGGTGATTGGAGCCAGAGTCTGTCCATGCCGCGATGATCGATGGGTTTCGTTAACCTGGTGGACATGCCCATGCTTCAGGCATGAGGAGTGATCTTTTATGGTTGTGACAATTGGAAATCGTCATGACGCCGTCCGTTCGAGAGAGGGCTGCGGTGAGCAGTCTCCTGTGAAAGGAGGAGTCAGGTGGACCTCGCCTGTACCGGCGGTGGAGAGGGAAATGTTCGAGTATCTGATCCGCAACGGCCTGCTCAGTGCCGCCGACCTCGATACGGCGATCGAAGAGTCGAAGCGGCGCGCCATCGACCTGGAATCATTCTTACTGGATGTCTACCATGTGCCGAAGATGGAACTCGGCAGGTCGTTGGCCGAGTACTACCGCTGTCCCTATATGCCCTATGATGACCGGACGGTCGTGGATCCCGCGCTGCTGAGGAACCTGAGTCACGATTATCTCAAGAGGAACCATTGGATTCCGTTGAGGCGGGAGAATAACCTGCTGGAGGTCGTGATTGACAATCCGCACGATATCGACAAGGGTTTGGACATCAAACGCGCCTTTCCCGGCTTGGCCGTCCGCTTCGCGGTCGGGCTCAAGCGGGACATCGAGCAGTTTCTTCTGACTGCCGAAGGCCGTGTGGCGACCGGTTCCATCAGCGATATTCTTGGCGAACTCATCAGCGAGGTGCAGTTGGAGCAGTGCGAGGAGGCGGGCAGCGCGGTCATCGATGAAAACGATAGCGCAATCGTCCGGTTGACGAACCAGATCATCGCCGAAGCCGACCGTCGGGGTGCGTCTGATATTCACATCGAGCCGTATTCCGATCACAAGGAAACGGTGGTGCGGTTCCGCGTGGATGGAACCTGTTTCACCTATATGAAGATCCCACCCGCCTATCGGCGGGCGGTCGTGTCCCGCATCAAGGTCATGGCCAATCTCGACATCGCCGAACGCCGGAAACCGCAGGACGGGAAAATTCGGTTCAGGCTCAATAAAGAGCGGCAAATCGAACTGCGGGTTGCGACCATCCCTACGGCCGGTTCCAATGAAGACGTGGTGATACGGCTCCTGACCGCCAAAGGACCGATGCCCTTGGACGCCATGGATTTCGCTTCACGGACGCTGACGACCATTAAAGAATTAGCAGAGAAGCCCTATGGGATTATCCTGTGTGTCGGACCGACGGGTTCCGGCAAGACCACAACGTTGCACGCGATTCTGAGTTACATCAATACCGACGAGCGAAAGATTTGGACGGCCGAGGATCCGATTGAAATCACCCAGGAAGGGCTGCGGCAAGTTCAGGTCCAGCCCAAGATCGGCTTCACCTTTGCGGCGGCAATGCGGGCGTTTTTGCGGGCCGACCCGGATGTGATCATGATCGGAGAAATGCGCGACAGGGAAACCGCTGACATCGCGATTGAGGCGTCGCTGACAGGCCATCTGGTATTCAGCACCCTTCACACCAACAGTGCGGTCGAGACCGTGACCCGCTTGTTGGATCTGGGCTGCGACCCTTTCAACTTCGCCGACGCCATGCTGGGGGTGCTGGCGACCAGATTGTGTAAACGCATTTGTCGTGGGTGCCGGGAAGCCTACCATCCGACAAGACACGAATATGACGAACTGGTCCACGCGTATGGCGCGAATCATTGGTCGAAGCTCGGTATTGAGTACTCCGAGGAATTTCGATTGTATCGCGGGCGGGGCTGTGACGCCTGTAATGGAACCGGGTTCAGGGGACGCGTGCCGCTGCATGAATTACTGCGTATCTCGGAAGATATGAAACAGCTCATCCAATCCAGAGCGAGAACTTCAGAGATGCTAGCCGTTGCGATGAAGGAGGGAATGATGACGCTGGTCCAGGACGGGATCGAAAAAGTGCTCAAAGGCATGACGACGCTCAAACAGGTCAAAGCCGTCGCGCTGAAATAGCAGACCAGCGTCGACTTGCCGGTCAACGACTGGGGAACGCCTCCTCTGCATGCCCGCCATCTCGCCCACCTCTTGCCCAATCGCCTCCGCTGAGGGCCGAACACTCTTGTGCCCACTGGTATAGCGAGGCTGTGCCCGGCTACTTGTTAGCCGGAAGCCGAAAAATGGTCCGATGCGGCCAGCTGTTCGCAGCCTGTTGAGTGGGCGCGGCCGGTAAGTTCATGACGAAAATTGTCATAAAGAACGACTGGCGAAGTGCGAATTTGTACCCCACCAAATGAGGGGTAACAACGGGAAATCAACCAGTTGGAAGATCACTCCCTTCTTAATCTGAAGGCACGGCACTTGCTCACCTTTGTCGCGCTATGTCTGCCGGTTTGCCGAAATCTGGCTCTGTCGACATATCCGGAGAGCAAGGATTTACATTTCTGGAAATGATGACAGTCGTCACGATTATCGGGATCGGTGCGGCGTTGGCGGTCCCGAGTTATACGCAATGGAATGCGCGTTACCAGCTACGACAAGCGGTCACCGAGATCAACTCTCAACTGGCGCTCGCTAGGTTGGCGGCCATGAACAGAAATATGGCGGTCACTGTGACGGTGAGCGCTGTCGGGGGAAAAGTCACAGTGACGACAACGGATGTGTCAGGTGCGCAGGTGTTGCCGAGGCAGGAGATGATGGTCCACGTGACCAGCGTCGCGGGAGGACCGGTGCAGTTTAACTCACTTGGCCTGCGATCCAGCGGCGGAACGGGGAACCAAACGCTGACGGTGACGAACACTCAGGGATTGACCTATTCGATCAAGATCACCCCAGGCGGGAAAGCGACCTGGTGCGCGAGCCCGACCTGTCCCTGAAGACGAGAACGCCATGCACGCAACGCGTTCAGCGCAGTCGGGTTTTACGTTGATCGAAGGCATGATCGCGGCCGTGGTTCTGGGCGCCGGCCTTTTAGCGCTCTCTGGGATGCAGGCCATCTCGTTCGGACGCAACGTCGATGCCAATGAATTGACGAGGGTCACGAACCTCGCAGCCGACATGCTGGAACGGATTCAGTTCAATCGACGAAACGTTCTTGCGTACAACAACATCGACACCTTGAACACTGCGACGCAACCGCCGACGAGTCAGCCTATGGCTCGCGGCGACTATGCCCAGTGGCAGGCGTTGCTGAATTCCTCCGGCCTGGCCGGGGTACAGGGGCGTGTCACCGTGGAGGCGATAGGGCCGACCACGCCGCCGCTGAATCAGAACGCGGTGACGGTGACGATCACGTGGAGCGGTTCTATGCGAGGGGAGACGAGCGCGATGCGAAACAAGGCCGTCACGCTCACGACGGTGGTGGCGCCGGAATGAAAACCACCGGAACGAATCGAAGCCGGGTCTACAAAGAGGAGCGCGGCGTGACGCTCGTCGAGCTCATGGCGGGCATCTTCGTCGCGCTCGTAGTGGTCGCGGCGGGTTTTACGGCGCTCAATACGACCAACAAAGCGGTTCACGCCAACGATCAGACTGTGGATACGCAACAGAATGTTCGGGTGGCGATGGAATTGCTTTCGCGCGATATCAAGTTGGCCGGGTTCGGCATGGTCAATCAAGTAGGGGCGTGCGCGCTGGCCGGATCGCCTGCGGCCATCGTCCCTGCGGACAACAATCCTGGCGGAGCCGATGCCGGTCCGGATTCCATTTCGCTGGTCGTTCCGACGACCAGTTCGACGCCGCCGCTGTGGACGCTCGCCAGCGCCGTCGGGCCTGGCTTCAACCAAATCACGCTCCAAGCCGGTGCTGTGGCCGAGATGGTAGCGGCCGGTCTCAATCCGGCGCAACCGACCGCCGCGCAAATTTCGATCAATGGCACAGTCACGGCGACCGTTGCTACGATCAGTGGCGATACGTTAACGCTCTCGAACGCGATCGCTCCGCCGGCGACATTTCTCGCAGGAACCCCGGTTTATCTGCTGCAGTGCGTCACGTACCAGGTGATACGCCCTCCCGATAACAACGCGCTCTGCGGCGGAAAGGCGCCCTGCCTAGTGCGCGGCGTTACGGCTGCGCTCAATTGTGATGTCGTGAACAGTCCTTGCGTGCCCGTTACGGATGGCATTGAAGATATCCAATTCGCGTACGCGTGTGACGGCTGTAATGCGACGGTGAACGGTGGCGTAGCGGACGGAGTCGTCGATGACCAGAACGCATCCGGCACGTTTGACCAAGCGGATTTCATCACCAACAGCGCATGGACCTTGGCCCCGTTGACTCCGGACAAAATCCGACTCGTCCAGGTCAACGTTGTGGCTCGACAGACCGTGGCCGATCAGGGGGTCAGCGAGAGCCGGATGGCGATGACGGCGACCGCCGCGCCATTGGTCATCAGCGACCACAACCACGCCGCCGATGCCGCGTATGATCCCGTCACGTATCCGCAGTTCCGCCGGCGGGTGCTGACGCGGACCGTGCAGACGAGGAACTTGGGGCTCTGAACAAACGGGCGGCGGACGGAGACCGTCGGGAGATGGGCAAAACCGAGCGCGGGTTTACCGGAAACCAGCGAGGCGTGGCCTTTCTGACGGTCATGCTGCTATTGCTGATCCTGACTGTCATCGGAGTCGCAGCGGTGACGGTCAGCGGACTGGAGAATCGGATTGCGGGACTCGCGCGAACAAACGAAGCGGCATCCAGCGCGGCTGAATCATGTTTGGGGACGGCGGTGAACATCATCCAACAGACCATCGACCAGGGTTCGTTGCCGGCGACGTTCTTGAGCAATGCGACTCCGGTTGGCCCTGTGCCGCAGACCAATGCCACCGTGCTCAATCAAGAGATCCTGGGGCAATCGGACAACAATCCCGATGTGGCCGACGGAACAGGGGCCGTACCGAACCTGGTGCAGACGGTCGGCGCCTACACCGTGAACGGCGATATCGACCGACTCTATGCCAAAGCCAAGTCGGGATCCGGCATGCAGATGTTCGGTGGATATGAGGGAACCGCCGGAGGAAGCTCGGCAGGCGGCATCGACATTCTCTACCGGGTGAACTGCGTGGCGAGAAACGCTGCCACGGGCACGAGCAGCCGAATCACCGCGATCTACGCCTGCACGGTGACGGGCGAAAGCTGTCAGAAAAAACTCTAGGAGTCGACTATGGACACGCGAATGAGAGCACGGCGCCAGCGGTTCGTTTTCTCCTTAGCGGTTGTGGCCTTGCTCATCGGCGGCCTGCCGAGAATGGAACGAGCAGAGGTTGAGGTGCAAACAGAGCAGCCAACCGCGTCCGTAAGCAACTTTCAGTCTGGGCTGGTGACCTCGGCAAAAAGCGGAGCGACGCTGCAAATCAACAACACGAACTTTACCCTCAAGCCTCAAGTGATCATCAAGGACGATGAGGGGATGCTGAGGGACGAACGTGAATTGCTGCCTGGGGTGCAGGTTCAGTATCACCTGAAAGAGGGGCAGATCGATCAGATCGTGATCATCCTTCCCAAATGACCCGCCGATGATTCACGGATCACGGATTAGACGAAAGTGGAATCGATGCCGATCCATGCAACACGCGGAGGCCAGGCGATGAAACGGTATACCATGACACAGTCGAGCAGAACCGGAATCATGCTGTTGCTAATGCTGGCAGGAGCTGTGATATGGCCGGTGGCCGTCAAGGCCCAGAACATGGCCGACTATACCGCCTCGCCGCCGTTCATCACCAATGCGGTGCCGCCGAACGTCTTGTTGCTGATGGACAATTCGGGAAGCATGAACCAAGCGGCGTACAAGGACGCCGCGTTTAATCCGGCCCAGACCTATTACGGCCTGTACGATCCATTGGAGTGCTACAACTACAGCAGCAACAAATTCATTCCTGATCCGGCGGCCAATCCCGCGACGCCTGGAACCTGCACCAACGCTCCATACCTGTGGTCCGGCAACTTGCTGAACTACGCCACCATGCGCCGGATCGATATCGTCAAGTGGGTCATGATAGGAGGCACCTGCTCGGTCGGCGGACGGGATGCGCAGGGCGGATGCCGGCAGTTGATCGGACAACAGAACTTCGCCAGCGGGGCCTGTTGCCGGGATCAAACGACATGGGTCTCGCGGGCCAATGCCGACGGAAGGATCCCCTCGACTTATCTACCACCGGCCGGTGGCACGCTCTATTTTCATATGGTGGGAAGCAGTGGGACCCTCAAAGGCAGTTTTTGCTTGGACAATGATTCGACGAGACCGACTGGTTCAAGTTGCAGCGACGGCGATACCTATGCCGAATCAGGGCCCTGGACGATCCGGATCGACCATTTCGAGAATGCCACAGGTGTTATTCAAGAGGTCGGCGACAAGGCCCGGTTCGGCCTGATGGAGTTCAAAGGAGCCGGCGACGGCGGCCAGGTGCTCTCCGATGTCGGATCCAGCAATATCCAAGACCTTATCACGGCAATCGAGGCGACAACGCCTTCGACCTGGACGCCGCTGGCCGAGTCCCTCTACGAGGCCACGAGATACTTTGCGCAGATTCCGCCCGCATACGCCAATTCGGACTATTCATACAACGTCACGAACCGCGATCCCTATTACTTTACCCAGCCCAAGTGGGCTGGCACGTCGCAGTATGTCACCTGCTGCAAGAGTTTTGTCATCATCTTTACGGACGGAGAACCGACCCAGGATTTGAACATTCCGCCGGCCTTGCAGGACTACGGTCACACCTATCATGGCGATCATTGTACGAGTGCCGTCACCACGGATCCCTGTACGCCGCACAAGACGAATTATGCGAGCAACGGGTCCCATTACCTGGACGATGTGGCGTATTACGCGCACACCACTGACCTGCGACAAGCCACGCTTCCGGTAATCAACGAGTCCGGCAAGGATTTGGCGGGCAACCAGAATCTGATCATTTACAGCTTCTACGCGTTTGGCCAGCCGATCGGACGGGAAATTCTTCAGGCCACGGCGAAGCTCGGCGGTTTCGAAGACCGCAATGGGAATAATGCCCCTGATCTGAGAGAAGAATGGGATCGGTACAACAACTACACTGGGGCGGAAGGGCCGGACGGCTTGCCGGACACGTATTTTGAGTCGGCGAACGCCGACGATCTGCGCGAAAAGCTCATGGCTGCGATTACCAGCATCTTGCAACGAAGCGCCTCGGGAACCGCGGTCTCGGTGCTCGCGACCTCTTCGACCGGTGACGGTTCGCTCTATCAGTCGTATTTCTATCCCCTCATCTTCGAAGGGTTCAGAGACATCAAATGGACCGGCTATACCCACGGACTGTTCCTCGACACGTTTGGGAATCTCCGGGAAGACACCGACGGCGATGCGCGGCTCATTTACCAAAACGACGACATCGTGCAGACCCGCTTTGACTCGAGCACCGGGAATGTGTTTGTCGATCGTTTCCGCGATATCAATGGTGACGGCAAGGCCGACAGTCCGACGCCCTACGAGATCGTGACCTTGAGAGAGGTCAAGGGGATTTGGGAGGCCGGAAAGCAACTTGCGTTGACCGACCCGGCGAATCGGAGGCTGCTCACGTGGGTGGATCTGAATAACAACGGAGTGGTGGATCCGGGAGAGCAAATGGACTTCACGACGGCCAATTCGGCGACGCTTGCCCCCTACCTGCGGGCGGGGGCTGCTCCCTACACGGCCGACAACATCATTAACTTCATCAGAGGGAGCCAAATCGCCGGTCTCCGGGATCGACAGCTTACCGTCAACGGCAGCTTGAAGGTCTGGAAGCTGGGTGATCCCATTCATTCCACGCCGACGGTGGTCGCGGCGCCGAAGGAGCGCTTCGACGTGCTCTACGGCGACTCAAGTTATACGGCGTTTTTCCAACAATATCGCAATCGCCGCCAGGTGGCGTACGTCGGAGCCAACGACGGGATGCTCCATGCATTTAATGCCGGGTTCTATCATCGCGGCGACGATCCCACCACGGCGACGGTGACGGAGCGCGGATGGTTTACCCGCAATCCCAACGATAACACGAGCGGCAAGTTGCTCGGCGAAGAGCTGTGGGGGTTCATCCCCTATCAATTACTGCCGCACCTGCAGTGGCTCACCAGGACGGACTACACGCACGTGTATTACGTCGATCTCAAACCCAAGGTGACCGATGTGCGTATCTTCACCCCTGATGCAGATCATCCCAATGGCTGGGGGACGATCCTGATTGGCGGCTTCCGGCTGGGGGGGAGTTGCGGGAATTGCGTGGCTGGAACAGGCGCGCCTCCCATGACGGTGAATATCGGAGGGACGAACCGGACGTTCTACAGCGCGTATTTCGTGTTGGACATTACCAATCCTGAGGTACCGCCCAAGTTGCTCTGGTCATTCTCGTCATCGGACCAAGGCTTGGCGACGAGCTATCCGACGGTTGTCCGGATGAATCCCTCCAATGAGGCAAAGACGGATAACACGAATGCCAAATGGTACGTGGTCTTCGGGTCAGGCGTGACCGGCTACGATGGCAGCGTCGCACAGGCAGCTAAGCTCTACGTGGTCGATCTGGCGACCGGGCCCGGACCAAACAACAGCTTGGTGACGACGCTCCCCGTGGGATCTTGGTATTCGTTCATGGGGGACTTGATCACCCTGGACCGCGATTTGGATTATCGGGCCGATTCCGTCTATGTCGGACGGACGATCGATCCGGCCAGCAGCGGCCGCAGCATCTGGTCCGGGAAAATGTATCGGTTGACGATAGGGGCCTGTCCAGGTGCCCCCTGCTCGACTGCCACATGGGGTATCGCCTCGGGGAGCAATCGGATTGCGACGGAGGTCATTGATACCTTCCCAACAGGTGGGAGCACTCTGGTCGGCCCGATCGTAGCCGCGCCCACGGTCACACTGGATGACTCGGGGAAAGTCTGGATCTTCTTCGGGACTGGCCGGTATTACGGTGCGGCGGACAAGACCAACACCGACACCCAATATTTCTTCGGGGTCAAGGACTCGGTGCTCAGCGGGAGCTGTACACAGACCAGCGTCAACAGTTGCTTGGACGACGATCTAGTCAATGTGTCCGGTGCCACGATCTGCGTGGTCGGCGTCGGGACGTGCGGCAGCGGAACAAATCAAGTCACCGGGGTTGCAGGCGTCACCACGTTCGAAGGGGCAGGAACGACTTCCTTGATCGGACTCGTCCAAAGCAAAGACGGCTGGTTCACCACATTGCCGGCGTCGCGCGAACGCGTGCTGGCGAGTCCGACGATTATCGGGGGCATCGTGTTCTTCCCCTCCTTCATTCCCAATAACGACATTTGCAGCGCGTCGGGAGAAAGCAACCTGTACGCGCTCTTCTATCTAACCGGCAGCGCCTACAAGGAAGCGGTGATCGGCACGACCGCGGCCGGAAGCAACGTGATGCTCAACCGGTCGATTGCGTTGGGGACCGGTCTAGCCTCGCAAATGGCTGTCCAGATCGGCACCCAGGGGAGCGGAGGCACGGGCGGAGGGCCAAGCGGGTCCGGCTGTCAAGGCGGCGTGATGGGCTTTGTGCAGTCGAGCACCGGCGCGATCGCACAGCCCTGTACGAAGCCGGCATTGCCCTCGTGGAGCCGGTATGTCTCGTGGATTAATCAGAGAGATTGATCTTTTGCTCCGTGGCGGTAGCCGAACACGATGGTCTGCTGCGGGGTGGTTGTTCGGCGGCGCGGACCATCGTGTGGCTGGAAGCCCATGACAAGCAGAAAGCGATCAGCTTCCTATCGTCTATTGCTGGCTATACCACTCGGGCTTCTGCTCATGGCGGCCTGCTCGCCTGAATCGGCTCAGGTGAGCGGTGCGGAATCGTCTCCAGCAGGGAACAACCATCCGCCTTCCGTTCGATCAGCTCGGATCGTGCCGATTCCGCCTGTCTTGTCCGAACCCGTGTCAGTCCAGGTTGAAGGAGAAGATCCGGACCGGGACCCGCTCACCTTTCGCTATCAATGGCTGGTGAACGGCGAGCCGCTTCCCGGAGCCACTGGCCATCAGTTGAACTCCGATCAACTCAAACGCGGCGACCGCGTCGGCGTCGAGGTCATTCCCTTCGACGGCAAGGCGCAAGGCGCTCCGTACAGGTCCGAGCCGGTCATTGTTGGTAATACGCTTCCGGTCGTGTCGCGAGTGACGATCGAGCCCGATCGGATCCAGGTTGGCGATGTGGTGAGGGCCCGGGTGGAAGCGACCGATGCGGACCACGATGAGGTCCGATTCCGATTCCGATGGTGGAAAAACAATCGACTCGTCTCCGAAGGTGAAGAGAACACGTTTGAGACTGCCGGGTTTCTCAGGGATGATGCCGTTGCGGTTTCCGTGATCCCGCGCGACGGCAACGGAGAGGGCAAAGAAGTGTTTTCTCCCACGATGATCATTGCGAACAGCCCGCCGAAGATCACCTCGATTCCTCCTTCGGCTATCCAACAGGAGCATTACCTCTATACCGTGACGGCCGCCGATCCGGAAGGTGATCCGGTTTCATTTGCACTGACGACCGCTCCGCCCGGCATGACGATCGATCCGAAGACCGGCCGCATCGACTGGCAGATCCCGTCGGAATCGAAAGGGCCGTACCGGGTCAAGGTGGTGGTCCAAGACGATCGGGGCGGCTGGGCTTTTCAAGAGTTTGATTTGTCCCTCAGTGCACCTGCTTCGTCCTAATTCGAATCGCCCGGCCCGCTCGCCTCTTATCCCTTAACCTTGTCAGGTTTTCCGATCCTCTGTTAGAATCCAGTCGCCACGGAATGGGAGGTTACGCAAAAGCGTCGCGTGCGTAAAATCAAGCTGCGAGAAGGGACGAATACCGCTGCGCTCTTCGGACATCACGACCGGCACCTGAAACTGATCGAAGAAGAGTTTGGCGTTCGGTTGTCGGCGCGAGGTGAAGAGGTGGCGATCGAGGGCTCGCCCGACGCCGAACGGCGGGCCGAACGGGTGTTGACGGAACTGGCCGCTCTGACGACCGAAGGATACGAGCTAAAAGCCGAAGACGTGAGTCTGGTCCTGACCGCGCTTCGGCAAAATCAGGACACACCGCTCAAAGACCTCCTGCTCAGTGCTGCTCCTATTGCCACCAAGAAACGGTTCATTGTTCCCAAGTCAGCCAGTCAAAAGGCATACATCGAAGCGATCGAGAAATACGATATCGTCATCGCCATCGGTCCGGCGGGAACAGGCAAAACCTATCTGGCCATGGCGATGGCGGTCAATGCGTTGCTGCGCAGAGAAGTCAGCCGCATCGTCCTGGCCAGGCCGGCGGTCGAAGCGGGAGAGAAACTTGGTTTTCTGCCGGGAGACATGTACGCCAAGGTCAATCCCTATTTACGGCCGCTCTACGACGCGCTCTACGACATGATGGATGTGGACCGTGCCAACCGGCTGGTCGAGCGCGGCGAGATCGAAATCGCGCCGCTCGCGTTCATGCGCGGCCGAACGCTGAACGACTCGTTTGTCATTCTGGACGAAGCACAGAACGCCACGGCCGAGCAGATGAAGATGTTTCTCACCCGTCTGGGGTTCCACTCAAAGGCCGTGGTCACCGGGGACGTGACCCAGGTCGATTTGCCGGCCGACCGCGTATCCGGGTTGATCGAGGTCCGGGACATCTTGCGCGATATCGATGGGATTCAGTTCGTCTACTTCGATGAGCGCGATGTGGTCCGCCATCGGTTGGTGCAGGAAATCATCAAAGCCTACGATCGGCACGGCGCCGGTCGCGAGGCGGAGACCAAATCGGCGAAGGCCTCCAGGCAGCCCCCGGCCGCGCGCCATCCTTCCACCCGCCGGTTTCAGTCTTCCGACCCGACCGCAAAAGACCACTGGGGTCAACCGCATTAATGCCAGTATTGCTGCGAGTAAGGCCGTGCCGCATTGTGATCCGAACCGCCGCGTTCAAGGCATTGGCCCAAAGGCTGTTGGAGACGGTTGGCGAGTCCCGCGCCGAACTCAGCGTGGAGTTGGTCGGCGATCGTCGGATGCGGAAATTGAACCGCCAGTATCGCGGGCACGATGCGCCAACCGATGTGCTGGCGTTCGCGATGCGGGAAGGGCCGACGCCCGTGACGCCGCTCCTCGGGGATGTGGTGATTTCTCTGCCCATGGCCGCACGGCAGGCGGTACGTGACGGCCGTCCTGTCGATCAGGTAATCACCGCGCTGTTGATCCACGGGGTCTTGCACCTGTGCGGATATGATCACGAACGCGGAGAGAGAGAAGCCCGCCGGATGAGGCGCAAAGAACGGGCCGTGTGGCGGGCGCTGCAGCCAATTCCAACGCTGATAGCAAGTAGCAAATAGCAAATAGCCGAAGGCGGTAATTAGGATTCCGGGGTTGTTCGCTCCTCGCGATTGGCTTCAAGCCAAGAAAAAACAAGACAGAAGATGAGTTGGTTTCAACGGCTCAGCCAAGGGTTAGCCAAGACCCGCGAGGTCATCAAGGGCTCACTGAACCGGTTGACCGGCCGGGCTCCGGATCCGGCCTTGCTCGACGAGCTGGAGGCCGCGTTGATCTCCGCGGACCTGGGAGTCCGTGTCGTGAACCGGCTGATGGAGCGTGTGCGGGTGCAGGCCCGCAGCGGAGGCTCGGACGCCGCATATCTGCAAGATCAGCTTCGGGCGATCATTCTCGACAGCCTGCGCGCTTGTGCCGGCGAATCGATCGAACGATTGATTGCCAAGGGCCCGCGTCCCTACGTCGTCCTGACGGTCGGCGTCAACGGGGTGGGGAAAACCACGACGCTCGCCAAGCTGGCCCAGCGATTACGGCAGGGCGGCACCACGCCGCTCCTGGTGGCGGCCGATACCTTTCGCGCTGCGGCGATCGATCAGCTCCAGGTGTGGGCGGACCGGATTGGGGTGGAGCTGGTTCGCCAGCGGCATGGCGCCGATCCGGCCGCCGTCGCCTTCGACGGCCTGGCGGCTGCTAAAGCCCGCGGCGTTGAGGCGGTGTTGATCGATACCGCCGGCCGGTTGCACACGAAGTCAAATCTGATGGAAGAATTGCGGAAGATCAAACGCGTGCTGGCGCAGGAACAGCCCGGCGCGCCGCACGAGGTGCTCTTGGTCCTGGATGCCACCGTGGGGCAAAATGCCCTGTCGCAGACGCGGCAGTTTCACGAAGCGGTCGGTGTGACGGGGCTGGCGTTGACCAAGCTGGACGGCACCGCGCGCGGCGGAATCGTCGTGGCCATCGCCGAGGAGTTCAAGATTCCCGTCCGCTTGATCGGCGTCGGCGAGGCGGTCGACGATCTGCAGGATTTCGATCCGCAAGCTTTCGTGGAGGCGCTGTTCGACAAGTCGGCCTAATCGCCACTCCAGCTGCGATCTCGTCAATTCCTTCTCATGATCCGGCGCCTGTGCTATGCTGACGGCAGCCTCACAGCTCCCTTCACGGGTCATCCTGTGAACACGCTTCTTGTGATCGATGACGATCGGTTGAATTGCGACCTGCTTCAGGCCGTCTTCTCGCGCCAGGGCTATCACGTGTTCACGGCGACCAGCGGGCGCGAGGGTCTGGACCTATTTCGCAAACTGACTCCGCGCGTCACGTTGCTGGACTTGCGGATGCCTGAGATGGACGGGCTGACGGTGCTCCAAGAGATCCGCGCCATCGATCCCTATGCTCCGGTTATCATCCTGGGAGGCGGGGCGACCGAGGCGCAGGAAAATCAGGCGCGCGAATTGATGGTCACAGATTTTCTCCGGAAAGGGTTGTCCCTGGATGTGCTGATCAGGACGGTGAATCGGGCGGCCCAGCAACCGCCCGCGCGAGCGTTCACCCCGTCCTCGCCGCAAGCGATTGCCCCAGTCAGCACCGAAGGCGAAACCATTCTCGTGGTGGACGACGAGGCGATGGTGCGTGATCTGCTGGTCCGCTTCCTGAATCTGCGCGGGTATCGCGCGCAGGGAGCCAAAGACGGACCCGAAGCGCTGAGGATGATCGAGCACGCGCCGCCGGATCTGGTGCTGCTGGACGTGATCATGCCGGGCATGAACGGCGTGGATGTGCTGCGTGCCTTGCGGGAACGGGAATACCAGGGTGGAATCATCATCCTCACCGGTAGCCAGAGCGAAGAGTTGCTGGAGAAAGCCTGGGCTCTTGGCCCGCAGGAAGTCTTGGGCAAACCCATCGACCTGGAGCGATTGTTGACGGCGATCCAACTTGTGCTGGTGTGCCGAGAATGTTGAGTGAGCTGCTTCTGTGCCGCGGTGGAGGGTGATGCTGTTTCGCCTCGTGCGCCTTGCCGGCCTGTTCCCCGCCGCAGTGCTTGCCTTCGCCGGCTTTTTTCCAGGCGGTGCTTCGTTTGCCGGGGCTGCGACGGGATCTGCCGATTCGCCCAAGCCACAGGAGGCGCGCATTCGGTCTCATGCGCTCACCATCGAGCTCCTTCCAGATACGCATCGGCTGATCGCCATCGACCGGATGACGGTCGAACTCGCGGCCGGCCCAATCGAGCAGCTCGCGTTTTCGCTGGCGGCGTCGCTTCAGGTGCGTCAGATCC
Organism: Nitrospiraceae bacterium; assembly: GCA_051293835.1. GTDB lineage: Bacteria > Nitrospirota > Nitrospiria > Nitrospirales > Nitrospiraceae > DATLZU01. Next base: position 22,714 of record JBPKMA010000004.1, on the reverse strand, counting down.
AGGCCAGCCTGGAGGCCCAGCCGATCACGGTTACGTGGACGACCGAATCGGAAACAACCCCGGCGTCTTCTGAATCGCAAGGCCAGCGGGTGCTCGTCCGATGGGAACGCGCGATTCCGTCCGGCCAGGCCCTCACGTTGGAGTGGCGATACGAGGGCTTCATCAATGATCCGCCGCGCGAACCCCGCCATCTGCGTTTCGTGACGCCCAGCGAAACCTCCGGTCATATCGGTCCGGAAGGCGTGTATCTGAGCGGCGAAACGGAATGGTACCCGGATCTCGCCGGTTCGCTCGCGACCTTCCATGTCGTGGTGACCGCGCCCCGCGGGTGGGTGGCCGTCACGCATGGCAGAGAACTCTCCCGGAGAGAAGCGGGCGGGGGATCAAAGTCGGTGACAGCCGAATGGGAAGTGGCGGAAAAGACCGAAGCGCTGACGCTCGTGGCCAATCGCTTCGTCACCTCGCAGCGGGAGTGGTGGGACAAGAACGGACGCACGATCCGGGTGGCTACCTATCTGTTCCCGGAAGACGCTCACCTGGCGGATGAGTATCTCGACGCGTCCCTCCGCTATCTGGAAGTCTACAGCGGGATCCTTGGGCCCTATCCGTTTCCCAAGTTCGCCGTCGTGGAAAATTTTTTCGCCAGCGGCTTGGGGATGCCGTCGTTCACCCTGCTGGGAAGCGGCGTGATCAAGCGCCATTACGTGCAGCCTTATGCGTTGGGCCACGAGATCGTGCATTCCTGGATCGGCAACGCCGTCTTGAATCGGACGGGAACGGGAAATTGGGTCGAAGGCCTCACCACCTACCTGGCCAATTACTATTGGCACGAGTTGACCGGGAAGGCCGAGGAGGCCAGACGGGAGCGGCGTCTGATGCTCTACGGCTATGCCGTGCATGTCCGGCCGGAGCAAGACTATCCGGTTGCAAGGTTCACGCGGAAAACGGACGAGAGGGACAATGCCATTGGCTATCAAAAGGCGGCTATGGTCTTCCACATGCTGCGCGGTGAGATCGGCGACACGGCCTTCTGGGCCGGCGTGAAGAGGCTGGTGGCGGACTATCGGGGCGCGTATGCCGATTGGCACGATCTCGAACGAGTCTTCGCCGGAATGGCTGGTAGGGACCTGCGCTGGTTCTTCGCCCAATGGATCGAGCGACCCGGTGCTCCGGATGTGAACATCACGCGCGCGACAGCGCGGCTGGCGGCCGGACCGCCGGAGCCGGGCGGCTATCGGCTCACCATCCGGGTCGTGCAAGTGGGAACTCCGTTTCGATTCCGGATGCCGGTGCTCGTTCAAATGGAGGGAAACTTGGCGTACCGCATGGATATCCCGATCGAGCAAGCTGAGCAGGAGGCGACCCTATCTGTTCCGGCCAACCCCCTCGCCGTCGAGCTTGATCCTGACCTGATGCTGTTGCGACGTCTGGACCGTGCTCGGCTTCCGCCGATGCTGAATCTCTATGTCACCGACCGGCGCCGATCGGTGGTGCTGCCTCATGCCGGGCCGGAGGCGGCGCGTGTGCCGTATCGGGAACTGGTCGCCCGCATCGTCAAGCAAGATCGGTCACGACCAGCCGAAGAGCGGACCGACGTTGTCGAAGGAACGACAGCGGACGGTGTCTCGGGCGAAGGGTCGGTGCTCGTCTTGGGTGGGCCCGGGGCCAATCGGGCCGCCGAATGGGCGGTGGAGGGCTGCGGAGGGAAAGTGCGGATCGCCGACGATTGGTTCGCCGTGGAGGGAAATCGCTACGAAGGGCCGCAGGCGGCGCTCTTGGTGTCCTGTCGGCGGCCGGACCGGTCGGCAAGCGTCGTGACGCTCTTTTACGGGGTGTCGCCGGAGGCAGTGGCGAAAGTCGCCAGGCTATTGTTTTTCTACGGGTGGAACAGTTATGTCGTCTTCCGCGATGGCGTGGTGGCGGCCCGCGGAGACTGGGAAGAGTTAAAGAATGTAGTGGAGGTGGGGGTTGAAGCGCCCTAAGTCAATGCCGAGCCCTGGAGTACTCATCTTGTTGAGCGTGCTCGCGGGGGCATTGTGCTCCGACGTGCGAAGCGCGACAGTCGACGCGGGAAGCCGTCCGACGGCTGATCAACCGCCCACGGCGAGCTTCGAATCCCGAGACGCGATCGAGCGGCACCTCGCGAACATCCGCCAGCTCACCTTCGGCCGGCAAAACGCCGAAGCGTATTTTTCCTTCGACGGGAGTAAGCTCATTTTTCAATCCACCAATAATTGGATGAAGAACACCTTCGTAGAAACGCACGCGCCGGCGGAGTCGGGCCTCGGCTGTTATCAGATGTACGTGATGGATCTGGAGACTGGCCACATCCGTCTGGTCAGCACCGGGATGGGGGCGACCACCTGCGGCTATTTCTTCCCTGGCGATCGGCGCGTGCTCTTCTCCTCTACCCATTTGCGTGGGCCCAACTGTCCGCCCAAGCCCAAACGGGATGGGGCCTACCGCTGGGCTTTGGACGACTACGACATCTTTTCGGTCAGGATCGATGGCCAGCAGATGCAGCGCCTGACCCATACGCCCGGCTATGACGCCGAGGCAACTGTCTCACCGGATGGCAAGACGATCGTGTTCACCTCGGTGCGCGACGGGGATCTGGACATCTACGCCATGAACCTGGACGGCACCCACCTGCGACGGCTCACCGACGAAGTCGGCTACGACGGCGGCCCCTTCTTCTCGCCGGACAGCAAACGCATCGTCTATCGAGCGCACCATCCTACGGATCCCGCCGACCTCGCCAAGTACAAAGCCTTGCTGGCGCAGAACTTGGTCGAACCGAGCCGGCTGGAAATCTTCGTGATGAACGCGGACGGCACGGGCAAGCGGCAAGTAACCGCCAACGGCGCGTCCAATTTCGCGCCGTCCTTCCATCCAGACGGCCGACGGATCATCTTCTCGTCGAACGTGCACGGCGTGTCTCCTGCCTCCGCGCCCCCTGGCAGTCCGCCGTCGTTTCATCTCTATCTCATCAATGACGACGGAACCGGCTTGGAGCGCGTCACGTTCGAAGGCTCGTTCAACAGTTTCCCGATGTTCTCACCCGACGGCAAGAAACTGGTCTGGGTGTCGGACCGCGGCGCGAAGGAACCCGGAGAGTTCAACATCTTCCTCGCCGACTGGGTCCCATGATTTCGCCGGAGAGAGCAAACAGCGAACCGGCAACAGCATGGAACGCAGAGCAGATCGCGCCTCGCTCTTTGCAGCTTGCGATCGCGTTCCTGTCCTGTGCGTCGCTTGCCGTCGTGTTCTGGGGGCTGACCCAACTGGATGTTCCGGTGGTTCGAGCCATCCGCGCGCTCTATCATCCGGTGGGGTATTTGCCGAATCCCTGGCTGGCCTGGTTCAGTGATCTCGGCGATGCGCTGGGCGGGGCGCGATCCCTGGTGCTCTTCTCTCTGACGTTGCTGGCTGCTGGGTTCGCGGGCAGGTGGCCGGGCGTACGAGCGGCAGGGCTCCGGACCTTGATCGCGCACGGCGCGGTGGCGATTGTGGTGAACGGGCTTAAGCATCTGATCGGCCGGCCTCGCCCGAAGTTTATGCACGCGGGAACTCAGCCACTGAGCCCCTCGATGGATAGCGGTTTCGACTCCTTTCCTTCCGGCCATGCCTCCGCCTCGTTTGCGATCGCAATGGTTTTGTCCAGACAATATCCCCGAGTCGCGTGGGTTGCGATGGGCGTCGCCGTTGCCATCGCGGCGAGCCGGGTTCTGCGAGGAGCGCACTTTCCCACCGACGTGGCGGCCGGCGCCGTGATCGGGGTCCTCGTTGGGGCTATGGCGGCCGAGCCGTTCAGGCAATGGCCCGCGGCGCTCAGCCGGGCCCTTCTCAACGTGACCACGTATCTGGCCGCCGCCTTCACATTCCTCTGGACAGTCTCCCACGGTGCAGAGTCTTCCTGGCGTCACACCGCGATGCTGAGCCTGGGAAGCGCCATGATGCTCTACGGCGTCGTCAGCCGGATGTACGACCGATCCGCCGCCGGAAGCAAGCGGTGGGTGGCTGGGCGATCTGAGGCGAAGGTCGCCATCGGCGGCGGCCTGGCGGTCACGACGGGATCGCTGCTGGTGGCGGCGCTGACTCTGTGCGTGTGCGCGGCCTGGTGGTTGGTCTGGCGGGCTTCGCCCGAGGCAGATTGCGAGCACGCGACGGGGTCGCGCTCGGCGGTTCACCTTCTGTCGGAGAGCGTGTGGCTGGCCGGAATCGTCCTGGCGGTTCTGATGCTGCAGAGCGTGAAGGGGGCGGTACCGATCCACTGAGGAGCGGCGACCGTCAGTGCCCCGGAATCCGCAACAGATCGGGCGGTGGCTGGGCGGCGGCCGGCACCTTCACCATGGGCTCATTGGCCAGCAGGAGATAGCCGTACCGCTGAAGGATGACGGGATAACCCGCAGCTTCCTCGGGAAGTTTGGATTTGAGCCGGGCCGGCAACAAGATCATCGTTCGGCCCGGTTCCTTCAGATACGGGCGGATGTTCTCCTCCTCGCCAGGATGGATGACGATGGCTTTGCGTCTCGCATAGAACACTGCGGATGGCCGAGGCGGCCCATAGAGGATGAGCCGGTCTTGAGGCCCCAAGTTCAGCCCGGCTGTGAAGGCCAGTTCCTGGGGCGGAGCGATGAAATAGCGGTTGAGGCGAGGCAGGCTCACCTGAATCGCGATCAACCCCACCAGCGCGATCGACGTGCTGGCTGCCCAAAACGCGCCGGCCCGGCGCGTTTCCCATAGACCAAAATAGCCGACCAGGGCCATGCCGACCACGAGGATGGTGGCAGCGGCATAGGGGCCGATCCCGAGATCCGCCTCCGTTGCCGCGGGAAACTCTTTGGCAATGGTCTCGGCGAACGCGGAATACAATGGAGGCAGAGCGGCCAGGCCCAACGCCAGCGTATAGCCCAGCCCCATCATCACGTGGATCGACGCGCGGGCGCCGGGTGTCGCAGGATTGGCCAGGCAGCGGTGCCAATAGGACGCGGTCAATACTGCGGCGGCTGGGAACAGCGGCGCGATATAGTGCGGCAGTCTCGTGGAGGAGAGAGTGAAAAACAAGAACACCCCGGCCACCCACAGGGCGCAGAACAGTTCCAGCTCCTGCGACGGCGTGCCTCGCGCCTCTCGCCAATCGCGGAACGCGGCATGCAGCGCGAACGGTAGGAGAGCGCTCCAAGGGAAAAACCCGAATAACAGCACCGGGATGTAGAACAGGACGGTGAAGCCGTGCCCTTCCATCGGATTGAGGAATCGGCCGACGGTATTGGCCTGCGCGGAGGCGGTGTAGGCCGAGCCGTGGATGGCCAGCATGGCGGCGTACCAGGGTAAGGCGAGCAGCACGAACACGAAGGTGCCTGCCACCGGAAAGCCGTGTCGCCAAAACTGTCCCCATCGCTTGGTCCACGTGAGATACAGGGTGGCCGTCAACAGTGGCACGATGACCCCGACCGGCCCCTTCGTCAGGGTCGCCAGCGCCATACCGACGTAAAACAGCCACATGGCGTGACGTTCAGAACCGCGCAAGCCGGTGCCAGGATCGGTCGAAGCGTGGAGTCCGGACCAGAACCCGTAGAGCGCCAGCGTGGTGAAGAACACCAGCACGCTATCCGTCAAGGCCATGCGTCCCAGGCCGATGATCTCGACGTTGAGCAGCAGCATCAGCCCGCTGAACAGATCGACCGGCGTTCCGCGCCAGCGCCGAAGAAATGCGTACTGCAACAGAATCAACGCGACACCGAACACTGCCGACGGGAACCGCGCGGCGAATTCGCTCACGCCAAACAGCCGGTAGGACAAGCTCATCAACCAGTAAAGGAGCACCGGCTTAGCGTAACGGGGCTCGTAATTGAACGTCGGGCTGATCCAGTCGCCGGTCTCGAACATCTCGCGGCCGGCTTCGGCGTTCCGGCCTTCATCGCGATCAGTGAGCCCCATCCCTCCGAGGTTGAGGAAGAAGAGGAGTCCGGCGAGTGACAGTAACAGCAGCAGGTTGGACCAGGGGGAGGCTGCGCGAAGACCCACGGTCGATGTGGCGCCCACCGTGCTCACCAGCGAACCTCGGTCAGCGACCGCTTCCCGCCAGCGCGATGGATGAGCATGAGGTTCCGCAGATACACGAACGACCCGACGCTCTGGCCGGCGATGAACACCGGATCCATCCGGTAGATGGCGTAGGCCAAGGTGACCAGCCCGCCGATCAGGCTCATGTACCAGAACGCAAGCGGCACACGGCTCTCGGCGCTCCGCTCGGAAGCGACCCACTGCAGGACCCAGCGTCCGAAAAACAGTCCTTGGCCGAGAAAGCCGATCGCGATCCAGATGGTTTCAGTGAGTGTCATGTGGAAGGCGCGGCGCGTGATGTGTCATGCGCAAGGGATTGATCCGTGAAAAATCGAAGAAGTCCCAGCGGCCTGGGCCTTGCGCGATCAAGGCGAACCAAACCATTGTCGTCGGACCTACCTGTCATGTGTCCGGCCAGGCTGGGTCGAATCTGCAAGTCCGTGGCAAAGCCATGCGTCCGGATCCTTGTGAGACCACGGGGCTCTTCCTCATGGTCCCGATGCTTGCCCTAACCTCGTCGCCCGGTACGACGTCACGGGTCACGGAATCTGTACCGCAACACTCGTTTCATCATCCATCGCACAGCGATCAGATCGTACAGGCCTCTGAAGAGTCGGTTGCCGACGCCGTACTTTGAGACGCCGTGGGCTCGGGGATAGTGCCGCACCGGCACTTCCGTCACGGTGAAGCCGTACATCAGCGCCAGGGCGGGGAAAAACCGATGCATCCCGTCGAAGAGTGGCACCCGCTCCACAACCGCGCGCCGGAACACCTTGAGCGAGCAGCCTGTATCGTGGATGCGGTCGCCGGTTACGGCGCTGCGGACCGCGTTGGCGATGCGCGAAGACAGCCGCCGAATCAGCGTATCGTGCCGGGTTTGCCGCCAACCGCACACCAGGTCGTATCGTTCGGTCAACGGGAGCAGCGCGCCAATATCCTCCGGATCGTTCTGAAGATCGCCGTCCATCGTGATGATCAGCTCGCCGGTTGCATGCCGGAATCCCGCATCGAAGGCCGACGTTTGCCCGTAGTTCCGATCGAAGTGCAACGCCGTGACCTGCGGGTAGTGGCGTGCCAGCCGGTCGAGCACGGCGGCACTGCCGTCCGTGCTCCCGTCGTCGACATAGATGATCTCGAAGGGCGCGGACCGTGACTCCTCGCGCCCGTGAAGTACCTTGAGCAGCCGCTCGGTCAGGGGAACCAGGTTCTCCCGTTCGTCCTTGATCGGGATGACCACCGAAGCCCATGGGCGGGATGAAACCGTCATGCGGAGCGGGCGGTCCTTCGAGGGATCGAATACACGTTAACCACGGGGGCATTCTACAGAATGCTCCGGGGAGGGTCAAATTAAGCCCTTGCGATTTCTGTCCTCGGCATTGAAGCGCGCAGAGGGACGAGAGAAGCGCACCTGGGCTGGATTGTTTAATTAACACGACAGAATTGAATCGGTAATGGAGTTCACCCCAACCGCCGGAATCTTGAGGAGGGGGTGACCGGCTGATGACTCCTACCAGCGCGGTGCGCGGGGGGAGTTTTTTATTGTGGACGGGAAAGGTGGTGAAAAACATGAGTGACACTGGATCAGCCCGGACGCGTTCAATATGACATGGCCAGTCCTGGTTGTGGCGCTGGCGCTCTGGATGCTCGCGCCGATGGCGGTCGCAGGGGATCAGCCCAGCACGGGAACTGCGGCTGAGAAAGAAATGAGAGCGGAGCCTCTGCAGGCGCTGCCGTCTTCGCAGCCAACCATGTCCGGCGCGTCTGAACTGACCAGGGAGCGTGAGCGGCCAATGATCATGCCGGAAACCGCAAGCGATCAAAAGCAACCGGAACTGACTCCCGAAATACTCGAGCAACTGAACGTTCAGGACGAAAGGTCGGCCCTCTCGTGCTAGCGCAAAAGCCGAAGAGCGGATCAGGGAGAGGTCTCGGCGGCCACCGTGCGGGTGAGCCCATGCGCGGCAGAAGCGAGATGACGCTTCGTACCTGACGACACCGAGTGGATTTCCAGTTCTCCTGCGAAGATTCGTCGGGTTATCTCTGGCCATTGTCCGCGGATGGGCAGGAAAGAGGGTCGGTTGCTGTTTTCAGGTCACGTTTGTCTGTGTCTGCCCCCAGCAAATTTCCACACGCAGGCCAGCCAAAGGGTTCCCGCCGCACCGACTGCCGCGGCCATGCCGAACGCCCAACCGGGCTGATGGATGTCCAGGAGGAATCCGACCCAGAAGCTCGACGCCATGTCGCCCACCGCGTTGGCACAGGCCAGGATGCCGAAGCCGAGGCTGCGCAGCTCGCCGGGAAGAAGTTCGGCAGCAATGGCCTTCTCCAGCGTTTCCTCAACGGCAATATAGACGCCTGAAAGGACGACGATCGCGACGAGCCAGCCAAGCGACTGGCTGAACAGTGCGAGAACAACATTAGTGCCGACCCCCAAGCCGTACCCGCCGATCAGGATCTGCCGCTTATACCCGCGATCTCCCAAGCGGCCGATCGGATAGGCGACGACAGCGCTCACCAAGTTATGGAGCGTGTAGAGAAGGACGGCGGCCGAGATGGAGCCGGCTGCGAGTCCGGAACTCTCGGCGAAAGGCTTGGCCGCAAGCCAGATCAGAAACGTCCGAGAGAAATCGCCGAGGCCGAACAGGAAGACGCCGGCGAGGAACATCCAGAAGAGGCGAGGGAACGAGCGACGAGGGTTGGGATTGGCATCCTGCGGGGTCAACGAGATCGACGCGTCGCGCTCCCTCGTGAAAAAGAACAAGGACCCAGCCGCCAGAAGACCGGGCACCAACGTCCAGAGGATCACCGTGCGAAACTCCACGCCGGCCCAGACAAACAGCGCAGCCGCCAGCGGTCCGGCGACGGCCCCGAGCATGTCGCCCGCGCGTTCCAGCCCGTAGGCGCGGCCATAGTGGGTCGGGGCCACCGCGTCCGCGAGCAGGTGGTCCCGCAACGGGCCCCGAAAGCCGCGGCCGATCCAGGCGGTGCCGCGCAGGATCAGCAGGGCGGCAAGCCCGTTGACAAGCCCGATCCCCCACGTGGCCACCGCCGTGACGAGATAGCCGAGCGACGCCCACGGCCGTTTGCGGCGAACGTGGTGCCCGACGATCCCGCCGAGGAGCTTGGACAGGCTGACCAGGAAATCTGCGATTCCTTCGATCAGGCCCAAGGCGGCGGGGCCCAAGCCGAGGGTTGAGAGATAGAGCGGCAGGACCGCCGTGCACATCTCATGGCTCAAGTCGGACAAAAACGTAGCCAGCACGATCCCTGCGACAGTCGGTGTGATCCAGTGCGCCCTTGGGGACCGCAAGGGAACGGCGCCATCAGTGAGGGTAACGGAATCGGCTTCCTTCTTGGCCATGCGAGAGGATCGTCCTTGTCAACACTTGCACAGTTCGCAGCGAATTACCAGTCATCCGCGAACAGTGCACTGCTCCGGTCCGTCCGGAGCGAAAGGGAGGAAAGTTCCCAATGCCCTCCCACGACCCTGCCGAGAGACATCATTGGTGTGTTGCGATCGCTTAACGCGCGATCATGCGCCCGCTCCGGCTCCAGTAAAAAATAGATCGAAAAATTGGGATAGTCGCGGCGATGTCGTTCTGCCCGGCGGGCGTCAACCGTACACCAGCGGCCCCGATGATCTGATCCGTGAACTTGGACTCCACGGGGCTGGACACCGACCAGTCTGAAGGAGCCTGGCTTTGTGTTGACGGCGTGTCCGTCCGACCGAAACGGCAGGCCGTGCAACCCCAAGACTTCGATCGCAGAGGCGAATCCCTTGGCGTCGTCCAGGAAATGTTCAACGGAATATTAAGAGATGTCGCCGCAATACTGAAGCATGCCGTTGTTGGAGCTGGGTGGGCCATCGGAAATAGAAGATCCCGCCGGAGATGCGAACCGGGCGAACATTCTTGCGAAAAAGGATGGACTCCATCGCCGGAAGTTGTGTCATGAGATCAGAGACTCCGATCGTCTCGGCGATAAGCAAGGCTTCGCGAGAGAATCGGTGGCCGAGCGCCGGGAGGACCTGAGCAAGGGGGCTCTGCGAATCCGGAGCGTGCTGACGGATGTATCGGGAGTTCGGAACCGGCGCGGCGGGAGCGCAGCGTCGCTCCACCGCCGCGGACTCGGCACGGAATCGGTCGCGACCAAGCTTATCCAAGCGCAGCCGGTCCCCAGGCAGGGAAGCGCGGCGCCTCCCGCGACCGTCACGAAGGACCCGCCCGGCCACCACGTCGTCGGTCATGGCCTTCGATGTGGGAAGCGACCCGTGCGGCGGCGTGTTCCGAGATAAAGGAGGATGTGTGCGCACGTCGCGGCGAAACGTGCGGTCCATGGCAACCATGGAGTTTCCGAACAACGGGATGCGCGCATGTCGCATCGAGAATGGTTGTTCTGCTTCCTCGGGGCTTCGGCCTTAAGATGGGCTTGGGCGCCTCGCGGAGGATGGCCAAGATCCGCTTGAGATCCTGGTCCGCCTGGTACCACCGGGAGCCGAGATTCTTCCCTCTCAATTCAGAACGCCCTTGATTCCGTACTCGCGCACATAGCGGGCCAGTTCATACCGATCCAATTGGCGCGAGCGGTACATCCGGCCTTCGGCGACCACGTCGAAATTCCCTTCTTCCCCGACGGAGAGCCCATAGAAGACCGGACCGATCACGAGAAGGAGGAACGAGATGGGAAGCGGAAAGCCGGACGATCGGAGGGAGGAAGAGACGAACGAGGCCGGCCGGCTGAAAGGAGCTGAACGCGCAGGAGCCGGACCCTAACCGGCCAGCGCGACGGCCTTCTCATATTGCTCTTTCAGCAGCTTTAGCTTGGTATCCACGCTGTTGCGCACCTCCTGCACGGTCCATTTGGCGTCGCCCGGGGCGGTCTCGATCTTGGGAAGTTCCCGCAAAATGTCGTCCCGGGTTTGCAGCAAATCCAAGATGATGGCGGTAGTGTTCGGCTGGGTTTTGAGCTTTTCGATGAGCGCATCGACTTTCTTCAGCATCTGATCGATTTGGGCGCGGTAGGCCTTAAGATCTTTGGGGAGGCCTTCGACATTCAACGTGTCGGCCGCGTGCGCGAACTCTCCGGGCTCCCCGGTCGGTCCACTCAACCAGGCGGAGAAGCAGCCGAACACCGCCGCCAAGACCACATTCCACGACCTTTTCCTGCTCATGGAAACCTCCTTTCGTTGAGACAACCGGTATGGCTATCCCCCTGTAGGATGAGCCAGGCTTTCTTCCACACGATCTCCCGATCCCCGTTCCAGCGCGTGAATGCCGGAGCGGGACTTCGCCAGTGTGCCGGCGGCGTCATCCGCGACCCGGTTTCTGCAGTTCTGCATGACGTCTTCGGGAATGAACGCGAAAGCTAGTCTGAACAAAGCGGACACAATGATGACATCATCCAGGTATCCGAGCAGCCGAAGGACATCGGGGATCCAATCAATCAGCAAAACGGCATAGCCGATTGCGAGTGCAAGGAGCCATTTCGCGAACCGAACACGAGGTGACAGACCGTGATCTCTCGCTTGATCCGATCAAGAGTGCCTTCCATGGTCGATCACCGAACCTGCCCGGAAAGCTTCGCGCGTTGCGCGGGGCAATTCACTTCACCACCAGCACGGAGCAGGGCGAAAGTCGCGTCAGGTTCTGAGAGGTCCCGCCCCAGATGCGTTCGAACACGCGCGAGTGACCCATGAACCCGATCACCAGCAGGTCGAAGCCGTGATCCTTGGCGAACTTGACGATCGTTTCAACCTCGTGTCCGGGAACCACGTGGGACGTCAGGCGAAGCCCCTGCGCCCTGGCGGCCATCTCGGCCTCGTGGGTGACCTTCCGGAAATAGTCCGCCGCTTCCTGTTTTGCCTCGACCACTTCGCCCACCGTCGCGGCGTAGTGGGGCAGATGTTCTTCAACGGAGATCTCGTGCAGCTCGGCCTCATAGCGCTTGGCCACATCGATGGCGGCGTGGAGCGCTTTCTTGGCGCCTTCCGATCCGTCGTTCGCCACAAGAATCTTCCGAAACATGGGGAATTCCTCCTTAGCTCTGGTGGACCGGGCGGTGGGCCTTGTCGGGCTCGACCGTCGGCACCCGCTCGGTCGCACGTCGATCGAGCGCCTCCTCTTGCGGTACTCCGCCCGGATCAAACCAGCGCTCGGCGATCAACGTCGGCACGATCGCGCTGAGAATGACCGCGGTCACGAGGACCGCATACTGATCTTGGGTGATCAGTTGGTGGCTGAGGCCGTATAGGGCCGAAATGGTTCCAAACGTCAGCCCCGTGGACATGAGGAGCGTGGTGTAGATGGCTTCGCGGCGGCCAAAGCGAAACGCATGGGCCAGCGGCCACACGCCCACGAACTTCGTCGCCATCTTCACAATGAGAAAGACGCCGATCAGCCCGGCGCTTGCCAGCACCGCGCGGAGGCCGACCAAGGATCCTGCTTTCAGAAAATAAAACGGTGTGAGCAACGAGAAGGCGATCACACGCATCCGTTGGGCCAGCGTCCGGTTGGCGAGGAATTGCGGCGCCAGCACCATGCCGACGAGATAGGCCGGCAGCACGGCTTCACTCTGTGCCGTTGTGGCCAGGGCGCCCAAGGCGAACAGGATCACGAGGAGGTATTTGGTTTCCGGTTCACTGATTCGCGGCCCCACCATGGCGAAGAACCACGCGGTGGCGGGAGGCAACGTCCACAGCGCGACGCCCATGACGAGGACGAACGCTAACAGCCACCAGTCATAGCGGGCGAAGATCAATCCAAGCGCCAACACTGTGCCCAGGTCCGTGACGAAGCACGCGGCAAGAATCACCTTGCCCAGAGCCGTCGCATTGTATCCACGCTCGAGCATGACAGCGTAGACCACGGCCACTGAGGTCGTAGAGAGCGCAATACCGGCGATCTCGGAGGCGGGGAGCGACCAGCCGGCCACCCAATGGGCATAGGCCATCGCGCCCAGGAACGGGGCCAGAAATGACGCAAGGCCGATGGAGATCGTCTCTTTCCATCGAACGCGAAGGACCACCAAGTCGATTTCCGCACCGGCCAAGAACGTCAACAGCACGCTGCCGACGGTGGCCAAAAAGTCAATCCAGACCGTCGAATGCAGCTCCAACAAATTTCCGCCGGCGATCCCCACGCAAATTTCGACCAATGCGACGGACATCCCAAGCCGGACTGACAGCAGTGTGGCCACCAGGGCCATGCCGATCCAGATCGCGGCGACCTGCCAGGTCACTTCCATCGTTCACTCCTTCCCGATTGGTGTCCACCGTCAGTCATGCTCGATCTTCTCGACCTAACCGGTCGTCGCGTTGACGTGCAGTGCCTTTTTCTGCCCGTCCGCCGTCACCAATTCGACTTCATACTTCATAGACGAGTCTGCCGTGGTCCGTGTCCAGTTCGATCTCCGTGCTGCGGGCGTTTGGAAACTGCGCGAGGACGACACGTGCGGCCTCCTACATGTCCAGGACGGGCGTGTGCGGTTCTTCCCCGAAACTGATGCCGAACATCCCGATTCCAAAGAGGATGAGGATCGTGACCAAGGCACAAGCGAGTATGGCTGTCCTGATGTCCATGGCATTCCTCCCAGGTGAGAAATGCATCCCGGCGGTCACGTGCGCTCTGCCGCAGAGCGCATGGCTGAATCCTCATGACGGAGAGCGAAGAGCGCCCATGCTTCTCGCCCTTGCTTGAAGGGAACCAGTGGGGGTAGGAGGGGCTGCCAACAGTGCAGCGGGCCCAATAAAAAAACTCCTACCAGATTCTCTCCAGTAGGAGTTATCAGTCCCGCGCCTGTTCTGAGGAGGGCAGGACGGTTCCGGTGAACTCCATCACCAATACGACTGAAATGTTACATAATCCACTCGCAAAGGCGGTGTCAAGAGGCGACGAGGAAGAGAGAACCGCGTTGCCTTCGTCGCGACCGACGGCGAGCAATGGCGGCTGTCACCGCGCGTATCCTCATCGTCCGTCCTGTCGGTTGGGCGAGAATCCTGCCGGACGCCGATCACCCGCCAAAACTCCGACCGCGGGTGCCGTATCCGATTCATCCTCGAAGATCTTCGGTAGAGATCTTCGCCGTAACTGGTCTCTTCAGGCTCGCCTTTGGCCAGTCTGAAGGTTCGCGTTCTGTCGGCTCGCCTCTCGGCGCGGAGAAACAGGGTGTCTTGCGTCTTTCTCTCGAAGAAACTGTGGGCGAAGGCGTACAGATGGGGGACATAAAAGATCTTGATGCCCTTTTCCAGCAGGGCGTGCACCACCTGCTTCGCGATTTCGGACCCCTCCCGTTCGTTCGTCGCCGCAAATGATTCGTTGAGAAGCAGCATCGCGTTCGGCACGAGACGGTGAACGATCTCGCTCAATCGTGCCAGTTCCTCGTCGAGCTTCCCCTTCTTCATCGTCGCGTCTTCTTCCCGCTAGAAGTGAGTGAAGAGACCTGTGCACAGCTCGGCCGTGAAGAACTCGGCCGGGACGAACATCCCGGCCGGCATCATCACTTGCGCCAGACCGATGCTGCGCAGGAAGCTCGACTTCCCGCCCTGGTTAGCGCCGGTGATGATCACGAGGCTCTTGCGGTCGGCGTCGACCGTGTTGCCCACGACTCGTCGATTCAAGTGGAGCGCCAGGCACACGTCGTACAGTGTACAGTCCGCTGACGCGGTGCCTGCGCGTGCCCGCGGGCGCCGGCTTGGGAAAACACACTGGCTCTCTCTTGGCTGCGAGGCGGCGGTGCAGATTCAGGCAACCGAGGGAGAAGGCCAATTCCACCCTGAGCGTCTGGAAGAAACTGAGCATAGAGCCCCTTCAGGATTTCTCGACTTGCCGGTTTGACTTCACGAGGCAGAGCAAGCCGGTCGCGGAGGGGCGGAATCAGCGCATAGACTTCTGCAACTGTGAGTCGCAACGCCTGTTGCACGTCCGGAGCGAGGTCGTGGCAAATGTCGAACATCCGGCCATGTTCCTCCGGGGAGGCGAGTCGGGCCTCGATGTCGCGCATCTTCTCTTCGATCAGGCTCATCACGATGCGCAGACTCGTCCGTTGCGCGTCGTTCAGCACGGGACGTGTCCCTTTAGGCGTTCGAGCACCGCCAGCGCGGCCGACCGCGCGTTGACGGTCAAAGGAACCGTGTCGCCGGCCACGGATACGACTCCGTGGAGGAGCGCCTGCTCGATCAGCGGAACGCAGCGCGGCCCGATACGGGCAAGCGCGTCGGCGCAGCGGTCGCGCTGGAGAAAATCCGGGTGGGTCAAGCCGGCTAGGAGAGCCGGGACCGCCTCCAAGACCGAGTCGCCTGCTTCCACCACCGTCAAGGCGAGTGCGGCCTCCGTCCGCACCTTGTCGGAGCGGTCGCGCAAGGCGGCGCGGATCGGGAGCACGGCTTCCTTGGCGTACAAGAGACCGAGCAGACGGAGCGCCTCCGCACGTCGCTCGATGCTCGGCAACAGCTCTTCGTCCCGATACATGCGCCGCTGCGCTAACGTCGCAATGAGAGGCGGAATGGCGGCCCAGCCCATGTCGAGGATGGCCTGCGCGAACCGATCGCGCTTAAAGGCGTCCTCGAGTCCCTCGACCATCCAGGGCAGCGCCTCCGTTTCATGGAAGCGGACCAACGCCTCGGCGGCGCCGACCAGGCGGTGACTGCGCAAGGCGTCCAACAGCGTCGGGATCGCACGCCGATCGCCGAGCCGAGCCAGTTGCCGGGCGACAGCGTTCTGTACGTCTTCCTCGGAAAGGCGCAGGAGCGGGCTGAGTCCGGCGAGGCGTTGGGGATCAAGAGCGTTCAACAGCGCGTGGAACGCTGACTCTCCTTTGATCCGGCCGAGGGCCTCGGCCGCCAGCACCCGTCCCTGAGGGAATTGGCTGGGCGGCCCGAGCAGGAAGCGCGCCAAGGCCGGGACGGCGCGTTCGCCCAGTCTCAGGATGTCCGCCTGAACTTGAAGATTCCAATGCAGGTTGTCGAGGCCGCGCACGAGGGCCTCGATGTCCTCGTCGTCGGCCGGATGACGATCCGCCTCACGAACGTCCATCGTCGTTCACCGTGCATCGCCGCATGTTGCGCTTGGCTACGTCCACCCGAACGCCTTACAACGGGCTGCCGTACAAGGCTGCGTTCCCGGGCGGCGACAGCTCCGCCAGCAACTGCGCCAGCCGCGGCCGAAAACCCTTCAGCCGCTCCAACTCCGGAAGCCCGACCGCCTCGCGACGGGCTTGACGCTCGAGCGCGGCGCGCACCGCCGTGCGGATGCTCTCGATCGCGGCGTCGAGCTGCGTATCCATCCGTGCTTCGAACTGGCGAAGGGTCTCTTCCAGGTTTCTGCGCGTCGCCCATCGGACCTCCTCGACGTTCCGTCGGACCAGATACGCGATAGTCTCGCGCAGGTGACGGTCGAAGCGCTTAACCCGCAGGTGCCGTGGCAGAAGCCAAGTGATCCAGGCCCCGGCTTCCTCAGTGAAGGAGGTCACCCAGCGTTGGCCGATCACCCGGGGTTCGTGGATGGTTTCAAGGCGGTCCACCGCTGCAGTATCCAGGCAGGGCACCTCGAACAAGTCCGCCGCGGTCCGCCGCACGCGGTCGATGAGATGTTCGAGCTCCCGGCAGTGGAGGTCTTCAATGGCATGGAACTGGGAAGCGACGGTGGCCGACAGCTCGCGTGCCGCCTGCCCGAATACCCGATCGACTTCTTCGGCCAGCGAGGCGAAGATCCGGCGTGGCAGGTCAGCGCCGGCCGTGCCGAGGCCGACCTCGCCGCGCACGCTCTCTACACAGGCCGACAAGGCCTTGGTCGCCGGCTCGACGAGCGCGTCCGCCAGTCGGTCAAGCTCCGCCAACAACCGTTGCCGGTCGCCGGCCAGACGGTCATGGAAATACATCCGTTCGCGCTCCATCGTTTCGAGATGGACGTCGAAGCGCGCCGCGCGCCGCTCCAAGTCCTCACGCGGCAGATCGATCACGCGGCGCCGTAGGTCCAGGGCAAACAGGGCTTCGCCGAGCAACCGCGCTGCTTTCGTTCGAATGGCCTCTTGTAACGCCGCCTGTTTGTCGGTGACGAGGAAGTCCGCCAGGTACGTCTCCAGGGCCGTGATCCCGCTTTCGGAGAGAAGAGGAGCCGAGGCGGTGGCGCGTGCCTCCAGCGCCTGGCGCGCGGAAATTGTGAAGATGCGTACTTCGGCGCCGAAACCCGCTTGCTCATGCAGCACCCGTTGGAGGAAGGCGAGCACTTCTGCGCGCTCCGGGGTCGGAAGAAGGTCGGCTTTCGTCAGGACAAAGACCACCCGGGCGACCGCCTCTTTGACCAGCCGGAGGAATTGCAGTTCGATCTCGGTGATCGGCGGGTCGGGCGAGAGAATAAAGAGCGCGCCGTCGCAGACCGGCAAGACGTGCCGGGCCATCTCGGTGTTGTGCGGCAGGGTGGACCCGATGCCGGGGGTGTCGATGATCTCCACCCCGTTGGCGAGCAACGCCGAGGGATGGTCCACTTCGACCTGCGCGACGCCGAGCCGATTGGCGGGGTTTTCCCGTTCGGTGACAAAGCGGGTCAGGACCTGCGTCAACACCTCCGCCGTCCCGACATGCTCCTCCTGCCGCCCGTTCAGCCGGATCACGCGGACCCGGCGCTCCGGACCATAGCGCAGGAGAGTCGGGATGGCGGTCAAAGGGAGGACACCGGTGGGGAGGAGAGGTTCGCCCAGCAAGGCGTTCAGTAGGCTGCTTTTCCCGCGCTTGAATTGTCCCAAGACCGCCAGCCGGAACCGGCCTTCGTTGTAACGATCGGACCATTCCGCGACGCGCGCGGCGAGCCCGGCGAAGTCGGAGCCCATCTCCGCCAACACGCCGCGGAATTCGGCGAGACGAGCGAGCAGCCATTCCTTGGGGTGAGCGGATGCAGAAGCCATAAAAAATAAAAAACTCCTACCGCGGAAGCCGCCGCTAGGAGTCATCAGCCAGGCCGTCCAGCCTGGCGCTTCAGGTGAACTCCATCACCTGATGCAGAATACGGATTTTTCATACACCCGGTTCGGAAACTCCGTCAGCCGGTCGGCGGCGAACGCGGATTCCCAGAGGCGGCCCGTGGGAAAACGCCGTCAGTAACTGTGCTCGGGGATCACGTCGTTGAACCGCGGCGCCAGGGTGCGGCTTTCGAAGAAAATGATGCCGCGTTCGCCGAAGCCCTCGTAGGTCAGGTTCACCTCCGTATCGGAGCCGCGCCAGTTGAATTCCTGGTTCAGCCCGCGAATCATCGAGCCGGGGGTCCGGTCGGCCCGGCCGAGTTCTCGCTCCAGATAGGCCAGGATCTGCCCATGAGTCTGCGCGCCGCGATACCGGACGGTGGCGCGTGCAAATTGCCCGTCGATGGCGATCAAGCGGACCGAGTCGGGCCGGGCATCGCCCAACGGCGGGGCACCGTGTTTGAATTCATACGTCTGAAGGCGGTCTCCGGACTCGACCGGGATAAGCTCCGGGACCTCGGCCAGCTTGGCGCCCCAGTGGATGCCGTAAAATCCCCCGGGGTCCCGCTCCATCTCGCCGGCGGTCGCGGACGACAGTGGCAGTCCGCCACAGAAGCTGGCGAGCGAGAGGAGGACGCCGGTCCGGAGCATCCCGGCCCAACCGCTCAGGTTCCGCTTCGGGATCATGGAGCACCCGCATGCCCGCGGCGGCGCAGGATCAGCGCAGCAAGACATGCCGATCCACATAACTCGTGAAGCTCGGGTCATTGGAGACGAAAATGACTGACCACCCTTCCTCCTTCGAGCACAGCCGGCGAAGCAGGAGCTCGCGCAGGCTGGGGATCATGCTGTGCAGAGTCCCGTCGAAGATCAGCAGGCGCGGCCGCGTGACGATGGCCCGCGCCACCAGGATTCGCAAGATCTGGCTCAGCGTGAAAGCCCTGCCGTGTCCTGTGACCGGGGTCCGCAAGCCGTCCGGCAGAGCGTCGATCTCCTCTTCCAGTTCCACGAAGCGCAGGGCCCACTGGATGTCGTCGAAGGCAATCGACGGACGGCCCAAGACGATGTTATCTTCCAGGGTACCGTCCAACAGTGTGGGATGAGAATCCAGCACCAGCCCCCGGCATGAGCTGATCGAATCCATGCTGAGGTCGACAAGATTCATATCGTTATAGCGGACAACCCCGGCGGTCGGCGCATAGAGGCCGGCCAACACCTTGGCCAGCGCCGTCTTCTCGGTGCTGGTCCGGCAGAGGACCGCCACTTTTTCGCCGGGCGCGACCTCAAGGTTGAAATGACTGAACAGGGGAGCCGAGCCCGGATAGGCGAAGGCCAGGTTCTTACCCGTCACCTTGACCCCTTCGCCGAACTGCGCGATCGGCAGATGAACCTTGGGGAGCGGGACCTCCTTCGGCAGGGCGAAGAATCCGGCCATTTCGCGGAACGACACGAAGGCCAAGAACAACACCGCAATGCGGCGTGCCAGCGTGTCTAAGTTCAACAGGAGATTGCCCACGATCACCTCGGCGGCGGCGAATTGCCCGACGGTGAGTTGACCCTCGGCGACCAACAGGCCAGCCATGGTGATCAAGCTGCTGTGGCCCGCCACGTGCCACAGCGACGCCGCCTTGTATTGGCGTCCGGTGAGGAGGTCTGAGCGGCGCTGCCGCACTTTCACGTACGCCCGGGTCAGCGCGTCGGTTTTGTGCAGCAAATAGGGGCTGGAGCCGGCAGCCCGCAGGTGGGCGAGGTTCAGCGCGATGTTTTGCATCCAGTGGAAGATCTCGTAATGCAGACGGGACATGTCCAGCGTGATGAGGAACCCGCCGCGGCCGAACAGCGAGACGAGGAAGACGAAGCCGGCGACCAGCGCCAGGTTGTAGGCAGCGAAAAACGGATGATAGAAGACCAGCATCGTCATGCCGATCGACCCAACCACGGCGACATTGAACAGATCCGCCATCATCGCCGCCAGGGCGCGGGTCAACAGGTCAGCTTCCATGAAGCGGTAGGCGTGTTGGGGCAGGAAATGGTCTTCGTGCAGCCGGGGCAGGGCCTCGGTGAACGCGATAGCGACGCGGGTATAGAGACGCTGGTTGAGCGTCTCGACCGCGCGGGCCTGCAGCACGCGGAAGGCGGCGGCGCCCATTAACGTTCCGGCAACCGCCAGGGCGAGCGTCAGGATCATGCGCGGTTCGACCGCGAAGGAAAACGTGCTGACCAATTCCTGGACCGCAATCGGCACGCCCAGCATGAACAGACCAATCGCCACGGCGTAAGAGGCGATGATCCCGAGCATCTTGCGCTCCAATCGGAGAAACAGGCTGAGATGGGCGACAATATCCCGGACGACGTTCGTGCGGACATCATATTGAGGCAGGAAGTCCCCGATCGGCATGAGCCCTCGGTCGGCGTTCACCTCCAAAACAAAAAACTCCCACCGCCGCCATGGCGAGTAGGAGTCATTAGCCGCCTCCTTATCCTTTCCCAGGGAGGCGGCGGTTAGGGTGAACCCCATCACCCGGAAAGCCGTATTGTGAACAGTTCCTACACCGAAGCCAAGGAACCTGTCAACCAAACAGGCAAGACGCTGTGCAACGGCTGCCCAAAAGACTCCCGACCCCTTTTTTTACCACCGACCTCTTGTTTTTACTACTTGCACGCTCAGTTTGGCCCTGCGGCCGGGGTGGCTGTGCTGGTGGCGGGCAAGACGGTGAACCGCATGGTCCCCATCAGGGAGATCGGGCTGACTTCCTCGCCCACGTGGATCTCCACCTTATA
>JBPKMA010000004.1:0-1815 GCA_051293835.1 Nitrospiraceae bacterium | reverse complement strand
ACTTGCACGCTCAGTTTGGCCCTGCGGCCGGGGTGGCTGTGCTGGTGGCGGGCAAGACGGTGAACCGCATGGTCCCCATCAGGGAGATCGGGCTGACTTCCTCGCCCACGTGGATCTCCACCTTATACTGGCCCGGTTTCCAGCCGCCTTGGGGTGGGAAGAGCTTGAGGTAGCCGCTCTCATCTTCGGTGGCAATGTACACCGTGTCGCGGGTCAGCTCGACGGTGGGATCGAGTCCAGGGACGTTCTCCGGATAGCAGACGCCGATGATCAGAAAAGACTGATAGTGTTGGTGCAGGCGAAACACGATGAACACCGGCTTGGAGTCCGACCGGTATTCCGTAGTGGGATTGATCGGAACGTATTCATTCTGCCGCCGAAAGCCCAGTTCCTCCTCGAACCCTTCCGTCGTTTCAATGGAGCGGAACAGGCCTTCGGGGGGCGCGTCGAAGTTGTAGGGCTTAACGTCCTCCAGCCGGTTTTGGAACTGGTCGATCGGCACATTGCGTGTCAGCGGCAGGTCTTCCGCCCAAGCCGCCGACCACGTCATTAGCGCGATGACCATGAAGGACGTGAATGGCACGGGGATTCTTTTTGCTGCGCGCTCTGTGCTGCGTGCCATGCTTCTTTTGGTACACCCGCTCACTCGCGGCTGTCAAGCAAGGCTCCTGTCCGTCCTTGCTCCAATGTGGGAGCAAGCAAGATAAGGGAGCGCGGTTGCGGCCCAGCGAAGTCATTTGCTAGAATCCGCTGCCGCGAGAGGGCACCGTGCTGCAAGACCTTGACGCCCTGCCCCAGCCGATCGGCGACTATAAGCCAGTTGACTACTGGCAGGCCCATATCAACGAGCTCTTCTATCGCCTCCGGGGCGACCAGCTTCGCCAATACTATCAGACCTTCGCCTCCGCCGATTACCGCCTTGCGCACGCGCTGGCGCAGGAGTATTACGAGCGCGTCACGAAACGCGAGCACGCGCTCGGCGCGACTCGCGAGACCGGAGAGAAAGGCGAGACAGCGGCCCAGGGCCAGGCTCGCCCGTGTCGTCCCCTGATCATCCATGAATGGGGGCCCGGCAACGGCAACCTGGCCGCCTGTTTCTTGACCCATTTGCAGCGCCTCGACAAGGACGGGCGCGTGTATCCGCGGATTCGGTACGTGTTGGTGGATAGGCATCCGGCGACCCTGGAGCAGGCCAAGGCGCATCCCGACCTGGCACCGCATCGGGAGCGGGTGGAGACACTTTGCGCCGACGTCACGAACCTCGCTGCGGTGCAAGACGGCACGGTCGATCGGATCATCTGCAACGAGCTGTGGAACGATCTGCCCACCAAATTGATGGTCAGGAAGGCCGGCGAGATCGAAGAGGAACACCTGCGCCCGAACCTCAGCGAGACAAGACACGCGCAGATCACGGACTGGTCGGGATTCGTGCGGGCCTTTGAGGCCAAAGACGCCGACACGCTGAAGGGGTTTCCGCCCTTCTTCGAGGACCTCGTCTGGGAAAAGGAATACCACAAGGTCGAGTGGAGGGACACGCCCTACCGCAAGACCATCGTCGAGTTTCTCAAGCAGATCGACGAGCAGGTGCTCGTGCCGGTGAATCTCGGCGCGTTCGCGACACTTAAGGAGGCCAAGCGGATCCTTGCGCCGGACGCTGTCGGCTTCAGCAGCTTCGACGCGGGTGCGGTCGAGCTGAAGGTCTTGAACAATCCCGACAAGCCCTGCTACGGCCAGTTCGGCGGCCAATACAGTTTCATGATCAATTTCCCGCTGGTCGAAGCGGTGGCCAAACAACTCGGCATCCCAGCGGTCGTC